>JAODND010000015.1 GCA_025465465.1 Frankiales bacterium | reverse complement strand
GCGGTTCCGGGCTTGTGAACACCAGATGTAGTGCACAGCACGGCGTGGGGCCCCACCGCTGTCGGTGCCTCGCCGTACCGTCACGGCCATGACAGCAGAGGCGGTCCCGATCCCGGCGCAGGACCTGCCGGTCCTGGGCTCGCTCTCCCCGTCCCGGGCCGGCGACTTCATGACCTGCCCCCTGCTCTTCCGCTACCGCACCATCGACCGGCTGCCGCAGGCGCCGTCGTCGGCCGCGACACGCGGCACGCTCGTTCACGCGGTGCTTGAGCGGTTGTTCGACCTTCCCGCGGGCGAGCGCACGCCGGAGACCGCCGCCACGCTGCTGGCCCCCGAGTGGGCGAAGTTGCAGGAGGCGGAGCCCGAGGTCGCGGGGCTGTTCACCGACGAGCTCGAGCTGGCGAGCTGGCTCACCTCCGCCCGCCAGCTGCTCGACGGATACTTCACGCTGGAGGACCCGCGCCGGCTCGACCCGGCCGAGCGGGAGGCCTATGTCGAGGTCGTCCTGCCAGGCGGGCTGAGGTTGCGCGGCATCGTGGACCGGCTGGACGTCGCACCGAGTGGCGACGTGCGGGTCGTCGACTACAAGACGGGGCGCTCCCCTGGAGAGGCGTTCGAGGGCAAGGCGCTGTTCCAGATGAAGTTCTACGCCCTCGTGCTGTGGCGCACGCGCGGCGTGGTCCCCCGGCGCCTGCAGCTGATGTATCTCGGCGACCGCGAGGTGCTCGCCTACTCCCCCGACGAGTCCGACCTGCTCGCCACGGAGCGCAAGCTGCTGGCGCTGTGGGAGGCCATCGAGCGCGCGGTCCAGGCCCGTGACTTCCGGCCCCGTCCCAGCAAGCTCTGCGATTGGTGCGACCACCAGGCGTTCTGCCCCGAGAAGGGCGGCACGCTGCTGCCGTGGCCGGAGATCGTGCCCCATCCGGATGAGCCAGAAGCTCGTCACGTCGCCGCCGCCGCGAGGCAGAGCTGACCCCGTTCCCCCCCGACGGTGCAACACTGTGGGCAAGCACACCCACGCGGGAGGAGCACCCTGTGACCACGCTCGAGACCAACACCGTCGACGCCCCACCGGCCGATGTCGCGGTCGGCGCGCAGCTGGAGATGCCGCTGCCCCAGGCGTTCGCCACCGTCGAGGAGGAGCGGATGCACCGCAAGGTGCAGCTCGCCGCCGCCTTCCGGATGTTCAGCAAGGCCGGCCTGGACGAGGGGGTCGCCGGGCACGTCACGGCTCGTGACCCCGAGCACACCGACTCCTACTGGGTCAACCCGTTCGGGATGCACTTCAGCCTCATCAAGCAGTCCGACCTGGTGCGGGTCAACCACGCCGGTGACGTCGTCGAGGGCAACCGCGCCGTCAACGGCGCCGCGGTGGCGATCCACTGCGCTGTGCACGCGGCTCGGCCGGACGTGATCGCGGCCGCCCATGCGCACGGGCCCTACGGCAAGACCCTGTCGAGCCTGCCGATGGGCATCGAGATGCTCACCCAGGACGCCTGCGCCTTCCATCAGGACTTCGGCGTCTTCGAGAGCTTCTCCGGGGTGGTCCTCGATCCTGAGGAGGGCCGCAAGATCGGCGCGGCACTCGGCGACAAGAAGGCGGTGATCCTGCGCAATCACGGCATGCTGACCGTCGGCCACTCGGTCGAGAGCGCCGCCTGGTGGTTCCTGACCCTCGAGCGCACCGCACAGTCGCAGCTGATGGCCTACGCCGCAGGCACCCCGTTGATCATCGATGACGACAACGCGGCCGCGACCTATCAGACCGTCGGCGGGGAGTTCGCCGGCTGGTTCCAGTTCCAGCCGATCTGGCAGCGCATCAGCAAGGACAACCCAGACATCTGGGACTGACCGACAGGCCTTGGGGACCTCTTCGTGACCGAGCAGGTGGGCTGGGCGCCGACACGCTCGGGAGCGGTCTTCGCGGGCTTGCACCTGCCCGACGGGAGCGCACGGGCCACTGCGGTCGTCCTCGTGCCGCCCTTCGGCTGGGAGGGGGTCAGTGCCGGCCGCAACCTGCGCGGCTGGGCTCGTGACCTTGCCGCCGCCGGCCATCCCACCCTGCGCTACCAGCCTCCGGGCGCCGGTGACAGCAGTGGTGTGGGAGCAGAGCAGGATCTGACCTCGTGGAGCACAGCGCTCGTCGACCTCGTGACGCTGTTGCGCCGGGCCACGGGCTGCAGCTATGTCTCCGTCATCGGCGTGGGACTTGGTGGGCTGGTCGCGTTGCAGGCCGCTGCCGCGGGCGCTGAACTGGACGATCTCGTGCTCTGGGCCTCGCCAGGACGGGGCCGCATGCTGCTCCGGGAGTTGCGCGCGTTCGCGGCCTTGTCCGCCGAGCCCGGGAATGCACCTGCCGGCACACCGAGGCCGATCGAGACCGTGACAGGCACAGACGGTGTCCTCTGGGTGCACGGTTATCCCCTGGGCGTCCGGGCCCAGGAGGAACTCGGCGCGGTCGACGCAGGGGAGCTCGACCTCTCGCGGGTGCGACGGGCCTTGGTGCTCGGTCGTGGAACGCTTCCGACTGACCAAAAGCTGGTCGAGGCGCTGGTCGCCGCGGGGGCTGAGGTCCTGACAGGGCCCGGCCCAGGTATCGACGAACTCACCGTCGAACCGCGGCTTTCCATAGCGCCCCTGGAGGTCATCTCAGTGGTGGCAGGTTGGCTGCGGCCTGACCCCGGTGAGCCAGTGACCGGCCCGCCGCTGTTCCTGAACGACTACGTCGAGGAGCGACTCGTCGTCGGTGACGCCGATGCGGTCGTGACGCGGGCCAGCGAGTCCAAGCTCACGGCCGTTTTCCTCAGCGCTGGGGCGATCCCGCGCTCCGGGCCCAACCGATTGTGGGCCGAAGCCGCTCGACGTTGGGCTGACCTCGGGGTCGCCTCAATGCGCGTCGACCTCCACGACATCGGCGAGGCGGCCGGACCCCCCGTCTTCCCCCGCGGACCAGAGGGCTTGTACGACGTCAGCTACCGAGGCGAGATCGCCGACGTGCTCGACGCGGCCGTCGCCGCAGGACTGCCGGACTCATTCCTGATGGTCGGCCTGTGCTCAGGTGGCTACTGGGCCGTCGACAGCGCGGTCCGCGATGCGCGTGTCGTCGCAGCGGCTTGCCTCAACGGCAGCCTGGTCTGGCCTCCCCCCTTGAGCGGCATCGCCAAGCGCACCTTCTTCAACCGCAAGACGATGTTTCGCTTCGTCCGCGACAGCCGGCTGAGGCGGGAGGTCGTGGTCTGGGCCATCGCCCAGCTCAGACTCGTGCACCGGCGGCTGTGGGGAACGTCGAGTGGACCCCCACTCACTCCAGCGCAGGTGGTCACAGCGTTCGAACGGCAAGGCACGTTGTTGGCCGTTGCGGCGAGCCCTGGCGAGCTTGTCCTGCAGCAGATCCAGTCCCTCCCAGCCTCAGCTGGCGTGCTCGTGCGCCCGATGGAAGGACCCCTCGGCGCGCACACGATGGCACCCGTGACTCTGCGGGCCCAAGCCGAGGCTTTTCTCGACGAGGTGGTGACGTCTGCGCTCGCTCGTCACTCGGCCCACCTCGCGGCGAAATAGAAGTACCAGGAATCGCAACTCCGGCAGTCGTGGGCCAACGGCTGTGCGCTTGTGCAAGCCCAGGCTCGCTCAACGTGGAGTTTGTGCCCTGCGAGTTCGTCAACGGCGGCACCGAGCGTGCTGAAGTGCGCGAGTAGACCGAAGTCGTAGGCCGGCAGCGGGCTGATTCCCCAGTCCGCATGATCTTCAGACATCTTGCTGAGCGCGCGCCAGTTCCGGACCGCTGAGGCAAAACCTTCTGGGCCCTGAGCCACCGGCGAGTCGTCAGAGGGCTGCAGCGCCTGCACGTGGCCTTGGACGAGATGGGAGTGCCACGGCGTCGCCGGCACCCCGCCCGGGACACATCGGTAAAGCGGGCCCTCCTTGTTGAGGACACTCATGACCAGAAGGCCGCCAGGACGCAAGACTCGCCCAATCTCGCTGAGGCCGCGCTGACGATCTGGGTGGCTCAACGAGTCAAGCCCGTTGTTGCTGAACACTGCGAGGGCAACGGAGTCCGAAGCTTGATCGTGAAGGTCCCGCACATCGCCCAGGCAGATTTCTGACTCCGGGTGACGCTGGCGCGCGATATCCACCATGGCTTGGCTGTAGTCCAGTCCGAGGTAGTCGTCAGTCAGGAGCCGCAGCAACGCGGTGGTCCTGCCGGCGCCTACCCCGAGGTCGAGCACGCGACCGCCGCGCACCTCGCTGGCCACGTAGGCCAAGGCTGCTGGCTCGGCCGGGTCCAGCCAGCCGTCCGCGGCAAAATCCCCAGCGTTGTCGGCCCAGACCTTGTGGTTGATCTCATCCAACTGCTCCACGCGTCAAGCCTTCCGAGTGAGCCGAGGATCGGGGCTGGGGAGGGTCGAGAGCCAGTCACTGAGGTCTTGCGCGACGCTCGCGCGGAGCCACTCGCGATGCATCTGGTGGTCGATCTGCGCGATGACCGCGCAGCTCATGGCGCCGGGCCGGCTGTGCACCTCGAGCCGACGCCCGAGCCGGGTCACGAGGAACTCATGGCCGAGGTCGCCCTCGGCAAAAGCCAGCCGGACCGATCGACCGCGCCGGGCCAGCGCGTCCAGCCATCGACCCGGACGTGATCTCCATCCGAGGCGATCGAGCAGCGACCAGACCCGGTAGCGATGACCCAACCGTTCGATCCGGGTCCGCCGAGCCCGCCACACCGCCGCCTCATCGACGGTGATGTCATCAGGGTCTCCCGGTCGCCAGTAGAGCTGCGGGTTCAAGGCGTAGACCGCGTCGACGCCGGGACCGAGTGCGGCGCGGAGCGCAACCCAGGCCGACGAGCAGAGACCCACCAGGACGACGCGTGCGAAGCCCTGCTCCCGCAGTGCCGCGGCGGCAGCCTGTGCGTCTGCGATGGCAGAGGCGGCGTAAGGGCGTCCGACAGCGGGCTGGCTGAAGACGCTCTCGCCCCAGCCTGTGAAGTCGAGCCTGAACGTGGTCCAGCCCCGGGCGTTCAGGTGCCTGGCGTACTCGACCCAGGCGCGTCCCGGGCCCACGTGGTGCTCGGCACCGGTGTTGAGGAACACCACCGCGACGTCTGACGCCGGAAGCGCTCTTGCACCCGGGTCTCCTCGCATCGCGACGAGTTGCGCGGCAACAAGAACCACTCGCTCGGCGATGGTCGACTCCTGCCAGTCGATCTCGGTGCCCGCGCCCTCTCGTGCCGTCCTCGGGATGTCACCGACCACGCTGGGAGCCGTCGCCTCGGCACCTCGGGCGACCCACGCCGCCACCTCGGCCACCAACGGAACCGGGACGGTGGACTTCTCCGTCGGTACCTCCAGGATCTGGGAGAGCTCTGCATCCCGGACAACATCCACCGCGGCGCCGAGATCAACCAGCTTCTCCGTCAGGCCGCCCTTCGCACCGGGACCCTCGACGAGCAGCACCCGGGACGGTGCGGTCGTGAGAGCAGACAGGTCCAGTGCCTTCAGAGCGGCGACCGTGTCGTCGGGAAAGGGCAAGCCTCCGCTGACGAGGGCCCCCGCGCGGCCGTCCCGCGGGTCGTCCTCGGGGACCCGGTGGCCAAGCAGCGAGAGTTCGCGTACGTAGCGCTTGCCCGAGACCACAGGGGCCACTGCGACGACAGCGTCAGCACCGACAGCAGAGGCCTCGATGAGAGCCAGCATCGCGCCGAACCTGATCCCGACGAGAGTCACGGCGCTGCACCCACGCTGTCGGACGAGCTCGACCGCGGCCCGCAGGTCCGCCCGCCACACTTCCAGGAGGTTGGCGTCCCAGGGCTCTCCCGCGCTGTCCCCGGTTCCCTCGTAGTCGAACCGCACGGAGACAAGGCCATGGTCGGCGAGCTTCCAGGCAAGGTCGCGCAGCGTCGCGAACGTCGTCCAGTACTCGTAGCCAAGCGGCGGCACGAGCACCACGCCGTGGGTCGCTGGTGCGTCTGGGCTCGTCAGCCACGACTGGACGGGGCCAAGCTTTCCACGCAGCCACAAGGGCTCCCAATGAGACATCCGCCCCGGCTCCGCTGGCAGTTTCCACCTCCACTGTCCTGGCAACGTATCTACCCTCAGTGTCTTCGGGTAGGCGATCGCGGAAACTCAGCGGGCAGCCACCAGCTGTTGCAGCTGCAGCAGGTCGACCTCGGCCAGCGACCGTCGTACCCAGGTGCGGGCGGTCTGGAGGACGGACACGCCAGGGACGGACGGGACGGCCACGACGGCGCAGCCCGCCGCCTCCCCGGACAGCACCCCGGCCGCAGAGTCCTCGAGCACGACGCACGCGGCGGGGTCCACCCCGAGCCGAGCGGCGGCGGTCAGGTAGGGCTCGGGATGCGGCTTGCCGTGCCCGACCTCGTCGCCGCACAGCGACAGCGCGAACGGCCCGTACCCGTGGGCGAGGACGGCGTCCACGAGGACCCGGAACGACGACGAGACCAGCGCTTGCGGGATGCCCGCGTCATGGATGGCGCCGAGCAGCTCCGGGACGCCCGGCAACAGCGGCGGGTCCTCCTGGTACAGGGTCACCATGCGGGCGAGCAGCCACTGCGAGGCCCAGGTGACCGTCGCGGGATCGGTGTCGCAGCCGTAGTGCTCCAGGATCGCCGGGACGGCGATGTCGAGGCGGGTGCCCGCGATGGCCGCCTTGAGCTGGTCGCTCCAGGTGCCGCCGAGCTCCTCGGCCAGGGCCACTTCCGCCACGGTCCACAGCGGCTCGCTGTCGACCAGCAGCCCGTCCATGTCCCACAGGACGGCGGCGAGCTGCACGCACCCAGACTAGGCGGTGGCAGCCTCTGGCTCGGTGAGGTCGAGGACGAGCTCGAGGTCGCGCCAGGGCGTCTCACGGTGCGGCCGCGGGCGGAACCGCTCGGTGACGGCGGCCCGCAGGACCCGGAACCCGTCCCGCCAGGTGTTGAGGTTGCTCGCGCCGTGGATGCGCTCGAGCTCGAAGCTCGGCACCTCGACGACCTTCAGCCGGCCGCGGGCGATCCGGGTGTTGATGATCGTCTCGACCTCGAACCCGTCACCCCAGAGCTTCTTGTCCTGCTCGGCGTCGCCGGCGTCGAGAGCCAGCACGGGCAGGCACCGCGTCCAGAACGCGTTGTAGCCGTAGCAGAGGTCGGTGTAACGGGTGCCGTAGAGGAGGTTGACCACCAGGTTGAGCGCCTTGTTGCCCGAGCTGCGCAGCCGGGTCAGGTCGCTGCTGCCGCCACCCTGGGCGAAGCGCGTCCCCTTGGCGAAGTCGGCCCCCTCGAGCAACGCATCGACATACCGCGAGATCTCGCGCGGGTCGGCGGAGCCGTCGGCGTCGAGCATCACGATGATGTCGCCACGCACGGCCGCGAAACCGCACGCGAGCGCGTTGCCCTTGCCCCTGCGGGTCTGCTGCACGACGCGGATGTCCGGACGCACTGTGCGGGCGACAGCCACGGTGTCGTCGCTGCTGTGACCGTCGACGAGGACGACCTCGTAGAGCTCGGGGGGCAGCGCCGAGAGCACGTGCGGGAGGTTGGCGGCCTCGTTGCGGGCCGGGACGACGACGCTGATGCGCGGACGGCTGCGGTCGTGGACGGCGACGAGACGGCGCTCGGGATCACCGGTGGACGTAGCGCTACGGAACGGCACGGGCCTGGCCCCTTGGATCGGTGGGCTCGGTTTCGCCTCTTGCTCCCCGCTGGGCCGTGGCGACCAGGTCGCCCAGCGGATCGACGCATTGCCCGTTCTCTGGCTATAAGAACTCTGGCTGTAAGAACGATGAACTCCGGTCCGGGTCACGGGCTCGGCGGTCACGTGTCACTGATGCTTGTCACTGTGCGTGTAGATCTGGTGCGTGAGATGTGAGTAAGAAGGTATCCATCGCGCCACCTCGCAAACGGTGTTCCGTGGCCGATGTCACTCCTTTGGACTACGAGATCATCGATGATCGTCGTGGCGGCGGGTGCCACCGCGCGCCGCAGGAGTCGGCGACCCGACACTCCCCCGCCTGATCGGCGATGATGTTCCGGACACCACTTTCCTGCGAGGCCCAGTGTCTCAGAACGACGACGGCAAGGGGAGCAATCAGTGACAGTGGCGGGCAACTTGTCCGTGTCTGTGGTCATCTGCACCTACACGGAGCGTCGCTGGCGGGAGTTGCAGGCGGGCGTGGCCGCGGTCCTGCAGCAGCTCCGGCCCGGAGACGAACTGGTCGTGATCGTCGATCACGCGCCCGACGTGCTCGGGCGGGCCCGCCTCGCGTTTCCCGGGATCCAGGTCGAGGCGAACACCCACGGTCAGGGGCTGTCAGGAGCCCGCAACACCGGCGTCGATGTCGCAGAGGGTGACATCGTCGCGTTCCTCGACGACGACGCCACGCCCGGTGAGGGCTGGCTGGAGTCGCTGCGCGCGCCGTTCACCGGCCAGGACGTCCTCGGGGTGGCCGGACGCGTCGAGCCGGCCTGGGAGGGTGGCCGGGCACCCCGCTGGTTCCCGCCGGAGTTCGGGTGGGTCGTCGGCTGCGACTACGTGGGGCTCCCGGGCGGTGGGGAGCAGGTCCGCAACCCGATCGGCGCGAGCATGGCGCTGCGCCGGCTCCCTCTCGAGGCCGTCGGCGGCTTCTCGGAACTCGTCGGCCGGGTGGGCACGCTCCCGGTCGGGTGCGAGGAGACCGAGATCAGCATCCGCCTGGCGAAGGCCGATCCGAGCGGGCGGGTGTTGCGCGCGACCGGTGGCACCGTGCACCACCTGGTCCCCCGCGACCGCCAGACGGTGCGCTACTTCGTCTCCCGCTGCTATCACGAGGGCCGGTCCAAGGCAGTCCTGTCGGGCCTCGTCGGCACCGAGCTGGGACTCGCCTCGGAGCGCACCTATGCCACGCGCACCCTGCCACTCGGGATGCTCAAGCACCTGGCCGCGATCGGCACCGGGGACGTCGCCGGCGCGGCCCGCGCGGCGTGCATCGTGCTGGGCCTGCTGACGACCGCCTTCGGGTATGCGTCGGCCCGGCGGCCTCGCAGCGTCACGTGACCGTCCCCACCAAGGTCCTGGAGGTCGAGCTCTCGGACCCCGACGCCGACCAGCAGGCTCCGGAACACACCCGGGCCAAGGTGCTGGTGCGGCTGCACGGCGTCCCGCTCGGGTTCCTCGAGCTGCCCGTGGTCGGCGGGCGCGTCACCCGGTCGGCCGTGCTCGCTGCGACGGCGAGCAGCCTGGACCTCGCCGGACACCTGGCCGCCGACGGGATCAGCGACCCGCAGCAGGCCGGGCGCGACTGGGCCTGCCAGTCGCCGGGTCGGCAGGCCGCGCCGACGTCGCTCTCGGTCGTGCTCTGCACCCGGGACCGGGCGGACTCGCTGCGGCTCGCCCTCGGGTCGGTGCTCACCGCCGCCGGAGCCGACGTGGACATCGTCGTCGTCGACAACGCACCCAGGACCGCAGCGACCCGCACGGTGGTCGACGAGCTCGCGGACGGCCGCGTCCGCTACCTGCTCGAGCCCCGGCCGGGCCTGTCCGTCGCCCGCAACACCGGGGCCCGCGCCGCGACGGGCGACGTCATCGCCTTCACCGACGACGACGTGCTCGTCGACGTGCACTGGCTGGCGGGCCTGGTCCGCGGCTTCACCCGCAGTGCCCGGATCGGCTGCGTGACGGGCCTCGTGCCGTCCGCCGAGCTCGAGACCGCACCGCAGCACTTCTTCGACGCCAAGGTGCACTGGTCGTCGTCGACCAGGCAGCGGCTGTTCGACCTGCTCGACCACCGCGGCGACTCGGCGCTCTACCCCTACGCCTGCGGCATGGTGGGCACCGGCGCCAACTTCGCCGTCTCCCGCGTCGCCTATGACGATCTCGGCGGGTTCGACGAGGCGCTCGGGGCGGGCGCGCTCACCCGCGGCGGAGAGGACCTCGACTGGTTCGTCCGGACCCTGACGCGCGGCTGGACCATCGCCTACGAACCGTCCGCGGTGGTCTGGCATCGGCATCGTCGCGACCTGGAGTCGCTCAGCGAGCAGCTGTACGGCTATGGGACCGGCCTGACCGCCTACCTCGCCAAACACGCCCTGACCGGGCGGGGCTTCCGGCAGCTGGCCCGGTCGGCCGTCGGCGGCGTGCGCTACAGCCGCGGCAGGCACACCGAGTCGCTCGACGCCGGCATCGACCCGGCACTGCTGCGCCGCGAGCGGCGCGGAATGCTGGACGGCCCGCTGCTGTACCTGCGGGCGCGACACCGGGCGGCTCAGGCCCGGCGGTAGCCGACCACCCAGTCGACGACCATGTCGACGGTGCGCGGCGTCGCCTTGGTCGGGGCGGGCGACCAGGGCGTGCCGTGGCCCGCCTCCAGCTGCATCGCCAGCCGCATCGGCCCGGACGGCACCTTGTTGCTGATCACGACCGCCCACGGCTTTCCGTTGAGGGTGTAGACCAGCTTGCCGGGCGTCCACTCGACCCCGACCGTCTGGAACTGCGTGAAGTCGGCGCGGACCTGCTTCTGCAGCATCGTGTTGGCCGATCCGTAGTGCAGGGTGGCCGTGGCGGACCGTCGCCCGCCGCCGCCGTCCTCGGCGAAGTCGATCTCGCCTCCGCTCGGCCAGGCGCCGCTCTTCGGCCACAGCAGCAGGGCGTAGGCGACTCCCTGGGCCCGTGAGACCTTGAACCGGACCTCGTACTTGCCGTAGGTGGTGGCGACGTCCGTGGCCATCAGGCCGCCGGTGACGAACGTGCCGCGCTGCCAGTCACCGACCAGGTGGAGGTCCTTGCCGCGAACGGCCACGTGGGAGCGGCTCCACCAGCCGTGCGGGTTGCCGCCCGGGGCACCGGAGTAGATCCCCCAGCCCGCGGGCAACCGGCCGGAGGTGAAGTCCTGGGCCAGCACCTGCCGCCAGCCCCGGATGTTGCCCACGGGCATGGCCCCGGACGGCCGGCGGCTCCGGGAGGCGCGCGGGAGGGGCGAGACCTTGATGACGGTCTCGGCGGCCACCACGGGTGGGACCGCGGGGGCCGGCGGTGCGGCCGCCTCCAGGGGCCGGGAGGGGTGGTGCGGCAGGTGCAGCGCCGTGGCGCAGCCCAGGGCGAGCGTCGTGGCCGCGCCCAGCAGACGGCGGGTGGTGCTCGAAGGGGAGTGCATCCTTGCCCGTCGGTCAGGGCGGATGACCCGGACGGGTCGGCCGCGATGGTCGGCGTGTGCTCACCCCGAGGAAAGCCCGAGGTCCCCCGAACACAGGTGTTTCGTGCTGCTTTGTCCGGCTCGGAGGCTAGCAGGGCAGCGGTCCGGAACGACAGGAACCGCTGACCTCATGGCCTTCTCATGGGATCAGCTCACGCGTCAGCGAGCGGCGAAGTACTTCGCCTCCGGGTGGTGGACCACGATCGCGCTGGTGGACTGCTCGGGGGTCAGCTGGAACTCCTCGGACAGCACGATGCCGACCCGCTGCCACTGCAGCAGCTCCTGCACCTTGGCCTGGTCCTCGACGTCCGGGCAGGCGGGGTAGCCCCAGGAGTAGCGGGCGCCGCGGTGCTGGAGCTTGAGGATGCCCTCGATGTCGGAGGCGTCCTCCTGACCGAAGCCCAGCTCCTCGCGGATCCGGGCGTGCCAGTGCTCGGCGAGCGCCTCGGTCAGCTGCACCGACAGGCCGTGCAGCTCGAGGTACTCGCGGTAGGCGTTCCTGGCATACAGCTCGGCGGTGACCTCACTGACGTGGCTGCCCATCGTCACGACCTGGAAGGCCACGACATCGGTCTCACCGCTCTCCTGCGGCCGGAAGAAGTCGGCCAGGCACAGCCGCCGATCGCGGCGCTGACGCGGGAACGTGAAGCGGGTGCGCTCATCGCCGGTGTCGGGGTCGAGCACGATCAGGTCGTCGCCCTTGCTGACGGCCGGGTAGTAGCCGTGGACGACGGCGGGCTGCATGATCCCCTCCGCCCGGACGCGACTCAGCAGATCCCGCAGCCGCGGCCGCCCCTCGGTCTCGACCAGCTCCTCGTACGAAGGTCCGTTGCCGCCCTTGGAGCCCTGCAGGCCCCACTGGCCGCGGAACAGCGCCCGCTCGTCGATCCAGCTGCTGTAGTCGTCGAGCGCGATGCCGGTGGTGATGCGGGAGCCCCAGAACGGCGGGGTGGGAACGGTGTTGTCGATCGCGACGTCGGACCGGCCCACCGGCTCCGGCTCAGGCTCCTTGGCTGCGCGGGCCTCGGCGATCGCGCGCGACCGCGTGTGCCGCGCCTTGCGCTCGTCCTCCTTGGCCTTGTCCTGCGCCGACTGCTCCGCGGTGACCTCACCGCGCTTCTCGGCCATCAGCCGGTCCATCAGCCGCAGGCCCTCGAAGGCGTCGCGGGCATAGCGCACCTCCCCGTCGAATACCTCCGACAGGTCGTTCTCGACATAGGCCCTGGTGAGGGCGGCGCCGCCGAGGATGACGGGGTACTGCTCGGCGATCCCACGGGAGTTCATCTCCAGCAGGTTCTCCTTCATGATCACAGTGCTCTTGACGAGCAGTCCGCTCATGCCGATCACGTCGACCTTGTGCTCGTCGGCAGCCTCGAGGATGGCCGTCACGGGCTGCTTGATGCCGAGGTTGACGACGCTGTAGCCGTTGTTGCTCAGGATGATGTCGACGAGGTTCTTGCCGATGTCGTGGACGTCGCCCTTGACGGTCGCCAGCACGATCCGGCCCTTGCCGGACTGCCCCTCGACCTTCTCCATGTGCGGCTCCAGGTGCGCCACGGCAGCCTTCATGACCTCGGCGCTCTGCAGCACGAACGGCAGCTGCATCTCGCCGGAGCCGAACAGCTCGCCGACGACCTTCATCCCCTCCAGCAGGGTGTCGTTGACGATGTCGAGCGGCTTGCGGCCCTCAGCCATGGCGGCATCAAGGTCGTCGTACAGCCCGTTCTTCTCGCCGTCGATGATCCGGCGGCGCAGCCGCTCCTCGAGCGGGAGCTCCATGAGCGCGTCGAAGCGCGAGCCGGGCCCGGCGCCCTCGACGACGTTCTCGAAGAGCTCGAGGAACTTCGTGAGCGGGTCGTAGCCCTCGGCGCGGCGGTCGTAGACGAGGTCGAGGGCGACCTCGCGCTGGTCCTCGGGGATGCGGTTCATCGGCAGGATCTTGGACGCGTGCACGATCGCGCTGGTGAGCCCGGCCTTCTGGCACTCGTGCAGGAACACGCTGTTGAGCACGACCCGGGCCGCCGGCTTCAGGCCGAACGAGATGTTGGACAGGCCGAGGGTGGTGGGGACGCGCGGGCGGCGCTGCTTGAGCAGCCGGATGGCCTCGATCGTCTCCACGCCGTCGCGGCGCGACTCCTCCTGCCCGGTGCCCAGGGTGAAGGTCAGCGTGTCGACGAGGATGTCGGCCTCGTCCATGCCGTAGTCGGCGACGAGCGTGTCGATGATCCGCTCGGCGATCGCCACCTTCTTCTCGGCGGTGCGGGCCTGACCCTCCTCGTCGATGGTGAGGGCGACGACAGCGGCGCCGTGCTCCTTCACGATCGGCATGACGACCCGGAACCGGCTGCCAGGCTCCACGCCGTCCTCGAAGTTCACCGAGTTGACGACGGCGCGTCCGCCGAGGCACTCCAGACCGGCCTCGATCGCCGGCGGCTCGGTCGAGTCGAGCATGATCGGCAGCGTGCTGGCCGTCGCCAGCTTCGCCGCTGCCTCGCGCATGTCGACGGCGCCGTCGCGACCGACGTAGTCGACGCAGAGGTCGATCATGTGGGCGCCCTCGCGCACCGCCTCGCGGGCGATGTCGGTGACCTTCTCCCAGTCGGCAGCGAGCAGCGCCTCCCGGAACGCCTTCGAGCCGTTGGTGTTGGTGCGCTCCCCCACCATGAGCACGCCGGCGTCCTGGGTGAACGGGACAGCGGCATAGAGGCTGGAGCTGCCCGGCTCGTGCTGCGGGGTGCGGGGCGCGACGGCTCTGCCGCGGAGCCGCTCGACGACCGTGCGGATGTGCGCAGGGGTCGTGCCGCAGCAGCCGCCGACGAGCCCGACGCCGTAGTCGTCGGCGAACCGGCTCAGCGCGTCGGCCAGCTCGTCGGGCCCGAGCGGATACTCGGCTCCGTGCTTGCCGAGGATGGGCAAGCCCGCGTTGGGCATCACCGACAGCGGGATCTGGCTGTGCTGGCTGAGGTAGCGCAGGTGCTCGCCCATCTCGGCGGGCCCCGTGGCGCAGTTCATGCCGATGACGTCGATGCCGAGCGGCTCGAGGGCCGTCAGGGCGGCACCGATCTCGGAGCCGAGCAGCATGGTGCCCTGCAGCTCGACGGTGACCTGGGCGATGACGGCCGCGCTGAGACCGGTCGCCGCGACCGCCCGCTTGGCCCCGACGACGGCGGCCTTCGTCTGCAGCAGGTCCTGGCTGGTCTCGACGAGCAGCGCGTCGGCGCCGCCCTCGAGCATCGCCTCGCTGGCCTCCTGGTAGGCGTCGCGCAGCAGGGCGTACGGCGCGTGGCCGAGGGTGGGGAGCTTGGTGCCGGGACCGAGCGAGCCGATCACCCAGCGCGGGCGGTCCGGGGTCGCGTGGGCGTCCGCCGACTCCCGCGCGATGCGCGCTCCGGCCAGCGACAGCTCACGGTTGCGGTCGGCAATGCCGTACTCGTTGAGCGCTGCCCAGTTGCAGCCGAACGTGTTGGTCTCGACCGCGTCGCTGCCGGCCTCAAAGTAGGCGTCGTGGACGCTGCGCACCACGTCGGCGCGGGTGGCGTTGAGGACCTCGTTGCAGCCCTCGTGGCCCTCGAAGTCGTCGAGCCCCAGGTCGTGCGCCTGGAGCATGGTGCCCATCGCTCCGTCCGCCACGACGACGCGCTCCTTCAGAGCGCTCAGCAGATCGGGGCGAGGGGTGTCAGACACACCGGAAGTCTACTGAGCAACGGCAAACGCCAAAGGGGTACGTTCCGGAGCAGGTCTAGACGGAGGTTCGGCGTGAGCAGCTACAAGTCCGTGCTGGTGGGCACCGATGGTTCGTTGTCGTCGTTTCGCGCCGTGGATCGGGCTGCGGCCGTCGCGGCGGACGCGGGCGCGACGCTCTATCTGCTGACCGCCTATCGGGAGATGAGCGCGCGCGAGCGCGAGGACGCGCGCAGCGCCCTGGGCGACGAGGCGTACAAGGTGCAGGGCTCGGCGCCCGCCGAGGACGTGCTGCGCGACGCGGAGGACCGGGCGACCAAGCTCGGCGCCACCAAGGTCAAGCGGCTGGCGGTCGAGGGCGACCCCGTCGACGCCCTCGTGAAGGGCGCGCTCGACAACGGCGTCGACCTGCTCGTGGTCGGCAACCGCGGTCTCAACAGCCTCGCCGGCCGGCTGCTCGGCTCGGTGCCGGCCAACATCACCCACAAGGCCAACTGCGACGTGCTCATCGTGCATACCACCGGCAAGGGAGCCGCGACGTCGTGACCGACCTGCGGTCCCCCGTCCTCGTCTGCGCCTTCGAGGGGTGGAACGACGCGGGCGACGCGGCCACGGACGCCGTGGAGCACCTCATCGACGTCTGGGAGGGCGAGGAGGTCGCCGCCATCGACCCGGACGACTTCTACGACTTCCAGGTCAACCGCCCGATGGTGTCCCTCGAGGACGGCCTGACCCGCAAGATCACCTGGCCCACCACGCACTTCTACGTCGCGCGCGTCGCTGCTGCCGAGCGGGATCTGGTGCTCGTCCGCGGCATCGAACCCAACATGCGCTGGCGCGGCTTCTGCGAGGAGGTGCTGCGGCAGGCCGGCGAGCTGGGCGTCAGCGAGATCGTCACGCTGGGGGCGCTGCTGGCCGACAGCCCGCACACCCGGCCCGTGCCGGTGAGCGGCACGTCCTCCGATCCCGAGCTAGCGGGTCGCCTCGGGCTCGAGCACTCCCGCTATGAGGGCCCGACCGGGATCGTCGGGGTCCTGCAGGAAGCCTGCGCCACCGCCGGGCTGCCAGCCGTGTCGTTCTGGGCGGCCGTCCCGCACTACGTGGCGTCCCCGCCCTGCCCGAAGGCGACCGTCGCGCTGCTGCGCCGCGTCGAGGACCTGCTCGACGTCACCATCCCGCTCGGCGACCTCCCGGAGGAGGCCCGGGCCTGGGAGCAGCACGTCGACGAGCTCGCCGCCGAGGACGCCGACGTCGCCGAATACGTCGCCTCCCTGGAGGAGCGCGAGCCCGAGGAGGAGCTGCCCGAGGCCTCAGGCGAGGCCATCGCTGCGGAGTTCCAGCGGTTCCTCCGCCGCCAGGGCGACACCGGCTAGTTCAGCCCGAGCCAGCTCGTGCCGATAGGGGAAGGTGGAGCAGATGAAGGACCGCGTCCCCGGCACGTCGGCTGACCGTCGTACCGAGGGTCCCGACAAGGTCCCGTGCCGCGGCTGCGCGCACCCGAAGGACGCCCACGAGCACCACCGCCGCGGCACCGACTGCTCCCAGTCCGGCTGTGACTGTGGCCAGTGGAAACGCCCCCACGGCAAGCTCCTGAGCCTCCTCCTCCCCTAACCCCTCCTGGCGTGGATGTGAGCTGGTCGGGTGGCTTTTGCGTGCCCAGCGACCCTATGAGTGCACATCGACGGGGTGGAGGGGGACGCCGAGGAGGGCGTCGACGAGGGCGGTGGTGAGCGCTGGCGCCGCTGGGTCGTCACCGTCGTGCGCGGACCACTCGTCCACGAGGGCGAGGGCGGCCGGCGTGTCCAGGTCCTGACTGAGCGCGAGGCGTACGGCGGACAGCAGCGCGTTCCCGTCCGGCCCCGCGTCGCGGGTCGTGCCGGCCCGCCAGCGGAGCAGCCGCGCCTCGCCCTCGTCCAGCTGCGCCGGCGTCCACTCCCGGTCGATGCGGTAGTGCTGGCCGAGCAGGGCCAACCGCAGCGCGCCCGGATCGGTGCCGCCGGCCAGCAGCTTCGAGACGAAGACCAGGTTGCCGAGCGACTTGCTCATCTTCTCGCCGTCGAGCCCGATCATCCCTGCGTGCACGTAGGCCCGCGCGAAGGGCGCGCGCCCACTGGCGACCTCCGCCTCGGCGGCGGAGAGCTCGTGGTGCGGGAACGCCAGGTCGGCACCGCCGCCCTGCACGTCGAGCTGCGGGCCGATCCGGTTCAGCGCCATCGCGCAGCACTCGACGTGCCACCCCGGCCGACCCGGGCCCAGCGGCGAGTCCCAGCCGGGCTCCCCCGGCCGCTGAGCCATCCACAGCAGGCAGTCGAGCGGGTCCTTCTTGCCGGGTCGGTCGGGGTCTCCCCCGCGCTCGGCCGACAGCCGCAGCATCGTGGGGACGTCCAGGCCGGCGACCGACCCGAAGTGCGGCGCCGAGGCCACGGAGAAGTACACGTCGCCGTCGACGTCGTAGGCCGCGCCGAGCTCCTGCAGCTTCAGGACCAGGGCGGCGATCTCGTCCATCGCCTCGACCGCACCGACGTACCAGGTCGGCGGCAGCACCCGCAGCGCCGTCATGTCGGCGCGGAACAGCTCCGTCTCGCGCAGCGCGACGTCCTCCCAGCGCACACCGTCGCGGGCGGCACGCTCCAGCAGCGGGTCGTCGATGTCGGTCACGTTCTGGACGTAGCGCACCTCGTGGCCCTGGTCGCGCCAGACCCGGACCAGCGTGTCGAAGGACAGGTAGGTGGCGGCGTGGCCCAGATGGGTCGCGTCGTACGGCGTGATGCCGCAGACATAGAGGCGCGCGACACCGTCGGTCGGCGTCACGTCGACGAGACCTCCGGACGACGTGTCGTGCACCCGCAGGGAGGAGGTGGTGCCGGGCAGCCGAGGGACGTTCACCGCGGGCCAGGACTGCATGGCGGGCAGCGTAGTCCGGCGACCTTGCGACCCGATCGGGTGAACTGTCGGGGACCGTTTTGACCCGATACGACAGGCATGATGCGGCGGATCGCTCTGGTGCTGGCAGCTCTCGCGCTGCTCTCGGCAGGTTCGACCACGGCCGCAGGGCAGCGGCACCTCTCCGATCCGGACGCGGTGACGACCGGATCGACGAGCTCGGCCACGGGCTCGTCGTACACCTTCGAGACGTTGCTGCAGGGCCGTCCCGTGCGCTGGGACCCGTGCACCGCGATCCACTGGCGCTACCGCACGACCGGCCAGGTCGTCGGAGGATTCACCCAGGTCGTGAAGGCGATCGCCCGGATCTCGAAGGCGACCGGGACCACCTGGGTCTACGACGGCGCGGTGAGCACCGCCCCGACCAGCGGCTGGCTGCCGAAGACCAGCGCGACCCGCCAGCCCGTCCTGATCGGCTGGACGACGGCGGCCCACAGCGACCTGCTGCGAGGCCAGTCGCCCGGCGTCCTGGGCGTCACCCGTACTGCCTGGTTCGGGGTGACGCGAAGCGGCACGACGACCGCGGCGATCCGCGACGCCGTCATTGCGCTCAACCAGGCGGCCCACCTCCCGCTGTCGGGTGCGGTGTCCTGGTACACCGTGATCCTGCACGAGCTGTCGCACGCGATGGGCCTCGGCCACGCCTCCTCGGCAAAGCAGCTGATGTATCCGGTCATCCAGCCCGGCCTGCGCGACCTGCAGGCGGGTGACCTCGCCGGGCTCTCCCGGGTCGGTCGCGGCGAGGGCTGCATCCAGCTCTAGAACGGCGGCCAGGGGATGGCAGGCCAGTCCTCGCTCGGCATCGGGTGCAGCCCCGTCATCAGCAGCCGCTCGACGCGCTGCACAGTACGACGCACCTCGCGCCGCGTGAGGTGCGCGTTGAGCTGCTCACCCAGCCCGCCGTACAACTCGGTCTGCAACCGCTCGAGGACCGCGACGGCGGCAGCGGTGAGGGGCTCGCCGCGCCACTGCCACAGCAGCGTGCGGAGCTTGTCCTCGGCGCTGAAGCAGACCCCGTGGTCGACGCCGTAGACCCGGCCATCAGGGGTGGGCAGCAGGTGCCCGCCCTTGCGGTCGGCGTTGTTGATGACCGCGTCCAGGACGCAGAGCCGCTGCACGTCGGGATGGTCGCTGTGGGCCAGCTCCTGCAGGTCGACGGAATCGTCGACCTCGACCCACAGCTGGCACATGCCGGTGCCGAAGGGGCCGTCGCGCAGCACCGTCGGAGGGACGAGGTCCCAGCCGGTGGCTTCGCTGACGAGGTAGGCGGCGACCTCGCGGCCGGCCAGGGTCCCGTCCGGGAAGTCCCACAGCGGGCGCTCGCCTCGTACCGGCTTGTAGACGCAGGCCGCACTGACGCCGTCGAGGGTCGTCGTGCAGTACAGCGTCGCGTTGCTGGCGTCGATGAGCCGGCCCTCGACCTCCAGCACGCCGTCCGTGAGCAGCCGGCGCTGGTCCGGGCTCAGCGGCGGTGCCCGTTCTGCCGCGGGCAGATGTGGCCCTCGGGGTCGAGCGGGAGGCTGCACAGCGGGCACGGCGGGCGGCCGGCGGCGACGACGCGCAGCGCGCGGGCGATGAACGCACGGGCCATCTCTGCCGTGATGCGGACGCGCAACGCGTCAGGTCCTTCGTCGCCTTCGCTGAGCGGCTCGACCACGGCCTGGGTCTCGTCCTCGGCCTGCGCGAGCGCCTCGACGACCAGCCGCTCGCCGTCGGTCTCCCACGCCAGCCCCATCGTGCCGACGCGAAACTCCTCCTCGACGGGCGCGTCGAGCGGCGCGGTGTCCTCCAGCTCCCGGGGCGCGACCGTCGGCACGTCGGCGTCGGTCTGCCGGCGGACCGTCTCGAGCAGCTCCTCGAGCCGCTCGGCCAGCACCTGCACCTGCAGCTTCTCCAGGGCGACGCTCACGGTGCGGCCCTGGGCGCTGGCCTGCAGGTAGAAGGTGCGGTCCCCGGGCTGGCCGACCGTCCCGGCGACGAAGCGCTCGGGCGGGTCGAAGAGATGGACCTGACGGGGCACGGCCACAACCCTATGCGCCCGCTCCGCCACCGACCGGGGCGTCGCTGGAGCGCTTGCGGCGGGACTTCTTGGGTGGCGGCAGCAGGTCGGCTACTCCCCCGCCGGTGTCGTTGACCCGCACCACGAACGGCCGGGTCTCGGTGTAGCGGATGATCGTCACCGAGCAGGGGTCGACGAGGATGCGCTGGAACTGGTCCAGGTGCAGGCCGAGTGCGTCGGCGACGATGGCCTTGATGACGTCGCCGTGGCTGCAGGCGAGCCAGGTCGCGTCCGGCCCGAGCTTGTCGTTCCAGTCGCGGATGGCGGCGACGGCGCGGTTCTGCGTCTCCCGCAGCGGCTCGCCCTCGGGGCCCGGGAACACCGCAGCGCTCGGGTGCTGCTGGACGACCTTCCACAGCGGGTCCTTGGCGAGGTCCTTCAGGGGCTTGCCCGTCCAGTCGCCGTAGTGGCACTCGCCGATCCGCTGGTCCTGGGTGACCGCCATGGCGCGGCCCTCGGCGATGGCCCCGATGGTGTCGAGGCACCGGTCGAGCGGGCTGGACACGAGAGCGTCGAAGGTCACCGGTCGCAGCCGTTCGGCGACGGCGGCCGCCTGCTTCTGGCCGCGCTCGTCGAGGTGCAGCCCGGGGGTCCACCCGGCCAGGACCGGCCCCGTCAGGTGCGTCAGGCCGTGCCGCACGAGGACCACCGTCGTCATCCGCCGACCCTATGCGCTGGGGTCACTTGGCGAGGATGTTGACGGCTCTGGCGGCGACGAGACCGATGGTGACGAGGGAGACGAGCCCCTGACCGCCCATCAGCAGCTTGGCGCGCGGCGTCAACGGCATGGTGTCGGTCGGGCTGAACGCGGTCTGGGCCGTCACCGACACGAACAGGTAGTCCACGAACGTCGGCTCCCATCCCTGCGGCGCGGCGCCCTTCGCATCGCCGTCCTGCGGGAACCACAGATCCGGGTACGGCGGGGCGGCGCGGGCACCCGCCCGGCCCAAGGGGCCCCCTCGGTCGGTCTCCCAGTAGGCGAGGGCGAACACGACCAGGTTGGTGACCCAGACGCCCGCCGCGGCCGACAGGACGGTCCGGCCGGTGCCGCCGCCGTTGACGAGCAGGTCGATCAGTCGTGCCAGCGCCCAGGTGTTTCCGGCCGCGATGACGCCGAGGAGGGCGAGCGAGAGCAGCCGCAGGTCGCGCGACTCGGCGGTCAGCCGGTTGGGGTCGGCGGCGACCAGGCCGACCAGCAGCAGCGCCTCGAGCCCAGGCAGCAACCAGGCCGGCCCCGGCAGCAGCGAGGGAGCCAGCAGCAGCTCGGCGGCGAGGGCGATGACAACTGCTGCCGCAGCCGGCAGCCGCGACTCGCCACGCCTCACATCCAGCCGCGCTTCTTGAGGAAGAGGTACAGCCCGCCGGTGCCGCCGAGGAGGATCGTCATCGACATGTAGAAGCCCCACTGCTTCTGAAAGCCGGGGTAGGGGACGTTCTGGCCGTAGAAGCCCGTGACCGCGGTGGTGACCGCGAGCAGCGCCGCCCACGACGTCAGCGTGCGCATCACCTCGTTGAGGCGGTTGCCCTGCAAGGTCAGGTTGGTCTCGAGGATGGTTGACACCAGGTCGCGCAGCGACTCCGTCCACTCCGACGCACGCAGCACGTGGTCGTAGACGTCCTGGTAGTACGGCTGCATCTGCTCGTCCACCACGCCGAGGTCCCGGCGCAGCAGCGAGTTCACGACCTCGCGCATCGGGAGCACGGCGCGACGCAGCAGCACCAGGGACTTGCGGACCTCGAACGAGCGCCGCTGCAGCTCCCGGGACCGCGGCTGCTCGTCGAAGAGCACGTCCTCGAGGCTGTCGAGCTGCTCGTCGAGGTCCTGCACGGTGGTGAAGTGGCCGTCGACGATGAGGTCGAGCAGGCCGTGGAGGAGGAAGGCGACCCCCGATCCGGCGTGCTTGCGGGCGGCGTCCCAGCGCTCGACGAGGTGCTCGACCCCGATGCTGTCGCTCTTGCGGACGGTGACGAGGGCGCGGTCGGTGATGAACGCGTCCACCTCGTGCAGCGTGAGGACGGCGTCGTCGTCCAGCCGGGCGACCTGGGCTGACAGGAAGAGGTGGTTCTCGTAGGAGTCGAGCTTGGGCCGCTGGTGCTCGGCCACGGCATCCTCGACCGCGAGCGGGTGCAGCGACAGCTCCTCGGTGATGACCCGCAGGTCGTCGACCGTCGGCTTCTCCAGGTCGAGCCAGACCACGCAGCCGTCGTCGAGGTGATCGCTCACCAACGCGACGTCGAACCCCTCCGCGACGAGCTCCCCGTTGCGATAGGCCCGGGTGTGCGCGCGGCACTTCGTCCCGTTGACGGCGAGGCAGGTCAAGTCGCCGGTCACGACACCGCCACTCCGACGAGGACGCCGGCGCCCACGAGCAGCCGGTAGGGCACGAAGGCGGTGATCCGGTGCGAGGACACGAAACGCAGCAGGAACGCGATCGAGGCATAGCCGACGACGAACGACACGACAGTCGCGACCGCCGTCGCCGTCGTACCCGTCGTGTTGTTGGTGGCGTCCTTGAGGCCCAGGACGCCCGCGCCGAGCAGCGCGGGGATCCCGATCAGGAACGAGAAGCGGGTCGCCGACACCCGGTCGATGCCGCGCAGCAGTCCGGCGGAGATGCTCGCGCCGGACCGGGAGACGCCGGGGACCAGGGCGATGCACTGGGCCAGCCCGATCAGCAGGCCGTCCGCCGCGCGGAACGAGTCCTTGCCGCGGTCCTGCGTGGCCCGCCGCTCCGCGAGGACGAAGACCGCGGAGAAGACGATGAGGCCGAGGGCGACGGCGACCAGGTGCTCGTCGATGCTCTTGATGGCGTCCTTCGCTGCAAAGCCGACGACGATGATCGGCAGACAGCCGACGCCGATGGCGAGCGCATAACGGAAGCCCCGAGTGTCGCGCTTGGCGGGCGAGAACAGGCCGCCGGCGAAGTCGCCGACGACCGTGACGATCTCGCGCAGGAAGTACAGCACGGCGGCGAGGATCGCGCCGGTCTGGATGACAGCGGTGAAGCCGATCAGCGAGTCCTTCTGCTGCTGCGTCTTCATGGGGAGGCCCATGAGGTGCTCCGCGATGAGGAGGTGACCGGTGCTCGAGACCGGCAGGAACTCGGTGAGTCCTTCGACGACGCCGAGGACGACAGCCTGGAAGAGGTTCAATGCTTCTCCTTGCGCAGCCGCGCGACGACCGCGAGGGCGAGGCCGAGACGGTAGAGGGCGGTTCCTGAGTAGAGCCTGGAGGATCCCACGACCCGGCGGGCGGTGGCATAGGACGCCACGCCGGCGACGACGGCGGGCAGCGCGGCCGGGGTACGACGGGAACGCGCGGCGGTGAGTGAGGCCGCCCCCAACGTCACCGGGAGCGACATCACCAGCGAGGTCCGCAGGGCCTCCTCGCGGCGCACCCCACGCAGCCGGAAGGCGGTCAAGGTGGCACCGGCCCGGGAGACCCCGGGGGCCAGCGCGACGACCTGGGCGGCACCGGCCGCCGTGAGATCGCCGGCCGCGACCGAGCGGGTGGCCGGCGTCCGGTCCGCCGCCGCGAGCAGGATGCCGGCGGTCGCCATCAGGAAGGCGGTCGGCCTCGGGCCCCCCAGCCGCCGCTCGACGAGGTCCTGGGCGAGCAGGCCGACCGCCGCGGCGGGGATGGCCGCCGGCAGCACCCGCAGGACCTCGCCGGCCGAGGGCCGAAGGGCAACGGCGATACCGGCAGCGGACCCCGCGTGCAGCCCGGCCGCAAAGGTGGTGCGGTCCTCGACGCGAGGCCAGCCGAGCAGCCACGGCAGCAGGTGCAGCTGCGCCGAGGAGCTGACCGGGACGACCTCGGCAACACCCTGGACGAAGCCGAGAGCGCCCTGCTGCCAGGCCTTCAGCTGCCGACGCCGGCGAGCTCGAGGGCCTCGACCGCGGTGCGCAACCCGGCGTGCTGCTCCTCGGGGCTGTTGCCTCCGGGCGTGATGGTCAGGGTGGTGACGCCCGAGGCCGCGAGGACCTGCATCTTCTCGGCGATCTGCTCCTTGGTGCCGAGCAGCGCGGTCTGCTCGAGGAACTCGAACGGGACGGCAGCGGCGGCCTCGTCGTACTTCCTGTCGAGATAGAGGTCCTGGACCTCCTTGGCCGCCGCCTCGAAGCCCATTCGGACGCCGAGCTGGTTGTAGAAGTTCTTCTCCCGCGAGCCCATGCCGCCGATGTAGAGGGCGGCGTACCAACGGATCGTGTCGGCGCAGGCGTGCTGGTCGTCGCCGACGATCATCGGCATCGACGGCACGACGTCGAAGCCCTCCATCGTCTTGCCGACCTTGGCCCGGCCGGTCTCGATGTGGCCGAGCGACTCCTTGGCGTACTCCGGGCTGTAGAAGATCGCGAGCCACCCGTCGAACAGCTCCCCGGTCAGCTCGAGGTTCTTGGGGCCGACGGACGCGAGGTAGGTCGGGATGTGGTCCCGGACCGGATGGACCGTCAGCTGCAGCGCCTTGCCCGGGCCGTCCGGCAGCGGCAGGACGTAGTGCTTGCCGTCGTACTTCACCCGCTCGCGGCGCAGGGCCATGTTGACGATGTCGACGTACTCCCGGGTGCGCTCGAGGGGCTTGTCGAAGCGGACGCCGTGCCAGCCCTCCGACACCTGGGGCCCGGAGACTCCGAGCCCGAGCCGGAAGCGGCCACCCGACAGTGAGTCGAGGGTGGCCGCGGTCATCGCGCAGTTGGCCGGCGTGCGGCCCGGGATCTGGAAGATCGCCGAGCCGATGTCGATCTGGGTGGTCTGGGCAGCCACCCAGGACAGGATCGTGGCGGCGTCGGAGCCGTAGGCCTCCGCGACCCACGCGACGCTGTATCCGAGGGTGTCGGCCTCCCTGGCAAGGGCGAGGTTCGCGGCGTCGTTGCCCATGCCCCAGTAGCCCATGTTGAGCCCGAGCTTCACGTGCTGCCTCCCAAGATCCTGGTCGTCCGGACGGTAGCGTCCGGCAGGTGAAGCAGCGTCACCTGGGCCGCAGCGGCCTCGTCGTCAGCCGGCTCGGGCTCGGGACCATGACCTGGGGGCGCGACACCGATGAGGACGACGCCGCCGCCCAGCTCATCGCCTTTCGCGAGGCCGGCGGGACGCTCGTCGACACCGCCAACGTCTATGTCGACGGCGAGAGCGAGCGGGTCGTCGGCCGGCTGCTGAAGGACGTCGTTCCCCGCGACGAGGTCGTGCTCGCGACCAAGGCGCACGGCGTCATGGGGACCGGCCCGATGGGTCGCGGCACGTCGCGGGGGCATCTGCTCACGGCCCTCGACGCTTCCCTGAAGCGGCTGCAGACCGACTGGATCGACCTGTGGCAGCTGCACTCGTGGGACCTGATGACGCCCTGGGAAGAGGCGCTCGGCGCGCTCGACACAGCGGTGTCATCAGGCCGGGTGCGCTATGTCGGCGTCTCCAACTACGCAGGCTGGCAGCAGGGCGCTGTCGCCGCCTGGCAGCGGGCCTGGCCCGGGCGGGCGCCGATCGTCAGCAACCAGGTCGAGTACTCCCTGCTGCAGCGCGGCATCGAGCGCGAGGTCGTGCCCTCGGCGCTGGACCAGGGCCTCGGCCTGCTGCCGTGGTCGCCGCTGGGGCGCGGGGTGCTGACCGGCAAGTATCGCAACGGCGTCCCCGGCGACAGCCGCGGCGCCTCGCAGCACTTCCAGGCATGGATGCAGCCGCTCCTCACCGAGGCGGCCAGCTCGGTCGTCGACGCCGTGCTCACCGCCGCGGACGGGCTCGGGGTCTCCCCCGTCGCCGTTGCGCTCGCCTGGGTCCGCGACCGGCCGGGCGTCACGGCGCCGATCGTCGGCGCCCGCACCAGCGCCCAGCTGCAGGCGTCGCTGGCGGCCGAGTCGCTGCTGCTCCCCGAGCCCGTCCGGCAGGCCCTGGACGACGTCTCGGCGCCGCCGACGGGCTATCCCGAGTCGCTGCCGCGCTGGTCGTCTCCGGACATCGAGTTCTAAGGTCTGGGCGTGGACTACGAGCAGCGGACGATCACCCTGCCGAGGGGGGTGAGCACCCGCCACGCCAGGGACGTGCTCGGGATCCACGCCGAGTACGGCGATTGGGAGCTGCTCCGTCACGCGATCTTCGAAGGCGGCGTCCGCAAGGTGACCTTGAGGCGCCGCCTTCGTGCTGAGCCGTTGCCGCCGCTGACGAGCTGATCTCGCGCGTTGATCCACGGAGACTTGCAGGCGGAATCTGGGTACGGATCCGTGCGTAAGTCTCCGTCGATCAGCTGGCGTCGAGGAAGCGGTCCAGGACGCGTACGCCGAACTGCAGCGACTCCACCGGCACCCGCTCATCGACGCCGTGGAACATGGCCGCGAAGTCGAGCTCGGGCGGCAGTCGCAGCGGGGAGAACCCGAAGCAGCGGATGCCGAGCAGGTTGAAGCTCTTCGCATCGGTGCCGCCGGAGAGCATGTAGGGCACCGTGCGGGCAGCCGGATCCTCGGCCTTGAGCGCGGTGCTCATGGCGTCGACGAGGGCGCCCTCGAACTCCGTCTCCACCGCGATGTCGTGGTGGATGTACTCGCGCGTGATGCCGGGGCCGAGAACGGTGTCGAGCTCCCGCTCGAACTCCTCCTCGAAGCCAGGCAGGAAGCGGCCGTCGACGTTGGCGTGGGCGTACTGCGGGATGACGTTGTGCTTGTAGCCGGCGTCGAGCATGGTCGGGTTTGCCGTGTTGCGCAGCGTCGCGCCGACGATCCGGGCCAGCGGGCCGAGCTTGGCGAGGGTCCCCTCCATGTCGTCCGCGTCGAGCTCGATCTCGAACGCCTCGCCCATGCCGTCGAGGAAGGCCCGGACGGTCTTGGTGACATGGATCGGGAACTCGTGGCGGCCGAGCCGCGCGACGGCCTCGCACAAGGCCGTGACCGCGTTGTCGTCGCTCATCATGCTGCCGTGGCCCGCCTTGCCCGTGGCCGTGAGGCGCATCCAGGCGATGCCCTTCTGAGCTGTCTCGATCAGGTAGAGCCGCAGGTCGTCGTTCACGGTCAGGCTGAAGCCGCCGACCTCCCCGATCGCCTCGGTGCAGCCGTCGAAGAGCTGCCGCTTGTTGTCGACCAACCAGTGGGCGCCGAAGACGCCGCCGGCCTCCTCGTCGGCCATGAAGGCGAGCACCAGGTCGCGCGGAGGCTTGCGGCCCTGGCGCATCCGCTCGCGGATGACGGCGAGCGTCATCGCGTTCATGTCGAGCATGTCGACGGCGCCGCGGCCCCACACACAGCCGTCCGCGATCTCGCCCGCGAAGGGGTCGTAGGTCCACTCCTTCGGCTCTGCCGGCACCACGTCGAGGTGGTGGTGGATGAGCAGCGCGTCGCGGCCGGAATCAGCCCCCTCGACCCGTGCGATGACGCTGGCTCGGTTGGCGGCCGACTCGAAGATCTCGGCGTGGAGCCCGACCTCCTCGAGCAGCCCGGCGACGTACTCCGCGGCCTGCCGCTCGCCCTTGCCCCGACCGGTCCCGTCGTTGACGCTCTCGCACCTGATCAGCTGCTGGAGGATCTCGACTGCCTCGTCCTGTGCCCCGGTCATGCCCGGCACGCTAGTCCGCGTGCCCGGTATAGTCTTCGTCGCTGTCCGGTCACGCCGGACACACCCTTGTCCGGGTGGCGGAATTGGCAGACGCGCTAGCTTGAGGTGCTAGTTCTCAGTGATGGGAATGGGGGTTCAAGTCCCCCCTCGGACACGCGAAGCGATGACACGAGCAGTCGCAGTGGCCGTCCTGGGGACGGGTCTCTCAGGCCCGCCGGTCACCATGGCGGATGGCTAGGAGCGGCTCTTCCTGCGCCCCGGCGCCCGAGCCGGTTCGCCCGGCCGGGCCCCCGCCTTCGCCGCGTCCGCTGCACCGAGCCGATCGCCGCTGTGCCGAACCGGGTTGCCACTGCGTCGC
>JAODND010000041.1 GCA_025465465.1 Frankiales bacterium | reverse complement strand
GCAGCTCGACACCCTCATCGCCACGATCCAGTCGGCCATCAACGGCCTGACCGCCGGCACCGGGCTCATCGACCTGGGCATCATGAAGTCCTCGCAGACGATCACCCGGCAGGGCATGGCCGTCACCACCAGCGTCGAGAACAGCCTCGCGGGCCACTCGCTGCTCGGTGGCCGCGTCTCCGTCGACGCCCTCGCCTCGCAGGCTTCCGCCACCGCCGGTGGCAAGCCCGGCACCGCGTCGGTCCTGCACACCCCCGGTGTCCTGACCGTCCACGTCGCCGACGCCCTCACCCTCAAGATCGGCAAGACGATCGAGCTCACCGGCTCGCTCGGCTCTGCCCTCCCGCCGGCCCTGCAGGACACGGTCAACAGCACGCTGACCACGGTCCTCGGTCTGCTCCGCGACACCCTCGGCCTGGACTTCCAGCCGGGCACCGCGGTCGAGAGCGTCGCGAAGGACGGCACGTCGGCCGCCACCACGGTGTCCGCCGCCAAGCTCATCCTCAACCCGCCGGTCATCGCGAGCCTGCTGCCCAAGGGCGAGAAGCTCCTGACGGTCGAGCTCGTCGGCGCGCAGGCAGCCGTCGGTGACCGTCTCATCGCTCAGGGCGCCGCTCCGAGCACGCCGGTCACGATCCAGTCGCTGCCCCGCACAGGTGCCAACCTGCCGCTCACGGCGACCATCGCCACCGGCCTGATGGGCCTGGCGTTCGTGGCTCGCCGCCGCCGTCTCTCGCACAGCGAGTAGGCACCAGCACTTCCACGCAGAGGCCCCGCTCCGTTGGAGCGGGGCCTCTGCGCGTGTCGCTAGGTTGATGACGTGGTGAGACTGCGCAGGCGTACCGACGACGGCGTGAGCGCCGTGCTGGCCGGCGCGGCCGCGGCGGCCGCCGCCGAGGTCGAGGCCTCCCTCACCGTCCCCTCGGACCCCTTCGCCGCCGCGTTCTTCGACGTCGACAACACCATGATCCGCGGGGCGTCGATCTACTTCTTCGGCAAGGGCATGGCCGGCCGCGGTCTGGTCACGACGGGCGATCTGCTGCGCTTCGGCTGGCAGCAGCTGAAGTTCCGGGTGCGCGGCAAGGAGGATCCCGCCGTTGTCGCCGAGGCTCGCGAGAAGGCGCTGTCGCTGGTGGCCGGCAAGTCGGTGGCCGACATCGTGGCCTACGGCGAGGAGATCTACGACGAGCTGATGGCCGAGCGGATCTGGTCAGGCACCCGGGCCATGGCGCAGGCGCACCTCGACGCCGGGCAGCGGGTCTGGCTGGTCACCGCGACGCCCGTGGAGCTGGCCCGCATCATCGCCAAGCGGCTCGGGCTCACCGGCGCCCTCGGCACGGTCGCCGAGGTGGAGAACGGCCTCTACACCGGCCGGCTCGTGGGCGAGCCGCTGCACGGAGCGTCGAAGGCGGAGGCGGTCAAGGCGCTCGCCGAGCGCGAGGGGCTCGACCTGTCGCGCTGCACCGCCTACAGCGACTCGGCGAACGACATCCCCATGCTGTCCACCGTCGGCCGCGGCGTCGCGATCAACCCCGACACCGGCCTGCGCAACGCCGCCCGCGCCAACGGCTGGGAGATCCGCGACTTCCGCACCGGTCGCAAGGCGGCGAAGGTCGGCGTCCCTGCCACGGCCGGCACCGGCCTGGCCGTTGCCGCGGTCCTCGGCGGCATGGAGCTGCACCGCCGCCACGTGGCCCGAGGCAGACCGCTCGCCCGCGCCGTCCGTACCCTCCGCCGCTGACCGACGGGCCACTGCCCGTCGAAGTCGGATACCGCGACAGGTCAGGACGCGGGCGGGCTTCCGAGATCGGCGCGGGGGAGCTCAGAAGAAGACGCTGCGGCGCTGCATGAGCAGGGTGTAGAGCGTCGACTGGATCGTCTCGCGCACCTGGTCGGTGAGGTTGAAGACGAGCATCGGGTCCTCCGCCGCGGCGGAGCCCCCGAGGTGGGCCGTCTCGATCGGCTCGCCGAACTCGATGATCCACTTCGACGGCAGCGGGATCGCGCCGAGCGGGCCGAGCAGCGGGAACAGCGGCGTGATCGGGACATACGGCAGCCCGAGCAGGCGGGCCAGCGTCTTGGAGTTGCCGAGGATCGGATAGATCTCCTCGGCGCCGACGATGGAGACCGGGATGATCGGCTTGCCGGTGCGCAGCGCGGCCGAGACGAAGCCGCCCCGACCGAAGCGCTGCAGCTTGTAGCGCTCCGAGAACGGCTTGCCGATGCCCTTGAAGCCTTCGGGGAAGACGCCGACGAGCTCGTCGGTCGACAGCAGCCGCTCGGCGTCGGCGTTGCACGCGAGGGTGTTGCCGCTCTTGCGCGCGACGGGCGCGACGACCGGAAGCTGGAAGACGAGATCGGCTGCGAGCAGCCGCAGGTTGCGCTTCGCCGGGTGGTGGTCGTGCAGCGCGAGGGTGGTCATGAGCGCGTCCACCGGGACGGTGCCGGAGTGGTTGGCGACGATCAGTGCGCCGCCCGCGTCGGGCACGTTGTCCAGCCCACGGGTCTCGACGCGGAACCACTTGTCGTACAAGGGTCGCAGCGGCGGTAGCAGCACGTGCTCGGTGAGGTCCTTGTCATAGCCGAAGTCGTCGATCTCGTAGTCGCCGGTGATGCGACGGCGTACGAACGCCAGGCCGCCCGCGAGCTTCTGCTCCCAGGCCGACGGCGGGGCCGCAACGGCCGCCGGCGGTGGGACCGGCCGGTCGGTCGGCTCCTCGGAGCGGAGCGGGATCACGTTGCCCGTCGATCTGGCCTCAGGCACGGACCGGCTCCTTCGTGCGGGTGAGGGCCTGCAGCAGCCTGGTCTCGGCCGCGGCGACGGTCTCCGGGTTGAGGATGCGCGGCGCGCGCTCGACGAAGGTCTGCATGGCCTGGGCCGTGGGCCGCGGCCCCCAGCCGAGCTCGCGCTGCAGCCGGCTCACGTCAGCGACGCGGCCGTGCTCGAGATATCTCATCTGCTCGGGGCTGAAGTCGACCAGCCCCGCCCGCCGGAACGCACCCGCCACCAGCGACACCATGGGCGCCGGCACCGGGAAGGAGGGCCGCCCGACCCGGCGGATCGCCTGCGACAGCAGCAGGACCCCCGTCCCGCCGACGTTGAAGATGCCGGGGTGGTCGCCCAGGGCGCAGCGGCGCAGCACCTCGATGCCGTCGTCCTCGTGGCACAGCTGGATGCGCGGGTCGAAGCCGAGCACCGTCGGCACCACCGGCAGCGACAGGTACCGGGTCAGCGGTGTCTCGATGACCGGCCCGATGAAGTTGGTGAACCGCAGCAGCGACAGCGTCACATCCGGCCGGCGCCGACCGAAGCCGCGGACGTAGCCCTCGACCTCGACGGCGTCCTTGGCGTATCCGGACTTCGGCAGCGCCTTCGGCTCGGCGTCCTCGGTGAACAGCGCCGGGTCGCGCGACGACGACCCATAGACCGCTGTGGTGCTCTTGACGACGAGCTTGCGCATCGACGGCGCCTTCTGGCACGCGGCCAGCAGCTGCATCGTGCCGATGACGTTGATCTCCTTCATCGCCGTGCGGCCACCGGCACCCAGCGGCGTGGCGATGACGTTCATGTGCACGACGGTGTCGACCTCGGCCTGGGCGATGACCTTGGCGATGAGCGGGTTGCGGATGTCGGCGCGCACGAACTCGGTGCGCCCGAGCTGCGGCAGCGCCTCCGCCCGCGGCGGCACGGTGTCGACGCCGATGACCCGCTCGATCGACGGATCGGCGGCGAGGGTCGCGGCGAGGCGCGTGCCGAGATACCGGCTGACACCGGTGACCAGGACGACACGGGGCTTCACGCCCTCACCTTATCGGTGGATTGTTACGCAGTGATGGTCGAGGGAGCCTGGTCATAGACCCGTACCGGCTGGGTGACAGCAGGGGGCTCGGCGTGCACGCGGGCGATGACGATGGGCTCTCCTCGGGTCGACCGCAGCTGAGCAGCGGCGCTGCCCTGGTTGACCGCGACGCACATGGTGCGGAAGGAGTCCTCGCACAGTGCGACCCGCCCGCGCGGGACCTCGCCGTAGGTCAGCGTGTAGCAGACCTGCAGCGTCTTGCCCCCGCAGCGGATCTCGACCATGTCGCCGAGCGTGATGCCCGCGGCCTCCACGTGGTGGCGCTGCATGTTGAGCGTCAGGTTGCCGAAGTGGTCGACCTGCACGATCTCGCCGTGCACGTGGTCGTTGTGCAGCCGCGCCTCGCGCAGCTCCAGACGCTGGAGCTCGCCGATGGCCACCTGCGTGCCGACCTGCGCGATCGGCAGCCCGTCGGCGAGCCGCGCAGCCACCGGGCTGAACACGTCCCGGGCCCGGAAGGTGCGCGCGGCGTTGGCGTTCCAGAGGGTCTCGTCATCGAGCACGTGGGCCTCGACGGCGCCTCCTGCGACGTCCCAGGCCTGGCTGGCGAGGCCGTTGTCGGGCGACACGAACAGGGAGCCGTCGGCGGTCCGTACGGCGATGCCGCGGGTCGGGATCGTCCGGAACGGGTCGACCAGGGCCAGGTGCACCGCGGGCGCGGGCAGGAACGGCACCGCGCTGGCCAGCATCGCGGCGCCCATCTCGACGTCCTGCGGCTCCACGCTGTGGAGCACGTCCAGGACGCGGACCTCAGGGGCGATGCGGGCGATGACGCCCTTGCACAGCCCCAGGAAGGGGTCCTCATAACCGAGGTCTGACAGGAACGTGAGAAACACAGCGGCCTCCTCGCACGACGCCGTTGTCGTGCGCCAGGCAGGCTACTTCTTGTTGCGACGCTGGACGCGGGTCTTCTTCAGCAGCTTGCGGTGCTTCTTCTTGGCCATCCGCTTGCGGCGCTTCTTGATGACGGAACCCACGGTCGAACCTCAACTCACAGTCGGCGAAAGCACAGAGTCTAGCGGTCAGGCGGTGACGTCGAACGCGCCGCGGAGGTAAGCGTGGACCGCGTGCTCCGGCACGCGGAAGCTGCGACCCACGCGGACGCTCGCCAGGTCACCGGCGTGCACGAGGCGGTAGACCGTCATGCGGGACACCCGCATCAGCGCGGCCACCTCCGCCACGGTCAGGAACTTGAGCTCGCTGAGGTTTGACACGACCCGCCCACTTCGCCGCCGCGTGGCCGGCGGCTTCCCCACCGTCGGACTCAGACACGCGCGTGCCCGTTGATCGTAACGGGACGGGTGGGACGGAGGAAGTAGCCCGTTCGGCGCAACCTGCTGCGTCCCGCTCAGCCGGTGAGGGGGTCCAGGCCGAGCGCGGGGAAGGTCGCATCCCGGGTCGCCGTGATCGCCTCGTCCACCGCCACGGCGAGCCGCTCGCGGGACGGCTCCAGGTCGAACGGCTCCCACGGCTGGTAGGTCGGCAGGCCACCGTCGGTCAGGGAGGTCGGCGCCGGCTCGCCGCCACGCTCACCGGCCTCGGCACGCCAGTCATCCGGGGTCGCGCCGTCCACGGTCGTCCCCGCGGCCTCCGCGAGCAGGTGGGTCCACGCCCGCGGCACGACCTGCACCGGCTCGTAGCCGCCGCCGCCCAGCGCGACCCACTTCCCGCCGCTGACCTCGTGGGCCAGCGCGTGCAGGGCCTGGTACGCCGCTCGCTGGCCGTCGACCGTCATCATCAGGTGCGCGAGCGGATCCAGGGCGTGGGTGTCACAACCGTGCTGCGTCACGAGGACCTGGGGCCGGAACGCCCGGACCGCCTGCGGCACCACGGCGTGGAACGCCCGCAGCCAGAGCGCGTCGCCGGTGCCCGCGGGGAGGGCGACGTTGACCGCCGTACCGGCTGGTCCCGTCTCGTCGGGGAACCCGGTGCCGGGGAACAGGGTCCGGCCGGACTCGTGCAGCGAGATCGTGAGGACCCGGGGGTCGTCGTAGAACGCGGCCTGGACGCCGTCGCCGTGGTGCACGTCGACGTCGACGTAGGCGACCCGGGTGGCACCCGCGGCGAGCAGCCAGGCGATGGCGACCGCGGGGTCGTCGTAGACGCAGAAGCCGGAGGCGCGGTCCTTCATGGCGTGGTGCAGGCCGCCGGAGATGTTGACGGCGTGCTCGTGGGTGCCCTCCCAGACGGCGCGGGCCGCGTCGACGGAGGCGCCCGTGACCAGTGCCGACACCTCGTGCATCCGCGGGAAGACCGGGTTGTCCCCGGTGCCGAGGCCCCACTTCAAGGACAACCGGCCGAGCAGGTCGTCTGGGGCGCGCTTCACGCTGGCGACGTACAGCGGATCGTGGACCAGCTCGAGGGTGTCGTCGCCCGCGGCGACCGGCGCCCGGACCTCGACGCCGTCGAGGACGCCGAGCTGGCGGGCCAGCGACATCGTGAGCTCGAGCCGCAGCGGCCGGAGCGGGTGCGTCGGACCGAAGTCGTACTCGCCGAACACGTCGTCCCAGACGACCAAGGTGCTCACGGCACCCAGTCTGCTACTCGAAGCCGCTGGTGCGCGCCTCGGCGTCGACCCACCTGGCCCAGTCGGGGTGCCTCAGGGCCTTCGCCGCGGTGCGCAGGGCGGCCACCGAGGCGGTGAAGGAGCCGGTGGGGCTCATCAGCTCCTGGGCGGTGACGACGAGCACGATGGCGTTGGTCGACCGCTGGGTCG
>JAODND010000002.1 GCA_025465465.1 Frankiales bacterium | reverse complement strand
TCGACGCCAAGGTCGGCTTCGTCAACGCGCTGCCCGTCTTCATCGCGGGTACGCCGGAGTGGGCGCAGAAGTTCACCGACGCCGGCGTCCCGATCGTCGGTGACGACATCAAGAGCCAGGTCGGCGCGACCATCACGCACCGCGTGATGGCAAAGCTGTTCGAGGACCGCGGCGTCATCCTCGACCGCACCTACCAGCTCAACGTCGGCGGCAACATGGACTTCAAGAACATGCTGGAGCGCGACCGCCTCGAGTCCAAGAAGATCTCCAAGACGCAGGCCGTGACCTCCAACATGGAGCACGACATGGGTGCCCGCAACGTGCACATCGGCCCGTCCGACTACGTGCAGTGGCTGGATGACCGCAAGTGGGCCTACGTCCGCCTCGAGGGTCGCGCCTTCGGTGACGTCCCGCTGAACCTCGAGTACAAGCTCGAGGTCTGGGACTCCCCGAACAGCGCGGGCGTCATCATCGACGCGCTGCGGTGCGCCAAGATCGCGATGGACCGCGGCCAGGGCGGCCCCGTGCACCCGGCGTCGACCTACTTCATGAAGTCCCCGCCGAAGCAGGTCCGCGACGATCTCGCCAAGGACCAGCTCGAGGCCTGGATCAACGGCTAGTACGCCGCGCTCTCGAAGGCCCCCACCCCCTCGCGGGTGGGGGCCTTCGTGGTGCTGAGGGCAGCATCGCGTTGTCGCCCGCGTGCGAGGGTGGCTCGGTGAGCTGGCCGCGATGACGACGTCGGGGACCATGTCGCGGGTGCACCCGGTACGACGGATGGCGGCCGAGGTCGACTTCCGCCGGCTGGTCCGGGTGCGGCTGGGCGGGCAGGCAGGCGACGGGCTGTTCCAGGGGGCGCTGTTCGGTGCGGCCTTCTTCAACCCGGAGAAGGCGACCTCCGCGGCGGCGGCCGCGAGCGCGTTCGCGACAGTGCTGCTGCCCTACTCGCTGGTCGGGCCGTTCGCCGGGGTGCTGCTCGACAGGTGGTCGCGTCAGCGCGTGCTGCTGGTGAGCAACGGGCTCCGGAGCGGGCTGTGTGCGCTGTTTGCGTTGAGCCTCTGGAGGACGGGGGCGATCAGCGCCGCGAGCGTCGGGGTCGCGCTGCTGCTGGTGTCGCTCAACCGCTTCGTCCTCTCGGGGCTGTCGGCGGCACTGCCGCAGGTCGTGGCGACCCGCGACCTGGTGACGGCCAATGCGCTGACGACGACGGCCGGACAGGCCGCGACGGCCGTCGGCGGCATCAGCTCGCTCGGGCTGCGCGCCCTCTGGGGCGACACCGACGCCGGGGCCGCGCGGACGGCTCTGGCCGCTGCGGCCGTCTATGGCCTCACCTGCCTGTTGGCCTCCCGGATCGGCCGGCGCAGGCTCGGCCCCGTGCAGGCGCACGGCGGCGCGTCGCTGCGGGAGGCGCTCGCCGAAGTGGCCCGTGGCCTGCTCGACGGCACCCGGCACCTCCGGGAGCGCCCCCCTGCCGCGCGGGCACTGGTCACCATCACGGTGCAGCGCTTCCTCACCGGCCTGATGTTCGTCGGCACACTGCTGCTCTACACCGACCACGGCTACCTGCACCGCGGCTTCACCGGCCTCGGCGAGGTGCTCACGGCCACGGTCGTCGGCGGGGTCGTCGCCGCCGCGATCACGCCCCGCGTGACGCGGGCACTCGGGACCCAGCGCTGGCTGGCCCTCGTCCTGCTGGGCGCGGCGGTCACCAGCGCCGGCCTCGGGCCGGCGTACACGCACCCCGCGCTGGTCACGGCCGCCCTGCTGCTCGGGGTCTGCTCGCAGGCGGCCAAGATCTCCGTCGACACGCTGCTGCAGGAATCGGTGGACGACGCCTTCCGGGGCCGGGTGTTCTCGCTCTACGACACGGTGGTGAACATCAGCTTCGCGGCCGCCGCGGGGGTCGCGGCCCTGGTGCTGCCTGACGACGGGCGCAGCATCGCGGTCCTGCTGACGATCGCCGGCGGTTATGCGGTGACGGGCGTCGGCTACGGGCTGGTGGTGCGGCGCCGGATGCCCGGTGAGCCGCCGGAGCCGGTGGTCAGCCGCTGATCAGCTCCTCAGCAGAGCACGAGGCCCAGCACGCAGGGCTTGGTGGACTGACTGGGGTCGACCGGTCGCGCGGGGGGCAGCGGCTTCGGCGAGACGAGGCCGGTCACGGTCGTCACGAGCTGGTTGACGACGCCGGGGGAGGGCGACGGCGACCTGGTGTGCGTGGGCGTCGTGGTCGGTCCGGTGGTCGGTCGCGTCGACGGGCCACCCGTGCCTGGCGACGGCGTGGTGGTCGGGCCGCCCGGCAGCACCAGCGGCGGGATCGCGTTGACGGTCGTCGGCCCTGTCGGGTCGCTGCCAGGGGGGGCCAGAGCGGCGCTCAGCGCGGTGCTGACCCGGCTCGGCAGCGCTCCGACGAGGGCGGCGACCACCCCCCACGAGCCCTGGTCGGCGCGGTAGGCACGCACCTTCGCCAGAGGGTTGGTGACGGTGGCGGCCAGCGCAACGGCGGCGGACAGTGCCGCCTCCCCGCGCGTGGGTCCAGGGGCGGGGATCGCGACGGTCCGGTAGGCCGCGGGCAAGGCGGCGAGGTAGGTCCTGCCGTCCGCACGGGCCAGTCCGTCGGCCAGGCTGTTGAGGTCCTGGTCGGCATTGACGAGGTCGGCGGCGACCGCCTTCTCCCACGCATCACCCGGCAGCAACCTGAGGGGGGTCGTCCGCTGCGGCAGCGACGACGGCTGGATCTTGACCTGGTACAGCGCCGGGACCACCGTGCTGGTCGCGCGACCGACGGGACGCAGTGCGGCCGCACCGTCGTAGACCGCGACCCGGGTGAGCAGTTGGCCCTCCTCAACGCGGGCGACCGCGTGGGCGGGGGTCGCGACGAGTCCCGCGGGGGTCTGCAGGTCGAGGTGGGCGCCGTTGCGCGCGTCGACCATCGCGTTGCCGCGCGTCAGGTCCTCGCGGACACCGTCGCGGATCCGGAGCGTGGACAGCCCGTCGAGGTAGACCCGACGGCCGGCTGTCGTGAGCTGGGCACCGCCGCCAGGGCCGGTGTGCAGCTCGGCTCCGCGCGGCAGCACCTCACCCTCGACGGCGGGGTGGTCGGTGCCGTCGGGGAGGTAGACCTGCGCGAGCCGCGCCACCGCCACCACGGTGTCGGCGGAGGCAGGGTCGGCGCTGTGCAGCACCACGGTCGCGCCGGCGGCGATCAGGACCGCGAGCCCCGCCGCGAGGACGCCCTGCGTGCCGCGGGGCCCGTTCAGCCAGTGCAGTGCGGAGCCCGCAGCTCGGCCCGTCCTATGGGGCGCGGTGTCCCGGATGTCCGCCACGTCCCCATCATCGGCGCCTTCAGGCCACCTCGGTATGGCCCGAAAGAACTAGCCCGCTCGGGCGTGTCGTCAGGTGAGGTGCTCAGCGGCCCAGGCCCGCAAGGCCGCGACCGCTTCCTCGCGCAGCATCGGGCCATGCTCCATCCGGAGCTCGAGCAGGTGCTGGTAGGCCCGCCCGACGTCGCGCCCAGGTGGCAGCCCGAGGATCTCCATGATCTCGTTGCCGTTGAGGTCCGGCCGGATCGACCGGAGCTCCTCCTGTTCGGCCAGCACCGCGATCCGCCGCTCGAGGTCGTCATAGGCACTCGACAGCCGCTGAGCACGACGCTGGTTGCGGGTCGTGCAGTCAGAGCGGGTCAGCAGGTGCAGGCGGGTCAGCTGGTCGCCGGCGTCGTGGACGTAGCGCCGGACGGCCGCGTCGGTCCACGGCGTCGTCCCAGGCTGGCCATAGCCGTGGAACCGCAGGTGCATCTCGGTCAGCAGGAAGACCGGCTCGTGCACGTCCTTGCCGAACGTCAGGGCCTTCAGCCGCCTGCGGGCCAGGTGGGCGCCCTTCACCTCGTGGTGGTGGAAGGTCACCTTGCCGTCCTCGAAGCGCCGCGTCGCCGGTTTGCCGATGTCGTGCAGCAGTGCGGCGAGCCGCAGCACGAGGTCGGGGCCGGGCGGGTCGAGCCGGTCCTCCAGTGCGATCGCGCGCTCGAGCACCTGCAGGGTGTGCTCGTAGACGTCCTTGTGCTGCTGGTGCTCGTCGATCTCCAGCCGCAGCGCCGGCAGCTCCGGGAGCACGTGCTCCGCGAGACCGGTGTCGACCAGCAGGGTGAGGCCGCTGCGCGGGTGCGCACCGAGGAGCAGCTTCTCGAGCTCGCCGCGCACCCGCTCGGCGCTGACGATCTCGATGCGCGCCGCCCGGTCGGTCATCGCGGCCACGACCTCCGGCGCCACGTCGAACCCGAGCTGGGCCGCAAAGCGGGCCGCGCGCAGCATCCGCAGCGGGTCGTCGTCGAAGGAGTCCTCGGGCCGGCCCGGGGTGCGGATCACGCGGGCGGCGAGGTCGTCCATCCCGCCGTACAGGTCGACGAAGGCGTCGGGCGCGGTCCAGTCCGGGAGCTGAAGGGCCATCGCGTTCATCGCGAAGTCGCGGCGGACGAGGTCCTCCTCCAGCGAGTCGCCATACACGACGTCGGGCTTGCGGCTGGTGCGGTCGTAGGACTCGGAGCGGTAGGTCGTGATCTCCAGCCGCTGACCGCTCTTCAAGGCGCCGACGGTGCCGAAGGCGATGCCGACGTCCCAGGTGGCGTCGGCCCAGCCGTCGACGAGTGCCATCACCTGCTCCGGGCGGGCGTCCGTCGTCAGGTCGAGGTCGTCGTCGAGGCGCCCGAGCAGCGCGTCCCGGACGGAGCCTCCGACCAGGTGGAGCCGGTGTCCGGCCGCGGCGAACAGCTCGCCGACCTCGACGAGGACGGGCGAGCGCTCCACGAGTTCGCGCGCGGCGTTCGCAGTGAGGTCGGACACGGGAGGAGAGCGTACGAGAGTGCCGCTCGGATCCCCGTACATTGGGCCCATGACCACCCCCGGCGAGCGCCCGAAGCCGCGCCCGCCGCGCGGATCGTCGGGCCGTCCGGGAGCCAACGCCCTGCGCCGCGTGCTGCGCAGGGTCGACGAGACGAGCGCAGGTGGCCTGGTCCTGGACGGTCGCGGCCCCGACGCCCGCGGGGCCCTGATCGGGCGGCTGGACCGGCGCGGCCGGCTGCTGTGGTCGCTGCCGAAGGGACACGTCGAGTCGGGGGAGACCGAGCCGCAGACGGCCGTGCGCGAGGTGCACGAGGAGACCGGCATCCTCGGTGAGGTCGTCGGCAAGCTCGGCACCATCGACTTCTGGTTCGTGGCCGACGGCCGCCGCGTGCACAAGACGGTGCATCACTTCCTGCTGCTGGCTGTCGACGGGCTCGAGCTGTCCGACGAGGACGTCGAGGTCAGTGAGGTCGCCTGGGTGCCCGTGTCCGAACTGGCCGACCGGCTCGCCTATGCCGACGAGCGGCGGCTGCTGGACAAGGTGCCCGAACTGCTGTCGCGGTCGGCATGAGACGGACCGCGCTGGCGGTCGGGCTGCTGTCCCTGCTGCTCGCGGTGCCGGCCCTCGCTGACCCGTCGCCCAGCCCCTCTCCGACCCAGGAGCCCGAAGACCCGCTCAAGATCTCCGTGACCGAGCTGCTGCCCCGGGCACCGCAGGCGGGTCAGGCGTTCGAGGTCGTCGGCGCCGTCCGCAACATCGGCCTCTCGGCAGTGACCGGCGTCTCGGTGCGGCTGGCCCGAGGCGACGTCATCGGGACGCGCGGCCTGCTGCACGAGCTCGAGCGTGACGGAGCCGACTACACCAAGCACTTCACGATGCGGACGCTCTACCGGGACAGCGGGCACACCCAACCGATCGCCGCCCTCGCCCCTGGCGGGGTCGGCTACTTCGACATCAGGACCGACGTCGACTCACTCGGCCTCACGGGCACCGGTGTCTACCCGGTGGACATCGAGGCCCTCGGGTCGATCGCCGGGTCCGGCACGCAGCTGCTCGGAGCGGCGCCCACCTGGGTTCCGTTCTTCGCTGCTGACGCCCGGCCGCTGCAGAACAAGGTGGCGGTCGTGTGGCCCGTGACCGACCAGCCGCACCAGGCGCCGGACGGGTCGTTCGTCGACGACACGCTCGCCAGCTCGTTCGCGCAGGGTCCGCTCGCGCGCCTGCTGCTGGCCGCGTCCTACGCCGGCAAGCCGGTCTGCGATCGGGGAGCCGTCCGCAACGACGGCGTGCGCGATCCCACGACCACCCGCTGCCAGCCGGTTCCGGTCACCTATGCCCCCGACCCAGACCTGGTCTCCGCGGCCTACGCGATGGCAAACACCGACCACTACACCTACGGCACGGGCCACAACCGGAAGCCGGGCACGGGGAAGGTGGCCGCAGCCGAGTGGCTGTCCCGGCTGAAGCGGCAGACCGCGGCGGACAACGGGAGCGTCCTCGCCGTTCCGTACGCCGACCCTGACGTCGACGCGCTGGCGGGGAGCGGCGCCGGGCGCGACGACATCGACCAGGCGACCCTGCTCGGAAACCAGGTCCTCGCCGACCAGCTGCCGGGCGCCCGCGTCGACGCCGCCTTCCCCCCCACGCAGGGCAGCGGCATCCTCACCCAGGCGGCCGCCGACGCGCTCACGCCACGGACGGGCCGCCGTTTCGCCTTCATCCTCGACGTGAGCGCCTTCCCCGACCTCGAGGACTCCGGTCGCAGCCACAGTCCGAGCGCGCCGGTGACCCTCGGCCCGACGACCGACCCGATGCACGTCCTCGTGGCCGAGGACACCCTGTCCACACTGGTCCTCGGCGGCACCTCGGCCGACGAGGGCTCGCGGCTCGCGGAGCAGCGCTTCATCGCCGAGACCGCGATCATCGCGGCGGAGTTGACCGGCCGGAGCCGGACCTTCCTCATCGTGCCGGACCGCAACAGCGACGCCGACGTGCGGGCGACCGCTGACGCGCTCCGCGACCTCGGCCGGCTCCCGTGGCTGTGCCCGGTCGCCCTCGAGCCGGTCACGCAGGGCGCCGAGTCCTGCCCGGCCCCGACCTCGGCTGCCGAGTCGCAGCAGTACCTCGACAAGAACGACCCGCGCACCGCGCTGCGGCAGGGCAACGACGCCCAGCTGCCTGCCGCCTATCTGGACCAGGTCGCCTTCCAGGGCCGGCGCGCCACCCAGCTGACCTCTGCGGTGCTCGACGACTCGAGCACGCAGTCGCCGACCACCCGCAACCGCATTGCCGACCTCCGCCGCCGGCTTCGGCAGGCGGTGGCGCGCAGTGAGTCCTCGGCCTGGCGGCAGGACCCGGCGGGGCAGCAGGGGCAGCTGGACCTCCTCAACGGCCGGCTCACCGGCCTGGTGAGCCAGATCAGCGTCCTCAGCGGCCGGCTGCTGCTCACCAGCAGCAAGGGCACGATCCAGGTCGCGGTCCAGAACCAGTCCGACCTGCCCGTGCAGCTCAAGCTGCGGTTCACGTTCCCGGGCCGTCCCCCGATCGAGACCGGCCTCATCTCGGTCGCCCCGAAGCGCTCCGTCCCGGCGGGTGTCAAGGCGGACGGGCTCCGATCTGGCAAGTTCCCGGTCATCGTCCAGATGCTCGACCGGGCGGACAAGCCGTTCCGCGGCACCGTCACGGTCCAGGTCAACTCCACCCGTTACGGCCGCTTCGCCCTCGGCCTGACCTTCGCCGCCGCGGCCGTCCTGTTCCTCGCCGCGGGGGCGCGGATCGTCCGGCGGGCGTTGCGACGACCTGCCCCCGACTCGGGCCCCGGAGACCCTGCGTGAGTGTGCTCCAGTCCACGCGCACCATGGCGCTGGGCACGGTGGCCTCCCGCCTCACCGGCTTCCTCCGCACGGCCGCGCTGGCGGCAGTGCTCGGCGTCAACGGCGTCGCCAACGCCTTCAACATCGCGAACACCGCCCCGAACATCGTCTACGAGCTGCTGCTCGGCGGCATCCTCACCAGCGTCGTCGTGCCGCTCGTCGTCAGGGCCAACAAGACCGGCCACGGCGAGGAGTACGTCCAGCGGCTGCTCACGCTGACGGTCCTCGCGCTCGGAAGCGCGTCGCTCGTGCTGGTGCTGTTCGCGCCGGCCATCGTCGACATCTACATCAACCCGAGCGTCAACGAGCACACCCGCCACCTGGCTGTCGTCTTCGCCCGGTTCTTCCTGCCGCAGATCCTGTTCTACGGGATCGGTGCGGTCATCGGTGCCTACCTCAACACCCGCGGCCGCTTCGCACCGCCGATGTGGGCGCCGGTGGTCAACAACCTGGTCGTGATCGTGACCCTCGTGGTCTTCGCGCTGCTGCCCGGGCCCTCGGAGCTGAGCAGCACGCCCATCACCGACGGGCAGCTGGCCGTCCTCGGGATCGGCGTCACCCTCGGGATCGTGGCCCAGACGGCCGCGCTGCTTCCTGCCCTGCGGCAGAGCGGCCTGCGGCTGCGGCCGCGCTTCGACTTCCGGGGCACGGGGCTCGGTGCGGCGGCGCAGCTCGCCCGCTGGACGTTCTTCTACGTCGTCTGCAACCAGCTCGTGCTGGTCGTCGTCGTGCAGCTGTCCACCGGCGCCCCGGAGGGCCGCTCCTACCCGTCGTACACCTATGCCTTCCTGCTGTGGCAGCTGCCGCACGCGGTGGTCG
>JAODND010000014.1 GCA_025465465.1 Frankiales bacterium | reverse complement strand
AGCGGGGGCCGCTCTCGTGGGAGCGCATGTGCACGTTCTGGAGCAGGCCGATGGCCATCAGGTTGGCGAACATCGACGAACCGCCATAGCTGAGGAAGGGCAGCGGCAGCCCCGTCACGGGCATGATTCCGAGCGTCATCCCGATGTTGACGAAGCTCTGGAACCCGAACCAGCTGACGACTCCCGCGGCCACCAGCCGCCCGAACGAGTCGGTCGCGAGGGAGGCGATCCGCAGCCCTCGCCAGAGGACGACGCCGAGCAGCAGGATGATGCCCCCCGCACCCACCAGCCCGAGCTCCTCGCCCGCGACGGTGAACACGAAGTCGGTCTGCTGCTCCGGGATGAACCGGCCCTGGGTCTGGGTGCCGTGAAACAACCCCTTGCCCGTCAGGCCTCCCGAGCCGATGGCGATGCGGGCCTGCCGCACGTTGTAGCCGACGCCGCGCGGGTCGATGCTCGGGTTGGAGACGACCTTGAAGCGGTTGAGCTGGTAGTCCTTGAGCACGTGCGGGGCCACGAAGGCACCCACGAGCACACCGGCCACGAGCAGACCGACGATCCACTTCGCCGGGGCCGCCGCGACCGACAGCACCCCCAGGATCACGAAGATGAAGACCATCGTCGTGCCGAAGTCGGGCTGGAGCATGATCAGCCCCATCGGCAGCGCGCACAGCGCGAGCACCTGCACCACGTCGCCGTTGCGCGGGACGTCCTCGCCGTCGCGCTTCTCGCCGAGCAGCATGGCCATGCCGACGACGATGGCCAGCTTCGCAAACTCCGACGGCTGGATCTGGAACCCGGCGGGCAGCACGATCCAGGAGTGCGCGCCGTTGATCGTCGAGCCGATCGGCGACAGCACCGCCATCAGCCCCAGGCAGGATGCGCCATAGACGATCGGCGCATAGGCCCGCAGTGCCCGGTAGTCGACCAGTGCCGCCGCGACACCGAGCACCAGGCCGATCGCGGCATTGATGATGTGCTTCTTCAGGAAGGCCTGCGGGTCGGCGCCGAGTGCGATCTCGTGCTCGCGGGTGGCCGACCAGATGAGCAGGCCCCCGATGCTGACCAGGGCGGTCACCGCCGTCAGCAGCCACCAGTCGAGCTGGCGAAGCGGCGAGCTGCGGTCGAGCACGCGCTCGCGCAGCGACACCTCGCGGGGTCGCAGCCGCACCGGCGAGACCCGCGGCGTCGCCCAGTCATGGGCATCGCCACTCACCCGGGCGACTTCCTGCTGCGACGCGCCTCCTCGGCCCACGGCAGGCCGAGCGACTGCGTCCCGCTGCCCGCCGCCTGCGACGGCGAGGTGGTTGCCGCGGGGCGGTGCGGGATCGGCGTACCAGGCGGGCCGATCGTCCCGTCGAGGCGCACCACCGGCAGCGAGCCTGGCGTCTGCCCGTTCGTGAGGGTCGGCTTCGCCCCGTCGAGGCCATAGAGCGCCTCCCAGATCTTGCGGGCGATCGGGGCAGCCGTCGTGCCACCGGTGCCCGCCTCAGTGACCATGACGATGGTGACGTACTTGGCCTTGCCCGCCGGAGCGAACGACGCGAACCAGGAGGTCGGGGCCTTGCGGTTCTGGTCGACCTCCGCCGTGCCGGTCTTGCCACCGACGTCAAGGGTGCTGAACGGGAACCCCTGGAACGTGCCCTGCGCGGTGCCGGGCGGCTTGGTGACTCCGGTGAGGGCGTTGGTGATGTAGTTGCGCCACTCGGCCGGCACGTCGAGGTGCCCGGCGACCTTGGGCGGCAGCGTCGTACGCACCGTCCCGTCCGAGGACAGGAAGCCCTTGGCGAGCTGCGGGGTGTACAGCGTGCCGCCGTTGACCATGGCGGCGTAGGCCATGGCCAGCTGGAGCGGCGTCACGAGCACATCGCCCTGGCCGATCGCGAAGTTCATCGCGTCGCCGCCGTTGTAGACGTCGCCGTGGTCGCAGTTCTCCTGGTCGATCTGCCGGATGTAGGCGCTCTTTGCCGGGTTCTTCGCGCCGGCGCAGTAGTCCTTCTTGTGGTCCTTGTAGAGCTGGACCTTGCCCGCGCGGCTGAGGATGAGGCCCACCCGCTCGTCCGGCAGGTCGATGCCCGTCTTCTTGCCGAAGCCGAAGACCTTGGCCTCCTTGACCATGTACTCGGCCGGGTTCTTCGCGATCTTCGTCCCGCCGTCGCGCTGCCAGAGGTTGTACGCGATCTGGTAGTAGACGGTGTCGCACGAGCGGATCAGCGCCACGTTGAAGCTCAGGGAGCCGAACGACTCGCCCTCGAAGTTCTTCTTCCTGAGGAAGCTCGACGGGCACGGGATGTAGCTGTTCAGGTTGTAGGCACCCGACTTCAGCGCCGCCGACGTCGAGACGATCTTGAACGTCGATCCCGGTGCGAAGGTGCCCTGCACCGCGTTGGACACGAGCGGATGGCCGGGGGCGTTGAGCAGCTGGGTGTACTTCGCGGCCGGGATCCGGGGTACGAAGTCCGCGGGGTTGTACGTCGGGTAGCTGGCCATCGCGATGACCCGACCCGTGTCGGCCTCGACCGTGATGGCTGCGCCCGTGGTGGCCTTGAAGTTGCCCGACCGTCCGCCGCCCGTGTCAGGCGTCTGCCGTGCCGTCGCGATCCCCTGCTGCAACGCGGCTTCAGCTGCCCGCTGCACGCCTGCGTCGATCGAGAGCACGAGGTCCTGACCGGCGATCGCCGGTGTCTGGCTGGCGACCCCGGCGGTGTTGCCGTCCTTGTCGACGAGCAGCTTCTGGACCCCGTCCTGACCACGCAGCTGGTCGTCGTACACCGCCTCGACACCGGAACGCCCGATCGCGGTCGTCGGAGCGAGCTTCGCGTACTTCGGCTGCTTGATGTCGTCCCCGGTCAGCTGCCCGACATAGCCGAGGACGTGGGCGGCGAGCGTCTTCGCGGGGTAGTCGCGGACCGGCTCGTACTCCGCCGTGATGCCCGGGAACAGCTCCTGTCGCTCGACGATCGACAGGACGCGCTGGACCTGGACGATGTCGTCCGAGCGGTAGGACTTGATCGGCACGGGCTGGTAGGGAGAGCCCTTCCAGCAGCCGACGATCGCCTTGACGCGCTTGCCGCTCGGCAGCGAGTAGACGCAGGGCGTCGTGATCCGGTTGATGTCGTCGACCGACATGGCCACGACGCGCGACAGCCGGGCGAGCTCCTCGGCGCCGCCCTTCTTCTTCGACAGCAGCTGCGAGCGGTTGACGCTGACGACGAGCGCGATGCGGTTCGTGACGAGGGCGACGCCGCGGTCGTCGAGGATCTGTCCCCGGGCCGCCGTGCTGATGATGTCGCGCACGCGGTTCTGGCTGGCGGCGGACTGGTAGCTCCCGCCTTCGGCGACCTGCATGTAGCTCAGCCGGCCGAGCAGCGTCAGCAGGATGGAGACGACCACGACCCGCAGGACGACCAGACGGAGCCGGGATCGGTCAGACACAGGTCACGTTCCTCACAGGCGACGCAGTGGGTCGACGTCGAGGCGGCGGACGAGGCCGGCCACCAGGGGAACGACGAAGGGCGTCAGGACCACATCGTAAGGGACCGAGCTGACCGCGACGCGGGCCACCGCATGCCACGTGATGCGGTGGTCCCCGAGCAGCAACCCCTCGAACGAGAAGGCACCGAGGGCCACGAGGGCTCCCGTCGCGACAGCGCCGAAGGGCTGCAGGGTGGAGCGGTCCGTGTCGTCGTGAAGGTTGCCGGCGACATAGCCGGCCAGGGCATACGCGAGCGACAGGCGACCCAGCTCGTGGCTGGCAAAGCAGTCCGCGAGCAGACCTGCGAGAAAGCCGGTGACGGCGCCGGACATCGGCCCCTCGGCCAGGGCGAACGCGAGGACCAGCACGAGCAGCAGGTCGGGAGCGGCGCCCGGAAGCGGGAGCCGTCCGATCGCGGCGAGCTGCAGCATGAGGGCGGTGATGACGGCGATGACCCCGAGGAGGAGCCGGCTGGGCGTCACGGTGTGCGGGTCGGTGAGGGGGACGAGGACGGCGTTACCGACGCCCTCGGGGTGACCGTTGGGCGGCTCGTCGGGACGGGACCGTTGGGGACCCCCGCCGGACACGGCGTCGAGGTCGGGCTCGCGCCCGGGGCGACCGGCAGGAACGGCGCCCGTGGGGTGGTCCGCCGTGGCTGGACGATCACGCCGACCAGCCCGAGGTGGGTGACGTCGACGAACGGGGCGACCTGGGCCGTCCGGATGGTGCCGTTGGGGTCGTACGTCGTGCTGGTCACCGTGCCCACCGGGATGCCGGCGTCGTAGGTGGAACCGACCGTCAGCACGACGGTCCCCTTCTTCACGACGTCACGTCCGCTGAAGCTCAGGTTCAGGGGTGCTGATCCCTTGCCCTTGGCGAATCCGATGAGGTCCGGACCCACCAGCCAGCCGCCCACCGTGCTGTTGGGGTCGCTGATGAGCAGCACGACCGTGGTGTTGCGGTTCACGGTGAGTGTCCGGCCCACCAGTCCGTAGCCGGTCACGACCGTCATCGCCGGCTTGACGCCGTCGAGGGAACCGACGTCGACGGTGGCGGTCCACTCGAAGTCCGCCGACGCACCGACGCCGATGACGTGTGCGGGGACGGTCGGGTAGTTCGTGAAGTTGGTGAAGTTCTGCAGCGCGACCGCCTGGTCGTAGCGGCACTGCAGTCCGGCCTGGGCGGCGAGCTGGCCTTTGAGGGTGTCGTTCTCCAGCTTCAGCTTCTTGTTGTCGCTCTGGTAGGAGCCGAGCCGCGGCAGGCCACCGAGGGCGCTGCCCACGCTGCTCGACGCACTCCCCACGGCGCGCTGCACCGGCCCGAAGACGGTGTCGATGCCACGGCGCAGCGACGCCAGCGGACCCGACTGCGCCGAGTTGTAGTCGAGCGCGGTGAGGGTGAAGGCGGTGAGCAGCAGCAGGACGAGCGTCAGCCGTGTTCTGCGGGACCCGCGCAAGGCCTAGTGGCGGGGCTCGGAGATGAGGACCTGCTGGAGGGCCTCGAACTCCTCGACGCACTTGCCCGAACCGATCGCCACCGAGTGCAGCGGGTTGTCGGTGATGTGGACCGGCATGCCCGTCTCGTGCTTCAGCCGCTCGTCGAGACCACGCAGCAGCGCACCGCCACCGGTCAGGACGATGCCGCGGTCCATGACGTCACCGGAGAGCTCAGGCGGGCACTTGTCGAGGGTGTTCTTGACCGCGTCGACGATGGCGTTGACGGGCTCCTCGATGGCCTTGCGGATCTCCTCGGCCGAGACGACGATCGTCTTGGGCAGGCCGCTGACCAGGTCGCGACCGCGGATCTCGGCGTGCGGCTCGTCGGGCATCGGGAACGCGGACCCGATGGCCATCTTGATCTCTTCCGCGGTGCGCTCGCCGAGCATCAGCGAGTACTCCTTCTTCACGTAGCTGATGATCGAGCTGTCGAGCTCGTCACCACCCACGCGGATGCTCTGGCTCGTCACGATGCCGCCCAGGGAGATGACGGCGACCTCGGTCGTGCCACCACCGATGTCGACGATCATGTTGCCGGTCGGTTCGTGGACCGGCAGGCCCGCGCCGATCGCGGCCGCCATGGGCTCCTCGATGATGAAGACCTTGCGCGCGCCGGCCTGGTAGCCGGCGTCCTTCACGGCGCGCTGCTCGACACCGGTGATGCCGCTCGGCACGCAGATGACGATGCGCGGCTTCGCGAAGTGGCGACGCTTGTGCACCTTCTGGATGAAGTAGCGGAGCATCCGCTCCGTGGTGTCGAAGTCGGCGATGACGCCGTCCTTCAGGGGCCGGATCGCCACGATGTTGCCGGGCGTGCGGCCGATCATCCGTTTGGCCTCGGTGCCGACCGCGAGGATGCCCGTGGTGCTGGTGTTGATCGCCACCACCGACGGCTCGTTGAGGACGACGCCGCGCCCGCGGACATAGACCAGCGTGTTCGCGGTCCCGAGGTCGACGGCCATGTCACGGCCGAGGAACGACATGCTGTTGGCGTTCTTCGCCATCGTTGAGGGGAGCCCTTCACCAGGAAAGCAGTTGGGGAAGGCCCCACACTAACGGCTCGGAGCCATCCAGCCGAAACGCTCGGTCAGGCTCCAGTAGAGGTCGAGGGGGCCGACATGCGGGGCTGTCGGCGTGTCGCGTGACCGTTGTCACCCCGAGCAGCCTGGACCCTTCCCCATGCACACGATCACCACCGCAGCCGACCGCGCTGAGCGTGCGAGCGGAGCCTCGCGTGTGCATGGCGGAAGGGACCCCGGCTACAGGCGCGGGAAGAAGATCCCGATCTCACGGGCGGCCGACTCCGGCGAGTCGCTCCCGTGCACGAGGTTCTGGCCGATCTCGAGGGCGTAGTCGCCACGGATCGAGCCCGGAGTGGCCTCGACCGGGTTGGTGACGCCCATCAGGCGGCGGGTGCCGGCGACGGCGTTCGGGCCCTCGACGACGAGGGCGACGAGCGGGCCGCCGGTGATGAAGTCGACCAGTTCCCCGAAGAAGGGGCGCTCCTTGTGCTCGCCGTAGTGCTCCTCGGCGACCGACCGGTCGAGCGTGCGGAGCTCGAGCGCGACCAGCGTCAGGCCCTTCTGCTCGAGTCGGCTGATGATCTCGCCGGCGAGGCCACGACGGACGCCGTCGGGCTTGACGAGGACAAGGGTGCGCTCCGTGGCCACTGCTGAGACTCCTGAGGATTCGATGAGCGGGCGACCCTGCCGCCCTCCCCGCCAGGCTACCGGCGGGGGTGGTCAGCGGGTGCGGAGGAGGGTTCTGGCGTCGCCGGCGGTGACGACGGAGCCCGTCACGAGGACGCCCGCTCCCCCGAACTCTCCGGCGTCGTCGGCCAGCGCGATCGCGGCGTCGAGGGCGTCATCGAGGCGGTCCTCGATCGTCACCCGGTCGTCACCGAACACCTCGCGGGCGAGCTCATGCAGCGCGTCCACCGGCAGGTGCCGCGGCGAGGAGTTCTGGGTGACGACCACTGAGGTCACGGCCGGCTCGAGTGCCTCGAGCATCCCGCGCGCGTCCTTGTCGGCCAGGCACGCGACGACCGCGACCAGCGTGGTGAAGCTGAACGCGTCGCCGAGCGCCGCCACTGTGGCGGCCATGCCGGCCGGGTTGTGCGCGGCGTCGACCACGACGGTCGGCGACGTGCGCACCACCTCGAGCCGTCCCGGCGAGGAGGCGGCGGCGAAGCCCTCGCGCACGACGTCGGCGTCGAGCGCGCGACCCAGGAACGCCTCCACCGCGGCGAGGGCGGCCGCGGCGTTGGCCGCCTGGTAGGGACCGTGCAGCGGGAGGAACACCTCGTCCTGGCGACCGTGCAGCCCCTGCAACGACAGCATCTGGCCGCCGACGGCGACCCTGCGGTCGACGACGCCGAACTCGAGGCCCTCGCGCGCCACCGTTGCACCCACCGCTACGGCGTGCCGAAGCAGGACCTCGGCCGCCTCGGGTGGCTGCGCGGCGAGCACGACCGTCGATCCGGGGTGGATGATCCCGGCCTTCTCGGTGGCGATCTCGGCAAGCGTCGTGCCGAGCAGCGGCACGTGGTCGAGCCCGATCGGCAGCACGACGGCGACCGGCGCCTCGACCACGTTGGTGGCATCCCACAGACCACCGAGCCCGACCTCCAGCACGGCGACATCCACGGGTGCGTCGGCAAACGCCGCGAACGCCATGCCCGTGAGGACCTCGAAGACCGTCATGCGCACCGGGTCGTCCACGAGCTCGACATACGGCGCGATCTCGTCGTACACCTCGCCGAAGCGCTCCTCGGACAGCGGCCCGCCGTCGAGGGTGATGCGCTCGGTCGGGCTGTCGAGGTGCGGCGAGGTGAACCGGCCGGTGCGCAGGCCGGTCGCCTGCAGCAGGCTGTCGACCATCCGCGCCGTCGAGGTCTTGCCGTTGGTCCCGGTCAGGTGGATCGACGGGTAGGCCCGCTGCGGCGAGCCGAGCAGGTCGAGCAGCCGCCGGATCCGGTCGAGGTCCGGCTGCATGGCGTCCTCGCTCGGGAAGCGGGTCGCCAGGGCCTGCATGACGCGAGCAGAGCTCACTTCGGCGGGGCCTCACCCAGGGTGACCTCGATGGCCGGCGCGCCCTCCACCAGGGTGATCGCCTCGACCATGCCGGCGTTGACCAGGTCGGCCTGCGCCAGCGACACCAGCGCGAGCCGTTCCGGACTGTCCGTCACGACGAGCGAAGTCACGGGGGTCTTCATCGACGTCTTGGCGTTGCTCTTGGCCTTGCGCACCTGCGCGAGCACCTCGCCCGCCACGTCGAGCACCGCGGGGTCCCCGCCGGTCTTCAGCCCGTCGGTGGTCGGCCAGGAGGCCCGGTGCACCGAACCCGAGCGCCACCACGACCAGACCTCCTCGGTCGCGAACGGCAGCACCGGGGCGAAGAGCCGCAGCAAGGTGTCGAGGGCGATCCGCAACGCGCGACCCGCGGACTCGGCCGGCGGTCCCTCGGCATAGGCGCGACCCTTCACCAGCTCGATGTAGTCGTCGCAGAAGGTCCAGAAGAACGTCTCGGTGCGCTCCAGCGCACGGGAAGGGTCGTATGCCGCGAAGGCGGCCGTCGCCTCCTCCACCACCTGCGCCAGTGCCTCGAGCAGCGCGCGGTCGAGGGGCTCCGTCACCTCACCGTCGGCGGCCTCGGGGAAGGCGAGCGCGAACTTCGAGGCGTTGAGCAGCTTCATCGCGAGCCGACGCCCGACCTTGAGCTGGTTCTCGTCGAAGGTCGTGTCGGTGCCGGGCCGCGCCGACGCGCTCCAGTAGCGCACCGCATCCGAGCCGTGCTTGTCGAGGTGCTCGGTGGGCGTGACGACGTTGCCCTTGGACTTGGCCATCTTCTTGCGGTCGGGGTCGAGCACCCAGCCGCTGATCGCGGCGTCGGTCCACGGCAGCTGGCCGTGCTCGTGGTGCGCACGGACCACGGTCGCGAACAGCCAGGTGCGGATGATCTCGTGCGCCTGCGGCCGCAGGTCGAACGGGAACAGCCGCCCGAACAGGTCCGGGTCGTCCTCCCAGCCGCCGGCGATCTGCGGCGACAGCGAGCTGGTCGCCCAGGTGTCCATGACGTCGGGGTCGCCGGCGAAGCCACCGGGCACGCCGCGCTGGTCCTCGGTGAAGCCCTCGGGCACCTCCGACGCCGGATCGATCGGCAGCTGCGCCTCGGTCGGCAGCAACGGCTCGTCGAACACCGGCTCGCCGCTGGCGTCGAGGCGGTACCACAGCGGGAACGGCACACCGAAGAACCGCTGCCGGCTGATCAGCCAGTCACCGTTGAGCCCGCCCACCCAGTTGTCGTACCGGGTCTTCATGTACGACGGGTGCCATGTCAGCTCGGCGCCGCGCTCGAGCAACCGCTCCCGCAGGGCCGCGTCACGCCCGCCGTTGCGGATGTACCACTGGCGCGAGGTCACGACCTCGAGCGGGCGGTCGCCCTTCTCGTAGAACTTGACCGGGTGGGTGATCGGCTTCGGCTCGCCGATGAGGTCACCGGATGCCTGGAGCAGCTCCACGATCCGTCGCTGCGCCTGCTTGACGGTCTTGCCGGCCAGCTCCGCGTACGGTGCCTCGGCCACCCCGTCAGGGGCCGTCGGGAGGATGCGACCGTCGCGGCCGATGATGGAGCGCACCGGCAGGTCGAGCTCGCGCCACCAGGTCACGTCGGTGGTGTCGCCGAAGGTGCAGATCATCGCGATGCCCGACCCCTTGGCCGGGTCGGCGAGCGCGTGGGCGAGCACGGGCACCTGCACCCCGAACAGCGGCGTCGTCACGGTTGTGCCGAACAGCGGCTGGTAGCGCTCGTCGTCGGGGTGGGCGACCAGCGCCACGCAGGCGGGCAGCAGCTCGGGGCGGGTGGTCTCGATCTCCACGCCGGAGAAGGACAGCCGGTGGTAGGCGCCGGGCAGCTCACGGTCCTCGAGCTCGGCCTGCGCCACCGCCGTGCGGAAGTCCACGTCCCACAGGGTCGGGGCCTCCTGCGCGTAGGCCTCGCCGCGGGCCAGGTTGCGCAGGAAGGCCCGCTGCGCCGCGCGCCGGCTGCGGTCGTCGATGGTGGCGTAGGTGTGGTTCCAGTCGACGCTCAGGCCGAGCTGGCGGAACACCTTCTCGAACACCTGCTCGTCCTCGGCCGTCAGCACGTGGCAGAGGTCCACGAAGTTGCGACGACTGATGGGCAGCTGGTCCTTCGCCGGCTCGGCGGGCGGGGTGAAATCGGGGTCGTAGGGCACCGACGGGTCGCACCGTACGCCGTAGTAGTTCTGCACCCGGCGCTCGGTCGGGAGACCGTTGTCGTCCCAGCCCATCGGGTAGAACACCGACTTGCCGGCCATCCGGTTGTAACGCGCCATCAGGTCGGTGTGGGTGTAGCTGAACACGTGACCCACATGCAGCGAGCCGCTCACCGTCGGCGGCGGGGTGTCGATCGCGTACACGTCCTCGCGCGCGACGGTGCGGTCGAACGCGTAGGTCTGCTCGGAGGCCCATACCGCGTCCCACTTCGCCTCGAGGCCGTCGAGGGTGGGGCGGTCAGGCATCTGGCTGGTCACCCGCTTCAGTCTAGGGACGTCCCTCCCTGCTCCTGTTTGACTTTTGCGCGCCGGGCCGCGCTCAGCCGGCGCGGCCCGGCTCATACGGGAGCAGGGAAGCCTCGGCCTAGGCTGCCGCGGGTGGAGATCGAGCTGGACGACCGCTGGTCCATCGGTGGGCGCCCGCACGGCGGCTACCTGCTGCGCGAGGCGGTCCGGCCGGCGCTGACCGAGGCGCACCCGCACCCCCTCGTCGTGAGCGCCCACTTCCTGCGCTCCCCCGACCCCGGCGAGGCGGAGGTGCAGGTCGAGACCTTGCGCACCGGTCGTCGGGTGAGCCAGCTCCGCACCCGGTTGGTGCAGCGCGGCGAGACGGTGCTGGAGACGCAGCTGACGAGCAGCGTCCTGCACCCCGCGGCCGAGCCGCACTGGTCCCAGACCGCCGTACCGGAGATGCCGCCGCTCGACGCCTGCCGCCGCACCCCCGTGGAGCCGGTGCCCGGGTTCCGGATCGGTCATCTGGAGTTCGTCGACGTGCGCACCGACCTCGTCGAGTTCGGCGCGCACCCCACGCCTGGCACGGTCCACGCTCACCTGCGCATGGACGGAGCGCCGACGACCGCGCTGGACCTGCTGGTGCTGGCTGACGGTCTGCAGCCGACGGCGATGGGCATGGGCATCCCCGGCTGGTTCCCGACCATCGAGCTGACGGTCTACGTACGGGCGATCCCGGCGGACGGCTGGCTGGTCGGGCGGCAGCGCACGCAGGAGCTGCTCGACGGCTGGTTCGACGAGGACTGCGACCTCTGGGACAGCCGAGGCCGGCTGGTCTGCCAGGCCCGCCAGCTCGCCGGCTACCGCCTGGGTTAGGCGGACTTCTCGCGGCGCTCGCGGCGGGCGGGGGTACCGGCGTCGCGCGGGACCAGGGTCGGGTTGACGTGCTCGAGCACGACCTCCCGGGTCACGACGCACTTCGCGATGTCGCCCTGCGACGGGATGTCGTACATCACGCTCAGCAGCACCTCCTCGAGGATCGCGCGCAGGCCGCGGGCACCGGTGCCGCGCTTGATGGCCTGGTCGGCGACCGACTCGAGGGCGTCCTCGGTGAACTCGAGGTCGACGCCGTCGAGCTCGAAGAGCCGGGCGTACTGCTTCACGAGCGCGTTCTTGGGCTCCGTCAGGATCCGGATGAGAGCTTCCCGATCCAGGTTGTTCACCGACGTGAGCACCGGGAGGCGGCCGATGAACTCGGGGATCATGCCGTACTTGAGGAGGTCCTCCGGCATGGCCTCGGAGAAGACGTTGGTCGGGTCGATCTCGTGCTTGCTGTGCAGCACGGCGCCGAAGCCGACGGCCTTCTTGCCGATCCGCTGCTCGATGACCTTGTCGAGGCCAGCGAACGCGCCCCCGACGATGAACAGCACGTTGGTGGTGTCGATCTGGATGAACTCCTGGTGCGGGTGCTTGCGGCCGCCCTGCGGCGGCACCGACGCCGTGGTCCCCTCGAGGATCTTCAGCAGCGCCTGCTGCACGCCCTCGCCGCTCACGTCACGCGTGATGGACGGGTTCTCCGACTTCCGGGCGATCTTGTCGACCTCGTCGATGTAGATGATCCCGGTCTCAGCCTTCTTGACGTCGTAGTCGGCTGCCTGGATGAGCTTGAGCAGGATGTTCTCGACGTCCTCTCCGACATATCCGGCCTCGGTCAGCGCGGTGGCGTCGGCGATGGCGAACGGGACGTTGAGCATCTTGGCGAGCGTCTGCGCCAGCAGGGTCTTGCCGCAGCCCGTCGGGCCGAGCAGCAGGATGTTGGACTTCTGGAGCTCGATCGGGTCCTTCTCGTTGGTCCCGGCCTGCACGCGCTTGTAGTGGTTGTAGACGGCTACCGCGAGGGTCCGCTTGGCGGTCTCCTGGCCGATGACGTAGCCGTCGAGGAACTCATAGATCTCCTTGGGCTTCGGCAGTTCGTCGAACTTGAGCTCCGAGCTCTCGCTGAGCTCTTCCTCGATGATCTCGTTGCACAGGTCGATGCACTCGTCGCAGATGTAGACGCCTGGGCCTGCGATGAGCTTCTTGACCTGCTTCTGGCTCTTCCCGCAGAACGAGCACTTCAGCAGGTCGCCACCATCACCGATGCGCGCCACTGGTACCTCGTCCTCTGTCGGCCCGGGCAGGGCTGCCCGGGCTGGCCATCTTCAGACGGTACCGCCTGAAGACCCTCTTAGTTACCTGAATCACTCGTGTGCCACGGTCACATGGAGGACAGTGTTGCGGTCTTCCGGGTGCTGACAACCTCGTCGATGAGGCCGTACTCGACCGCCTCGCGGGCGGTCAGGATCTTGTCGCGCTCGATGTCCTTGCGGATCAGCGCCTCGTCGCGGCCCGTGTGCGCGGCCAGCATGTGCTCGAGGAGCTCCCGCATGCGCAGGATCTCCCGAGCCTGGATCTCGATGTCGGAGCTCTGGCCCTCGCCACCGCCGGAGGGCTGGTGGATGAGCACGCGGGCGTGCTCGAGCGCCAGCCGCTTGCCCTTCGTACCCGCGGCGAGCAGCACTGCCGCAGCGCTGGCGGCCTGCCCCATGCAGATGGTCTGGATCTCGGGCTTGACGAACTGCATCGTGTCGTAGATCGCGGTCAGCGCGGTGAAACTGCCACCGGGGCTGTTGATGTAGATCGAGATGTCGCGATCGGGGTCCTCGGACTCCAGGTGGAGCAGCTGGGCCATGACGACATTGGCGACGCCGTCGTCGATCGGGGTGCCCAGGAAGATGATGCGCTCCTTGAGCAGGCGGCTGTAGATGTCGAAGCTGCGCTCCCCGCGGGAGGTCTGCTCGATGACGATCGGGATCGTGTAGTTGTACGCGTCCATGTCTGTGTCCTCCTAGGCCCGGGTACCGGCGCCGGACGGGACGTCGGAGGCGGCACCCACGACGTGGTCGATGAAGCCGTAGTCCTTGGCCTCGTTGGCGGAGAACCAGCGGTCGCGATCGGAGTCGGCCTCGATCTGGTCGACGGTCTGGCCCGTGTGGAAGGCGATGCGCTCGGCCATGGTCCGCTTCACGTACAGCATCTGCTCGGCCTGGATCGCGATGTCGGCTGCGGTGCCGCCGATCCCCCCGGACGGCTGGTGCATCATGATCCGCGCGTGCGGGGTGGCATACCGCTTGCCCTTCGCGCCCGAGCAGAGCAGGAACTGCCCCATGCTGGCCGCGAGGCCCAGGCCGACGGTGGCGACGTCGTTGCTGACGAACTGCATCGTGTCGTAGATCGCCATGCCGGCGCTCACCGAGCCGCCGGGGCTGTTGATGTAGAGGAAGATGTCGCGGTCGGGGTCCTCGGCGGCGAGCAGCAGCAGCTGCGCGCAGATCGCGTTGGCCATCGAGTCCTCGACGGCAGAGCCGAGGAAGATGATCCGCTCCTTGAGCAACCGGTTGAACACCTGGTCGTCCAGGCCGCCCATGCCGCCGGGAGCGCGGTTGTGGACCGAGCCGGTCCCGAGGGTCTGCGGCACTAACTGGGGTACGACGAGCTCGCTCACGGCTGCGGCCTTCCTTCGGTGGTCTGTCGGTGACCCTAACCCCGCCATCGGCCGCGGGACTCCCCGTCGGGAGCTTCTTCGCCATAGGCGAAAGCGCGACGTCCTGGGAAACAGGCGCTGAGACAGGCTCAGGCGGAAGGACGCAAGCTGCTAGTGGGCGTGCTCGTCGTCGAGGTAGTGGATCGAGCCGTCGTCGTGCACGTGGTAGGGCCGGCCGTCCTCGTCGGTCTCCACCTCGGCCTCGGGGCTGCCCATGTCGTCGCGGAGCTGCTCGAGGTCGACGGCGTTGCCGGACGCGTCGGTGATCGTCGCGGACTCCATGACAGTGGCGAGCGCCTTGCCGCGGCGTACCTCGGCGACCAGGCCCGCGACCGCGCCCTGCTGGACGAGGCGGTTGGCGTAGTCCTGCGGCGGCAGCCCGGCCCGGGCGGCGCGCCGGATCAGCTGGTCGTTGAGCTCGGCGTCGGAGATCTGGAGCTCCTCGGCATCGGCGACAGCGTCCAGCACCAGCTGCTGCTTGACGGCGGTCTCGGCGCCCTCCTTGAGCTCCGCGTCCCACTCCTCGGCCGTCTTGCCGGCTTCCTCGAGGAAGGCCTCCTTGGTCTGGCCCGCCTGGGTGAGCTGCTCGTCGGTGGTCTGCGAGCGCCAGGCCAGCTCGGCCTCGACGACCGACTCGGGCAGCGGCAGCTCCACGGCGGCGAGCAGCGCCTCGAGCACCTTGTCGCGGGCCTCGACGCCCTGCTCGAGGCGCTTCACGCGGTCGACGCGGGTGCGGATGTCCTCGCGGAGCTCGGCGATCGAGTCGAAGCCGGCGACCGACTGGGCCCACTCGTCGGTGGCCTCGGGCAGGACCCGCTCGTTGACGGTGCGGACGGTCACGGCGACGTCGGCAGTCTTGCCCGCGAGGTCACCGGCGACCAGAGCGGTCTGGAAGGACCGGGCGTCGCCGGCGGACGCGCCGCGAATCGCCTCGTCGATGCCGTCGAGCAGCTCACCGGAGCCGACCTCGTACGACAACCCCTGCGCGGTGCCGCCGGACACGGGCTCGCCGTCGACCGTGGCCTCGAGGTCGAGGGACACGTAGTCGCCGTCGACGGCAGCGCGCTCGACCGGTGAGAGCGATGCGAAGCGGGACCGGAGCCCGTCGAGCTGCTCGGCGATGTCGCTGTCGGCGACCACGACGTCGTCCACCGTCACGGACAGCGAGTCGTAGGCCGGCAAGGCGAAGTCGGGGCGGATGTCGACCTCGGCGGTGAACGCCAGCTTCACCGGGTCGTCGAGGGTCGTGACCTCGATCTCGGGGCGGTTGACCGGCGCGAGCTTGGAGGACTCGACGGCCTCGCCGTAGAGCCGCGGGATGGCCTCGTTGACGGCCTCCTCGAGCACGACGCCGCGACCGACGCGCTGGTCGAGGATGCGCGGCGGGACCTTGCCGGGACGGAAGCCCTGCACCTTCACCTGCGCGCCGATGGTGCGGTAGGCCTTGTCCAGCTCGGGCTTGAGCTCGTCGAAGCCGGCCTCGACGGTGAGCTTGACCCTGGTGGGGCTCAGGGTCTCGACGGAGCTCTGCACAGCGGTGGTTCCCTTCAAGAACAGGTGATGTCGGGGCGGCGGGACTCGAACCCGCGGTCTCCTGCTCCCAAAGCAGGCGCGCTAGCCACTACGCTACGCCCCGCGCGCGTCAGCCCATGCTAGTGGGAGGGCGTGCACAACCTCTGCGGCCGTAGCTCAATGGTAGAGCCCTAGTCTTCCAAACTAGCTACGCGGGTTCGATTCCCGTCGGCCGCTCCAGGACCACCTCTAGGTAGGGGCTCGGGATCAGCACGGTCCCGTCGCCCGCCTCGTCGTGGCGCAGGTAGAGCGCGAGCAGGTCGGCGGTGTACCGCTGCTGGCCGGCCTCGTCGAGCACGGCGAAGGCCGCAGCCGTCGGGCCGAACCAGGACCGGAAGTGCTCGAGCATGAACTCCGGCGACGGATAGACGAAGTCGGTGGTCTGGGTCCGCACCGTCACGGGACCGAGGAGCTCGGCCAGCCCTTCGGGCGTACCCCACCGGGTGGGGGGCCGCAGGCCGGGAGGCGGCGGGACGGCCGCGGCGCCGAGCGCGAACATCTCCCCGACGAACCCGGTGGGAGTCCAGTTGGCCATGCCCAGCCGGCCACCCGGCCGGAGCACCCGCAGCAGCTCCGAGGCCGTGCGCTCCTGGTCAGGCGCGAACATGGCGCCGAAGGTGCTCACCACGACATCGAACGACCCGTCCTCGTAGGGCAGGTCCTGCGCGTCTGCCACGGCGGTCTCGAGCGTCAGCCCCTCGGCCTCGGCCCGGATCCGGGCGCGATCGAGGAGGTCAGGCACGAAGTCGGTCGCCACGGCGGACGCGAACCGACGGGCAGCCGCGAGCGCGGTGTTGCCGGCGCCGGCCGCGACGTCGAGGACCCGCTCGCCCGCCCGGACGCGCAGCGAGCGGACGAGCCGCTCCCCCACCCCGACCTGGGCGACACCGATCCTGTGGAAGTCGCCTGTCGCCCACATCCGCTGCTGTCGGGCGGTGACGTCGGCGAGGTCCACAGCAAGGAGGTTCCGGCTCAGTGCTTGTGGGTCGATGCGGACAGTCCCTCGACGGTGCGTGGCGCCGGGGTCTGCCCCTTCGACTTCTTGTTCTTGTCCTGGACGGGCTTTCGCGCCTCGCGGCCGGCCTTGTTCTTGTTGGACATCAGTGGTCCTCTCGTTGGGGTTCAGGCGTCAGCGGTGTTCGACCAGCGCGCCCACGTCGCGGTGCTGACAGTGAGCGTGCGAAGGCAGCTCGGACAGGTGGTCGTCGTGAGCGGTCGACCGGCCCACTGGGTGAACGTCGAGAGGAGGACCCCGGCCCCGCAGTAGGGGCAGGGGACATCGGTCGGGCCCCGGTCGGTGAGATCGATGACGAGGTTGTCGTCCACGGGCGCCCCTCTGCCGTCACTGCGGCGCGACGAGGGGGGTTCAAGATCTGGACGGACCAGGCGCGCCTGGAGGTCGAACGTAACACCTGAGTGCTGCTCTAGGGTCCTGCCGGTGTCCCCCACCGGCCACCTCTTCGACGTCATGGACGTGGCCGCGCAGCCGCGCGAGCTCGTCGCGCTCGGCGGGCGGCTCGACCCCGAGACGCTGCGGGCGGCGTATCGCAACGGCGTCTTCCCCTGGCCGGCCGGTGTCGAGGACGAACACCGTCAGGACCGGCCGCTGCGCAGGCTCGCCCGGCGCGGCGAGGTGCCCCTCCTCCCGGGTACGCCCGATGGCCCGCTGATCCCCTGGGTGTCACCGCATCCGAGGGCGGTCGTGGCCACCCGCACGGTGCGGGTGCCGAGGTCGTTGCGGCAGCTGATCGGGCGTGCCAGGTGGGAGACGACGCTGGATGCGGACTTCGAGCACGTGATCGCGGCGTGCGCCGACCGCGAGAGCACCTGGATCACACCCCGGATGATCGCGGGCTACACCGCCCTGCACCGCGAGGGCGGAGCGCACTCGATCGAGGTCTGGCAGGGCCGGCGACTGGTGGGCGGGCTCTACGGAGTGCTGAGCGGACGGGTCTTCAGCGGGGAGTCGATGTTCTTCGTCGAGAGCGGCGCGTCAAAGGCGGCCGTGGTCGACCTGTGCCGCCGGCTCGCCGAGGTCGACGTCCCGATCCTCGACACGCAGCAGGAGTCCGAGCACCTGCGGGTCATGGGTCAGGTGCTGGTGCACCGGACGGAGTACGTGGCGGCCGCGCGTTCCTTGCAGGGAGCGTCGCCGGCGCTGCCGACGGAGCGACGGCTACTGGTGGGCTGACCGCCAGAGGAGGACCAGGCCGCGGTCGTCGGTGCTGTCGGCGCTGACCCGGTTGACGAGCACCTCGGCGCCGCCGGCGAACCCGCGCGTGACGAGGCGCTCGGCCTCGCCGAGGAGCTTGTCGATGCCGACGTCGAGGTCGCGGCCGGGTACCTCGACCAGACCGTCGGTGTAGAGCAGCAGCGCGTCGCCGGGACGGATCGTGCCGCCACACGTCGAGTAGGTGCTGCCCGGCAGCAGGCCGAGCGCCGGCCCGTCGGCCTGCTGCACGCTCCAGCGGCCGCTGCCGGCGTCGAAGTGGGCGACCGGCGGGTGGCCCGCCGAAGCCACCTCGTAGGTGCCGGACTCGAGGTCGAGCACGAGGTGGACCGCGGTCGCGAAGCCCTCGGCCCAGTCCTGCCGCATGAGGTAGGCGTTGGCTGCCGCCAGGAAGTCCTTGGTGCCGAGCAGGCCACCGAGGGCGCCGCTGAGCAGCAGCGAGCGGGTGCCGGCCTCGACGCCCTTGCCGGAGACGTCGACCAGCACGATCTCGAGCCGGTCCCCTTCGAGGGCGGAGACCACGAAGTCGCCGGCGAACGGCCCGCCGCCGGCGGGCTTGACGACAGGCTCGGCGTGCCACTGGGGAGGCAGCGGAGGCAAGGCGCCCTGCAGCTCCAGTCGCCTGCGGAGCTCGACGAGCATCGAGTCGGCGCGCATGCCGCCCATGCCGATCTCCTCGCGGGAGCGCGCGAACTCGTAGGCGACCAGGCCCGTGACCGCCACGACGACGGTCGGGCCGATGGGCAGCGCGTTCGCGGGGACGTCGAGCCAGTCGAAGACCAGGCAGCCGATCAGCACCACCGCGAGCTGCAGCAGGCCGCGCCGGCTGAGCATCAGGCCACCGAACAGCAGCGACAGCGCGAGCAGCGACGGTGGCCACACGTTGCGCGACGAGATGGCGCCCATCGCCGTGACCAGCAGCGCGAAGACGACGAGTGCCAGCGTGCCGAACGGCTCCGGCGGAGGCTCGCGACGGAGCCGCGTCATGTTGCTCGGGAGCCAGGTCAGGGCTCGGACGAGGGAGCCGCTAGGCCCCCTCGCCGGGTCATCCGCGGCCGACGTCATCATGACGAGGCTAGCGAACGTCTGGTCGCATCTGTCCCTTTGAAGCAGACTTCCTGTGACGGCCGCCACCGTCAGGGCTCGAGCTGCTCCGTCGGGCACCAGAACAGGTTGCGGCCCGCCATGAGCTCGGTGCGGACCTCCGTGCCGCACAGCCGGCAGGGCTGGCCAGCGCGGCGGTAGACGTAGTGGGCGTCCTCACGACGCACCGGAGCCCGCGCCCCGGTGGTGACGATGCGGTTGGTCTTCACGCCGTTGCGCATCAGGGCGCGCAGGTCCGCCCACATCGCGTCCCACGTCTCCCGCGGCACGTCGCGCCCGGGGGTGAACGGCGACAGCCGGGCCCGGAACAACAGCTCGGCCCGATAGACGTTGCCGACGCCCGCCAGCACGGTCTGGTCCATGAGCAGCTGGCCGATGGAGGTCCTCGATCGCGAGAGCCGCTGCCAGGCCAGCTCGCCGTCGTCGGTGCGTCGCAGCGGGTCCGGTCCGAGCCGAGCCAGCACGGCCTTGTGGTCGGCTCGGGTGTGCACTTCACAGGCTGTCGGCCCGCGCAGGTCGAGCCACGCGTCCCCGGCGGTCATCCGCAGTCGCAGCTGTCCGCGCACCTCGGGCGGAGCTGCTGCTCCGACGGCCCACTTGCCATACAGCCCGAGGTGGACGTGCAGCGAGAGGTCGCCCTCGAACAGGTACCAGAGGTGCTTGCCGTACGGCTCGATCCGGGTGCAGGTACGGCCGCTGAGCAGCGCCGCCCCGTCGGCGAACTTGCCCTGCGGACTGGCCAGCGACACGACCCGTCCGACCAGCAGCGGGCGGTGGTCGCGCGCGAGCCGGTGGATGGTGTGGCCTTCAGGCACCCTCGTAGTCCGTCAGCATCTGGATCCGACGCTCGTGCCGGGGGTCCTCGCTGAACGGCGTCTCGAGGAAGGTCACGACCAGCCCCAGCGCGGTCTGCAGGTCGTGCATCCGGGCGCCCACGCTGACGAGGTTGGCGTTGTTGTGCTGCCGCGCGAGCTGGGCGGTCTCGGTCGAGTGCGCCAGCGCGCACCGGGCGCCCCGGACCTTGTTGGCCGCGATCTGCTCGCCGTTGCCCGAGCCGCCGACGACGACGCCGAGCGAGCCGGGGTCGGCCACCGTCGCCTCCGCCGCCGCGAAGCAGAACGGCGGGTAGTCGTCGACCGCGTCGTACTCTGCCGGCCCGTGGTCGACGGGCTCGTGGCCGAGGCTGGTCAGCCGCTCCTTGAGGGCCTCCTTCAGCTCGAAGCCGGCATGGTCACAACCGAGGTGGACGCGCATGGGTGCAGATGATGCCGTCCTCGGTGTCGACGGCTGCCCCGGGGGTTGGGTCGGGGCCCTCATCCGAGGCTCGGCCATCGACTGGTATGTCGGTGAGCTGTCGGAGCTGTTGGCCGTGCCGGCTGCGGTGGTGGCCGTCGACATCCCGCTCGCGCTGCCCGTCGACGGGGCCCGACGGCCCTGCGAGGTGCTGGCGAAGGAGCGGCTCGGCCGGCAGCGGTCGTCAGTGTTCTTCGCACCGCCGGCCGCCGTCCTGGCGGCCGGGTCACACCCCGAGGCGTCGGTGCTGGCCCGGGCCGCCGGGTCGGTCGGGGTGTCGATCCAGACCTGGCACATCGTGCCGAAGATCGCGCAGGCACTGGCCTGCGCCGACCCGCGGCTGGTCGAAGCGCATCCCGAGCTGAGCTTCCGGGCCGTGGGCGCCGTCACGGCGTCGAAGCGGACAGCGGCCGGTCAGGCCGAACGCCGTGCCCTGCTCGGCGACCCGATGCTGCCCAGGATCGCCCCGGCGAACGACTGCCTCGACGCGCTCGCGTGCGCCTGGACCGCCCGCCGCTGGCGGGACGGGACCGCGGAGGTGCTCGGTGAGGAGGTCCTGGGCGGCCGGATCAGCCGCATCGTGATCTAGAGCTGCGGACCCTCGGTGCGGGTGCGCTTGAGCTCGTAGAAGTACGGATAGGCCGCCAGGTCGCGCGCGGCGTCCCAGAGCCGGCCGGCCTGCTCACCCAGCGGGACCCGGCTGATGACCGGTCCGAAGAACGCGACGCCGTCGACGTGGATCACCGGGGTGCCGACCTCCATGCCGACCGGCTCCATCCCGCGGGCGTGCGAGGCGCGCAGCTTGTCGTCCCACTCGGTCGTGCCGGCTGCAGCTGCCAGGTCGACGGGCAGGCCGGCCTCCTCGAGGGAGTCGGTGAGCAGCGCGGGGTCGCCGAGCTCGACCTTGTCGTGGTGCAGGCGCCTGCCCATGGCTGTGTAGAGCGGCAGCAGGTCGTCGGTCTTCTCCGCCGCGGCCGTCAGGACGCGCACCGGGCCCCACGCCTTGACCATCGCCTCGGCATAGGTCTCGCCGAGGTCACGCCCCTCGTTGAGGACGGCGAGCGACATCACGTCCCAGCACACGTCGAGGTCGCGCACCTTCTGGACCTCGAGGACCCAGCGGGAGGTCAGCCAGGCCCAGGGGCAGAGGGGGTCGAACCAGAAGTCCACCTTGGTCATGGGACAAACGTACCCCGATCCTTGCGCATGCAACTTCGCGGGCTCGCCCCGCTGACGTGGAAAGATGCCCCGATGAGCGAGAACAACCTGCACCGGGACGAGGCGGCCGCGCGCGCCCGGCTCCTGACGGTCCAGTCGTACGACGTGGAGCTCGACCTCACGGACGGGTCCGGTGAGAAGCCCGGCGACACGACGTTTCGCTCCCGGTCGGTCGTCCGGTTCAGCAGCTCCGAGCCGGGCGCCTCGAGCTACCTCGACCTGAGGGCGGCGCGCCTGCTCGGCGCCACTCTCAACGGCACTCCCGTCACCGACTTCGACGGCAACCGCCTGCAGCTGACCGACCTGGCCGCCGACAACGAGCTCGTCGTCGAGGCCGAGATGTCCTACATGCGCACCGGCGAGGGCCTGCACCGCTTCGTGGACCCGGTCGACGGGGGCGTCTACCTCTACACGCAGTTCGAGACCTTCGAGGCGCACCGGATGTACGGCGCCTTCGACCAGCCCGACCTCAAGGCCGTGTTCCGCTTCGTCGTCCGGGCACCGCGCGACTGGGTGGTCGTCTCCAACGGCGCCGTCGCCGACCGGCCGGCCGACGACGAGGCCGGGACCTGGCGCTTCCTCGAGACCCCTCGGATGTCGACCTACATCACAGCCCTGATCGCCGGCCCCTACCACCACGTGCACGATCACCACGACGGCATCGACCTCGGCATCTACTGCCGAGGCTCGCTGGCGCAGTTCCTCGACGCCGACGACATGTTCGAGGTCACGAAGCAGGGGTTCGACTTCTTCCACCGGGTCTTCGACTCCCGATACGCGTTCGGCAAGTACGACCAGCTGTTCGTCCCGGAGTTCAACGCCGGCGCGATGGAGAACGCCGGTGCTGTCACCTTTCTCGAGGACTACGTCTTCCGGTCCAAGGTGACCGACGCCGCCTACGAGCGGCGCGCCGAGACGATCCTGCACGAGATGGCGCACATGTGGTTCGGCAACCTCGTGACGATGCGCTGGTGGGACGACCTGTGGCTCAACGAGAGCTTCGCGACCTATGCCTCGGTGCTGTGCCAGGCCCAGGCGACCCGATGGACGAACGCGTGGACGACCTTCGCCAACACCGAGAAGACCTGGGCCTACCGGCAGGACCAGCTCCCGTCGACGCATCCCATCGCCGCGGACATCCGCGACATGGAGGACGTGAAGGTCAACTTCGACGGGATCACTTACGCCAAAGGCGCTTCCGTCCTCAAGCAGCTCGTCGCGTGGGTCGGTCAGGACGCCTTCATGGCGGGCCTGCGCAGCTACTTCCGCAAGCACGCCTGGGGCAACACCACCCTGCAGGACCTCATGGTCCAGCTCGAGGCGGCGTCGGGCCGCGACCTGCAGAGCTGGGCGCAGGAGTGGCTCGAGACAGCCGGGGTCAACACGCTGCGGGCGGTCTTCGAGACCGATCCGGAGGGCGTCATCACGTCCTTCCACGTGGCGCAGGAGGCGCCGGCGGAGTGGCCGACACTGCGGTCGCACCGAGTGGCGGTCGGCTGCTATGACCTCGTCGACGGCAAGCTCGTCCGCAGCCACCGCGAGGAGCTCGACGTGGTGGGCGCCAAGACCGAGGTGCCAGCCCTTCTCGGCCGCACCCGGCCGGCACTGGTCCTGGTCAACGACGACGACCTCGCCTACGCCAAGATCCGCCTCGACGAGCAGTCGCTGCGCACCCTCATCGACCACATCGGCGACTTCGCCGACTCGCTGCCGCGCGCCCTGTGCTGGGCCGCGGCGTGGGACATGACCCGCGACGCGGAGATGCCGGCCCGCGACTACGTCGCGCTGGTGCAGCGCGGCATCGGTGGCGAGTCCGACATCGGCGTCGTCCAGTCGCTGCTGCGCCAGGCACAGTCGGCGCTGACGCTGTTCGCCGACCCGGCCTGGGCGCCGACCGGCCGAGCCCTGCTCGCGACCGCCGCGCTCGAGCACGTGCGCGCGGCAGAGCCGGGCAGTGACGTGCAGCTCGCCTGGACCCGCGCGCTGGGCGCCCTGGCCTCCACCGACGAGCAGGTCGGGCTGCTGCAGGGCCTGCTCGACGGGTCGCAGCAGATCCCCGGGCTGCTCGTCGACACCGAGCTGCGCTGGTCGCTGCTGCACCGGCTGGTCGCCCTCGGTCGAGCCGGCCTCGACGAGATCGGCGCCGAGCTCGACCGCGATCCGACGGCTGCGGGTCAGCGGCACGCGTCGGCCTGCCGGGCAGCGCGGCCCGATGCCGAGGCGAAGGCGGAGGCCTGGCAGTCGGTGGTCGAGTCCGACGAGCTGCCCAATGCGGTGCAGGCCGCCGTCATCAGCGGCTTCGTCAACGCCGAGCAGACCGCCCTGCTCGAGCCCTACGTGGAGCCCTACTTCGAGGCGGTCGGGCGCATCTGGGCCGAGCGCACCGTCGAGATGGCGCAGAACATCGTGATCGGTCTCTACCCGACGCTGCTCGTCTCCCCGGCGGTCGTGGCGCGCACCGACGCCTATCTCGCCGGGTCCGACGTACCGCCCGCCCTTGCCCGGCTGCTGCTCGAGGGACGCGACGGCGTCCACCGCGCCCTGCGCGCCCGCGCCCGGGACGCCAGTTCCTGAGCTCTCGAGCGGGAGGTCGGGAAGCTAGTGGTGGGCGACGATCTCGGCGGCGCCGGCCTTCTCGGGAGGCGCCGGGATCGCGGGGCGGCGACCGGCGGCCTCGGCCAGCTGCCGCAGCCCGTCGATGATGCCGCCCGCGAGGTCGCCCCCGCTGAACGCCGACGTCATCGACAGCACGGCCAGGGCCGCGACCCGATCCGGCACGCGACGGCGGGCGGACGGCCCGGTGACGATCTCGACCTTGCGCTGGCCGGGGGCCACGACGAGGAGTACGGCGGAGTGCGCGCGGTCACCGAGGGCGGCGTGCAGCTGCTCTGACGCCGCTCGGAAGTCGCCGCCGTC
>JAODND010000012.1 GCA_025465465.1 Frankiales bacterium | reverse complement strand
ACCGCCGTGACCGGTCCCGGCATCGAGGTGCGCCTCGACGACGCCCCCACAGGGGACGGCGCCGCCGCCGACCCGCTGCGTGGCGGGACCGTCCCCGAGGGGCGGGTGCAGGACCGCGACCTGCAGGACGTCGCCAACGGGCTGTGGGCGGCCGGCGCCGAGGCGGTGTCGATCAACGGGCAGCGGCTGAGCGTCGTCACCGCCGTGCGCAGCGCGGGGGAGAGCATCCTGGTGGACCTGCGGCCCATCTCGCCGCCGTACGTCGTGCGCGCGGTCGGGGACCCCACCGCACTGGAGCTCGAGTTCGTCGACGGGCCGACCGGCCGGCGCCTGACGACGTTCACCTCGCTCTACGGGATCGTGTTCGAGGTGCGCCGCGCCGACGAGCTGCGCCTGCCCGCCGCCAGCACCCCCGACCTGCGGGCCGCCACGCCAGTGAGCCCGGCGTCCGCGGCGCCCCCCTCCGCCGTCTCGTCTGCCCCTTCCTCACGGAGCCCCTCGTGATCCCGGCCCTCGCCCTCGTCCTCGGTGTCGTGCTCGGCCTGGTGTTCGAGCCGACCGTCCCGGCCGGGCTGCAGCCGTACCTCCCCATCGCGGTCGTCGCCGCCCTCGACGCGGTGTTCGGCGCGGTCCGGGCCCAGCTCGAGGGGATCTTCGACGACAAGGTGTTCGTCGTCTCCTTCGTGAGCAACGTCCTCGTGGCCGGGCTCGTGGTCTTCCTCGGCGACCAGCTCGGCGTGGGTGGCCAGCTGTCCACGGGAGTGGTGGTGGTGCTCGGCATCCGGATCTTCACCAATGCCGCCGCCATCCGCCGGCGCGTCTTCCGGGCCTGATGATGACCCGCCTGCGTGCCCTGCTCCGCCCCCGGGCGCGGCCCGCCGACGTGCTCGTCGCGGTGCTGTTGGGGCTGCTGGGCTTCGCGCTCGTGGTCCAGGTGCGCTCCACGCAGAAGGTGGGCGTGCTGGCCAACGCCCGCCAGGAGGACCTCGTGCAGATCCTGGACGAGCTCTCCAACCGCAGCGACCGGCTGCGCCAGGAGGTCTCGACCCTCACGTCGACCAAGGAGAAGCTCACGACCGGCACGGGTGCGACCGAGGCCGCGCTGGCCGAGGCGCGCCGCCGCACCCAGCAGCTCGGCATCCTGGCGGGCACGGTCGCCGCCACCGGCCCCGGGGTCCTGGTGCGCATCACCGACCCCCAGGACCAGGTGAGCGCGTCTGTCCTGCTCGACGTCCTCGAGGAGCTCCGGAACGCCGGCGCCGAGGCCGTCCAGCTCGAGGGCACCGGCGACGCTGGCGGGGTCGTGGCCGTCCGCGTGGTGGCGCAGACCGCGCTGGAGGACCGCTCGACCGGCATCGCCGCGGACAAGACGCACCTGGTCGCCCCGTTCCGGTTCATCGCGCTGGGGGACCCGGGGACGCTGGCGGGTGCGATGGCGATCCCCGGTGGCGTCGAGGACGCGGTGCGTCAGCAGGGCGGCGCCACCGAGGTGACGCGTGGCGAGCGCCTCAGGGTGGGCGCCTTGCGGGCGATCTCGACGCCTCGTTACGCTCGCCCCGACTGAGCCGCACCGGCTCCTCGCTCCCGACCGGAAGAGGCTGTGTTGAATCCCGCCGACCAGAAGTACACCGCCGAGCACGAGTGGGTGAAGGCGGTCGGAGATCACCTTCGCATCGGGATCACCGCGTACGCCCAGGAGGCCCTCGGGGACATCGTCTTCGTGACCCTGCCGGCAGTGGGTGCGGAGGTGAACGCCGGCGAGAGCCTCGGGGAGGTCGAGTCGACCAAGAGCGTCTCCGACATCTACGCACCGCTGGCCGGGACGGTCACCGCGCGCAACGAGGCGCTCGACGCGAACCCTGAGCTCGTCAACAGCGACCCGTACGGCGAGGGCTGGATGGTCGAGATCGCGCCGGAGGGTGGCGTGGCAGCCGCGCTCACGGGTCCCGCACTGCTCGACGCCGCGGCGTACGAGGCGCTGACCGGGCACTGAAAGGCTCACAACAGCCTCACAACGTCTCGACCTCGACCCAAGACTTGAGCCCAACCTCACCGTCGACCCTGGGTTGACCCCAGGGGCTTGCCGCGACTAGGTTCGCGAGTGCGCCCGCCTGCGCTCGGCCGACCGCTTCGGCGGTTCGGGAGCACGACCGGGGGCAACCAGCAGGGGACACCCATCCGGGCGGTTCTGCCCTGCGCCCGCAAGCTCGAGGAGGCGGCCCGACCGTGTTCTGCACCCAGTGCGGCCAGCAGAACCCCGATGACAGCCGCTTCTGCGCGCGCTGCGGGGCCCCGACGGGTCGCCCCGGACCCGGGGAGGGCGTGGAGAACACGTCGACCATCTCGCTGTCCGGGCTCGAAGGCGCGCTGGAGGGCTCGGCCGCAGCCGAGGTCGAGACTGCCGACGAGCACGAGTCCGGTGTGGCTGAGGCGCTGCCGCCGGGGTCGGCCCTGCTCGTCGTGAAGCGCGGCCCCAACGCCGGTTCCCGTTTCCTGCTCGACGCCGACGTGACGACCGCGGGCCGGCACCCCGACAGCGACATCTTCCTCGATGACGTGACCGTCTCGCGTCGGCACGCCGAGTTCGTCCGCGAGGGTGGCGGGTTCGTGGTTCGCGACGTCGGCAGCTTGAACGGCACCTACCTCAACCGGGAGCGGCTCGAGACTGCCGCCCTCGCCGGGGGCGACGAGGTGCAGATCGGGAAGTACCGCCTGGTGTTCCTCACCGGGTCGCGGGCCAGCGAAGACGGGAGCTGACGTGGCCGTACCGAACACCGCCGGCGTGCCGTCGCGGGCGTTCATGAGCATCGGCGAGGTCCTCGGGCAGCTGCGACCCGAATACCCGGACGTCACGATCTCCAAGATCCGCTTCCTGGAGGATGAGGGGCTCATCAAGCCCGAGCGCACCTCCTCGGGCTACCGCAAGTTCTCCCGCGAGGACGTCAGCCGGCTCCGCTACGTGCTCTCCGCGCAGCGCGACCACTACCTGCCGCTGCGCGTGATCAAGGAGCATCTCGACGCGATCGACCGCGGCCTGGAGCCGCCGGCCACGGGTGGCAGCGGTCCCAAGGTGCCGCGCGCGCTGGTGGCGGCCGAGGGCATGCCTGGTCCCGACTCCTTCCGCCCCGACGCCAGTGAGGTCCGACTCTCACGGCGTGAGCTGCTCGACGCGGCCGGGCTCGAGGCAGAGCAGCTCGTGCAGCTCGAACAGTTCGGGCTGGTGAGCCCGCGGTCCGGCAGCAGCCACTACGACGGTGATGCGCTGGTCGTCGCCAAGACCGTCGCCGAGATGGCCCGGTTCGGCATCGAGCCCCGGCACCTGCGGCCGTTCAAGTCCGCGGCGGAACGCGAGATCGGCCTGGTCGAGCAGGTGGTGACGCCGCTGGTCCGGCAGCGCAACCCGGAGGCACGGGCCCGCGCGGATGAGGTCGCCCGCGAGCTCGCGTCGCTGTCGGTCAAGCTGCACGCAACGCTCGTCAAGGCCGGCCTCGCGCCCGGTCTGCGCAGGTAGTCGCAAAAGAGCCGGCGTCGAGGGCCGCTGCTCGAACCACACCCCTGACGTTCACCCACGCCGGGGGTAGGGTCAGGGCATGAACGAGCCCGACGGCACGGCCGCCACCGAGCTGACCGTGGTGGGGGTGCGCGTCGAGCTCCCCAGTCAGCAGCCGATCGTGCTCCTCAAGGAAGCCGGCGGCGACCGGTACCTGCCGATCTGGATCGGTGCCGTCGAGGCGACCGCCATCGCGTTCGCGCAGCAGGGCGTCGTGACCCAGCGCCCGATGACCCACGACCTGCTCAAGGACCTGCTCGAGGCGCTCGACCGGCCGCTGCAGTCGGTCACCATCAGCGACCTCAGGGACGGGGTCTTCTACGCCGAGCTCGCCTTTGACGGCGGAGTCACGGTCAGTGCCCGTCCGAGTGACGCGATCGCGCTGGCGATGCGCACCGGTGCCGTGATCCGCGGTGAGGAGGCCGTGCTCGCCGAGGCGGGCATCGCCATCCCCGATGAGCAGGAGGACGAGGTCGAGAAGTTCCGCGAGTTTCTCGACACCATCTCGCCGGAGGACTTCGAGAAGGACGGCTGATGCCTCATCCTCGACAAGAGGTCGAGAGTTGAGACGCGCCGCGCGGATGGTTGACCCTGTGGTCGAGGGTTTCTACCGTCCCTCCCACTGACCAGGCACCTGAGAAACGGGCCGGCACGAGTCCGGCACAACGATCACGACGAGCACGACGACGGAGAAGCGAGGCACCACGTGGACGCGCACGAGCCCGACGCTCCCACGAGCCCCGTCACGCTGCAGGGCACGCTGTTCGACGACCTCCCCGCGGAGGAGCGCCCCGGCGGACACGTCGAGGACATCGGCTACCGCGGCCCCACGGCCTGCAGTGCCGCCGGCATCACCTATCGCCAGCTCGACTACTGGGCCCGCACGGGGCTGGTCGAGCCGAGTGTGCGCGAGGCCTCCGGCTCAGGGACCCAGCGGCTCTACGCCTTCCGGGACATCCTGGTGCTCAAGGTCGTCAAGAAGCTGCTCGACGCCGGGGTCTCGCTGCCCAACATCCGCACCGCCATCGGCACGCTGGGCCACCGCGGTGCCGACGACCTCGCCAACGTGACCCTGATCAGCGACGGCACCACCGTCTACGAGTGCACCAGCACCGACGAGATGGTCGACCTGCTGCAGGGTGGTCAGGCGGTGTTCGCCATCGCCGTCGGGCGCCAGGTCCGTGACGTCGAGGGCACCCTCGCCTCGCTCCCGGGGGAGCGGGCGCACCGCGACCAGCAGGCCGGCGGTCAGGCCGGCGCAGGCTCCGCTGGGTCGGAGGCACACCCGGGCGACGAGCTCGCCAGCCGGCGCAAGCGGCGCACCAGCGCCTGACCCAGTCGAGTCACCCGTGTCGAAGGGTGCCCTGGCGACGCCGCGCTGGTAGTTTTCTCGGTGCCGACCACCCCACGCGGGAGAGTCCCAGCGCAAGCCAGCGCCGGGCGCCGAAGGAGCATCCTCTCCCCGACAACCTCTCAGGCCACCGGACCGCACGGGGTAGGCACCTCTGGAAAGCTTCAGGCCTGTGGCAGCAGGGCTGGACGCCGACGGTGAAAGCTCACGCACCTGTCATGGCAGTGGCAGCGCGGGGGCGAAGCTCTCAGGCACCATGACAGAGGGGGAGGGTCCGCGTCAGCATGCCCTCCGAAAGGCCCGGCCAGATGGCAACCAGCCTCAGCTTGGCGGCTCTCGAGTCCGCCGCCCCGTTCGCGACCCGGCACATCGGCCCGTCGGAGGACGAGGTCGCCAAGATGCTGGCGGTGATCGGCCACGGCTCGCTCGAGGACCTCGCCAAGACCGCTGTCCCCGACGCGATCAGGGCGACCGAGCAGCTCCGGCTGCCGGCAGCTGCCACCGAGCAGGAGGCGATCGCAGAGCTGCGGGCCCTCGCCGCGCGCAACACCGTCCAGGTCCCGATGCTCGGCCTCGGCTACCACGGCACCCACACCCCGCCGGTCGTGCTGCGCAACGTGCTGGAGAACCCGGCCTGGTACACCTCCTACACCCCGTACCAGCCGGAGATCAGTCAGGGCCGGCTGGAGGCGCTGCTCAACTTCCAGACGATGATCGGTGACCTCACCGGCCTGCCGACGTCGAATGCCAGCCTGCTGGACGAGGGCACCGCGGCTGCGGAGGCGATGACGCTGTGCCGTCGGCAGACCAAGGCCCCCGCCACGGCCGTCTTCGCCGTCGACCAGGACTGCCACCCGCAGACGATCGCGGTCGTCAAGACCCGGGCCCTGCCGCTCGGCATCGAGGTGCGCACCGTCGACCTGTCGACAAGTCTTCCTAGCGACATCTTCGGCCTGCTGGTCCAGTACCCGGGGACAACGGGCCAGGTCAGGGACCTCAAGCCGCTCGCCCAGCACGCCCACGCCAGCGGGGCGCTGCTCGTCGTCGCGGCCGATCTGCTGGCCCTCACCCTGCTCGAGAGCCCCGGTGACGCGGGCGCCGACGTGGCGGTCGGGACGTCCCAGCGCTTCGGCGTGCCGCTGGGGTACGGCGGCCCGCACGCCGGTTACATGGCGGTCCGAAGCGGCCTCGAGCGGGCCATCCCCGGTCGGCTCGTCGGCGTCAGCGTCGACGCTGACGGCCACCGGGCCTACCGCCTCGCGCTGCAGACCCGCGAGCAGCACATCCGCCGGGAGAAGGCGACCTCCAACATCTGCACCGCGCAGGTGCTGCTCGCGGTCATCGCGGGGATGTACGCCGTCTGGCACGGCCCGGAGGGCCTCACCACGATCGCCCAGCGCACGCACCGGTACGCGACGCTGCTGGCCAAGGCACTCGGCGTGACCGGCGCGTTGTTCGACACCCTCACGGTCGATCGCCCGGACGCGGCGGAGATCGTCGAGCGGGCCCGGGTGGCGGGCGTCGATCTTCGGCTCACCGGGACCACGATCGGCATCAGCACGGACGAGACGACCACCCGGGCGCACCTGGATGTGGTCACCGAGGCCTTTGGTGTCCAGCAGCAGGACTGGGATGCGCTCGACGCCGGTACGCCCGACGCGCTGCCCGCGGCACTCCGTCGTACCAGTCCGTTCCTCACCCACGAGGTCTTCACCAGCCACCACAGCGAGACCGCGATGCTGCGCTATCTGCGCCGGCTGGCCGACAAGGACCTCGCGCTCGACCGCTCGATGATCCCGCTGGGCTCCTGCACGATGAAGCTCAACGCGACCACCGAGATGGAGCCGGTGACGTGGCCGGAGTTCGGCGCCATCCACCCGTTCACGCCGACGCAGCACGCCCGCGGCTACCGGCAGCTGGTCACCGACCTCGAGGGCTGGCTCTGCGAGCTCACCGGGTACGACGCGGTGTCGCTGCAGCCGAACGCCGGATCCCAGGGCGAGCTCGCCGGCCTGCTCGCGATCCACAGCTATCACCGGGCGAACGGTCAGGCCGAGCGCGACGTCTGCCTCATCCCGGCGTCCGCGCACGGCACCAACGCCGCCTCGGCGGTGATGGCCGGCCTGAAGGTGGTCGTCGTCGGGACCACGCCGAGTGGCGACGTCGATGTCCAGGACCTCAAGGCCAAGATCGCCGAGCACGCCGAGGACCTCGCCGCGATCATGATCACCTACCCGAGCACGCACGGCGTGTTCGAGCAGCAGAGCACCGAGATCTGCGGGCTGGTGCACGAGGCCGGGGGACAGGTCTACGTCGACGGCGCCAACCTCAACGCGCTCGTCGGGTTGGCCAGGCCCGGCAAGTTCGGTGCGGACGTGAGTCACCTCAACCTCCACAAGACCTTCTGCATCCCGCACGGCGGCGGCGGTCCCGGGGTGGGCCCCGTCGCGGTCCGCAGCCACCTGGCGCCGTACCTGCCGAACCACCCGCTCAACGACGAGTGCGGGCCGGCGACCGGCCCCGGCCCGATCAGCGCCGCGCCGTACGGCAGCGCCGGCATCCTGCCGATCAGCTGGGCGTACGTCCGGATGATGGGCGCCGAGGGGCTGACCCGGGCGACCCAGGTGGCCGTGCTGTCCGCCAACTACATCGCCGCCCGCCTGCAGCCGCACTACCCGGTGCTCTACACCGGCCGCGGCGGGCTGGTCGCGCACGAGTGCATCGTTGACCTGCGCCAGATCACCAAGGAGACCGGTGTGAGCGTCGATGACGTCGCCAAGCGGCTCATCGACTACGGCTTCCACGCCCCGACGATGAGCTTCCCGGTCGCCGGCACGCTCATGATCGAGCCCACGGAGAGCGAGGACCTGGCCGAGATCGACCGGTTCTGCGACGCGATGATCGCGATCAAGGCCGAGATCGATGACGTCGACGGGGAGGGCCGAGCGATCCTGGCCGGTGCGCCGCACACGGCGGCGAGCCTGATCGGGAAGCTGCCCTACGACCGGCAGCGGGCTGGCTATCCCGCGGGAGTGGTCGCGGGGACGAAGTACTGGCCCCCGGTGCGACGGATCGACGGGGCCTACGGCGACCGCAACCTGGTGTGCTCGTGCCCGCCGATCGACGACCTGGTCTAGGCGACGCGCTTGCAGTGGGGGCGGTGCGGAGCGACGACCCGGCGGTCGGGGAGCAGCTCACCGGTGTCGTCGAACACGACGACACCGTTGCAGAGCAGGTTCCAGCCCTGCTCGGGATGCGGGCTGACCACCCGGGCCGCATCGTGATCGGCGGCATCGGCGGGTGGGCAGTGGGGGAGGTGCGTGCACTTCATCGTGCTGCGTCTTCTTCGGCTCGGTGCTGGCTGGGTCGGTTGTGCTGTGCTGCGTCGGCTGCGTCGTTCGTGCCTGTCCACAGTGTCGGCTCCTTGAGCGTCTCACTGAAGGCAACGACCGTCAGCCGGTTCGGGTAACGCGCTGTGGACGGGCCCCCTGGGCGTCCGGTGGCGTGGCGCACCGGCCTGCTCGAGGTCGACCGACTCGAGACCGATGATGTCACGTTGCTCGAGGGCTTCCTGTCGGCGCACGGGCTGGCGGGTGAGCCCGCCTCGCAACGTGGCGAGATCGGCGTCGCCGTGTTGTTGGGGGCGGTCGGTTGCGCACGACTCGGGGGAGTGCCGGCGGGCAGGCCGAGTCCCGCGGCCGTGCCCGAGGTGGTCGCTGTCGCCTACCGTCGCGGAGCGTCACCGACCGCGGCTCCGCGAGCGGCATCGGTGGGGGACTGGACCTGCACCTGGACCGACGCGGAGCACGCGACCGCGGTCGAGGTGGTCCGTCAGGCGATCGCCCGGGGTGACGTCTACCAGGCCAATGTCGTCGGCCACCGCTCCGCGCCGTTCACGGGGGATCCAGCAGCGCTGGCCGCGGCGGTGGCCAGCCGGCCGTACCAGTACGGAGGGTGGCTCGCCGGCGACGGCTGGACGGTGGCGAGTGCATCGCCCGAACAGCTGGTGCGTGTCGACGGCACCCGCGTCACGACCGAGCCGATCAAGGGCACCGACCTCGACCGGACCGTGTTGCTGGGCAGCGAGAAGGACCGTGCCGAGCACGTCATGATCGTCGACCTCGAGCGCAACGACCTGGCCCGGGTGACGCGGGCCGGCTCCGTCGTCGTCGAGGAGCTCTACCGGCTCAGCGCGTGGGCCGGGCTCTGGCACGCGTTCTCGACGGTCGCCGGAGAGCTGGCGGACGGTGTGACCGTCCTCGACGTGCTCGGCGCGCTGGTCCCTGGCGGCTCGGTGACGGGCGCACCGAAGCATGCGGCCTGTCGGCTGCTTGCCGATCTCGAGCCGGTGGGACGGGGGCCGAGCATGGGCGCGTTGGGCTTCGTGTGGCCCGGCGGCCTCGACCTCGGCCTGAGCATCAGGACGATCGCCGCTGCCGACGGCGAGGTGCACCTGTGGGCCGGGGGCGGCATCACGTGGGGAAGCGATCCGGCCAGCGAGGTCCGGGAGGCGCACGCCAAGGCCGCGCCGGTGCAGGCCGCCCTCGCTCAGGTGCGGCCGTCCTCCTCCTGAGCGACGTGCAACGCCTCGCTCCGGGGAGCCCACGCCGCGCGCAGCACGGCGAAGCCGGCCGCCTCGTAGGCGTCGCAGACGTCAACGTCGTCGTCGACGATCACGGCGACGGTGCGGCCGACGGCAAGGTGTTCAAGCAGCTGCAGCTTGGCCTGGGCCGCGGGTCGGTGGTCGCCGCGGCGGCGCATCACGAGGTCGCCGTCGGGTAGGCCGTGCGTGGCCAGCCAGGCGCTGGTCTCGGCCCGGATCCACTCCGGCCGCCCGGTCAGGTAGGCGATGTCGCACTCCCGGGCGGCCTCCAGCGCCAGCGCCAGGCCTTCCGGGTGCAGCCCGTCCCGAGGGGCGGCCTGGAAGAACGCGCCCCAGTCCTTGCGGCGGCCTTCGAGGTGGTGGACCCGGTGCCGGACGTCCGCGAGCACCCCGTCGATGTCGAAGATCGCGAGCGGACGCATCGGGAACAACCTAGCCCGCGGCGCCCAGTGCCTTGCGCGCCACCTGCTCGACCTCGGCGAGCCCCATCCGGAGGCCGTCGAGGTCGGCCGTGAGCTGCGCCAGATCCTGCGCCGTCGGGTCCACCTCACCGACGGCATTGGCCGTCGCCGACAACTCCGCGACCCGGGCCACCAGGCCCTCCAGGCCCAGGGCGGACGCCTGCAGCCGTCCGTCGAGCGCGTGTCCCGCTCGCTGCAGCCGGTCGCGCACGGCGAGCCGGTCGCGCGCGGCCTGAGACGACTGCTGCGCTGACGCGTCGGTGGCGGCTTGCGACGCAGCGAGCTGCAGCTCGGCCGCCTCGGCGTCAAGGCCAGGGGAGTCCACCCGGGACAGCGCGGCCAGCACCGCGGCGGACTGCCCGCCGAGGCGCTGCATGTCCAGCAGGACCGCGCGAGCCTGTTCAGCGGCGCGCTGCACCGCGAGGTCGGTCGCGGTCACACTGCCGGCCTGCCGCGCCATGTCCTCAAGGCTGCGGGTCGCCGCGTCGGCCCGCTTGAGCATCTCGAAGGCCGGCGTCCCATAGCGCGGTCGCGCCGGGGGAGGCGGGTCCGGCGCACGACCGCTGCCGGCCAGTGCGCCCACACCGATCCTCAGGACATAGACCCCGAACCCGATCCCGATCCCGAGCTCCAGCGCGGGGGCCCCGGCGGTGAACACCGCGGCGGCGCCCCAGGAGACGCCGCCCGCGACCCCGGCCAGCACGGCGCCCCACGGGTAGCGCAGCTCGTCCGACAGTCGTCCCATGCGTGCTCAGCGGCTCGACAGCATCGACGCCGGGTCGAGCTCTCGCCTGGTGCCGCGCCTCACGGGGTCCCCTTCGCCGTCCTGGTCCCCGCCATCCTCACACCTCGGGCGAAGTCAGGCCGCCTCGACCTCGATGGTGACGTGCTCGGGATAGAACGCCAGGTGGTCCTGGATCTCGGCCACTGCCGCGAACGGGGACTCATACGTCCAGACGGCATTGGGCGTGTCCGGGAGGCTGAAGTAGGAGGCGTCACCCTTGAACGGGCAGTAGGTGGTGTGCTCGGTGCGCGCCAGCAGGGTCAGGTCGACGTCCTTGCGCGGCAGGTAGAGCACCGCCGGATAGTTCGCCTCCTGCAGCGTCAGTGCGTCGCGCGTGTCGGCGAGCAGCCGGCCTTCGCGACGGACGACGACTCGATCACCGGTGCGCGCGATCGTGATCGGGTGGTCGTCGGAGGGCTCGAGAACGGCGCGGTCGGTCACGCCCCGTGCAACCCCTCTCGCGTGGCCCGCTGTTCCCTACCTGACATAATGTCGATTATCGGCGTAACGCATTTGCCGGTGATCCACGGAGAGATTGTGGTCGATCTGGGCGGTCGAGCGTGGTGCAAGTCTCCGTGGATCAGTGGGATCACGCGTGGGTGACGTCCCACACGTGGTGCACCGGGTCGTGCACGAGGTACTGGCTGAAGGTCGTGAGGGTGAAGACCGCGCCGTCGCTGCGCCGGCCCGGGCGCTGCCAGACGTCGGCCGGCAGCGACTCGAACCGACCGGCCAGGACGTCGGCGGCGTCGGTGAGCTCGCGCCGCACCTGTGCCGGGTCCTGCTCGGCGTACCGCTCGACGACGGCCGTCTCGTCCTGGTCCCAGTTGGCGAACAGCGGGTCGTTTTCAGCGAGGATCAGCTCGAGGCGCCCCAGGAAGACGCGGAACGTGTCGCGGACGTGGCAGCCGTACTCCAGGGCCGACCAGACGCCAGGCGCCGGCCGGGTGGCGGCCTCCGGGGCGTCGAGGGCCGCCGTCAGCTCGGCGGCCGCGCGGCGGAGGCTGGACCCGACGTCGGGGCGTGCGAGGGCGGCGGCGTCGAAGCCGCAGTCCGGGCAGCGGCGGGTGAGCACCCAGGTCCAGTCCTTGGTGTCAGGCACGATCGTCACGCCGGCCAGTGCACCAGGCCCTGTCCCCCGGCGCCGCTGGCGGAAAGCCTGACAACCGTGTTATTCCTGCCAATCAGGAGTGGTTCCAACGCACCAGCTGTACGCCGGGTGCGGCCCAGACCGGACGGAGCACGACGCTGCCAAGAGACCGGGAGGCGTCGACCATCCAGCCGCCGCCGACATAGATGCCGACGTGCTCCCCCGGCGCTGCGTACACGACCAGATCACCGACCGCCGCCTTGCGCAGCAGCACACGGTGGGTGCGGTTGTGGATCGCCGCCCGGCTGTTCGGCGACGACGTGCCGCCGGCTCGCGCCCACAGCGCGGTGACGAGCGCGGTGTCGGTCCAGGTCCGCACGCCGACCTGGCGGCGGGCCAGCGTGACGAAGCGCAGCATCCGGGCGGAACTCGCGGCCGGGCGCTGCGGCAGGCCGAGCAGGGGGGTCTTCCCCCGCAGCGCCGGCTCCCGCGGTGACACGAGCGCGACGGCCGGCGCGACCACCGGGGCGACGACGGGCGACTTGCCGGGCTTGCGGGGGGTGGCGACCGGCTTCCACGGTCGGACGCGCGGCATCCCGGCGCGTGGCACCCGGCCGAAGCGGACCGTCCCGCTGGACCACACGTCGCGCTCGACGACCCCGTGCTGCGACGACGAGGCGTCGATCATCACCAGGCTCCCGGAGTGACGGCCGGCGATCAGCCCGACATGGGTCACCGGGTCGCCGAAGAACGCGAGGTCGCCGGCTTGGGCCTGCTCGGCCGGGATCGGGATGGCCCAGGCCTGCTGCTGGGCGCTTGTGCGCGGCATCCGGCTGACGTGACCGGACTGTGTCCACACGATGGAGGTCAGCCCCGAGCAGTCGAAGGCCTTCGGTCCGGTGGCGCCCCAGGCATAGCTGTCCCCCAGGTGGGTCCGGGCAGCGGCGACGACCCTGCCGGCCGGGTCAGGCTGCCCTCCCCCGTGCGCGGCCGCGAGGCTGACGACGGCGAGGCTCACGCAGCTGAGCAGGATCCCGAGTGCCCGGGCCGGGCCGGTCGAGCTGATGCCGAACCGCACGTGTGCCTCCTGGTACACCTGTGACTCCTGAGGTCGCAGGTGCTCCTGAGTTCGGCACTCTGCCGCGCGAACCTGAGTCTGTCGAGCCACGAACCATGCGAAACCGGACATTCAGCGAGGAGCTGGCCCCCTGACGTCAAGCAGGCGCGCCGCGTCGAAGCCCGCGCCGCGGAAAAGGCGTGACGGACGCAACCGAGGGAATCCTTCCGAGCGTCCGACCGTTGGACTACCTGCACCCCTTCAGTTCGACTGTGGTTTTCGGAGGCCCTCATGAGTGACCGCGTGCTGCGAGGCAGTCGCCTCGGCTCGGTGAGCTACGAGAGCGACCGCCACACCGAGTTCGCGCCCCGCGCCCTGACGGCGTACGACTGCGCCTCCGGACACGAGACCACCGTCCCGTTCGCTGCCGAGGCCGACGTCCCGCCCACCTGGGAGTGCCGGGTGTGCGGCGCTGTCGGCCTGCTCCGCAACGCCGAGCAGCCCGAGGCCAAGGCCGTGAAGCCCGCCCGCACCCACTGGGACATGCTGCTCGAGCGCCGCACGATCGCGGAGCTCGAGGAGGTGCTGGCGGAGCGGCTGGCCGCGCTCCACGCCCAGCAGGGCGCCGTGAAGGCCCAGCTCAAGGCGCAGCAGGCCGCGGACCGCAAGGCCGCCAGCCGCCAGAGCGCTTAGAGCTCGTCGGGCGGCTGGTCGTCGAGGACCTCTCCCTCGATCACGTCGCCCTGGCGGCGCCGTGAGCGCTCCCCCGGGAGGACGCTGCCTGCGCCCAGCAGCCGGCGCGCCACCCAGATCGAGATCAGCCGGCGCAGCACCGCACGCGACGGCGGCAGCACGCACAGCAGGCCCACGGCGTCGGTCACGAAGCCGGGCGCGAGCATCAGCGCCGCGCCGACGACCACCAGCGCGCCGTCGGTGACCTCCTTCGTCGGTACCCGGTGCTCGGCGATCGCCAGCTGGAGTGCCGCCCACGCCTTGCGTCCCTCGCGGCGAAACAGCCACGTCCCGATCACGGCGTCCGCGATGAGCAGCGCGATCGTCGGGAGTACGCCGATCGCGGAGCCGACCTGGACGATGACGTAGATCTCGACGATCGGGACGACGACGAACAGCAGCAGCAGGACGAGGGGCATCAGGGCAGCCGCCGGCGTGAGCGGCGGCTCGTGACGCCCCACAACGTGACGCGCCACAGCGCCTCGACGACGATCGCCCGGCTCATCTTGGACTCGCCGCGCTCCCGCTCGACGAAGCTGATCGGCACCTCGACGACCCGGTGGCCGGCCCGCCAGATCTGCCAGGCCAGGTCGACCTGGAAGCAGTAGCCCTGGCTCGCGACGTCGCGGGCCAGGACGGTGTCGAGCAGCGGTCGCCGGTAGGCGCGGTAGCCGCCGGTCGCGTCCTTGAGCGGCAGGCCGAGGGCCAGCCGGGTCCAGAGGTTGCCGCCCCGGCTCAGGAGCTCCCGGGACTTCGGCCAGTTGACGACCTCGCCCCCCTCCACCCATCGGCTGCCGAGCACGAGGTCGGCGTTTTCCAGCGCGGCCAGCAGCCGAGGGAGCTGCTCGGGCGCGTGGGAGCCGTCGGCATCCATCTCGACGACGACGTCGTAGCCGTGCTCGCGAGCCCAGCCGAAGCCGGCCATGTAGGCCGCCCCCAGGCCCTGCTTGCCGCTGCGGTGCAGGACGTGCGCCCACTCGTGGACGGCCGCAAGCTCGTCGGCGAGCTTGCCCGTGCCGTCGGGGCTGTTGTCATCGACGACCAGCAGGTGGGCGGTGGGCACAGCCGCATGCAGCCTCGAGGCGATGAGCTCGAGGTTCTCGCTCTCGTTGTAGGTGGGGACGATCACCAGGACGGACCCGATGCTCATCGGCGTGCCCCCACGAGCAGCGCGCCGAGGGCGAGCAGCGCGAGGAGCAACTCCGGCCAGGCGCCGACCCGGGAAGCCGTCGTCGTCGCCGTCCGGAGCGTCACCGGCTGGACGGTGATGTCGCGCGTGAACAGCCGGGTCGTGTGCTGCAGGTGGCCGTCCGGCGCGATGACGGCCGACTCGCCGCTGGTGGCCGCGACGACGACCGATCGCCCCAGCTCGACCGCCCGCAGTCGGCTCATGGCGAGCTGCTGGGAGGTCTCGCCACTGCGACCGAAGGTCGCGTTGTTGGTCTGCACGACCAACAGCCTGCCGCCTGCTCGGACGGCGTCTCGCACCACCCCGTCGTAGGCCACCTCGAAGCAGATGACGTCCGCCAGCCGGACGGGACCCACCTGCAGCACACCAGGCTTGTCTCCGCGCGCGAAGTCGCGGGGCACGAGGTCGACCTTGTCGGTCACCTTCCGCACCAGGGTGCGGAAGGGGATGTACTCGCCGAACGGCACCGGATGGCGCTTGACGTAGCTCGCGCCGGGACCACTCACCGGGTCCCAGACGATCCCCCGGTTGCTGACGAAGCGGCCAGGTCCGTCGGTCACCGCGCCGACCAGGATCGGTACGCCGACGTCGGCCGCCGCTCCGGCGATGCTCCCCGCGGCGGCAGGGTCGGTGTAGGGGTCGAGATCGCTGGCGTTCTCGGGCCAGATGACGAGCTGCGGCGCGGGCAGCCTCCCGGCCCGGACGGAGGCGGCGAGGTCGTGCGTCGCCTGCACGTGGTTGGCCAGCACCTGCGAGACCTGGTCGGGCCGCTCGAGGCCGACCCGCGGGACATTGCCCTGGACGACCCCCACGTTGACCCGTTGCCCTGCGGTCGGGACGGGTGTGACCAGGGCGACGAGGACGAGCACCGGCCCGACGAGCACCGCCTTGCCGGGCGCGCGGACGACGAGAGCGGCGAGCGCCGCGACCGCGAACGTCACAAGGGGCGCACCGCCCCAGGAAGCCAGGGTGGTCAGAGGCGTGTGGCCCTGGCTGAATGCCAGCCGGCCCCACGGGAAGCCGCCGAACGGGAGCCGGTCGCGCAGCGCTTCCTCCCCCACCCAGACAGCCGCCGCCCACAGCGGCCAGGCGGGGAGCCGCAGCACCGCCGTCAGCGCGAGCCCGAGGGCGGCCGAGAAGACCGACTCGAGGAGGGTCAGCGCGACCCACGCGAGCAGGCCTGCGATGGTGCCGGTCCACACCAGCAGAACGCCGAAGAACACCAGGCCGTGGACCCAGCCGAGCAGCGCACCCTGCCTGAGGGTCCGGCCGCGCAAGGTGTTGGTCAGCAGCCCGACTGCGACAGGCGCGAGCCACCACAGCTCGTGGGGTGGGAAGGCGACGTTGAGCAGGACCCCGGACAGGGCTGCTGCGACGAGGCGGGCCTTCACCGCTCGAAGCCTAGGGTGCCTCGGAACGAGCGAAGGCCCGGTGGGCCTTCGGACCAACCCGCCGGCGCGTGGCGCGCACCTTCGTGCTGTTGTCTACTGGCCCACCGAGCCTGTGCCCGGGTCGTTCGCGCTGCTGGTGAAACCCCCCAGGACCCGCCACCGTCCCCCAGAGACCTCCGGCCACCCGATTCCCCTGCTGCGGCTGGACTTCCGGGGTTCGGGGTCCGCAGCAAGGGCCTCAGGACGACCGGGCGTGAGCGGGTTGTCCCTGACTAGCGGCAGGACCATACCGACGGGTTCCGGTGCCTTGTCAATGCTTTGCCGCCCGTTCATCGCAACGCATTCCTCCGGTCACGAATCGTGACGAGGTATTGCTCCGTTCGGCCCCTAGACGTCCGCTTCGTGTGCCACGACGCCGGCGACGACCGTCCGTCGGCAGAGGGGGTCCGGGGCGTCGAGGTCGGGCAGTCCCGAGACGCCGGCCCGGGCGTCCGTCGACCAGCCCGCGAGGGCGTCCGCCGGCGCCTGCACGACCAGCTCCCCGGGCACCTGCCAGATCGCGAACGTCGCAGTGGCGCCCGGCACCAGCTCGCCCTCGTCCCGGCGGGCTGCCCGCCACCCGCCGCGGGTGTGGGCGCTGAAGGCGGCGCGCGCCGACAGGCCGGAGCCGGGAGTGCGGTGCCGGACAGCAGCCCGGACCGTGCCCCACGGGTCGAGAGTGGTCACCGGGCTGTCGGACCCGAGAGCCAGGGCGACACCTGCAGCGACCAGCGCCGCGAACGGGTTCATCCCTCGCGCCCGATCCTCTCCCAGCCGCTGCGCGTACATCCCGGACGGCCCGCCCCAGCGGGCGTCGAACATCGGCTGCACGCTGGCGACGACCCCGAGGTCGGCAAGCACGGCGACCTGCTCCGGGGCGACCATCTCGAGGTGCTCGACCCGGTGCCGGGCGGCCCGGACCGCGTCGGCGCCGACCGCTGCGGCCGCTCCCCTGAGACCGTCGGCAACCCGCCGGACGGCCTCGTCGCCGATGGCGTGGAAGCCGGCCTGCATGCCGTCTCGGGTGCAGGCGACCACGTGGTCGCGCACCTGCTCGGTCTCGAGGTAGGCGGTGCCGTGGCCCTCGCCGTCCCGGTAGTCCTCGTGCAGGCAGGCGGTGCGGCTGCCGAGCGCTCCATCCACGAACAGGTCTCCGGCGGCCCCCGCGGCCCCGAGCGCGCGGGCCTTGTCGACGGCGAGAAGCTCGCCCCAGTAGCCCACCCGCTCGACGGGATGATCGAGCGCGAGCAGCGCGCGGAAGTCGTCCTCGCCGCTGATGTCCGGCCCCCCGCACTCGTGCACGCAGGCGATCCCCAGTGCGGCCGCCCGGTCGAGAGCGGTGCGCTGCGCGGCCTGCCGCTGGGCAGGCGTGACGGCCGCCTGCGCGGCCCGTCGTACCAGGTGGTGGGCCTGCTGTCGTACCAGCCCGTCCGCTCCCCAACCCGGCGCCCCGCGGGCCTCGGGACACGCGGCCAGCAGCGCACTGCTGGCCACGGCCGAGTGCACGTCGGTGCGGGACAGGTAGACGACGCCGCCGTAGGAGGCCCGGTCGAGCTCGGCGGCGCTGGGCGGGCGGCCCTCCGGCCAAAGGGTCTCGTCCCAACCGGTCCCCAGGACCACTCCCCCGCGGACCCGGCGGCAGTGCTGCTCGAGCAGCCGAAGTGCCTGGCCCAGTGACGTCGTGCCGGTGAGGTCCAACCCCGTCAGCGCCATCCCGGTGCTGGTGGCGTGCACGTGGGCATCGACGAAGGCCGGCGCCAGCCAGCCGTCGTCCAGCTCGACGGTGACATCCGGTGCGAGCGCGTCCGCAGCGGCCTCCTGCCCGACCCAGACAACCCGGTCACCGTCGGTCAGAAGGGCGGTCGCGAAGGGATCGACGGGGCTGCGCACCCGGCCGCGGCGGTAGAGCGTGGTCGGCACCTGCGCGACGCTAGCCGGTGGCAAATCGCCCGTCAGGGTGCTCGTCGGCCGGAGGATCGCCGTCTACGCTGGGGCGATGACGACAATTGCTCCTGCGCCGGTGTCTCCGGCCGAGGTGCACACCCTCCTCGGTCAGCACCTGCTCGTCGACGGGTTCGACATGGTGCTCGACCTGACGGCGTCGCGCGGGTCGCAGCTGGTCGACGCGCGCGACGGGCGCACCTACCTCGACCTGTTCACCTTCTTCGCCTCGAGCGCGCTGGGCATGAACCACCCCGCTCTGGTCGACGACGCGGCCTTCACCGCCGACCTGCTCGAGGCCGCTCGCAACAAGCCGTCCAACAGCGACATCTACACCGTCGCGATGGCCCGGTTCGTCGAGACCTTTGCGCGGGTGCTCGGCGATCCCGCGCTCCCCCACCTGTTCTTCGTCGAGGGCGGCGCGCTCGCGGTCGAGAACGCCTTGAAGGTCGCGTTCGACTGGAAGAGCCGCTGGAACGAGGCGCACGGGCGCTCCCCCGAGCTCGGGACGAAGGTGCTGCACCTGCGCGAGGCCTTCCACGGGCGCAGCGGCTACACCCTGTCGCTCACCAACACCGACCCGGTGAAGGTGGACCGCTTCCCCAAGCTCGACTGGCCGCGGATCCCGTCGCCCTACCTGTCCCCGTCGTCGGACGTCGAGGCGCGCGAGCACGTGGCGCTGGCGGCCGCGCGCACCGCGTTCGACGCCCATCCGCACGACATCGCCTGCTTCATCATGGAGCCGATCCAGGGTGAGGGCGGCGACCACCACTTCCGGCCGCAGTTCCTGCAGGCGATGCAAGCGCTCTGCCGCGAGTTCGACGCGCTGTTCGTGCTGGACGAGGTGCAGACCGGCTGCGGTCTCACGGGCACCCCGTGGGCCTACCAGCAGCTCGGCGTGCAGCCGGACGTGGTCGCCTTCGGCAAGAAGACGCAGGTGTGCGGCGTCATGGCGGGCGGCCGCGTCGACGAGGTGCCGGACAACGTGTTTGCGGTGTCCTCGCGCATCAACTCGACGTGGGGCGGCTCGCTCGTCGACATGGTGCGCGCGCGCCGGGTGCTCGAGGTGGTCGAGGCCGACGGGCTCATCGCGCACACCGCGGCCGCGGGCACCCACCTGCTCCGCCTGCTCGGCCAGCTGGCGGCACGCTTCGAGATCGTGACCGACGTGCGCGGGCGTGGTCTGATGTGTGCGTTCTCCTTGCCCAGCAAGGAGATCCGCGACGCCGTGCTGTCGTCGCTGCGCGAGGACAAGCGGGTCCTCCTGCTCGGCTGCGGCACGCGCAGCGTCCGGTTCCGCCCGGCCCTCACGGTCAGCGAGACCGAGCTCGCCCTCGGCGTCGCCGCCCTCGACCGCGTCCTCGAAAGGCTCCTCGCACAGTGACTGCCACGCTGATCAGCTCCCTCATCGACGGCACGTCGGTCCCCGGCGCCGCCGGCACGCTGCTGTCCACCAACCCCGCGCAGCTCGACGACGTGGTCGCGGAGATCTCACTCGCCTCCGTGGACCAGGTCGTCGAGGCCTTCCGCGCAGCCACCGCCGCCCAGCGTGCCTGGGCTGACACGCCCGCACCGGTGCGCGGCCGGGTCATCGCGCAGGTCGGGCGGCTCGTCGAGTCCAACAAGGAGGCCCTGGCGGCGCTGATCGTGCGCGAGGTCGGCAAGCCGCGGGCCGAGGCGCTCGGTGAGGTCCAGGAGATCATCGACACCTGTGACTTCTTCCTCGGCGAGGGCCGCCGGCTCTACGGCCAGACGGTGCCGTCGGAGATGCGCGACAAGCAGCTGTTCACCTTCCGGGTGCCGGTCGGTGTCGCAGGCATCATCACGGCGGGCAACTTCCCCGTCGCGGTCCCCTCCTGGTATCTCGTCCCCGCGCTGCTCTGCGGCAACGCCGTCGTCTGGAAGCCGGCTGAGTACAGCGCCGCTCTCGGCGACGCGCTGACCAGGCTGTTCGTGGCGGGCGGCGTGCCGGCTGGGGTGCTCAACACCGTGCAGGCCGACGGGCCCACCACCTTCGAGGGGCTGTCGCAGGCGCTGTCGCAGGGCCTCGTGCAGAAGGTCGGCTTCACCGGCTCCTCGGAGGTGGGCGCGCAGATCGGCGCGCTCTGCGGCAAGCACCTGCAATCGCCCTGCCTCGAGCTCGGCGGCAAGAACCCGCTCGTCGTCATGCCCGACGCCGACCTCGACCTGGCCGCGGAGGGTGCGCTGTTCAGCGGCTTCGGCACCGCCGGCCAGCGCTGCACCTCGCTCGGTGTCGCGATCGTCCACGCCGACGTCTACGACGCGTTCGTCGAGAAGTTCGTCCACCGCGTCGAGACGGCAGCGATCGGTGACCCGACGGGTGACGTGCTCTATGGACCGATGCTGTCGGAACGGTTCCTGAGCGGCTTCGAGAAGTGGCTCGGCGAGGTCCAGCCGCACCACGAGGTGCACGGCTCGACCGGAGTCGGACGCATCACCGCCGACAACCCCCGCGCCGGCTTCGTGGGAGACCCGGAGGCCGGGGTCTTCGCGCACCCGACCGTCGTGACCGGCGTCCGCGCCGACGACGCGCTCTACCTGAACGAGACCTTCGGTCCCCTCGTCAGCGTGATGCGGTTCTCGACCTTCGACGAGGCGGTCGAGCTGGCAAACGGACACGGGTACGGGCTGTCGTCGGCCATCTACACGTCGTCGCCGAAGGCGGTCTGGGACTTCCGGTCCCGGGTGTCGGCGGGGATGCTGTCGGTCAACAACTCGACCTCCGGCGCCGAGGCGCACCTGCCGTTCGGTGGCAACGGCAAGAGCGGCAACGGCTCGCGGCAGTCCGGGGTGTGGGTCCTCGACCAGTTCACCCGCTGGCAGTCGATGAACTGGGACTACGCCGGCAAGCTGCAGAAGGCGCAGATGGACACCGAGGAGTCGGCGTACGACCCCCGCTTCAGCCTGTAGCTGCGCGGTACCAGCGAGGGCTGGTGTTGGGGGGCGGCGTGTAGGCCGCCTTCAGCACGAGCAGCGAGGGCTTGCCGCTCGCGATCCCTTGTGCCACAGCGGATCCGAGCTCGTCGAGGGTCACTTCACGGGAGTCGACGCGGAAGGCCCGCGCCAGCGCGACGAAGTCCGGGGGCTCGAGGTCGCAGCCGATCGGGGTGTCGCCGTCCTTGGTGAAGTCGTAGGCGAGCATCCCGTAGCCGCCGTCGTCGACGAGCACGGTCGTCAGGGGGATCTGCTCCTGCGCCACCGTCGCCAGGTCGCCGCAGGCGAACAGGAAGCCGCCGTCGCCGACCAGGGCGACAGCCGGACGTCCTGACAGGGCGGCACCGATCCCGGCCGGGAAGCCGAAGCCCAGGGTCCCCCAGCCGACCGGGTAGGCGAGCCCGCGGGGCTGCCGGACGCGGCCGAAACCGCCGTACCAGTAGCCAGGGATGCACATGTCGGCGGCGACGACGACGTCCTCGGTGAGACCGCTCTCGAAGGCGTCCAGGAAGGCGGTCTCGGGACCGGCGTACAGCTCGCGACCTGCCGGTCGCGTGAACCAGGGGTCGCGCTGCGGTGCCTGCTCCAGCAGCACCGACAGTCCCGCGACCGCGTCCATCGCGAGGTGCACATCGGGCTCGAGGTTGACGGGGTGCGCGAGGTCGACGGTCACCACCCACGGCGGCCGTGGCTGCCGGAAGCCCTGCGTGTTCATCCCGTCCAGGTCGGACCCGACGACCACCACCAGATCGGCCGCGTCCCAGAGGTCGCCGGCCTCCTTCGTGTGCGGCGGCAACGGCACCAGGTGCGGGTCGTCCGGTGCGAGCAGCCCCCGACCGCCGTACGACGTGAGGAGCGGGGCGCCGAGGCGGCGGCAGAGGTCAGCGACGAGCGGGCCGGCGCCGGACGCTGTCGCTCCCCCACCGGCCCAGACCAGCGGTCGCTCGAACGGGTGCGGGAACGCCTCGCGGTCGGGCAGGAAGCCGCGGGTCGGCGGGACGTGGGTCTCAGGCACCGGCACGGGGACGTGCGCCGACAGCAGGTCCGTCGGGATCTCGACGTAGACCGGTCGCCGCGGGTGGATCATCGCCAGCCGCCCGGCGCGGACGAGCACGTCGTGCAGGTCTTCCGCCCGCTCGACACGGAACTGGGCCTTGGTCACCGGCCGGAAGAACGACGCCTGGTCGGTGGTCTCGTGCAGCACGCCGCGGAAGACCCCCGGCCGGCGGGCCGTCGTCGGGATGTCGGTCGCGACGACCAGCAGCGGGCTGTGGCATGCCCAGGCCTCCCCCACGGCGGTGACGATGTTGGAGGCCCCCGGCCCGGTGGTGGTCAGGGCAACCCCCAGCCGACCCGTCGCGCGGGCATAGCCGTCAGCGGCGTAGCCCGCCGTCTGCTCGTGGCGGACACCCACCAGCCGGACAGCGCTGCCCGGGAACCCCTTCCAGGCAGCCAGGTTGTGCACGCCCGGCAGCCCGAACACGACGTCGACGCCGAGCTCTGCGAGCCCGGCGACGAGGGCCTCACCCCCGGTCGGCACGGGTGACGTCCTCGATCTGCTCGGTCGTCAGGCCCATCGCCAGCAGCACCTCGTCGGTGTGCTGACCGAGCGTCGGCGGCGCATCGTGCGGCCTCGGACGGCGGCCGTCGAGCCGGAGCGGCGAGCCGACCACGGTCACGGGTCCAGCGGGATGGGAGAGGGTCGCAAGCTGACCCGTCGCCAGCAGCTGAGGGTCGCTCGCGAGCTGCCCGAGGTCCTGCACGGGCGCACACGGGATCCCGTGCAGGGTCAGGACATCGACCCAATCGCGGGCCGGCCGCAACACCAGCGCGGCCTCGAGGGCGAGCAGCACCGCTGCCCGGTCCTCGACCCGTCCGGCATTGGTCGCCCAGCTCGCCATGGGGACGACCGACAGTGCCGTGCAGAGGTCGGCGAACTGCCTGTCGTTGCCGGCACCGATGACCAACGCGGTGTCCGCGCAACGGAGTGGGCCATAGGGGACGATGTTGGGGTGGGCGTTGCCCGACAGGGCCGGGACCACCCCGCCGACGAGGGAGTTGCTGGCCTGGTTGACGAGCATCGCCACGGCCGACTCGAGCAGCCCGACCTCGACCTGCAGCGGGCGCCGGGCCACCAGGCCCGCCAGCGCACCGATCGCGGCGTACAGGCCCGTGACGATGTCGGCGACGGCCACGCCGACCCTGGTGGGCTGGTCCGTCCCGGTCACCGACATCAGTCCGGACCGGGCCTGTGCCATCACGTCGTACCCGGGCTTGTCCCCGTCGGGACCGTCTCCGCCCGCCCCGCGGACACTGACCCAGACTGCGGATCCCTTGTCCCGCAGGCGATCCAGTGACAGCGCCTTGAGGTGCCGGGGCAGGAAGTTCTCGACGACGACGTCCGCCTCCTCGGCGAGCCGGGCGACCACCGCCTGTCCCCCATCGGTAGAGAGGTCCAGCGCGAGCGAGCGTCGGTCCCGGTTGACGCTGAAGAAGTACGCCGCGTCGGCACCGTGGAACGGCGGCCCCCAGTGCCGGGTGTCGTCGCCCGTGCCGGGGCGCTCGACCTTGAGGACATCGGCACCGAGGTCGGCCAGCACCATGCAGCAGTAGGGCCCGGCGAGCACCCTCGACAGGTCGAGCACCTTCGCACCCGCCAACGGACCGTCGTACGGCTGGCGCACCGGCCAGCCGGGACCGGCCGCGAGCGACTCCGTGAGGCTGGGCACCCACCCAACCTAGCCATCAGCGCAGCCTGACGCGCCCTTCGATGGGGTCCTTGGAGCGCGGACCTGCGGGGTACGCCGGAAGGAGCCGGCTCGCTGCCGAGAGCGGCGTGGCGACCTCCTCGAGCGACTTGCCCTCGGCCGCGACCCCGAGGGTGGCGGCGACCACCCCGCCCGCGACCATCACCACCGCGCCGAGCAGGTAGCCGAGGAACAGCCGGGTGCTGTCCTTGCCGTCGCCGACCAGCGAGCCGTAGATGACCGGGCCGAGGGCACCGAAGCCCTGGGCGATGGCGAAGAAGACCGCGATGGCCTTGGCGCGGACCTCGATGGGGAAGATCTCCGACACGGTGAGGTAGGCCGCGGAGGCGCCGGCCGAGGCGAAGAAGAAGATGACCGACCAGGCGATCGTCTGAGTCACCGCGGTCAGCGCGCCGGCCTGGAACAGCACCGCCGTCACCAGCAGCAGCACGCCCGACAGCAGATAGGTGCCGGAGATCATCCGGCGCCGCCCGATGGTGTCGAACAGGTGCCCGAGCAGCAGCGGCCCGGCGAGGTTGCCCAGGGCGAAGGCGATGAAGTAGTACGGCAGCGAGGCGTCGCCCACGCCGTAGAACTGCTTCAGCACCAGGCCGTAGGTGAAGAAGATCGCGTTGTAGAGGAAGGACTGGGTGATCATCAGCGTGGCGCCCAGGGTCGCCCGCCGCGGCATCTCCCGGAACAGCACACCGACGAGCGTCGTGTAGCCCATCTCCGTCGTCGGGCTGATCTCGATGGCCTTGCTCTCGTCGACCGGAGGCAGCGAACCCTGGGACTGCTCGACCCAGCGCTCCATCCGGGCGATCTCGGCCTCGGCCTCCTGCTCCCGGCCCTTCATCATGAGCCAGCGGGGGCTCTCCGGCAGGTGCCGCCGGATCAGCAGGATGACCAGGCCGAGGACCGGTCCGATGAGGAAGCCGGCCCGCCAGGCGAAGTCCTTGGCGACGTTGTTGAAGATGAGCAGCTGGGCGAACGTCGCCAGCAGCGCCCCGCCCCAGTAGGTGCCGTTGACGGCGATGTCGACGCGGCCGCGGAACCGGGCGGGCATCATCTCGTCGATGGCGGAGTTGATGGCGGCGTACTCCCCACCGATGCCGATGCCGGCCACGAAGCGCGTCAGGTAGAGGAAGAGCACCCAGCCCGGGCCGTTGCCCAGGGTGAGGGCCGTGAGGCCGCTGCCGACGAGGTAGATCCCCAGCGTCACCATGAACAGGTTGCGTCGACCGAGCCGGTCGGAGAGCTTGCCGAAGACGAGCGCACCGACCACCTCGCCGGCGAGGTAGACCGACGCGACGGCGCCGACGGCGGTGCCCGACAGCCCGAGCGTCGCCTTGTCGGTCAGGGTCGGCACCACGATGCCGGCGATCTGGATCTCGAGCCCGTCGAGGATCCAGGCGACCCCCAGGGCCATCACCATCCTGGTGAAGAACGGTGACCACGGGAGCCGGTCGATACGGGCGGGAATGAGTGATCGCAAGGTGCCCTGCAGAGGGGCTGACGCCGTTGTCATGGCGAGACCACTACCCGGGCATGATCGGTCAGGAACCTAGGGTGACGGGGTGGCTCTCGACCCTGACGCCCTGTCCCCCGCGGCGCTGCAGTTCCTGACGGAACGGCACCTGGCGACCCTGACCACCCTCCGGGACGACGGGTCCCCTCATGTCGTGGCGGTCGGGTTCACCTGGGACGACGAGGCGGGCGTCGCACGAGTCATCACCGACGGCGGGTCGCGCAAGGCGGCGCACGTCCGGGCCGGGTCGCGCGCTGTCGTCGCGCAGGTCGACGGGCCGCGGTGGATGTCGCTCGAGGGCCCGGCGGTCGTCTCCGACGACCCCGGCCGGGTCGCCGATGCGGTACGGCGGTACAGCGGCCGCTACCGGGTACCTCGCGTCAACCCGACGCGCGTGGTGATCGAGATCGTGGTCGACCGCGCCCTCGGCTCGGCCACGGTGCGCTAGTCGCCCTGGACGTGGTGGCGTCCCTCCCACGGGGTGCTGAGGACCACCGTGGTGCGGGTGGAGACCTGCGCGGCGGCACGGATCTCCTGGAGCAGCACCTCGAGCTCTGCGGGTCCGGGGACACGCACCTTCAAGATGTAGCTCTCCTCGCCCGCCACGCTGTGACAGGCCTCGAGCTGCCGGAGGTGCTGGAGCTTCTCCGGGGCGTCGTCGGGAGCCGCCGGGTCGGTCGGCTTGATGGACACGAAGGCGGTCAGCGGAGCGCCGGCCGCAACCGGGTCGACCTGCGCGCCGTACCCGTGGATGGCACCGCGCTGCTCGAGCCGTCGCACGCGCTGGTGCACGGCGCTGGTCGACAGTCCGGTGTCCTTGGCGAGGTCGGTGTAGGACCGGCGGCCATCGGCCCCGAGCAGACGGAGCAGCTGGCGGTCGACCGCGTCGAAGTCGCTCATGTGCGGGTCAGGGAGCGACCGATCACGATCCGCTGCACCTGGTTGGTGCCCTCGAAGATCTGCATGACCTTGGCCTCCCGGAAGTAGCGCTCGGCAGCGAAGTCCTCGACGTAGCCGGCGCCGCCGAGCACCTGGACCGTATCGGTCGTGACCTGCATGGCCATGTCCGTGGCGAACAGCTTGGCCATGCTGGCCTGCGGGCCATACGGCTTGCCCCGGTCCTTGAGGCGGGCAGCCACCAGATACAAGGCCCGCGCGGCTTCGATCTGCGTCGCCATGTCCGCCAGCAGGAAGGTGACGCCCTGGAACTCCGCGATGCTCCTGCCGAACTGCTTGCGTTCCTTGGCGTAGGACGTGGCCAGCTCCATGGCTGCCTGGGCGACCCCGACGGCCACTGCCGCGATGCCCAACCGGCCGCTGTCGAGGGCACTCATGGCGATCTTGAAGCCGTCGCCCTCACAGCCGATGAGCCGGTCGGCCGGCACCCGGGCCCCGTCGAGGACGATCGTGGCAGTGTGGCTGGAGCGCATCCCCATCTTGCGCTCCGGCGGTTGCGGCAGCAGGCCAGGGGTGTCCTTGTCCGCCAGCAGGCAGGAGATGCCCGCCGGCCCCTCGTCACCGGTCCGGACCATCAGGTTGTAGAAGTCCGCATGCCCACCGTGGGTGACCCAGGCCTTGGCCCCGTGGACGACGTAGTCCTCACCGTCCTTGACCGCCTTGCTGCTCAGGGCCGCCGCATCGCTGCCGCTGTGCGCCTCGCTCAGGCAGTAGGCGCCGAGCAGGTCCCCGCCGAGCAGGTCGGGGAGGAAGCGCGCCTGCTGCTGGGCGGAACCCCACTGCGCCACCGGGAAGCAGGACAGCGTGTGCACACTGACTCCGACGCCCAGCCCGGCCCAGCCGCGCCCGATCTCCTCGAGGACCTGCAGGTACACCTCGTACGGCTGTCCCCCGCCCCCCAGCTCCTCGGGGTACGCCAGTCCGAGCAGCCCTGCCTTCCCGAGGGTCCGGAACAGCTCGCGCGGGAACTCCGCCCGAGCCTCCATCTCGGCAGCCCGAGGGATCACCTCGCCCTCGACCAGGTCTCGGGTCAGCTCCAACAGAGCCTGCGCCTCTGGGGTCGGCAGCTCACGCCCAACAGCCATGATCCCGACGCTACCGCCGACGGCCGGTCACCCCGCGCTGTCGTGCGCGGCGAGAAGGACCAGCCCTCCGAGGCACGGAGATGTGTGCTCCCGCGCCTACAACAATTGCTGCCACACGCGGGGTGGGTGGCAGCAATTGTTGTAGGCGCGGGAGACCCTTGTTGGGGGCCGGCCGGCTGCGGTGCGTGGCGGGTGTCCACAGATTCGGGTTCGAGGCCGGCGGCGTCGCCGCGCGGGATCAGACTCGTGCCATGCAGGCGGGACGGGCGGTACGGGCGGCTCGGCAGCAAGCCGGCTGGAGCCAGCGGCGACTGGCGGCAGCAGCCGGTGTCGACGCGGCGGTCGTCGCGCGGGTGGAGAGCGGCGCGAGGGCCGGCTCGTGGGAGCTCATGTCGGCGCTGCTGGCCGCGGCCGGCCGCGAGATCGCGCTGGCGCTGCCCGCCATCGCACCGGACGTGCGGTTGCAACGGTGGCTGTGTCAGTCGACGTCGAGCAGGCTGTACTGGTCGCTGGGCGGTCGGGAGCGGATGCAGCAGGACACGCGGCACCCGCCGTGGGCGGCGCTGCAGCGGCTCGCGCAGCACCGGTCTGTCGTGCTGCTGCCACACGCGTCGTTGGGGGTCTGGTTGCCGGACGAGACCGCGCCAGAGCCGCTCCCGGTCGCCATGCCCGGTGAGCTGGCCTACGGGCAGGCGCCGACGGCGGAACCGGCACTGAGCATCGGGGTGTGGCCGGTGCGGCTCGACGGTCTGGTGCCTGTCGGCGTGTCCGCCCGCTTCGAGGTGCTCGTCTACCCGCCCGAGCACCCGGCGATGGCCGTGGACCCGGTGACCAGTGCCCGGCTCAGAGGCGTGGCAGCCCTGCTCGACGAGGAACAGCGGCGCGATGCGGCTCGGCGACGACCCGGTGCGCACGTCGAGAGCGCGGTGCTCCGGGAGAACGGCTTCGTCGTGACGCGCAAGCGCTTCAAGAGGGTCCCCGCAGCGGATCCCGATCCGCGCGACCGACGCGACTGGCGGCTCGGCGGGGAGGCAAGCTTCCGGCAGTGGCTCGGGACGCGGGGGTTCCCGCTGAGGGAGGAGCCCGATCTCTGAGAGGCTGTGCAGGTGCCCGGTCAGCTGATGCTCGTGGACTCCCCTGCACTGTGGTACCGGGCCTTGTACGGCGTACCGGACACGGTGCGCAGCCCGCAGGGCGAGCCGGTCAACGCGGTGCGGGGGTTCCTGGACCTGGTCAGTCGGACCGTGCGGGAGCACAAGCCTGCCCGCCTGGTCGCGACGCTCGACCTCGACTGGCGTCCGGCGTTCCGGGTGGCGGCGGTTCCGACGTACAAGCTGCACCGGACGACCGAGGGCGGAGCGGAGGCGGAGCCGCCGGAGCTGGCGCCGCAGGTCGAGGTCATCCTCGAGGTGCTGGCCGCCCTGGGGATCGCCGTGGTCGGTGTCGAGGGGCACGAGGCGGATGACGTCCTGGGGACGTTGGCGACACGGGAGTCGGGCGCTGTCGACATCGTGACGGGCGACCGCGACCTGCTGCAGCTGGTCAACGACGACGGGCCGGTGCGCGTGCTCTACGCCGTCGAGAAGATGAAGCCGTACGGCGAGGCCGAGGTGAGCGCCAAGCACGGCATCCCGGGGCGGGCCTACGCGGACTACGCGGTCCTGCGGGGAGACCCGTCCGACGGACTGCCAGGGGTGAAGGGCATCGGGGAGAAGACCGCTGCGGCGCTGGTGAGCCGGTTTGGGAGCATCGAGGGGGTCCTGGCCGCCCTGGACGGTGGGAGCGAGGACGGGTTCCCGAGCGGTGCACGGGCCAAGCTCGAGGCTGCCCGCGACTACCTGGCGGTGGCACCCGCCGTCAGCCGCGTGGTCCGGGACCTGCCGCTGCCGGAGTTCGACGACAGGCTCCGCCGGGTGCCGAAGGACCCGGCAGGACTGCTGGCCCTGTCGGACCGGTGGGGCCTCGAGAGCCCGCTCGAACGGTTCCTGCAGGCGCTAGCATTAGCTACTGATGAGTAACCGGGCGTTCTCCGTCCTCAGCCGCTCCGCCGAGCTGGCCTCCGCGGCGACCGAGGAGCTCGACGTGCTCGTGGTCGGGATGGGTGCGACCGGCGCCGGCGTGGCGCTGGACGCCGCCAGCCGCGGCCTGCGGGTAGCGGTGCTCGACAAGGGCGACCTGGCCAGCGGGACCAGCTCGAAGAGCAGCAAGCTGGTCCACGGTGGCCTGCGCTACCTCGAGAACTACGAGTTCGGGCTGGTCCGCGAGGGTGTCGTGGAGCGGCAGCTGCTGATGCGGCTGGCGCCGCACCTGGTCCGCCCCATGGACTTCCTCTACCCGGTCTGGCCGGACACCGCCAAGCGGCGGCTGCTCGGGCTGGGACTGACGACGTACGACGTGTTCGCGATGGCGTCGCTCGCCGGCCGCGGCGGCACCACCCGTCGGCACGAGAAGATCAGCGCCGGCGAAGCCATCGCCCTGGCCCCGGCGCTCGAGGACAGCGGCCTGGCCTACAGCTACCTCTACGGCGACTGCGCCACGGACGACGCCCGGCTCGTGCTCGCGGTGGTGCAGGCGGCTCGCCGCTACGGGGCCCTGACGGTGACGCATGCCGAGGTCACCGGCCTGACCACCGACGGCGCCCGGGTCAACGGTGCCACCATCCTGGACCGGTTCACCGGCGAGAGCGTGACCGTGCGGGCTCGGCACGTCGTCAACGCGACGGGCGTCTGGGTCGACCAGCTGCAGGGGTTCGAGGAACCGGGGCGCACGGCCGTGGTGCAGCCCAGCAAAGGGGTCCACGTCGTCGTGCCCCGAGCCCGGCTGCCGCTGCTGCAGGCGAGCATCCTGCTGCCCAGCAAGCAGGGCGACGGCCGCTCGATGTTCGCGATCCCGTGGGGGCGACAGACGATCCTCGGCACCACCGACACGCCCTACGACGGTGAGCTCGACGGGCTGAGCCTGACGCAGGAGGACCTCGACTACGTCCTGGCGTCCGGCAACGCGGTCTTCAAGCGCGACCTCGTCCAGGACGACGTGCTCGGCGCCTGGGCCGGTGTCAGGCCCCTCATCAGGCAGGAGGGCACCGACAGCATGAGCGACATCAGCCGGCGGCACACCCTGGTCGAGGGCGCCGGCGGGCTGCTGACCATCACCGGCGGCAAGCTGACGACGTACCGCCGGATGGCCAAGGACGTCGTCGACCGGATCGTCGACCGGGACGGCAGCAAGGCCCGCTGCCGCACCGACGAGATCACGATCTCCGGTACCCGGCCGATGGGTGAGCTGCTGGCCGAGATGCGCGGCCTGGCAAGGGGTCTCGGCCTCTCCGAGGAGGTTGCGGAGTCGCTGGTCCGGCAGTGCGGCGAGACCGCGTCGCACGTGCTCAGCCTCGTCCAGGCCGACCGCTCGCTGGGCGCGCCGCTGTCACCCCACGCGCCGCACATCGCGGCCGAGGTGGTCCACGCCGTCCGGTCCGAAGGAGCGAGCTCCGTCGATGACGTGTTCAGCCGTCGGATGCGGCTGTCGCTGCGCGCCAAGGATGCCGGCATGCCCGCGGCACCGCTGGCCGCGCAGCTGCTGGCGCGCGAGCTCGGGCGCGACAGCAGCTGGGTGCAGCAGCAGGTCGAGGCCTACGCGGACGCCGTCCGCCTGGAGCGCGGCGTACTGGGCCTGGAACTGGCCCGCGTCAGCTGACGCTGGACCAGGCCACCACACCGCGCCGCACCCCGTCGACGGCGGCCCGTGCCGTGGAGCGGACCGGCTCCTGCGCGATCGTGGCGACCTGGCTGAGCAGGTCGACGAGCTGCTTGCAGGACCGTACGAAGTCGCCCGCGGTGAGGTCGGGGTCCTCGCGCAGTACCTCCTCCAGGTCGGCGCCGGAGGCCCACCGCCACACCACCCAGCAGAAGCCCGGGTCCGGCTCGCGCAGGAAGGCGAGGCCGTGCTCGGCCTCGACGTCGCGCAGTCGCGACCAGGCCCGCGACAGCTCGTCGAGCCCGTAGCGGATCGCGCCACCAGGGATGTGCGCCACGGCCTCCTCCGGTCGGCGGCTCTCGTAGACGAGCGCGGACACGACGGCCGCGAGCTCGGCGGCAGACAGCCCCTCCCACGCACCGGAGCTGAGCGCCTCGACGACGAGCAGGTCGGCCTCGTTGTAGACCCTGGCGAGCTGCCGTCCGCTCTCGGTGACCTGCTCGGCGTGCAGGTAGCCGAGCTGCTCCAGCACCGCGCAGACCTTGTCGAAGGTGCGGGCGATCGAGTGCGTCTTTCCCTCGACGCGCTTCTCGAGGCTGTCGGTGTCGTGCCGCAGCCTGGCCCAGCGCTCCGCCCATCGCAGGTGCTGCTCGCGCTCGTCGCAGCCGTGCACGGGGTGCTGGCGCAGCTGCTGGCGCAACGACCCGAGCTCCGCGTCGTCGGCAGCCGTCGAGCGGGTCCGGCGAGGCCGTTCGGGGTGCAGACCGAGGGCGCGGATCGACGACGCCAGGTCGCGCCGTGACTGAGGGCTCCGGTGGTTGAAGGCCTTCGGCACCCGCAGGTGCCCCAGGGTCTCGACGGCGACCGGGAAGTCGGCCTCCGACAGCCGGCCCGCCCACCTGTCCTCCGTGACGACGAGCGGGTGGGACTGACCGTCCTGACCCACCCCGGGATCGAGGACGACGGCCAGGCCTGACCGTCGGCCCTGCGGGACCGCGATGACGTCCCCGATCTTCAGCGTCTGCAGGGAGGCGGCCGCCTGGGCGCGCCGCTGCGTCGACCCCTGGCGGGCCAGGTCGGACTCCCGGCGCTTCACCGACTGGCGCAACCCGTCGTAGTCATGGACGTCCCCGAGGTGGCAGCTCATCCCCTCGGCATAGCCGTCGAGCGCCTCGAGGTTGCGCGCGATCTGCCGGGCCAGCCCGACGACGGAGGCGTCGGCCTGGAACTGCGCGAACGAGCTCTCCAGCAGCACCCTGGCGGCTTCTCGGCCGACGCTGCCGACCAGGTTGGCGGCCATGTTGTACGACGGCCGGAACGACGACTTCAGCGGGTAGGTGCGGGTGGACGCGAGGCCGGCGACCTGTCGCGGGTCGAGACCCGGCTGCCAGAGCACGACGGCGTGGCCCTCGATGTCGATGCCGCGGCGACCCGCGCGCCCGGTCAGCTGGGTGTACTCCCCCGGGGTGATGTCGACGTGCGCCTCGCCGTTCCACTTCACGAGCTTTTCGAGCACGACCGAGCGGGCCGGCATGTTGATCCCGAGGGCCAAGGTCTCGGTGGCGAAGACGGCCTTCACCAGCCCCTCGAGGAACAGCTCCTCGACCACCTCCTTGAAGGTCGGGAGCATCCCGGCATGGTGGGCAGCGATGCCGCGCTCCAGTCCCTCGAGCCACTCCCAGTACCCGAGCACGCGGAGGTCCTCGCGCGGGATCTCCGCCGTCCGCCGAGAGACGTGGGCGCGGACCAGCGCCCGCTCCTCGTCGGTGTTGAGCTTGAGGCCGGCCCGCAGGCACTGCTCCACCGCGGCCGCACATCCGGCCCGGCTGAAGATGAACGTGATGGCGGGCAGCAGCCCCTCACGATCGAGCCGCAGCAGCACGTCCGGCCTGCGCAGCACCGGCGGCTTGGGCGGCCGGGCGCCGCGCTCGCGTGGTCGCCAGCGGTCCTGTTCGCGGACCTTGCGCACCAGCTCCGGGTGCACCTCGCCGTCACCCGAGAACAGGTCGTAGAGCCGGTTGCCCAGGAGCACGTGCTGGTAGAGCGGGACGGGCCGGTGCTCCTCGACGACGACCTCGGTGTCGCCGCGCACCGTGACCAGCCACTCGGCGAACTCCTCGGCGTTGCTGACCGTCGCCGACAGGGAGGTGAGGACGACCTCCTCCGGGAGGTGGATGATCACCTCCTCCCAGACCGCACCGCGGGCGCGGTCGGCGAGGTAGTGGACCTCGTCCATGACGACGTGTCCCAGACCGCGCAGGGCCTCGCTCCCGCTGTAGAGCATGTTGCGGAGGACCTCGGTGGTCATGACGACGACGTCGGCGTCACCGTTGACCGCGGTGTCGCCCGTCAGCAGCCCGACGCGCCCGGCCCCGTAACGCTGCACCAGGTCGGCGTACTTCTGGTTGGAGAGCGCCTTGATCGGGGTCGTGTAGAAGCACTTGCGCCCTGCCTTGAGAGCCAGGAAGACCGCGAACTCGCCGACGACGGTCTTGCCGGCGCCCGTCGGGGCGGCGACGAGGACTCCGCGGCCGTCCTCGAGGGCCGTGCAGGCGACCCGCTGGAAGGCGTCGAGCCCGAACGGGTAGCCGACCTCGAACTCGGCGAGGGCCGCCCCTGTCTGGGTGGCGCGGAAGGCCGCGTACCGGTCGGCGGGGCTGGACACCCCCTCAGGCTAGGGCGCGAGCTCGGAGGGCGTCGGATCGACGTAGGACGGCTCGTCCGGGCTCAGGTCGTCCTGATCCGGGCCGCGCGCCTTCTGCCGGCGTGAGCGGATCCAGGCGGCGCCGACGCACAGCTCCCACAGCACGACCAGGGCGAGGCCCAGGAACAGGAAGGTGAACGGGTCGGTGCTCGGGGTGAGCACCGCCGCGGCGAGGAACAGGCCGAAGATCATGCCTCGTTGCCAGCGCACCATCCGCTCGAAGGTGAGCAGTCCCGTCAGGTTGAGGAAGACGACGATCACGGGGAACTCGAAGGCGACCCCGAACAGCAGGAGCATCAAGGTCAGGAAGGAGAAGTACTTGTCGAGGGTGAGCAGGTTCTGCACCCCCGGCCCGGCGATGTGCAGCAGGATCTTCAGCCCGTGGCCGACCGAGAGAAAGCCGAGCACGCAGCCCGTCAGGAACAGGCTCAGCGCGCCGACGAGGAAACCGCCCGCGTACCGACGCTCCTGCTTGTGCAGGGCGGGGGTGATGAACGCCCCGATCTGGTAGAGCCAGATCGGCGAGGTGGTGACGATGCCGCCGATGAACGACACCCGCAGCTTGGTGTTGAACGCGTCGAAGACCCCCGTGACGATCAGGTCGCACGACCGGTGCGGGTTGGCCCGGCAGTAGGGCTCGCGCAGGAAGTGGAAGATCGGCTCCCAGGAGACGTAGCACGCGACGACGCCGACCAGCAGCGCCACCGCGCTGATGAGCAGTCGCTTCCGCAGCTCGCGGATGTGCTCGACCAGCGGCATCCGCCCGTCCGGTGAGGGGGGCGCTCCCGCCACGGTCAGGTCTGGTCTGCGCTGGACTCAGGCAGCTGCTTCGGGGCGGGTGCCGGCCCGTCCTTGCTTTCCTTGCCGTCCTTGTCGTCCTTGTCGTCGTCCTTGAGGCCCTTGGCCTCGGCCTTGAGGATGCGCATCGACTGCCCGAGGGAACGGGCGGCGCCCGGCAGCCGGGACGAGCCGAAGATCACGATCCCGACCAGCAAGACGATGAGCACCGGGCCCTTCTCGAAGAACTCGAGCACGGGCACCTCCTCTGGTTGGTGGGAGGTTCAGCCTACCTGCGGATGCCGTCGCTGGGAGGTTGCCGAATGCTGAGGCCGGCGGTGACCTCCCCGAGGGTGCGCGAGGCGGTGCCGACAGCTTTGAGCAGGACGCGGATGCGCTTGTAGAGGCCGAAGGCGAGCGCCAGGACGAACAGCACGGCCAGCACGGCGATGCCGATGTCGAGCAGGACCCAGTGCACGGGTCCGACGGTAGCCGTCAGGCGGCGGCGCGGTCGACCATGCTGGCGAGCAGGTCGGTCTCACCGAGCTGCAGGGCGAAGTCGAGCAGGTCGTCGTAGCACAGGGCCGGACCGGTCTTGATCTCGAGGACCTCGGCGGGCAGGTCCCAGACCTGCGCCGGCACGCCACCCGAGACGAGCAGCGACACGACGTGGTCGTCGGCCGGCTTGCGTACCTCTTCGCCGCACGTCACGCAGTCGAAGGCGTAGTAGGACAGCGGCGCGTGGCTGCACACCATGAGCGCGACGTCGGCGGGGGTCAGCTCGACCTCGCCGCAGGTGGGGCAGCTCGCCTTGATCGTGGTCATCGGTCGGCCTCTCGGTGTCACGCTCACTGGTCTGACACCACGGCTTTCGGCAGATCCGCTCGAGGACTTGACGCCCCGCTGGTGGAGATGGTTCGAAGTGATCACCCTTCGTCGTAGGCCCTGAGCGCCCGCTGGGCGTCAGCGCGCACCTGCTCGGCGAGCTCGGCAGGTGCCAGGACCCGCCCCCGCGCCCCCAGGGACAGCGCGAGCCGCCGTACCCAGGCAGTGCCCTGGGCGCGCAGCTTGACCACCTGGCGGCCGTCCCCGAGCTCCTCCACCGAGTCGCACGGGTAGTAGTCGCTCACCCAGGCCGCGCCCGGCTCCAGCGCGAGGGTGACCTCGGTGTCGAGCTCACCGGGCTGGAACAGCCCCTGGGACAGGTCCCTCGACGGCAGGCCCTCCGGCGGGGCCGACGGCTCGTCGAGGATCCGGACCTCCTGGACGCGTCCGAGGTGGAACATCCGCACCCCCTCGGCGAGCCGGCACCAGGCCTCGAGGTAGAGCTGGCCGTCGGCGGTGACGAGTCGCACCGGGTCGACATCGCGCTCGGTGGTCTCGTCCCGGCCGGCCGTCCAGTAGCGCAGGTGCAGCGCCCGCTTGCTCTCGAGCGCCTCCCGCACGACCGGGAGGACCTCCTCGTCGTCGCGGACGACCAGGGCCACCTCGACGCGCTCCGCCGGTGCCGCGGCCGAGCCCGCTGCCGCTTCGACCTTTGCCAGCGCGCGCAGCACCGCGTCGGGCTCAGCCAGGCCGGGTGTCTCGGCGAGCGTGCGCAGCGCGACGACCAGTGCCAGCGCCTCATCGACGGTCAGCCGCAGCGGTCGGTCGACGCCCTGGGCGTCGGAGAGCGTGATCGTGTCGCCCTCGAACTCGATCTCGATCAGGTCGCCCGGGTAGTGGCCGGGCAGGCCGCACAGCCACAGCAGGTTGAGGTCCTTGCGCAGCCGCTCCTCGGTGACCCCGAAGTCGGCGGCTGCCGTCGCGAACGGCACGCCGGGCCGGGCCAGCAGGTAGGGCACCAGCGCCAGCAGCCGGGGCAGCTCCGCGAGGCTTCCGCTCACGCCGAGGCCAGCACGGTGAGGCGGTGTACGACGGCCTGGCGGGCGTCGTCCGGCGACAGCACCACGGCGTCCGCGCCGTAACCGGTGATCCGGTCGGCGAAGCGGTCGGTGTCGGAGAACCCCAGCTCGACCACCTCCCAGCCCGGTCCGTCGCCGGTCACCGAGGTGGCGGCCCGGCGCAGCTCCCAGCAGCTGCCCGACCGGACCCGCACCCGGGCGCTCTGCTGCGGCTGCATCTCGTCGGCCTCGCGGACGACCATGGCGCGGAGGTCGACACCGTCGGGCACCTTGACGGCACCCTCGGGGCCCTCGGTGCGGACGTCGCCGACGATCCGGGACAGCCGGAACACCCGTGGGGCGCCCCGCACGAGGTCCCGCGCCACGAGGTACCAACGGCCTCGCCACGAGACGACGCCCCACGGCTCGACGCGGCGGTCCTCGTCGGCCGGACGGCCTGCAGTGCGGTAGCGGAAGCGGAGCAGGCGTCCATGCATCGCCGCCGCCAGCACCGCCTCGAACGCTGGTTCGCTCGCACCGATCCGGGGCTCGATGCCGGTCGCGCCCTCGGGCGTCTCTATGCCTGCCGCCCGGAGCTTGAGCAGCGCCGAGCCGGTGGCCCCGGCCAGCGGCGCCGACTGCCACAGTCGGGCGGCCAGCCCGAGGGCGGCAGCCTCGTCAGCCTCCAGGACGATCTCCGGGAGCTCGTAGTCGCGCCGGGCGATGCGGTATCCGACCTCGTCGTCCCAGTGCGAGTTCGAGCCGGTCTCGAGCGGGACACCGAGCTCGCGGAGCTCCTCCTTGTCCCGCTCGAACATCCGTCGGAAGGCCTCCTCGTTGTCCGCGTCGTAGCCGGGCACGTCCTCGCGGATCTGCTGGACCGTCAGGTACCGCCGGGTCGCGAGCAGGCAGATCACCAGGTTGAGCAGCCGTTCGGTCTTCTTCGCCGCCACGTCAGGACACGCTGAGCAGGTCCACCACGAACACGAGGGTCTCGTTCGGACCGATCGCGCCGCCTGCGCCGCGCGCGCCGTAGCCCAGGTGCGGCGGGATCGTGAGGCGTCGGCGCCCGCCGACCTTCATCCCGGCCACGCCCTGGTCCCAGCCGCCGATGACCATGCCGGCGCCGAGCTGGAAGCCGAACGGCTCGCCACGGTCCCAGCTGGCGTCGAACTGCTTGCCGGTCGACCAGGAGTGCCCGACGTACTGCATCGTGCAGCGCTTGCCTGCTACGGCCTCAGGCCCGGAACCCTCGGTGAGGTCCTCGACGACGAGGTCCGTCGGCGGCGGTCCGTCAGGGATGGTGATCTGCGGCTTCTCCATGCCGGCCACCCTAGCTACATCGAGGCGATCAGCTTGTCGACCCGGTCATCGACGGACCGGAACGGGTCCTTGCACAGGACGGTCCGCTGCGCCTGGTCGTTGAGCTTCAGGTGCACCCAGTCGACGGTGAAGTCGCGACGCTTCTCCTGGGCCTTGGCGATGAACTCTCCGCGCAGCCGGGCTCGGGTGGTCTGCGGCGGCACCGATTTCGCCTCGAACGTGAGCAGGTCGGTGGTCGCGCGGTCGACCATCCCCTTGCGCTCCAGCAGGTAGTAGAGACCGCGGTTGCGGTTGACGTCGTGGTAGGCGAGGTCGAGCTGCGCGACCCGCGGACTCGACAGCGCGAGATCGTGCTTGGCGCGGTAGCGCTCGATGAGCTGGTGCTTGATGACCCAATCGATCTCGCGCTCGACCAGACTGAGGTCTTCGCTCTCGATGGCGGTGAGGGTGCGGTCCCACAGGTCCAGTACGCGCTTGACCAGGTCGTCGCTGCCGCGGCGGGCGATGAAGTCCTCGGCCTTGTTGTAGTACTCGCGCTGGATCTCCAGGGCCGACGCCTCCCGGCCGTTCGCCAGCTTGACCTTCTTCTGCCCCGTCAGGTCGTGACTGACCTCACGGATCGCGCGGATCGGGTTCTCCAGGGTGAGATCGCGCATCACGACGCCGGCCTCGATCATGCGCAGCACCAGGTCGGTCGTGCCGACCTTGAGAAGGGTCGTCGTCTCGGACATGTTGCTGTCGCCGACGATGACGTGCAGTCGGCGGAACCGTTCGGCATCGGCGTGCGGCTCATCGCGGGTGTTGATGATGGGGCGGCTGCGGGTGGTCGCCGAGCTGACGCCCTCCCAGATGTGCTCCGCCCGCTGACTGACGCAGAAGACCGCACCCCGCGGCGTCTGGAGCACCTTCCCTGCGCCGCAGATGATCTGGCGGGTCACCAGGAACGGGATGAGGACGTCGGCCAGCCTGGTGAACTCCCCGTGCCTGCCGACCAGGTAGTTCTCGTGGCACCCGTAGGAGTTGCCGGCCGAGTCGGTGTTGTTCTTGAACAGGTAGATGTCGCCGGCGATGCCTTCCTCACGAAGGCGACGCTCCGCATCGACGAGCAGTCCCTCGAGGATCCGCTCGCCCGCCTTGTCGTGCGTGACGAGGTCGAGGACCGAGTCGCACTCGGGCGTCGCGTACTCCGGATGGCTGCCGACGTCGAGGTAGAGGCGAGCGCCGTTGCGGAGGAAGACGTTGGAGCTGCGGCCCCAGCTGACCACCCGACGGAACAGGTACCGGGCCACCTCGTCCGGGCTCAGCCGTCGCTGGCCACGGAACGTGCACGTGACGCCGTACTCGTTCTCGATGCCGAAGATCCGACGCTCCACCTGGTGGACGCTACAGGCTGCTCATGCGGCAGGGCCGCAATTCACGTCCCGCCGCCGCTACCAGCTGGGGTGCTGCGGTGCAGCCGCGGGAACGGGGTCGGCCTCGCGCCGCCGACGGGAGAGCACCAGGAGCGCCCAACCGACGCCGATCATCCCGGCCGCGGCCTGGACGAGCGACTGGACCGGCGCCCCGGTGAAGGGCAGCTTGGCCGGCACGATCGTGCCACCGCCGCCGGTGATGATGCCGCCGCCGCCCGTGATGACGCCGGTGGTGGACGTCTCGCCGGCGGTCGTCGAGCCGCCGCCGTTGCCACCGCTTGTGGCGCCGGTGGTCGGGTCACCGGTGGTCGCACCCGTCGTCGTCCCCGTGGACCCGCCGGTGCTCGATGTACCGGTGGTGCCGGTCGTACCCGTCGTACCGGTGGTGCCGGTCGTACCGGTGGTGCCGGTCGTGCCGGTCGTACCCGTGGTACCGGTCGTCCCGGTGGTCCCGCCCGGCGCCGCCGGGGTGGAGACGGTCGAGGTGGCCGCCGGGGAGGTCGTCGTGTTGGTCGGGTCAGCCAGCTCGTGCGCAGCGGCGATGGCGGTGTCGGTGACCGAGGTCCCGGCCGCCGGACTCGACGCGGTGAGCACGAAGTTGCAGACGGCCACGCCATTGGCGGCCAGGGTTGCGGGCAGCGCGGGAACGCACGTGACCGGCACGGCAGCCGCCGCTCCGAGGGCGTCGGTGACACCGTCCAACGCCACGGTCACCCCACTGGTGTTGGTGATGGTGACCTGGTAGGGGACGTCAGCGCCGGCCGCCGGAGAGATCTCGGTGCCGTGGTACATGCCGTCGTTGTCGGCGTCGTTGGCCTTGGTCAGCGTGAGGGACAGCGCCGGCCGCACGTGGGTGGCCACGGTCGACTCATCGAAGTCGCTCACGGTGTGGCCCGGGTCCTCGCCCGTCACGCAGCTCGGGTCGGCGGGCAGGCAGACGTTGTCGGGGCCCTGGTGGCCGACCACGGTCACTCTGTTGACCGTGGAGGTGCCGTCGGCGGGCGAGTACCCGGCGAGGATCACGCCGCACGAGGCGGATGCCCCGACGAGGAGGTTCGTCCCGATCAGGCTCGGCGCGCAGGCGAAGGCGATCGGGTTGCCCGAGATGGTGTCGACGAGGCTGTCGATCACGACTGGGCTGGCGCCGTTGTTCGTGATCGTGACGGAGAAGGGCACTGCCGCCCCCACGGTGTGCGCGGTCTCGCTGTGCGTGAACGTGGCGTTGCCGTCAGCGTCGTTGGTCTTCACCACGGTCAGGGCCAGCACCGGCGGCGTCGCGGGCTTGCAGCCGTTGGCGAAGATGGCCTGGCCGGCCGGCGTCCAGTTCAGGCCGGGGAAGTTCTTGGTCACGCCTTTGTCGTCATAGGTGAAGGGCGGGATGATGTCGCCCCAGGCGATGTGCAGCGCCTTCAGCGTCGCGTCCCACACCGGCCCGGTGTGCGAGGCGTGACCGCTGACGTCGCCGTTCTTGTTGGGCGACTCCACCACATAAGGGTTGTTGTTGGAGTTCGTGCCGTGGCAGATCGTCTGCTTGCCGTTCACGACGGCAGCCGACTGGAGGCCGAGGGCCGTCCCGCCGGTGGTGAGGAACGCCAGGCCGCTCGCGGCGAGCACTGCTACGTAGCGAGACCGATACCAACGAGACGTACGCACGACAACCCCCTCAGCGGGCACGTGTGTGCCTCGCACGACGGCGGTCTCGCCACTGGCTCTGCGTGCGGTCTGGCGACCGTGTTTCTCCGTTCCGGGGGGAACAGCGAAACCGCACGCGTCAATGCCTTCGTCAGGGGCAAGCGTCCTTCGTCACGTGATCGAGGGGAATGGTCCGTTCGAGCCCCTCCGCGTGGGACCAGAAGATCATCCGATTGCGACCAAATCGATGATGAAGGCGAGCGTTCCACCTGGTACAGGACCTTGGTCGCCGTATCCGTCCTTGGGCGGGATGACGACGAGCCGGCGGCCGCCGACCTGCATGCCCGTGACGCCCTTGCTGAAGCCGGGGATGACGTTGCCGCCGATGTCGAAGGAGAAGGTGTTGTCGCAGCTGGTCTTCCAGGAGGAGTCGAACTCCTCGCCGGTGGCGTAGTTGACCCCGACGTACTTGACGGTGACGCCCTGGCCGCTCTTCGCCGCCGGCCCGGTGCCCACCACGATGTCCTTGGTCGTCGTCTCGAGCGGTGGCGGCGCCTTGGGGACGGTGTACGGCGGCTTCTGCGTGAGGTCGGTCGCGCGGCCGGGCTTGGGGCACAGCCGGGCTGCGGTCGGCCCGACCGGAGTGCTGACCGTCGGCGTCGGTGTCGTGGGGGCCGTGCCGACGCGCGCCGGGCTGGCACCGCTGCACGCGGTCGCGCCGACCAGGACCACCGTGGCCAGGAGCAGACTGCGGCTCACGACGAGGTGGTTCCGAGGATCGTGCTGAGCCGCTCAGCCGTCAGCCGCTTGAAGGCGCGCCGTGGACGGGTGCGGTCGAGCACCGCGGCTTCGATGGCGTCGACCGGGATGTCGCGGCGCTCGGCCCCCTCCGCCGGGGTGGACAGCGCCTTGAGGGCCAGCCGGACGGCCGTGTCGAGGTCGGCGTCGGCGACGTGCTCCTCGCGCAGCACCGCCGTGATGGGGTCGGCCGTGCCGCCCATGACGATGAAGCCGTGCTCCTCCTGCACCATGCCGTCGAAGGTGAGCCGGTAGAGCTGGTCGTCGGCGACCGAGGGGCCGACCTCTGCCACCGTCAGCTCGACTTCGAACGGCTTGCCTGCCTCGGTGAAGATCGCCCCGAGTTGCTGCGCGTAGGCGTTCGCGAGCCCGCGGCTCGTGACGTCGATGCGGTCGTAGCGGTAGCCGGTGAAGTCGGCGTAGCGGACCCCTGCGACCCGGAGGTTCTCGAACTCGTTGTACTTGCCGACCGCGGCGAACGCGATGCGGTCGTAGATCTCGCTGATCTTGTGGAGCGCCTTGTTGGGGTTCTCGCCGCAGAGCAGGATCCCGTCGGCATAGGTCATGACGAGCACCGAGCGGCCGCGCGCGATGCCCTTGCGCGCGTAGTCGCTCTTGTCCCGCATGACCTGCTCGGGACTGACGTAGAACGGCGTGCTCATGTGCTCAGCCTCCCGGACGGGTCATGCGCTCGGCCACGATCGCCTCGACGACCGCGCTCACCTCGTCCTCGGGCACCCTTCTCAGTCCATCGGCGGTGACGGTCATGACGACCGGGAAGATCCGGCGAGCCAGGTCCGGTCCGCCCGTCGCGCTGTCGTCGTCAGCCGCGTCGTAGAGCGCGTCCACGGACATTCGTACGGCGTCCGCCTCGGTGGCGTCCTCGCGGTACTTCTTCTTCAGCGCACCGCGCGCGAACACCGAGCCGCTGCCCACGCTGTGGAAGCTGTGCTCCTCGTAGCGGCCGCCCGTGACGTCGTAGCTGAAGATCCGGCCGACTCGCTTCTCGAGGTCGTAACCGGCGAACAGCGGCACCACCGCGAGGCCCTGCATGGCCATCGCCAGGTTGCCGCGGATCATGTTGGACAGCCGGTTGGCCTTGCCGTCGAGGCTCATCGTGCTGCCCTCGAGCTTCTCGTAGTGCTCGAGCTCCACCTGGAACAACCGCACCATCTCGATCGCGAGCCCTGCCGTGCCCGCGATGCCGACGCAGCTGTAGTCGTCGGCCGGGAACACCTTCTCGATGTCGCGCTGGGCGATGATGTTGCCCATCGTCGCGCGCCGGTCCCCCGCCATGATGACGCCGCCGGCATGCGTGACCGCGACGATCGTCGTCCCGTGCGGCGCCTCCACCGTCGAGCCCTCCGGCAACCGCATCCGCGAGCTCAACAGCTCGGGGGCGACTCCTCCGAGGAAGTCGGTGAAGCTGCTGCTCCCCGGCGCCGTGAAGGCAGCGGGGAGTCGTCCGTTGAGTCCAGGCTCAGCCACAGTGGGTCGCGGGTCCTCTCCAGGTAGTCGATGGCCTTCTTGAGAATGTCTACACGGTCCCTGAACTGCCCGAGTCCCCCGTTGCAGTTGAAGCAGAGGATCCCCCGCACGTGCCCCTTGTCGTGGCAGTGATCCACGTGCTCCGCGAGGGCCTCTCGGCAGATCGCGCACAGACCACCCTGTTCGGCGATCATGCGCTCGACGTCGTCAGCACCAACGCCGTAGCGCCGCTTCAGGTGGTAATGCCGACCGCCGCCGTAGAGGCGTTGCCGCGTCTCTTCGCTGCGCATGTTGTGACAGGGCTTGCAGTAGATGTGCCAACCGTCCCGAGAGTTCTTGTTGCGCGGGAACTCTGCGACCTGCTTCACCTCGTCACAGTCCCGACAGCGCTTCAAGCCTGCGGGCAAAGTCTCCGGCTCCCGTACGACCCTGCCCCTGCGGTCTTGCCGTCGTCGGTAGCTGTCGCGAGACCGCTGATTCATGCAGGGCCGGCAATAGCGATGGCGACCGTCCGCCATTCCCTTGTGGCGTGGGAAGTCGTCAAGCGGCTTCGTGTCACCGCAGTCGAGGCATGTCTTCATGCGTGAGAGCCTGGTCGCGCGGACCGACAATCAGCCGAAGGTTATCCACTGGGCATTCTGCTCAGTCTGAGGGTCACTGGCCCCCTTTCTGCACGTACCCCTTCACGAACTCCTCGGCATTTTGCTCAAGCACGTCATCGATCTCGTCGAGCAGGTCATCGACGTCCGAGGTCAGTTCCTCGACGCGGTCGTGGACGTCGGTGCTCGCCTCGGCCACCACCTCCTCGGTCTCCTCGGTGGTCTTGCTGGCGCGCTCCTGGCCGCCACTGTCCTTGCTCGGCATGACTGCTCCCCTGCTCCCGGGTGGTCCTGAGACGAACCTATGTCACTCATCGGTGCCGGGCGCGGCAATGATGAGGGCCGTGGACCTGTATGCGTTGCCGCCGGAGGAGTTCACGGCTGCGCGGGACGCCGCGGCCAAGGAGGCCAAGGAGCTCAAGGCGCTGCGCAGGCCGTCGGTGGCGGCGTGGGTGGTCAACACCTTGGTACGACGGGAGCCGGCGCTGCTCGAGCAGCTGGTGCAGCTGGGGGCGGCTCTGCGGGAGGCGACGAGCGCCCGGGAGGGCGCGCAGCTGCGCGAGCTGACCGAACAGCGGCACCAGCTCGTCCAGGCGGTGACCGACCAGGCCGTGGTGCTCGCCGACAGGGACATCACCGCGCAGGTCCGGACCGAGGTCGCCCACACCCTCGAGGCCGCGATGGCCGACCCGGCCAGCGCCGAGGCGGTGATGTCGGGGCAGCTGGTGCGGGCGCTCAGCTACGCCGGCTTCGGCGACGTCGACCTCGAGGGGGCGGTAGCGCCGGTCCCGAAGCGGCAGCCGGCGCCGCGCAAGGACGCGTCGAAGAAGCTGCAGCGGCTCGAGGCCGCGGCCCTGGAGGCGCAGGGGGCGCTGGACGACGCTGTGCGGCTCGCGGAGCGGACCGCCACGGCCCACGACGCCGCCGAGGGCGAGGCGACGACCACCGCGGCAGCGGTCCAGGACCACGACGGTCGAGTCACCGAGCTCCGGGAGCAGCTGCGTGCCGCCGAGCAGGAGCTCAACGACGTCCGCGCCCGCCACGGGAAGGCGGTCAAGGAGCTCGACGAGCTGCGGCGCAAGGCAGAGCGGGCGACCAAGGCGGTCGCCGAGGCACAGGACGTGGCCGACCTGGCACGCAAGGCCCTCGACGAAGCGCGTCGGTCCTGAGCCGGACCGATCGCGCAGCTAGCGTCGCCCGGCCAGCTTGTCGACGAGCTCGCGCGCGGTGGCGCAGTGGTCGAGCAGGTCCCCGACGTGCGCCTTGGTGCCGCGCAGCGGCTCGAGGGTCGGGACGCGCTGGAGCGACTCACGCCCCACGTCGAAGATGACCGAGTCCCACGACGCGGCGGCGACCTCGGTCGGGAACTGCTGCAGGCACCGTCCCCGGAAGTAGGCGCGGGTGTCGTCCGGAGGGGTCGTGATCGCCTTCTGCACCATCGCCTCCTGGAGCAGGGTCTTCATCGACCCGCGGGCGACAAGGCGGTTGTAGAGGCCCTTGTCCTGCCGCACGTCGGAGTACTGGAGGTCGACGAGGTGCAGCTTCGGCGCGTCCCAGCCGAGGCCCTCGCGCTGGCGATAGCCCTCGAGCACCTTGAGCTTCGCGACCCAGTCGAGCTCGTCGGCGAGGTCCATGGGATCGACGGCCAATCGGTCCAGCGTCGTCTCCCACCGGGAGAGCACGTCGGCCGTGATGTGGTCGACGTCTGACCCGAGGCGGTCCTCGACGTGCTTGCGCGCCTGCTCGCAGTACTCCATCTGCAGCTGGACGGCGGTCATGGTCCGGCCGTCCCGCAACGTGACCTGGTGCTTGAGCGTCGGGTCGTGCGAGACCGCGCGCAGCGCCGACACCGGACCCTCGATCGACAGGTCGATGCCGTTCTGCTTCAGCCAGCCGCCCTCGATCATCGCCAGCACCAGCGCCGTCGTACCGACCTTGAGGTAGGTCGAGATCTCCGACAGGTTGGCGTCGCCGATGATGACGTGCAGCCGGCGGTACTTCTCCGGGTCGGCGTGCGGCTCGTCGCGGGTGTTGATGATGGGCCGCTTCAGTGTCGTCTCGAGCCCGACCTCGACCTCGAAGAAGTCCGCGCGCTGGCTGATCTGGAAGCCCTGCTCACGGCCGTCCTGGCCGATCCCGACGCGACCGGCACCGATGACCACCTGACGGGAGACGAAGAACGGCGTGAGGTGCCGCACGATCTCGGCGAACGGGGTCGCCCGGGCCATCAGGTAGTTCTCGTGCGTCCCGTAGGACGCCCCCTTGTTGTCGGTGTTGTTCTTGTAGAGCTGGATGGGGGCGGTGCCGGGAACTGTGAGGGCCCGCTGCGCCGCGATCTCCATGACCCGCTCCCCCACCTTGTCCCACAGGACGAGGTCGCGAGGGTTGGTCACCTCGGGCGTGGAGTACTCCGGGTGCGCGTGGTCGACGTAGAGCCGGGCGCCGTTGGTGAGGATGACGTTGGCGAGGCCGAGCTCGTCGTCGGGCTCGCCCGGCAGGTGGTCGGACCCGCCGATGCCGACCTCGAACCCGCGGGCGTCGCGCAGCGGGTTCTCCTCCTCGAAGTCCCATCGGGCGCGCCGGTCGCGCGCGAGCCCCTCCGGCGTACCGCCGGCATAGCCGTTCACGACCTGTGACGAGGCGACCATGTGGTTGACGCCCGCATGGCCTGGCGTGGAGACACCGAACTCGGTCTCCGTGCCCATCACGCGCTGCGTGGTCATGCCAGAAGCCTAGGCCGAACCCACCGTGACAGGCATGGGTACCGGAACTCGGCGCGGCACGAGCCGCGGCGCGCGCTCCACGAGACCGATGACGGCGGCCAGCAGCAGGACCGCGACCACCCCGTCGAGCCACCAGTGGTTCGCGCTCGCGACCACCACCAGCGTCATGACCACGAAGTGCGCGACGCCGAGGCAGCGCCAGGCCCCACCGGCCTGCCGCCAGACCGTCCAGGCGACCAGCGCAGCCCAGCCGACATGCAGCGACGGCATCGCCATCAGCTGGCCGGAGAGCCCGGCCGCGTACCCACCGTAGATCGACTCGCCGTAGGCGTTCGCCAGGTCGACGAACCCGAGGTCGGGAAGCAGCCGCGGCGGCGCGACCGTGACCAGCTGCATGGCAAGCCCGGCCAGGGACAGCAGCACCAGCTCGGTGCGCAGCGCGTTGTACGACGCCCGGTGTCGCCACCACGTCCAGCCGAGGAGTACGACGATCACGTTGAGGTGCCCGTAGAGGTAGTAGTTGTCGACGGCGTGCGCCAGCCAGGGATGGTGCGCGACGAACCGCACCACTGGCACCTCGCTCGGCAGGTGCAGCCACTGCTCGATCCGGAACACGTCATGGCCGCGCGCCTCTGCCCCCGCGACCTGCGGGTGCGTCACCGAGCCGATGAGCACCCAGCAGGCCCACAGCAGCATGGCGAGCGACGCCTCGCGCAGCGCCGCTCCGAGGCGGCGACGGCGGCGGAGGACGACGGCAGCCACCAGGAAGCCGGCCGCGAACGAGAGCGCGAACCGCCAGCCTGGTTCCCAGTGTGGCAAGTCCTAGAGGTACTGGCCGGTGTTGGAGATGGTGTCGATGGACTTGCCGGTCTCCGTGCCCTTCGCACTGGTGACGAGGGTGCGGATGTAGACGATCCGCTCGCCCTTCTTGCCCGAGATCCGGGCCCAGTCGTCGGGGTTGGTGGTGTTCGGCAGGTCCTCGTTCTCCTTGAACTCATCGATGCAGGCGGTCAGCAGGTGCTGCATGCGCAGCCCCTTCTGGTTGCTCTCGAGGAAGTCCTTGATGGCCATCTTCTTCGCGCGGGCCACGATGTTCTCGATCATCGCGCCGGAGTTGAAGTCCTTGAAGTACAGGACTTCCTTGTCGCCGCCGGCGTAGGTGACCTCGAGGAACTTGTTCTCCTCGGCCTCGGTGTAGATGCGCTCGACGACGCCCTGCACCATCGCCGACAGGGTGGCCTCGCGGTTGCCGCCGTGCTCGGCCAGGTCGTCGGCGTGCAGCGGCAGCTCGGTGACGAGGTACTTGCCGAAGATGTCCTTCGCGGCCTCGGCGTCCGGGCGCTCGATCTTGATCTTCACATCGAGGCGACCGGGTCGCAGGATGGCCGGGTCGATCATGTCCTCGCGGTTGGAAGCACCGATGACGACGACGTTCTCGAGCGTCTCGACGCCGTCGATCTCCGACAGCAGCTGCGGCACGATGGTCGTCTCGACGTCGGACGAGACGCCGGACCCGCGGGTGCGGAAGATCGAGTCCATCTCGTCGAAGAACACGATGACCGGCGTTCCCTCGGAGGCCTTCTCGCGCGCGCGCTGGAAGATCAGGCGGATGTGCCGCTCGGTCTCGCCGACGTATTTGTTGAGCAGCTCCGGACCCTTGATGTTGAGGAAGTACGCACGGCCATCCGGCTTGCCGGTGACCTCGGCGACCTTCTTGGCGAGCGAGTTGGCGACAGCCTTGGCGATCAGCGTCTTGCCGCACCCGGGCGGTCCGTAGAGCAGGACGCCCTTCGGCGGCCGCAGCTGGTGCTCCTTGAACAGCTCCTTGTGCAGGAAGGGGAGCTCGACCGCGTCGCGGATGGCTTCGATCTGCGAGGCCAAGCCGCCGATCGAGGAGTAGTCGATGTCCGGGACCTCCTCCAGGACGAGCTCCTCGACCTCGCTCTTCGGGATGCGCTCGTAGACGTAGCCGCTGCGGGACTCCATCAGCAGCGAGTCACCAGCCTTGATGGGCTGGTCCATCAGGGAGTCGGCGATCATGACGACCCGCTCCTCGTCGGTGTGCCCGATCACGAGCGCGCGGTCGCCGCCCTCGAGGATCTCCTTGAGCATCACCACATCGCCTTGCCGCTCGAACTCCAGCGCCTTGACGACGTTGAGGGCCTCGTTGAGCATGACCTCCTGGCCCTTGCGGAGGTCCTTGACCTCGATCGTCGGGCTCACGGTCACGCGCAGCTTGCGGCCACCGGTGAAGATGTCGACGGTGTCCTCGTCGTGGATGCCCAGGAAGTAGCCGAAGCCGCTCGGGGGCTGCGCGAGCCGCTCGACCTCCTCCTTGAGAGCGACGATCTGGTCGCGCGCCTCCTTGAGGGTGCTGACCAGCCGGTCGTTCTGGCCGGTGGCGCCGGCGAGCGACTGCTGCGCTTCGGCGAGCCGGTCCTCGAGAGCCCGCACCTGCCTGGGCGAGTCGGCGAGCTTGCGACGCAGGACCGAGACCTCCTCTTCGAGGAAGGTCACCTGCGCCTTCAGCTCGGCGGCATCCTCGGCGTCACCGGAGCCAGCCCCAGCGGACACACCACGCGTCCCTGCCATGTGCTCCACCTCCCCGTCGTCAGTCGGGTTCGTGCTCTAGAGCCGCATCCTATGTATGCCGGGCACGTTCGTGTCTGCTCATTCCCGTTCGGCACACCGACGGACTCCGGATGCCCCCCCACAAAGGGTGACAGTCTGCGGGGTCAGGGCAGGTTGGGACGGAACGGCTCCGTGGCCTCAGTGGTCTCGGCGGGCCCGATGGATTCGGTGGCGGGCTCGCCGTAGCTGCCCTTGCTCGGCCGGCGGCGCCGGATCGGCGGCTCGACGCCGTCGGCCAGCCGGCGGGTGGTGCAGAGGAAGCCGGTGTGGCCGACCATCCGGTGCTGCGGGCGGACCGCGAGGCCCTCGACGTGCCAGCCGCGGGCCATGGTCTCCCACGAGGCGGGTTCGGTGAACGTCCCGTGGGAGCGCATCGCCTCGACGGTGGTCGACAGCTGGGTCGTGGTGGCGACATAGCAGCAGAGGACTCCCCCGGGCCGCAGCGCGCTGGACACGGCGTCGAGGCACTCCCACGGGGCCAGCATGTCGAGCACGACGCGATCGACATCAGTGTCGACGAGCTCGTCCTGGAGCGAGCCGACGGTGATGGACCACGCCGGGTGCGGACCGCCGAAGAAGCGCTCCACGTTGGCTCGGGCGATCTCGGCGAAGTCGGCGCGCCGCTCATAGGAGGACAACCGGCCACCCGGGCCGACGGCGCGGAGCAGCGACATCGACAGGGCACCGGACCCGACTCCCGCCTCGACGACGTGCGCCCCGGGGAAGACGTCGGCCATCCCGACGATGTTGGCGCTGTCCTTGGGATAGATGACCTGGGCGCCGCGGGGCATCGACAGGACGTAGTCGGGAAGCAAGGGGCGCAGCGCGAGGTAGGTGGTGGCGCCGATGTCGACGGTCACGCCTTCGGGTCCGCCGATCAGGCTGTCGTGCTCCAGGATCCCCTTGTGGGTGTGAAACTGCTTGCCTGCGACGAGCGTGATGGTGTGCATCCGACCTTTGGGGTCGGTGAGCTGCACCTGGTCGCCCTCGGCCAGCGGCCCGCGTCGCCGTACTGCTTCGTCTGTCACAGCAGGAGAGGCTAGGCACCCATGGCGGCGGCGACGTCCGCGGCGACCAGCACGGCAGGAGTGGGACCTGAGACGACGTACTCGGCGGCAGGTGTTGCCTGCATCGCGTCGAGGAGCGCCTGCCCGCCGAGCCCGGGGTCGAGGACCAGTCCTGGCTCGATCTTGCGGGCGCCGTCGGCGACCACCACCCAGGGCCGACGGTCCGCGGGAACCTGCCGCACCCAGCTCTCGCTGACGATGCCCTCGAGCCGGCCGCTGCTGTCGACGACCACGAGCGCGCGGATCGCCTGCTCGTGCGCCTGTCGCACGGCTTCCGACAGCGGCGTGGTCGCGGGTACGGCGAGGGCAGGCCGCGCCAGGACGGCCACCGAGAGCGTGGGAAGGGCGCTGCCCAGCTGCCCACGACGCAGGCTGGCGAGCGCACCGAGGTAGATGTAGGCGCCGACGACCGACGACATGAGGATCGTGACGAGGCCCCGGTCGCCGTAGCCGACGGCTGGCAGCACGCCCACGATGAGTGCCGGCGCCACCACGAGCGCGATCGCCATGCCGGCGCGCGCACTGAACCGGGTCGCCCGGTTCTCGTCGCGCCCGAGGTGCCAGACGACGCTGCGGAGGACCCGGCCACCGTCGAGCGGCAGCCCCGGCAGCAGGTTGAGGGCCGCCAGGACGCCGTTCACGACGGCGGCGCCCTCGAAGACGAGCCGGGGCAGTGAACCGGGCTCGAGAGCCCCCGCGCCGGCGACGGCGATCCCGGTGAGCAGCAGTGAGACCATCGGGCCGGCGATGGCGACGGCGTACTCACGGCCGGGGGTCTCCGGTGGCTCGGTGATCTCGGTGTAGCCGGCGAGCAGGCTGATCGTGATGCTGCGGACCGGCAGGCCGAACGCGCGGGCAACCAGGCAGTGCCCCAGCTCGTGCAGGATCACGCTGACCAGCAGCAGCACAGCCAGGCTGAGGCTGAGGAAGTAGTCGGCGCCGGAACCGCCGACGAGCGTCGGGCTGGCGACGACGAGATAGGCCGGCAGCAGGAACCAGATCGGCGTCAGCAGGATCGGTACGCCCACGACAGAACCGATGCGCATCCCGCCGCGCCGCTGCTGCTCCTGGCCCTGCACCGCCTCAGCCTAGGCGCGGACCCTGGCGGACCAGGCGACCCGACCGGCCACCGTCTCCGTGTGCTGCAGCGCCAGTCCGTGCCGCTCCGCGGTCCGCTCCGCTGCACCCAGGTCGGCCGCCACGCCGACCACCCGGCCGCCGGGGGCGACCAGCAGCACCGCGGCGGGCACGTCGGGGGCGAAGACCGCCACCACCACGTCCGCCGGACCTTCGGTGACGATCTCGCAGCCGGCCGCGGCGGCGAGCGCCCGGCGCAGCAGCGGTGCCTCGCCCATCACGAACACCCGCTGGTTGGTGCGCACGCCGGCCAACGCGGCCACCACGGCCGCCAGCAGCGGATTGGCGTTGTCGACGGGCGGCACCGCCCCAGCCTGGCATGGCCCGCTCGCTGTCACCGAGCGAGGTGAGCCCGGCTGACGTCAGAGCTTGGTACGTCGTGGGTTCGCGACCGGCGGCGCAGCCGGAATGGTCGGTTTGTCCATGCCGTCCAGGTTGACCCGCACTTCTTGCGGTGCGGTTCCGGGCTTGTGAACACCAGATGTAGTGCACAGCACGGCGTGGGGCCCCACCGCTGTCGGTGCCTCGCCGTACCGTCACGGCCATGACAGCAGAGGCGGTCCCGATCCCGGCGCAGGACCTG
>JAODND010000108.1 GCA_025465465.1 Frankiales bacterium | reverse complement strand
GACGGCGGCTGCAGACCCGAAATCGCCTTGAGCAGCGTGGACTTGCCGGCGCCGTTGGTGCCGAGCAGCGCGACGATCTCGCCCTCCTCGACCTCGAAGTCGACGTCGAACAGCACCTGCACCGAGTCGTAGGCGACGTCCACGCCGGCGCAGGTCAGCAGCGCCGAGGTGCCCGACTCGGCGCGACGCTTGCGCAGTGCGGCGAGGGAGTGCAGCGACCGCAACGCGGCGGCTGCGTCGTCGGCGACGAAGCGCGCCGTCGTCCCGATGATGACGCCCGAGATCATCCAGTAGGGCCCGAGTGCCGCAAGCCCCGCACGGATGCCGTGCCGGTCGGAGATGGTGGCGACCGGCACGATGAGGTAGAGCACGAGGACGCCGCCGACGAAGAACAGCGCGCTGAACGCAAAGGCTGTCGTGCGGACGCGCGCCGGTGCGACGAGGGACTGCACCGTGGTGAACGGCGGGACGAACATGCCGGCCAGGAAGAAGATGACCAGCGACGTCCCGATCGACAGCGCCTCCGACTGCGACATCGCCATCACCATGATGAGGATGCCGACCGCGAAGTTCATGCAGCCGACCCAGCGCAGCGGCTTGCCGACGTCGACCTGGATCCACCGCCGCAGTCGAGGGCCGACGAACAGCGTGCCGCACAGTGCGGCGGCCGCGTCGAGCGAGGTCAGCACGCCGCGGCCGCCCTCACCGAGGTGGTAGACGCGCTCGTAGAACAGCGGCAGCGCGATGGCGAGCGGCAGGAAGCCGGCGCCGTGGAAGGCATAGGTGATGTACTGCCGGCGCAGGGTCCGCACGGCCCAGAGCGTGCGCAGCGCCTCGGGCAGTGTCGGGGCCCGTTCGTCCCGGACCTCCGCGGCAGACACCGCGTCGTCACCCTCACCGCGCAGCGGTTCGCGCAGCCGCAGGCAGAGCAGCGCCACGATGACGATCGGCACGATGAACAGGTAGAACGGCGCCCGCCAGCCGAACGCCGAGGCCAGCGACCCGGCCACGACCCCCCCGACGATGACGCCCATGCTCGGCGTCGCGAGGTAGACCGCGAACACGCCGGAACGGGCCTGCGGACCGTAGTAGTCCGACAGCAGCGACTGCTGGAAGGTGGTGTTGGACAGGTTGCCGATCCCGTTGGCGACCCTGACGATGAACAGCAGCAGGATGGTCCCGACCAGACCGGTGGCGAGCGAGCAGATGCCGGCGATGATGCCGCACGTGACGGCCAGCGTCCGGCGCGGCCCCCGGTCGCCGAGGTAGCCGGCCGCGACGCCCAGCAGCAGCACGATCGACAGGTTCAGCAAGACGACGGTGGTGTAGGTCGAGTCGCTCATGCCGAACGACTTCTTGATGTTCGGCGCCAGGACGCCGAACGCCGCAGTGTCGAACTCGTCGAAGAAGTACAGCAGCGCGAGCAGCAGCAAGGGGACCGGGGAGGCCCCCTGCGTCAGCTGGGCCAGCCGCGCCCTCACGCCAGTGCCGCCTGCAGGGGGTGGACCTCGTCGTCGCGGGGTCCGGGCGGCTCGTCGGAGTCGGTGACGGTGTGCACCTCACCGGCGCGCGCGTCCTCGAGGCCCGCGACCCGGCGGTCCTCGGTGAGGCTGGGTACGAGGATCCCGTGCCGGGCGGCGACCCAGCGAAGCATCGTGTCGCGCACGCTGTAGAAGCCCTGCGCCACGCCGCCGGGGGCGATGAGCAGCAGGATGAGCACGCCGAGGCCGGTGGCCAGCGTCTGGAGCTGGGTGCCGAACCCGCCGTACCTGAGGATGCCCAGGTAGGCCGCCCCGAGCATCGCGCCGGGAAGCGAGGTGACGCCGCCGATCACGACGATGGTGAGCAGCAGGATGCTGACGCTCGGGTCGAACGACGACTGGTCGAGGGCACCCTGCTGGTAGACGAACAGCGCACCCGCGACGGCGGCCCAGAACCCGGAGATGACGAAGGCCATGATGCGCGTGCGTGCCACGCTGATGCCGAAGCTCTGCGCGCCGCGGGTGTTGTCGCGGACGCCGATGATGGCGCGGCCCGCCCTGGTGCGACGCAGACTCCGCGCGCTGGCCAGGGCACAGCCCAAGGTGGCCAGGCAGACGTAGTAGAACGACAGCGGTCCGTCCAGCGACCAGCGGCCGTAGAGCACCGGGCGGTCCACGGTGTGCAGCGTGTCGGGCAGGAAGTCACCGAAGTACTTGGGGGAGAGCAGCAGGACCTGGACCGAGACGGCGAAGGCCAGCGTCGTCGCGGCGAGGAACGGTCCCTGGATGCGCAGCGCCGGCAGGCCGATGACCAGAGATGCCGCCGCGCCGGCGAGGCCCGCGACGAGCAGCGTCACGAACAGGTCGGCGTGCAGGTGACCGCCGAACCAGCCCGCGATGAACGCCCCCACGCCGGCCAGCCCCCACTGGCCGAGGCTGATCTGGCCCGACCAGCCGGTGAGGATCACCAGCGAGACGCACACGATCGCGTAGACGATCACGACGGCGGCCAGCGACTGTCGACCGACGTCGAGTCGGGTGGGCGCCAGGACGACGGCGGCCAGGGCGACGACAGCGGCGACCCGCCGCCCCCACACGACCTCGCGCAGCCGGCGCAGCTCAGGAGGCAGCGGCCGAAACTCGGCAGCCTGCTTGTACGACGACAGACCCGCGTCCTCGGCCCGGCTCAACCGGCCGCGCTGGGCCAGCAGGACCACCAGCAGCGTCGGCACCATGATGGCGCCGGGCAGGAACGGGTCGTTGTAGACGTAGTAGACGGACTGCGTGAGGACCCCGACCCCGATGCCACCCAGCAGCGCCCGGGGGAAGCTCTCCATGCGGGCGAAGATGGCCGCCGCGAGACCGTAGATGAGCGCCGTCGGCCCGATGTCGACACCGAGGTTCGTGCCGGTGATGGCGGTCTGCAGGAAGATGGCGAGCGCCGAGAGCACCGCGGCGATCATCCACACCACGGTCGACAGCCGGCGGACCGAGATGCCCATCAGCCGGGCCCGGTCGGCGTTCTCCGCCGAGGCGCGGATGGCCATGCCGACGTTGCTGCGCCGGAAGAACAGGGTCAGCGCGGCAACCGCGAGGGCGGTGATCACCACCAGCACGAGGACGTCACCGCTGAAGCGGACCCGGCTGATCTCGAAGTGCAGCCCGGAGAACGGCGTGGTGGGGGGAGAGGAGTCGACCGTGCGGCCTCCCAGGCCCGTGAGGCTGACGCCGAAGACCCACGGCGGGACCACGAGCTGCAGCAGGCCCAGCACCAGGCTCAGGCCGATCGTCGCGATCATCGCGACCAGCCGGGGTGCCCGGGCGAACCGTCGCATGATGACGAACTCCACCAGGCCGCCGAGCGCCGCCGCCGCGAGGACCGTCGCACCGAGGGCGACGACGTAGGGCACATGCCACACCTTGAGCATGAGGACGCCCAGGATCGCCGGTCCCGCTCCCATCTGCGCCTGGGAGAGGTTGAGCAGGTTGTTGGCCCGGTAGACGAGGATGAGCCCGATCGCGAGCAGCGCGTACGACAGGCCGATCACGCTCGAGAGCACCAGGATGCCCAGGGGTGGCAGCTGTCCCTTGAGGACGAGGTCGAAGGCGAGCAGGCAGGCCAGCAGTCCGCCTGCGCGGCGCAGCCAGAAGGTCATGCGCCGCACACGCCCTGCGGGTAGACCCGCATCCGCTTGTCGATCTGGCCGTGCTGCCATCGGCGGTCGCTGTCGACCCCGACGTAGACCCCCGCGCGCCCGTTGGGGGCGTTCCTGGTCGGGCACCACCACACCTCGCGGATGTCGCGCTGCCCGAGGTAGCCGTCGCCCGGCACGCCGTACTGCATCGCCGGGTGCGCCGGCTGGCCGCCCATGAGCGGCAGCGAGAACATGCCGGCCTGGATGGATCCGATCGTCGGTGCCGGACCGGCTGTCTGGAACATGTCGCCGGCCAGCCAGAAGTACGGCCACGCGTTGCCCATGAGCGCTGCCGGGTCGTCGGTGGCGCCCGAGTCCTTGTAGGCCTTGTAGAAGTCGAACTGCTGGAGTGCGTAGGAGAACTTGGTGAGCGACGGCCCGAAGGCGTACCGCCACACGTTCTGGTTCATCAGCTGGGCCAGCTTGTCGTCGTCGATGGCCCCGTTTCCGGCGATGACCATCTCGGGGTGCCAGTTCTCGGCATCGAGGTCGTTGCTCAGCGGGATCGCCGCGATGAGGTCCATGTAGAGGTAGACCGTGGTGTAGCCCCCGAGCTTGATCTTCGCCGCGATGGTCTGCATGTCCTGCGGAAGGGTCGAGACGTTGGCGGCAAACGGGAACTCGTCGACGTTGCCGCCGCCGCAGCCCTTGACGGTGCTCATGAACCGCTTGGCCGACGCGGTGAACGTGTCGGGCACGGGCACGTCGTGGATGATGGCGATCTTGCGCACCGGCGGGACGGTCGGGTTGGACCCCGAATGCAAGACCTCGGACCCGGCGTACTTGACGGGCTTGCCGGCCAGCTTCTGGCAGAAGTACTCAGCGCCGAAGCTGGCGACGTTCTCGCCGCTCATCTGCCAGTCCCAGACATAGGGCGCTCGCGGTTGTGCGAAGGCCGCGACCTGACCCTGACCCAGGACGAGGATGTGCTTTTTGGCCAGCTCGTCGAGGAACGGCACCTGCACCTGGACCCCGCCCACCACGAACGCCGGCTTCGGCTTCATCGACGCGATGACATCGGCCTGGGCGCGCCAGCAGGCAGCATCGGTGCTGTCGCAGTTGTCGCCCTGGTAGTAGGGGTACCGGCAGCTGTTGTCGCCGTTCGCCATGCCGGAGTGCGAGCCCGGGCCGTCGAGGGGCACCAGGTGGCGCCCGTAGAGCTGCCAGCGCTTGTTCACGACCTTGGTGTAGGCCGTCAGACCCTCGCAGAGCTGCTTCTCGGTGAACGCGAGGCCCGCCTGGCTGCCGATGGCGGCGAGCGCGGCGGGGGTCACGCCCTCGTACCAGACGTAGCGGATCTCCTTGGCGGTCACGCCCGGCATCGAGGCGCCGGCGTTGGCGCCGGTGAAGGTGCGGCAGGGGGGCATGTAGGCCCAGGGAGCCGGCTGCAGGCCGGGACAGCTGCCGACCTGGCCGGTCGCACCGGAGCTGCCGCCGACCGTGCTGCCGCCGGTGCCGGAGCCGGTGCCGCCCGAGCCGGTCCCGGAGCCGCCGGTCCCGGAGCCGCCGGCGGTGCCGCTACCGGTGCCGGACGAACCAAGGGTGCCCGTCGCCCCGCCGGTCGCGCCGGATCCGCCCGTCACGCCGCTCCCGGTGCCGGGCTGGTCGCCCAGTCCGGCAAGGGAGACCGGCGTCGACGGTGCGACGAGCACCACCACGAGCTGGACCGCCGCCGCGATCACGAGCGGGGAGTACCGGGCCAACAGCTTGCTGGGAACTGGCACGCTCATACCTCTCGACCTGCTGCCTCGGGAGACCCGTCGGATACTCAGGTGGAACATCACACCACACTGGCCTTCTGACCGCTAGGTAGGTTGGTTGAGAGCGGGCGAAAGTCCCTGCTGACTGATAGGTAGGTCGGTACGATGCCCCGGTGACCGCACCCCTTGAGCGCAAGCGACATGCCTCCGTCGAGACCCTCGAACGCGGACGGCTGCGCCGCGTCCAGATCATCGAAGCGGCCACGGAGCTGTTTGCCAACGCCGGATACCGCGGCACGGGACTGGCCGGGATCGCGGCCCAGGTGGGCGTGACCCAGGCGGGACTGCTGCACCACTTCGGCTCGAAGGAGAAGCTGCTCGAGGCCGTCGTGCGGCACCGCTCGGATCAGGACCATGCCCTCACCGAGGAGATCATGGGCGACGGCGGGCTGGCGGTCTTCGACCGGCTTCATCTGCTGGCCGAGCACAACGCGAAGCGCCCGGGGCTGTCGCAGCTGTTCACGGTGCTGGTCGCGGAGAACCTGCTTCCCGAGCACCCCGCGAACGCCTTCTTCGTGGAGCGCTACCGCACCCTGCGGGCCGCCGTGGCGCGCGCGCTCGAGGCCGGCCGGGCCCGGGGGGAGATCCGCGCGGACGCCGACCTCGACGCCGCCAGCCGACGCCTCGTCGCGGCGCTAGACGGGCTGCAGACCCAGTGGCTCCTCGATCCGGATGAGGTGGACCTGGTCGAGGGCTACCGCGAGCTGGCGCAGGCCATGCGCCACGAGCTCAGCGCCACCGGCTGACCTACCTACCTACCTACCGCTCACAAGGTAGATCGGGCTATGCTCGCCGCTCCCCGTCCCCTGAGCGTCGCCCCTGAGCGTCCACCCTGAGCGGAGCACCCGTGCGCGACTTCCCCCTCGACTTCCTCTGGGGCAGCGCGACGGCAGCCCACCAGGTCGAGGGCGGCAACGTCGGCAACGACTGGTGGGTCTGGGAGCAGACGGCCGGCACCCAGGCCGTCGAGCCCTCGGCGGCGGGCATCGACCACCTCCGCCGCTACGACGACGACTTCGCGCTGCTGGCGTCCCTCGGCCAGAACGCGCACCGCTTCTCCCTCGAGTGGTCGCGCATCGAGCCGGCCGACGGGGTGATCTCGCAGGAGGCATTGGCGCACTACCGACAGGTGCTCGAGAGCCTGCACCGGCACGGTCTTGTCCCGGTCGTCACGCTGTACCACAAGACGCTGCCGCTGTGGTTCGCCGACTCAGGCGGCTGGCTGGCACCGGACGCCGTCGACCGGTTCGGGCGCTACGCCGAGGTGGTGCGCGACGCGCTGGGCGACCTGATGCCCTACGTGTGCACCGTCAACGAGCCGCAGATCATCGCGCTGTTCGGCTACCTCACCGGCACCTTCCCGCCGGCGCTGTCGGACCCGGCGGCCGCGACCCAGGTCAACGCCACGCTGATGGCCGCGCACCGCCGCGCGGTCCAGGTGTTCCGGCAGGGTCCCGAATCGGCCAAGATCGGCACCTGCCTGCAGCTCATCCCGATGCAGCCGCTGCGTCCCGCCGACGCGGCCGACCTGGCCGCGACCGCGCAGCTCCAGGAGCTGGTGGTCGACGCGCACCTGCGCGACCTGGCCGCCGGCGGAGACGTCGGCGACTTCGTCGGCCTGCAGTACTACACCCGGGCCTACGTCGATGCGGCTGCTCCAGGCCTGCTCGTGCTGTCGCCGGGGGACGGTCCGACCACCCAGATGGGGTGGGAGGTCCACCCGGACGGCTTCGGCGAGATGCTGCGCCGGCTCGCGGCGGTCGGGCTCCCGGTGCTCGTCACCGAGAACGGCATCGCGACAGCCGACGACGCCGAGCGGGTGGACTTCCTGCGCGCGCACCTGGCCGAGCTCAAGTCGGCGATCGACGACGGGGTGCCGCTGCTCGGCTACCTCCACTGGTCGGCGTTCGACAACTTCGAGTGGAACCACGGCTACGCCCCGACGTTCGGGCTCATCGCCGTCGACCGCGACGACGACTACCGACGCACCCCCCGCGACAGCGCCTACCTCTTCGGGGAGATCGCGCGCACCGGAAGCCTCCACGCCTTGACAGGACGCCCCATGACGGTTGCGGTGGCACCATGACGGTCGCCCTCGACTCCGGTCCTTCCACCCCGGCTCTCCCGACCACGACGATCGGTGGTGCGCTGGATCGCGCGACCGCCGAGTGGGGGTCGCGCGACGCGCTGGTCTCCGTGGAGCAGGGGCTGCGCTACTCCTATGCCGAGCTCGCGGCGGCTGTCGACGCGCTCGCCAGCGGCCTCGCGTCGAGGGGCATCAGCAAGGGCGACCGGGTCGGGATCTGGTCGCCGAACTGCGCGGAGTGGGTCCTCGTGCAGTACGCCACGGCCCGACTCGGCGTCATCCTGGTGACGATCAACCCGGCCTACCGGACGCACGAGCTGGCCTATGTCCTGCAGCAATCGGGGGTGTCGCTGCTGGTCGCGGCTCCGTCGTTCAAGACCAGCGACTACCGCGCGATGGCGGCAGAGGCGGCCCCGGCGGTGCCTGCCGTCTTCTTCGGTACGCCCGAGTGGCAGGCGCTGTCGGCGGGCTCGGGGGACCTCCCTGCCGTCGAGCTGTCCGCTGACGAGCCGATCAACATCCAGTACACGTCGGGCACGACGGGCTTCCCCAAGGGCGCGACGCTCTCGCACCTCAACATCCTGGGCAACGGGTTCCTGGTCGGGGAGGGCTGCGGCTACACCGAGGAAGACCGGATCTGCGTGCCGGTGCCGTTCTACCACTGCTTCGGGATGGTGATGGGCAACCTGGCGGCGCTCACCCACGGAGCATGCGTGGTCGTCCCGGCTCCCGCCTTCGACCCGGCCGCGACGCTGGCTGCCGTAGCGGTGGAGAGCTGCACCTCGCTCTACGGGGTCCCGACGATGTTCATCGCCGCTCTCGGACTGCCCGAGTTCTCGTCGTACGACCTGTCGACCCTGCGGACCGGGATCATGGCCGGTTCGCCGTGCCCCGTGGAGGTCATGAAGCGGGTCGCGGACTTCATGCCGGAGGTCACGATCTGCTACGGCATGACCGAGACCTCACCGGTCTCCACGCAGACCAAGGGCGATGACTCGCTGGACCACCGCACCGCCACCGTCGGGCGGGTCCACCCGCACGTCACGGTGAAGGTCGTCGATCCCGACACCGGCGAGACCCTCGAGCGCGGCGCCACCGGCGAGCTGTGCACCAGTGGTTACGGCGTGATGCTGGGATACTGGAACGACCACGCCAAGACCGCCGAGGCCATCGACGCCGACGGCTTCATGCACACCGGCGACCTGGCCGTGATGGACGCCGACGGCTACCTGAGCATCGTGGGCCGGTCCAAGGACATGGTCATCCGCGGCGGCGAGAACGTCTATCCGCGTGAGGTCGAGGAGTTCCTCTACACCCACCCCGACATCGTCGATGCCCAGGTCATCGGCGTGCCCGACGCGAAGTACGGCGAGGAGCTGTGTGCCTGGATCCGGCTCCGCGAGGGTGCGACGATGAGCGCCGAGGACCTCAAGGCCTACTGCCAGGGCAAGCTCGCGCACTACAAGGTGCCGCGCTACGTCCGGGTGACCGACGAGTTCCCGATGACCGTCACCGGCAAGGTCCAGAAGTTCAAGATGCGCGAGACGTCCATCGAGGAGCTCGGCCTCCAGGATGCGGCTGGCATCGTCACAGCGTGACCCCCGGTCTCCGACCCGCGTTCGTGCTGCACGACCATCGAGTTCCCAGCCCGCACTTCGACCTCCGGCTCGAGGAGCACGGTGTGTTGCGCTCCTGGGCCGTGCCGAAGGGCCTGCCGACAGACCGCGCGACGGTGCGGCTCGCTGTCGCCGTCGCCGACCACGACCTCGGCCACCTCACCTACACCGACGCGGACAAGTCCATCGCCGACATCGGGTGGTGGGAGCTGCACGACAGGAACGCCCGCAGGTTCGTGTTCACCTTGCACGGCCGGGCCGGCGCGGTGCGCTATGCGCTGATCCAGACCGACACCGACTGGCTGATCCGCCGCGTCGCCGACGAGGACTAGCGGTCGCGCCGGCTCAGCGGGTCCGATCAGGGGGCGCAGGTCATCGCGGCAGACGTCGTCGTGACAGGGGTCTGGGTCGCAGGAGCTGTCGTGGCGGGTTTCGTGGCGGCAGGTGCCTTGGCCGTGCCGGCGAGCGTTGCGAAAGCGGTGGTCAGCTTGCTGTTGTCGAGGAGGACGACGCTTTGGCTGAGGCCGTGGATGGTGCGCCATCCCGACGCCGTGGTGATGGGCACGGCCACGAAGGTGACATGGCTGGCGCTCAGTGAGCTCAGGTGCGAGGCCAGGCTCCGCAGCTGGGCGAGCCCGAAGCCCTGGTCGACCGTGAGGGACTCCGTCGCCGCCGAGAGCAGGGCCGTGAGCCGCGCCGGGTTGGTGAGGGTGCCGGCGGACAGCACCTTGTCCATGACCTGGGAGAGGAAGTACTGCTGGTCCTGGATGCGGGCGAGGTCGCCTGCTGCCAGGCCCTTGCGGTCGCGGACGAACGCGAGAGCCGCAGCGCCGTTGACGTCGGGATGCACCCCCGCGGTCAGGTGGTCCCCGGAGTCGGTGTCGTCGCGGCTGGTCGTGACGCACAGCGTGATGCCGCCCACCGCGTTGACGATCCTGCGGAAGCCGTCGAAGTTCACCTGCAGGTAGTGGTCGATGGGCAGCCCCGTGAGCTGCTCGATCGTGGCGACGAGCAGATTGGCGCCGCCGAGGGCGAAGGCCTCGTTGAGCTTCGCCTGGTGCGCGGGCGTGGTGGTGCCGGAGCTACTCGTGTAGGACGGGATCGTGACGTAGGAGTCGCGCGGGAACGACATGATCGTCGCCTTGGCAGAGGTGGTCGGGATGTGGACGAGGATGACCGTGTCCGCCCGTTGCCCGGTGACGGCGGCGCTGCCGGATGCCGACTGGAAGCTGCTGCCGTCGGAGAGGCTGCGGGTGTCCGAGCCGGCGAGGAGGAAGTAGCTGCCCGTGGCGACCGCTGCAGGGGTGGCACTGCCGTTCGTCGGCACGGCCTTGCCGAGTGCGGGCAGGGCGATGCGGGTGATCTTGCTGTCGTAGTACCGGTAGGCGCCGAAGGCCACCCCGGCGATCACGACGAGCAGGCCCGCGAGGGTCAGGGCCGTGCGTCTGATGAGCCTGCCGGGTCGTCTGGTCACGTGATCAGTCTGCGGGCCGACCGCGGCCGCGGCCTGAAGGGAGCCTGTGCGACGCCCGGTCCGCTGGAGCGGATCACCGTCGCGCCTGGCCGGCCCGCCGCAGCAGCGCACCGAGGTGTGCGGCGATCTCGCCGGTGCTCGCGGTCCGTACGCACGCGTCGGCGCCTGCCGCGAACGCGGCTAGTACGGCGGCGGCGCTGGCGCTGGGCGGCAGCACGACGAGGACCGGAGCGGCCGCATCGGTCCAGAGCTCGGGGTGCGGTGCTCCGTCGCTGGCCACGACGAGCACGGCATCGGGGCTCTCCTCGGGACCGGGAGGGACATGGGCGGGCAGCCGATGGAGTGGTGCACCGACACAGATGACGGCGACCCGGGCCGACTCGAGGTGGTGCTGGGTGACGGCGGTCATGACTCGGCGGCGAGCGTCGACGCAATGACCACGCCGTTGTTCGCGTGCAGGTGACGTGAGTGGATCAGCGGCCCGGTCCGCAGCTGCGCGCCGGTCTCCGTGAGTGAGCCGGCACTGTCCTCCATGCCCATCAGGAGCAGCTGGTCCTCCGGCCCCATCGTCGGCGCCGGCAGGTGCCACGTGAAGCTGCCGGCTCCCTCGTGCAGGATCGACTCCGGTATGCCGTCCGGGTCCAGCACCACCAGGTATGCGCTGCGCCAGGTCACGCTGACGACGAGCTCCTGCTCGGTGAGGTCCACCGCGTCGATGCAGACGTCCTCGTAGTCACGCTGGAAGAGCTTCCCGGGGTGGCTTGTGGTGGTCATCGAAGGTCTCCGTCCGGTCGGGGGATCCGACGCTCTGAGCGTTTCGTCGCCCGCTTCCCGCACCCTGGGGCCTCGCTGGCAGGTCGCTGTGACCCGCCGGCTCACAGCAGCGAGAGCCGTCGCAGTCGGCGGGCGCTCCAGACCCCGAGCGGCAACGGGAGCCAGTAGGTCACCGTGCGGAAGACGGCGACGGTGAGGACGGCCGATCCCGTCGTGTACCCAGCCAGGGTCAGGCCTCCGACGAGGGCGAGCTCGGTCGTGCCGAGCAGCGCCGGCAAGGGGGTCGCGCCGCCGACGGCGGCCGCAACCAGGTAGAGGGCAGCCAGCGCGCCGAGGGGCAAGGGTGAGGTCGCATGCCCCCAGGACTCGACCGCGACCACGAACGCCGACGTCATCGCGATCGTGGTGAGCGTCGAGGCGACCGCCGCGGAGCCGATCCGCAGGGGGTGGCGGAACAGGCTTCTGCCGTGCTCGACCGCCTCGCGCATCACCCGCACGACGGTGCTGAGGACTGTGCCCCGGACCCGCACCAGGAGGGCCACGATGAGCACCAGCGCACAACCCGCGAGCAGCCACCGCTGCTGTTGCCCCGCACGTATGCCTTGCTGCGCCAGCAGCCGCATCTCGGCCGTGGCGCCGTGCACCCCGAAGGACGGCCCGAGCAGGGTGACGCCGGCCGCGTACCCCGCATCCGTCAGGGCCCCGATCAGGGCCAGCGTCGCCATCGCGCTCGTCGCCGAACCCGTCGGCAAGCCGACGCGCAGCAGATACCGCATGTTCACGCCGGCCCCGCCGACGCCTCCAGGCACGAGGCGGTTCATGGCAGCGGCCGCGAGCTGGACCAGCGTGGTGCTGCGCAGCGACAGCGGTCGGGCACTGACAGCGCACAGAGCGCCTGCCGAGCTGACGTAGTGGATCGCCGAGAGCACGGTCAGGAGGAGGACCCCGAGGACGGCAGACCACACCGCCGGTGAGATCGCGTCGACCGGACCGTCCGGCACGTCGGGGTGGAGCAGGTATGCCGAGACAGCGGCTGCCGATGCGACGGCCCCAGCCCACCCGAGCGGGAGCGCCGCGATCGTCTGCCCTCGTCGCATCGCCCCACGATGAGGCACGTCCCTGTCGATCGGCTGAGCCCGGGCTGTGAGAGTGCACGTCATCGACGTCGGTCATGAGCCGCCTTCTCGCCGAGCTGAGCCGACGCAGTGCCAGAGCCGCTGGGAGCAGGAAGATCCACCGCGACGCCGAAGACCGCCTGTACGCCAGCCGGAGCGCCGGCCGCTACCGAGGAGTCCGTGTGCACCCCCGTCGCCTCCTGGTCGTCGCCGCCGCCTCTGTCGCTCTCGCGGCAGGCCCGGCCAACGCCGGGACGGCACAGGCCAAGACACCGGCGCTCGCTGGCATCCAGACGGTCGCGGGTGCGGGCGCCGCGGCCGGACGTGCCGTGGTCACGTTGGCGAAGCCCGTGGTGATCCCTGCTGACGTCACGGCCGCGGGATGCTCTCTGAGCCGCTCCGTCACCTTCACGGGGAGCGCGCAGGAGAGCCTGCTGTTCCTGACGTCGCTGCCGCTGCGGGCGGACAGCACCATCACCTGGGTCGCTCACCTCAAGCTCGGCACGAGCACGCAGACGCTGGACAGCGCATGCACAGGGACCACGCTCACCCCTGGCCGCTACCTCCTGCAGTACGTCCACAGTCCCGGCACGTCCGCGATGACGCTGAGGTTCCCGGGGCTTCGTGGCACCTCGCGGCTGATTCCGTCGATGACCGACGCCTCGCAGGTGACCGCCTTGCCGCCAGTGCTCGACACAGCTGGCAGTCCAAGTACCTACGCGTGGGGTACTCGGCGGTCGCTTCCTGCGCGAGGTTCGGTGCTGACCGTAGGGGCGATCAAGGCAGCCGCCCCGGGTATCGACGAACGAGTCGGTTACGGCGTCCGTGGGGACTGTCTCGTGGACGATTCGGCGGCAGTCCTACCTGATCAGGTGGCCTACGCGCCGGGGTGTGCCGCTGGTGGCAGCGGCACCGTCTATGGGAACACCGGTAGGAGTACGTGGGAGGCGACGGTCACCTCCAACCTCGGACCAGGCAGCTACGGCGCGGGCTTCTGGTACGTCACGACACCCACGACCTCCCCACTGGGCGCGGTGTCGGTCTGGCTGACCAACTTCGCCTGACGGGTGCGTCCTTGACGGAGGACGACCGAGGCCAACGAAGCCCCCTGGCGAGGAGCGCCACCTCCTCCTCGGTTGGAAGTCGGAAAGGCGGACACGCCACAACACGCTCAGGTTTCCTCTTTCTCGCCGAACCGTGAAGAACGCGTCGTTACTCGTCACTCGGTGCTGATCACGAGGTGCCGCTCTTTCACGGCTGAGGGGTACCCACCGCTGTTTCAGCGGCGGTTCAGCGGACACCTGTGAGGCTCTCGACGTGCTCTGGCGGTCCGGCGATCAGTCTGACGACAGGATCACGCGTGCGGTCCGCTTCCTCGACGACCTGGACATCGACGTGCCGTTGCCGCACCTCTCCGAACAGCTCAGCTGGCTCGACGGCGTCCTGGCAGACATCGGCGGGTGGGGCTTGGAGGACTTCCAGCTCGCGGAGTACGAGGCGGGAGCTGCGGCCCTGCTCGGTCTCCTGCTGGCGGAGGCCGGGGTGTCGACACCTGGGGATGCCCTGGCAGCCGTGCGGGAACGGCTGCGCGGTGGTCCCGCGTTGGCCGCGTTGCTCGACCCGACCTGACCTGACCGTCAGTCGACGATCAGCCGTCCGGCACCGAGCCGCCCCAGCAGCATGGCCAGCGGACGCGCCAGCGCCTGCAGCCCGAGGGCCACGACACCGCCGACGGCCAGCCCCGCCAGCACGTCGATGGGGAAGTGCGCGCCGACGTAGACGCGGTCTGCAGCCATGAGGGCCGCGAGCAGCGTCGCGACGATCCCGAGCCTGCGGTGCACGAACAACAGCCCGACGGCCGCAGCGCCCGCCATGGTCGCGTGGTCCGACGGGAACGACGCATCGACACTGCGATGCACGAGGACGAGCACATCCTTGAGCTGGGTGTAGGGCCGCGGCTCGTCGACCGCGTGCACGATCGGCTGGTTGAGGGCCACCGCGATGAGGACTCCGGCGCCGGCGAGCAGGGCCCGGGCCATGACGAGGAGGTCCTTGCGGCGGGCGAGCAGCACGCCGGCCACCAGCAGCAGCCCGAACAGCACCACTCCGTCGTTCGCGTAGAGCCTGGCCGGACCGTGCAGCCAGCTCGTGTCCTTCGCGAAGTCGTTCACGACCCTGAAGTCGTGCGTGTCCCCGCTCACCCCTCCAGCCTCGTCGCGGATGCCTGAGCGTCGGCTGAGGTTGATGGGCGGGTTGATGGGCGGGGTGGAGGGTAGGCGCTTCACAACACTCTCTTGGAGGTCACCTTTGACCGGCACGCTGCAGGAAGGCGCGTCCCTCGGCGAGCTCGTCGCGCGCATCACGGAAGAGACCAGCACCCTGGTCCGTGACGAGCTCCGGCTGGCGCAGCTCGAGATGGCGCGCAAGGGGAAGTACGCCGGGGTGGGTGCCGCCCTGCTCGGCAGCGGCGCGCTGTTCGCTGTCTGCGGCGTGGGTGCGCTCGTCGCCGCTGCCGTGCTCGGGCTCGCACTCGTCGTACCGGGCTGGGCCGCGGCGCTGATCGTCGCCGGCTCCCTGTTTGCGTTGGCCCTGGTGGCCGCGCTCGTCGGCAAGAAGGAGATCTCGGGTGCGGTGCCTCCGGTGCCGGAGGAAGCCCTCAAGAGCATGAAGCTCGACCTCGCGGCGTTGAAGCGGTGAGCGAGCGCGAAGCCACCGTGACAGCCACCGTGACCGAGCTACGGGCCGACATCGCTCAGCACCGCGCGGAGCTGGCTGCCTCCGTCGACGCGCTGGCCCAGAAGCTCGACGTGAAGTCCAAGATGAAGGCAAAGCTCGTCGAGCTCAAGATGCCGCTGGCTGCCGGCGCGTTGGCCAGCACCGTGGCCGTCGTCGCCCTCGTCGTCATCGTGAAGAGGAAGCGCTCGTGAAGCTGCTCTACAAGCCGTTCGGCCTGGTCTTCGGCATCGTGGCCGGCCTGCTCGCCAACCTGCTGTTCCGCAAGCTCTGGACGGTCGCCTCGCGGCGCGACGAGGTGCCGGAGGCCACGCAGCAGCACGTCGGCTGGGGCGAGGTGGCGGCCGCCGCTGCACTGCAGGGCGCCGTGATGAAGGGCACCCGGGCCCTCGTCGACCGGGCGGGCGCCCGCGGCTTCGAGAAGGCCACCGGGACCTGGCCCGGCGACGCCTGACCCTGACAGGAGTCAGGAGACCGCCTTCTCCAGCTGGGCCTTGGTCATGGAGGAGCGACCCTTGATGTTCTTCGCGCGGGCTTCGGCATACAACTGGTCCCGGGTCCGACCGTCCGCGCCCCGGTGCGAGCGAAGGCCGCCGCGGCGTCCGCTGCTGAGGTCCTCGGTCGAGGTCCTCGAGGCCTGTCGGGCCTCGCCCGCTCTGGCACGCTCCTTGTTGACCGTGCGCGCCGCGATCTCCTCGGCGACGGGCTCAGGACGGCCGCGCTCCTCGAGTCCGTCCTTGATGTGCTGATACTGCCGCTCGCGCTTGCTGCTCCAGGATCGTTGAGGCATACCTGCCGCGTTGCCGCTCAGGCGCGGCTCAAACCTGGGTGCCAGTCCAGGCACACGACGACGGCGTCGTCATTCGGGCCGTCTTCGCCCCAGCCGCCGCGGAGCCGTCGCAGGACATGCCGGCAGACCTCGGCCGGGGCGAGCAGCCGGCCGTCGCGCAGCGTCTGCTCCATGCCGGTGGTGCCGAACTGGGCGCCGTCGAGCACGACGCCGTGCACGCCGTCGCTGACGATGAGCAACCGGTCACCGGGCCGCACGTCGATGACCTGCTCGACGTACAAGGTCTCCTCGAACATGCCGAGCGGCAGCTGGGCCTCGAGCTCGACCTGCTCGACCCGTCCGTCGCGCTGCAGGAAGAGGATGGGCGATCCGGCATCGACGACGCGAACCTCGTGGCTGACGGTGTCGAACTGCAGCAGCAGGGCCGAGGTGAAGGCATCGCCGCCGTGATGGGCATAGACGGCCTGATCGGCGAGAGCGGCCTGGTCCGACAGCGACGTGCCGGCGAAGCGCGCGTTGCGCAGCGCGCCGAGGGCCAGCGTCGCGGCCAGGGCGGCCGGCACCCCACGGCCGGTCCCGTCGAGCACCGCGAGCTGCAGGAGCCGGTCGTCGCGGGACCAGTCGTAGCAGTCGCCGGCGATCGAGTATGCCGGCTCGAGAAGTGCGGCGATCGTCGCGTCGCCGTCGGCGTAGGACTGGCCGGGGAGCAGGGCCCACTGCAGCTCGGCGGCGACCGTCATGGGCCGCCGGCGCCGGGTCGACTCGAAGACCCGGGTCGCGGACCCGATCGAGGAGATCGCCTGGGCCAGCAGCGCGCACACCGACGTCAGTGCCCCGGTGTCGGCCACTGCTGCGCCCGCGGTCAACACCCCGACCCGGTTGCCCCGGGTCGTCACGGGTACGGCGGTCCGGCCGCCGTCGACGACGGCGACCTGCCCGGCGAAGCACCGGCCGACCCAGGAGTCGTCGACGGCAGCCTCCTCGGCGGTCTGCAACCCGATCAACCGGGTCTGCGCGTAGTCCACGAGCCACAGCTCGACGGGAGCCTGCAGCTCGACGTGCAGAGCGGCGATCAGATCGACCGCGACGCGGTGGCCCGGACTGGCCTCCAGCAGTCGAGCCAGGTCAGGGCTGAGTGGGCTCATCGCCCTTCCTCTCGCGTTGCGCTGGCTGGCTCTGGCCGACGCTTGACGGCTCCTGACACACTGATGTCCTCATGCCTGCGTCTCGACACCTGGGCCCCGAGCCCGATGACTTTGCTGCCGCCGTCGACGATGCCCTGCGGCCGGTCATGCTGCTGGCTGCCCGGGCGAGCGCGAAGGCGACCCAGCGGGTCTCGACCTCCCAGCTGCAGGCCCTGCTCGTCCTCCAGGAGCGCGGCCCGATGAACCTCACGACGCTCGCGGAGGAGCTGGGTGCCATCCCGTCGTCTGCCACCCGGCTGTGCGACCGGCTCGTCGCCGCCGACCTGATCAGCCGCGAGGCCGGCTCGGCCGACCGCCGGGAGGTGTTCCTGCAGCTGACGCCGATCGGCCGCCGCATCGTGCGCCAGGTGCGGGACCTGCGGCGGGACGGCCTGCGTGAGGCGCTGGAGGCGTGCACGAGCCGTGAGCGGCGCGAGCTGCTCAGTGGGCTGCGTGCGTTGGGCCTGCGCATGGGTGCCATGGAAGCCGAGGCTAGCGGTGAGGCGACCGGTTACTTGCCCTAGAGCAATCATCAGGTGGCACCCTAGCCGGTACCGCCGTCAGGTGCTCAGGATGGCGAGCGTGAACAGGCTCGCGTCGTAGAGCGCATGTGCGCCCACGGTCCGCACCAGTCTGCGGCGGCGCTGGAAGGATCGGGTCAGCAGATACCCGACCGGGACCGTGAACAGCAGACCGAGGCCGTAGTAGGCGTGGTAGCTGGTGCGTATCGCCATGCTGATCCAGAGCGCCCTGCGGGGCGTGATGCCCAGCTGGCCCAGTCGCGTCAGCAGGTAGGCGGTCATCATCGACTCCTCGACGAGCGCGGTGACGACGGAGACGATGTAGCCCTGGATCAGGAAGACGGCGGCGAAGTGCTGGTTGTCGGTCTGCACCGAGCCCGGTAGGCCGCCGTTGCCGAAGACGCCAAACACCAGCAGGGTCAGGCCGAACGCGATGCCGAACCCGGCGAGTACCAGTCCGACGCCGTAGCCCGCGTCCGCACCCAGCCCCTTGCGGGTCAGGCCGAGGCGGCGCATCGTCACGCCGCTCACCGACAGCAGGAACAGCGCCAGCAGGACCGACCCGGCGCTGGCGGCGTAGACCACGCCCCCGAGCACGCTGCTCAGCGCTGCGTGATGCGGCAGCACATCGCTGATCTGGTCCGGGGTGGTGCCCTCGACGAGCGACCGCACCAACAGCACGAGCGCGGTGACGAGTGCGGGCAGCGGGAAGATCGACAGCGCGACGAGGATCTCCTGCTTCATCCTGCGCCGGGCGAGGGGATCCGACACGGGACTGCCCAGCGGCTCGGCGTAGGTGAGGTCCCGCGAGCCGGGTGCCGCTGGCTGCACGTCGTGATGCGTCCTGCCGGGCAGCCAGGTCTGCCACCCGCGCGGGGGCTTCGGCCAGGCCGGGTCGGGTGACCAGCCGGCCGGCGGCACCCAGCCGGCCGGCGGAGCGGGCCACCCGGGAGGCGCGTTCAGGGCCCAGCCGGCGGCCGACGTGGGCAGGCTGTCGGGGGCGGGGGCAGTCACCCGTGCAGCATGCCAGCCGAGTTGCTCGAGCTAGGCGCGCGTGAGCGCCAGCACCGGGATGGTGCGGACGCCGCGGGTCTTCTCCTCGTACTCCGCGAAGCCCGGATAGGCGGCGGCCTGCCGGGCATAGACGGCGTCGCGCTGCTCACCGGTCAGCTCTTCGACAGTCACCTCGAACGTCTGGGTGCCGATCTCCACGGTGGCCTTGCCGGCGGCGACCGCGTTCGCATACCAGTCCGGGTCGTCGGGTGCGCCGCCCTTGGAGGCGAAGACGTAGACCGTGTCCCCGGCCCCTGCCTGGTACATGATCGGCGCGATGTAGGGCGTGCCGCTGCTGCGGCCGGCATGGTGCAGCAGGAGCAGCGGTGCCCCGGCGAAAGCGTCGCCGACCCGGCCACCGTTGGCACGGAACTCGGCGATGACCTTGTCGTTCCAGTCGCTCATGAGTCCTTCTTACCCTGCTTACTCGGCTGCTTGCTCTGCTGCGGCCGGAGGCCGTCCAGCAGGAACGTGAGCAGCCGCTGGTTCTGCTCCAGCGACGCGTTGCGGGCCATGCACATGCCGCCCACCAGCTGCATCAGCTCGCTGTGGTCGATGTCGCGCCGCGCGACGCCCGCATCCTGCGCGCGGCGCAGCACGGATCCGACGGCCGCGCCGATCCGCTCTCGGGAGTTGACGGCCAGGTCGGGGCACTTCTCGAAGGCCTCGTGCAGCTCGGTGAGGAAGGTGCGCTTGCTCTCGGCATACCGCACGAAGCCCTGCAGCCACGCCACCAGGGCGTCCCACGGCGGGAGGCTGGAGACCTCCTCGGCGAGCGCGACGATCCCGTCGACGTCCTCGCGGTAGACGGCCTCCACGAGGTCGATGCGCCGGGGGAAGTGGCGGTAGAGGGTGCCGACGCCGACGTCCGCCCGCTTGGCGATCTCCTCCATGGCGGCCTCGCTGCCGCGCTCGGTGAGCACCTCGCGGGCAGCCGTCACGAGGCGCTCGTGGTTGCGCCGCGCATCCGCCCGCAAGGGGCGAGAGGCCGTCTCCGTCACAGGAATCCCTTTCCGACTTGCAAAACGGAGGATGCCTCCGTATCGTATGTGGAGGTTGCTTCCGCTTCTGAAACACTCTACGCCGGGAAGGCGTTCCATGTCTGCACTCGCACCAGAGATGACCGCACCGGCCGTGAGCCGCCGGCGCCGGGTCAGTCACGAAAACCTCGTGCTGGCCGTCATCCTCACCTCTCAGCTGATGGTCGTCCTCGACGCCACGATCGTGAACGTCGCGCTGCCCAAGATGCAGGCGGCCCTCGACTTCTCACCGTCCGGCCTGTCCTGGGTGCTCAACGCCTACACGCTCACCTTCGGCGGACTGCTGCTGCTCGGCGCGCGAGCCGGCGACCTGATGGGGCGCCGCAAGACCTTCGTGGCCGGCGTGGTCATCTTCACCGTCGCGTCGCTGGTCGGGGGCTTCGCCACCTCCGGCGGCTTCCTGCTCGCCGCTCGAGCGCTGCAGGGCGTGGGTGGAGCGCTCGCGGCGCCGTCTTCGCTGGCGCTGATGACGACGATGTTCCCCGAGGGCAAGCAGCGGCTCCGCGCGCTGGCGCTGTTCACGGCGGTCTCCGTCTCCGGAGGTGCGCTCGGGCTCATCCTCGGCGGCATGCTCACCCAGTGGGCGTCGTGGCGCTGGGTCATGTTCGTCAACGTCCCGATCGGCTTGCTCGTGGTGCTGGCCGGACGCGCACTGCTGCCCGAGACCGACCCGCACCCGGGCCGCTTCGACCTGATGGGTGCACTGACCTCCACCGCCGGCATGGGCCTGCTCGTCTACGGCTTCGTGCGCGCGGCCACGGCTGGTTGGAGCGACCCGGGGACGGTCGGGTCCTTCGTCGTGGGGGCCCTGCTGCTCGCCGCCTTCGTCTCCGTCGAGCTCCGTGCCGAGGAGCCGATCACCCCGCTGCGGCTGCTCGCCGACAGCTCCCGCACCAGCGCCAACGTCGCCCGCGGCCTGCTGTTCGCCGGCATGTTCGGGATGTTCTTCTTCCTCACGCAATACCTCCAGGACGTCCTGCACTACAGCTCCCTCAAGACCGGCTTCGCCTTCCTCCCGATGCCGACGACGGTGTTCGTCGTCTCCCAGCTGACCTCGCGGTCGCTGTCGGACCGGATCCCCGGACGGGTGCTGATGCTGGGTGGCGTGGGACTGGCGGGCACGGGCTTCCTGCTGGCCTCGGGGCTCGGCGAGCACTCGTCGTACCTGCACGTCGCCGGCTGCCTGCTGCTGTTCGCGATCGGCAACGGCTTGTCCTTCGTGCCGCTGACGCAAGCAGCGCTGGCCGGGGTGCCCCCGAAGGACGCCGGTGCCGCATCGGGGCTGGTCAACGTGACCCAGCAGCTGGGTGGCGCGCTCGGTGTGGCGGTGCTCGTGACCGTCGCCGGCTCGGCCACCAAGCACGCCGGTGGCAGCGCGGCGCATGCGTTCCTCGTCGGGGCGACCCATGCGTTCGCTGGTTCGGCAGTGTTCCTCGCCGCCGCGTTCGTGCTCGTCGCGGCTCTGGTGCGGCCGGCCCCGGCCGGACACTGAGCGATGACACTGAGCCGTGACACTGAGCCATTCGGCGCAACGAGGGTCATGATCATCTGTCGATCCCTGTGAGATGCGGGGGAGTGCGCGTCGGCTGTTTGCCACATATGTCGTGGTCTCGCTCGTGCCCGTGCTCGTGCTGGGTGTGCTCCTCACCGCGCTGACCAACCGGCAGGCCGAGGCGCGCGGCCTGGCCCAGGCTCGAGCCGAGGCCGGGCTCGTCGCCGGCACCGTCGTCGCCCCTCTCCTCGAGGGGCGCAGCGTGTCGGCGCTCAGCTCCGCTGACAGGTCGGCGCTGAGCGAAGCGGTCGCCGGCGCGGTGAGCAACCACCAGGTGCTGCGGTTGCGGGTGCGCGACGTGACGGGCCACGTGGTGTTCGCCGACGACGGCAAGATCGACACCCGGGTCGACGACGAGGCGCTCGAGGCCGGCCAGGGCGCCGTCACGGCCAGCATCACCACCCTGAACGCGGACGACCTCAACACCCGCGGCGCGCCCGTCGTCGAGGCCTACGTGCCACTGTACGCGCCAGGGAGCACTCGGGTCACGGGCGTCGTGGAACTCTACCTGCCCGACAACGACATCGCCGCCCAGGTGCGCACCCAACGGCACGAGCAGCTGCTCGTGCTGGCCACGGGGCTCGGCGTGCTCTGGCTCGCCCTGCTCGGCCTGGCCACCCGGACGAGCCGGACGCTGCGCCGATCGGCCGACGACAACGCCTACCTGGCCCGGCACGACGCCCTGACCGGCCTGCCCAACCGCGCCGACTTCGCCTCGCACGCCGCCAACGCTGTCGCCTCCGGGCCGGCCGTCATCGCCCTCATCGACCTCGACCGCTTCAAGCAGGTCAACGACACCCTCGGCCACGCCATCGGCGACCGGCTGCTCGTCGAGCTCGCCGAGCGCCTCACGGACCACGTGCGCGACGGGGACGTCGTCGCGCGGCTCGGCGGCGACGAGTTCGGTCTGGTGCTCTCCGGCCTCGCTGACGAGGACGAGGCAGTCGCTGCCCTCGCCAGGGTGCGCGCGCTGCTCTCCGCGCCGCTCGTCATCGACGAGCTGCCACTCGCCATCGAGGCGAGCGTCGGCTTCGTCCTCGTCCCGGCCGACGGGCGCGACGTCGACGCCCTCATGACCAAGGCTGACGTCGCGATGTACGCCGCGAAGCGGGGTCACCTCGGCCCCACCCGGCACCGTGCGGGTCACGAGCAGTACGACGCGACGCGGCTGCGTCTCGTGGGTGAGCTCGCCGACGCCATCGCCAGCGACCAGCTCGTCCTGCACTACCAGCCGAAGACCGACCTGGCGCTGGGCCGGGTCAACGCGGTCGAGGCGCTGGTGCGCTGGCAGCACCCGGTGCTCGGGCTGCTCTACCCCGACGCCTTCCTGCTCGCCGCCGAGCAGACCGAGCTCGTCGAGCCACTCACGCGCTGGGTGCTCGACAACGCGCTGCGGGCACTGCCGAGGCTCGACCCGACGGGCGAGCTGTCGATGGCCGTCAACATCTCGGCGCGGTCTCTCAGCCGGCCTGACTTCGCCGACGAGGTGCTCGAGGCCCTGATCCGTACCCGGACGCCGGCCCCGCGCCTGCTCGTCGAGATCACCGAGACCGCGCTGCTCGTCGACCCCGATCGGGCCGCCGAGTCGCTGACCCGGCTGGCCGCTGCGGGCGTCCGGATCTCGATCGACGACTTCGGTGCCGGTCAGACGTCGCTCGGCTACCTCGCTGCGCTGCCCGTCCACGAGCTGAAGATCGACCGTGCCTTCGTGACGGCCATGGACACTGATTCCCGCAACGCCGCGATCGTGCGCTCGGTCATCGACCTCGGCCACAACCTCGGCTTCTCGGTGACAGCCGAGGGCGTCGAGACCGCAGCGGTGCTTGCCGACCTGCAGGCCGCTGACTGCGACAGCGTGCAGGGCTTCTTCCTGGCCCGGCCGGCGGATGAGAACACCACACGGCTGCGCCTGGAGCACGCCCGCCGCTGACCGGCCCCGGACTGCTAGGGGATGACGTGGACCGTCACGAAGAAGCGGCTCTTGTCGTCCGGGCAGCGCAGCGCCTCACCGCAGGTGGTCCGCGTCGCGCTGATGCCGCTCGTCCCCGTGCGCACGGCCTTGAAGTCGCGCACGTCGGTGCCGCAGCCGCTGCCGCCGTGGCAGCCGGGCTTCGTGTAGTTCGGGGTCTTGCGCTCCGGGCCGGTCGCGCCCAGCGCGGTGCCGCTGGGCCGGCCGATCGTCCAGTAGGTGCTCGCGAGGGTCAGCTCGACGGTCTGCCCGACGTGAACGCTCACGGTGTGGTGGTTGTCGCGGTCGTCGAGGTGACGGGCGGGCCAGGTGGTGGCGTGCGCGGGTGCAGCGGTGCCCACCAGGACGGCTGCGCTGAGGAGAAGGACGAGCTTCACGGCGTACCCCCTTTGTCACGGGTGGGACGCAGGCGGCCCTCCTACGGTTCCACCAGGAGTTCGCGCGAGGTCTGGCGCAGCACGGTGTCGTCGTACTCGATGTCCAGCGCGACCGAGCGCGGCGGGGCCCAGCCTTCGTTGATGAGCAGCTTGTAGAAGGCCACTCGGGCTTCCACGACCGCCTCGGCGGCGCTGAGGCTGCGGTCCCGGAGGTCGCCGGCGTGCTCCCCGTTGCGGAGCCGGGCCTCGATGCCGTCGCGTCGCTGCACTGCCGCGTGGAAGGCCCAGATCAGCGTGCGCAGCCGTTCCTCGGTGAGCTGGCTCATGTGGTCTGCTTCGGCCGATCGGACCAGTTGGCGTAGGGCCGTTCGGGTGACATGTCCGTGATGGGGGCAAATGATCCGGCGGTCAACCCCGGAAGTGGGGGTTGTGGATGAAGCCCACGATCGAGCCGTCCGGGCTCCGGACGGTGCCGGTCACGATGCCCTCGCCGACCTCGGAGGCAGGTGTGTGCACCGTGGCACCCAGCCCGAGCGCGGCCTCGACGGCGGCCTGGCAGTCGTCGACGCCCCAGTAGGTCATGGCGCCGTCAGTCGGGTCGCCGTCGGGGAGCAGCCCCAGCTCGTAGCCCGCCACCTCGAAGCCGACGTAGAACGGCTCGTCGAAGTACGGCCCGAAGCCGAGCAGCGACGTCCACCACGCGGTTGCCGCCGCGAGGTCGGAGACGGGGTAGATGACGGTGCGCAGTCCGAGCAGCGGAAGGGGCATCCGCCCACCTTGGCAGGCCGACCAGACAATCCCGGTGCGCAGCCCGCGTAACGTGGAGCCCCATGAGCACCTACTGCGCACCGTGCCTCGCCGACCTGGCCCTGCTCCGTGAGTCCGTCACCTCGGTCTCGGGTACGGCGGCGTGCGTGGCGCATGCCGTCCTGCTGCTGCACCCGGGGGACACCGCGCCGCAGCGCCTCGCCCGGCTCTCCGAGCTGCGCGGCACCGCCGAGGCCAAGATGGCCACCGCCTCGACCGAGGACATCCCGGCGCTCGAGCTGCTCGTCCAGGAGTACGCCCTCGCCGGCGCGATGGACATGACGGTCCCGCTGCGCGACCTGGCCGGCGACCGGACACCGCGTCCCCCGAAGAGCAACAACCGCCGCAACCGGGGCCGCGATCGCGAGCGCGGGCCGCGCCCCGAGCAGCCGGTCGGCGAGACGCCGACGCCCGGCGACGCTCCCGCCTCCC
>JAODND010000050.1 GCA_025465465.1 Frankiales bacterium | reverse complement strand
GCGAGGACCGGCCGGTCCTGCGCCGGGTGGCGACGGTCGAGTCGATCGGCTGAGTCGATCGGTTGAGTGGAGCAGGCTCAGCTGTGGACGAGGTGGTCGACACGGGCGCCGGGCAGCTCCGCCGGCTCGCAGTCGCAGGCGTCCGAGCAGGCCAGGAAGGTGTGCCTCGCGTGGCCACAGCGGGTGCACGGCAGGTCGTGCGAGAGCTGGTGCGTGCTGCTCTGGACGGTGTCCCACATGGTTGGTCCCCTCGGTGCCAGCGCCTCACCGCGCCGTTTCGTCCATGCTTCACCGCTTCGGACACGAACGTCCGGATGTTGAGGCGAACTTGAGCGTGTCTGGAGGGTTCGCTGGGGGAAATGACCCGTTCGGGCCATGCCGCATGGCCCGAACGGGGCAGGTCATGTGCCGGGCCGACGGGACGTGACACGATCTCACGGATGACCAGCCGACCCACCGCCGAGCAGCGGCTGCGCCACCTGGCCCAGCTGCGCCGCGTCCGCGACCGCATCGACCGGGAGTACGCACAGCCGCTCGACATCGAGGCGCTCGCCCGCGGCGTGCACATGTCGGCCGGCCACCTCAGCCGCGAGTTCCGTATCGCGTACGGCGAGTCGCCGTACTCCTACCTGATGACGCGGCGCATCGAACGCGCGATGGCGCTGCTGCGACGCGGCGACCTCAGCGTCACGGAGGTCTGCTTCGCGGTCGGCTGCTCGTCGCTGGGCACCTTCAGCACCCGCTTCACCGAGCTCGTGGGTGTGCCGCCCAGCGCCTACCGGCGCGAGGCCGCGGGCGGGCTGGCCGAGATGCCGTCCTGCGTGGCGAGACAGGTGACCAGACCGATCAGGAATCGAGAAGCGCCGGCCGCGAGCCGCACCTAGCCTGGCTGCCATGTCGAGCGATCTGAACATCACCATTCAGGCGAGCTTCCTCCCGCAGGACGACCCGGACGCGGCGCTGGCGTTCTACCGCGACACCCTCGGCTTCGAGGTCCGCAACGACGTCGGATACAACGCGATGCGCTGGATCACGGTCGGCCCTGTCAACCAGCCGGGCACGTCCATCGTCCTGCACCCGCCGGCCGTCGACCCCGGCATCACCGACGACGAGCGCCGCACCATCGCGGAGATGATGGCCAAGGGCACCTACGCCATCATCACCTTGGCGACCGACGACCTCGACGCCACCTTCGAGCACTTGGCGGTGAGCGGCGCCGACGTCGTGCAAGAGCCGACCGAGCAGCCATACGGCGTTCGCGACTGCGCCGTCCGGGATCCCGCGGGCAACCTGATCCGCATCAACGAGCTGCGCGGATGAGCCATGACGTGATCCGTGTGCAGGGCGCGCGGGTGAACAACCTCAAGGACATCAGCGTCGAGCTCCCCAAACGCCGGCTGACGGTGTTCACCGGGGTCTCCGGCTCGGGCAAGAGCTCGCTGGTGTTCAACACGATCGCGGCAGAGTCGCAACGGCTCATCAATGAGACCTACAGCGCGTTCGTCCAAGGCTTCATGCCGACGCTGGCACGGCCCGAGGTCGACGTCCTCGAAGGGCTGACGACGGCGATCCTCGTCGACCAGCAGCGGATGGGGGCCGACTCCCGCTCCACCGTCGGCACCGCCACCGATGTCAACGCGATGCTGCGCATCTTGTTCAGCCGGCTCGGCAAGCCGCACATCGGTCCGCCGAGCGCGTTTGCCTTCAACGTCCCCTCGGTGCGGGCGAGCGGTGCGATCACGGTCGAGCGCGGCAACCGCAGGGCGGTGCGAGCGACCTACAACCGGCTTGGTGGCATGTGCCCGCGCTGCGAAGGCATGGGCTCGGTGACCGACGTCGACCTGTCCCAGCTGTACGACGACAGCAAGTCGCTCAACGAGGGGGCGCTGACGGTCCCGGGCTTCAGCATGGACGGCTGGTACGGCCGCATCTTCACGGGCTGCGGCTTCTTCGACCCGGACAAGCCGATCCGCGCCTACACGAAACGAGAGCAGCAGGACCTGCTCCACAAGGAGCCGACCAAGATCAAGGTGGACGGGATCAACCTGACGTACGAGGGCCTGATCCCACGCATCCAGAAGTCGATGCTGTCCAAGGACGTAGACGCCCTGCAGCCGCACATCCGTGCCTTCGTGGAGCGGGCGGTCACCTTCACGACGTGTCCCGACTGCGCGGGCACCCGGCTGGCCGAGCACGCCCGGTCGTCGAAGATCAACGGGATCAACATCGCCGACGTCTGCGCCATGCAGATCAGCGATCTGGCCCGCTGGGTCGGTGGTCTCGCCGAGCCGTCGGTGGCGCCGCTGGTCGCGACGCTGCGGCACACCCTCGAGTCGTTCGTCGAGATCGGGCTGGGCTACCTCTCGCTCGACCGGCCCTCAGGCACGCTGTCGGGTGGCGAGGCGCAGCGCGTCAAGATGGTCCGGCAGCTCGGCTCCTCGCTCACCGACGTGACGTATGTCTTCGACGAGCCCACGACGGGTCTGCACCCCCATGACATCGCCCGGATGAACGACCTGCTGCTGCGGCTGCGGGACAAGGGCAACACGGTGCTCGTCGTGGAGCACAAGCCCGAGACGATCGCGATCGCCGACCACGTCGTCGACCTCGGCCCGGGCGCCGGCACGGCCGGCGGCACCGTCTGCTTCGAGGGGACCCTCGAGGGGCTGCGGGCCAGCGACACCCTCACCGGCCGCCATCTCGACGACCGGGCCGCGCTCAAGGAGGCGGTGCGGACGCCCACCGGCACTCTTTCGATCCGCGGCGCGACGACTCACAACCTGCACGACGTAGACGTCGACGTCCCGCTCGGCGTGCTGGTCGTCGTCACAGGTGTGGCCGGTTCGGGAAAGAGCTCCCTGATCCAAGGATCGATCTCGGGCCGGGACGCAGTGGTGTCGGTCGACCAGGCAGCGATCAAGGGCTCGCGACGGAGCAACCCGGCGACCTACACCGGGCTGCTCGACCCGGTCCGCAAGGCGTTCGCGAAGGAGAACGGCGTCAAGGCGGCGCTGTTCAGCGCCAACTCGGAGGGCGCCTGCCCGAGCTGCAACGGCGCGGGGGTCATCTACACCGACCTGGCGATGATGGCCGGCGTCGCCAGTGTCTGCGAGGAGTGCGAGGGGAAGCGCTTCCAGGCCGAGGTGCTCACCTATCTGCTCGGCGGCAAGGACATCAGCGAGGTGCTCGCGATGTCGGTGACCGAGGCGACGGAGTTCTTCGGCTCCGGGCCCGCCAAGACCCCGGCGGCCCACGCGGTCCTGTCCAGGCTGGCCGACGTCGGGCTCGGCTACCTCAGCCTCGGTCAACCGCTCACGACGCTGTCCGGCGGCGAGCGGCAGCGCCTCAAGCTGGCCACCCGGATGGCCGAGAAGGGCGACGTCTATCTGCTCGACGAGCCGACCACAGGACTGCACCTCGCCGATGTCGAGCAGCTGCTGGGCCTGCTCGACCGGCTCGTCGACTCCGGCAAGTCGGTGATCGTCATCGCGCACCACCAGGCGGTGATGGCACACGCAGACTGGATCATCGACCTCGGCCCCGGAGCCGGCCACGAAGGTGGCCGGATCGTCTTCGAGGGTGCCCCCGCCGACCTCGTCGCGGCCCGCGCCACGCTCACCGGCGAGCACCTCGCGGCGTACCTCGGCACCTGACTCCCGTCGGAGTCGTCGGTGACGAATCGTGACTACCGCCGATGACCCGTTCTCGGCATCCGGCCTCGATCGGCGTCGCCACGGCACTGTCATGACTCACCCTTGCGCCATGGACGACCTCGACCCCTCGGCGCAGGCGGTCCTGACGCGTGTCCGCGAGATCACCTGCTTGCTGCAGTGGTTGCGTTCCCAGGAGAACGCCCTGGCTGCCGAACGGGACCAGGCCATCACGACGCTGGTCTCCGCCGGCCTGAGCTATGAGCAGGTCCGTCGGGCGTCAGGCGTCAGCCGTGGTCGCGTCGGTCAGATCGTCGCCGAGTCGCGCGGCTGACTCCGGTCGGCGGAACCCGGCCTCGACCGGTTGGCCTAGAAGGCGCTGGCCCGGACGTGTGAAAGACCGCCTCCCAGGACACGGTCGTCGTTGTTTCAGCACCCACCGTTTGGCGCCGTCGCACGCCTCGCGGCAGCGCGAGGGTGCCCTGTCGCCGCCCGTTTGTCCCCCTCTCGGCCCATCCCGGGCGGCTGATGGAGCAGTTGTCTAGGCGCTTTACAGCCCAATCCCCACCCACTACAAAGTGGGAGGTACCACCCAAGCACCACATCTCATCGCAAGCAGTACATCCAGTGGACCGTGAACGCTCCCAGCCGTCCGGGTCACGACAAAGGCACCCCCGTCGAAAGGCGGGTCCGCAAAGCCACGGGTCCTCCGGCAGCTCCAAGGCCAGGACAGCCGGGCTACCGACGATCCGAACGGGAGCACCCCATGAGCACCACTGCCGCCTTGGCCGCCGCCGTTGAGCTGCCTGCACCGAGAACGGGCGCCATGCTCGTCTGCGTCCCGGAGGTCTCCGGCCAGCAGCCCCTGGTCGCGGTTGCCGACGGGACCTACGAGACCGCGCAGGAGCGGGTCTTCTGGCGCGAGAGCCCTGACGCGGAGGTCTTGCGCCTGCCGCTCGAGCGACCGGTGGCCACCCGGCAGCTGGGCGAGCTGGCCCGCGAGTCGCCGTACGCATCGGCCGCGCCGGGGCTGCGAGCGCTGCTGCGCGCGGTGCAGGACAGCCACGCCGACAGTGCCCTGTCCGAGGCCCTGCAGGCCGGGGACGCCGATCTGGCCTTCGCCGAGGCAGTGCTGCTCTGGAAGCAGGCCGGACTGGCCCAGGCCTACCAGGGGATCAGCCGCTGCCTGGGCCAGCTGGCGAGCAGCTGGGCGGCCGGCACCGGAAGCGTCCTCGCCGAGCACCGAGCCACCAGGGTGGCGACCCAGGTGACGGACCGATTGGCCGCGATGACGCCCGCGCCGGACCGCGCCGGCATGGTCGTCCTGGCGGTCCCCGGTGGGGAGCAGCACACCTTCGCGCTCTGCGCGCTGGCACACCTGCTGCGCGACGCGGGCTGGCCGACCCTGGTCGTCGAGGACCTGCCCCTTGACGAGCTGACGGCGCTGGCGACGGCGCCGGACACGACGGCTGTGGTGCTGAGCGTCCACACCGCGGCCTCGGCGAGTGGCCTGCGGCGTCTCATCGCGGCGGTGCGGACGGCTGCGCCGGGCGTCCTCATCGCTGTCGGCGGACCCGGGCTGCCGGGAAGCACGAGCACGCTCGGCGCCGATCTGCTCAGCACCGATGTCGAGCTGCTGCTGCGGCGGCTCGGGAGCGGCTCGAGGGCACTGACCGAGAGGGAGAGCCAGGTGCTCACGCTGGTCGCCGACGGGTTGACCAACGTCGAGATCGCCGAACGGCTGGGTGTCGCACCCACCACCGTGAAGAGCCACCTCGACCGGATCCTGGCCAAGACGGCGACCGAGCACCGGGCCGGAGCCGTGGCCGTCGCCCTTCGCCAGCGCTGGATCACCTAGCCGCCGCGGCACACCTGAGCTGCACGTCCCCGGCCGACATCGGGCCCGGGCTTCCTTCGGCACGCCCGCTCTGGCCCGCCAGGGCGTGGTCGTGCTGCCCCGCCATCCCTTGGAGTCAGCATGCGCGCAACGCTTCTGTCTGGCCTGGTCGCGCTCCAGGCCTGCACGACCGCCACGGCGATCACCGTCGCCCTGACGCCGCCCTCGTCCCCGCCCGCGTCCCCTGCCGAGCCTCGCAGCGTCGCGCTGATCACGAAAGCGCCGAGCAGGTCCATGGCCACGACGACGAGCACCAGCGGACGGCCCGTCACGGCAGCGCTCCGACCGCCCATTCCTGCCGCCCGCCGGACGCCGCCGGCTCGTCGGCCGATCGTCAGGCGAGTGGTGACGTCTCACGTCACCGTCACGACCCCGCGACAGCGGCTGGACGCTGCGGTGGCGCGCATCCCCGGGTATGGGACCTCGCCGGTGACCTGGATGCTCCAGGCCAATGACGGGCACTGGGGCACCGCCGACTGGTACCGCGACGTCATCTGGATCTCGCCACGGGTGCCGTCGGGCCGGGTGTACGACGTCGTGGTCCACGAGTGGAGCCACGTCAAGTCGGTGCGCGACTACGGCGGAGACGTCAACCTCGCGGTCAGCGAGATGAACCGCTACTTCGGCGGCAGCGGCCTGATCGGAGCGGAGCGCGCCGCCGACTGCATGGCCCGCCTGGACGGGGCGCGATGGACGCACTACACGAGCTGCGCTGACAGCCGGTGGCGCGCCGGCGCGGCCCAGCTGCTCGCAGGACGACGACTGTGAGCCGCGCAGCGGTGTGGACCACGCTGTCCCACGAGCGCCGGCGGCGAGACCTGCTCCAGCGCGAAGACGCGTTGCGGGCCGACGAGCTGGCCTGCCAGGCGCTCGAGGCCGAGGTGGCGCGACGGGTGCGTGAGCTCCTGAATGCCTTGCTGATCCTCGAGCGCGCGGCGGTCCCCGTCACCGGAACGTGAAGCCGCCCCAGAAGGTCTGCAGGCTGCCGGTGCGCCAGTCGCCCCAGGTCGCGTAGAAGCGGTCGTGGGTCAGCCAGATCGCGGACGTGTCGTCGCCGGCGACCCACACCCCGGAGTTCTTCGGCGAGTCCACCTTGCTGATGCGCGTGACGCTGAAGTGCCGACCGTCGTCGAAGGACACCGCGCCCCAGAAACCGTAGTCACCGCTGCTCGTGGTCCCGCGCCACCCGATGCCGAGGACGCCCTCTCGCGTCCAGTCGAGCCAGAGCTTCGCCGGCGTACGACCGGGGACGGCGATCCGTCCGGCTCGCGACCAGTGGACGCCGGCGTCGTAGCTTCGATAGACGACGAGCGCGCCGGTGCTGTCCGTCGACGCGATCGCGAAGTGACCCTTGTGCCGCGGGTCGGCGACGGCAGCAGGCCCGCCGAGCAGTCCGCCGCCGGCAGGGATGAGGGTGGCGTGCCGGACGACGCTGCGGCCGCCGTCGGTGCTGACCACGACGTCGGTGCACCCGCTGCACTCGCCCGTGCTGCCGGTGGCAGCGGGGGGTGACGTGAAGAGCGCGATGCCGTGCGCCGCGGCGAGTTGCACGGCCGAGGCGGTGCCGACGGCGATCGCGTTCCCCCACGTCCGGCCGCCGTCACGTGAGGTGGCGAGGTACTCGATGTTGCCCTGCGCGTCCGCGGCGGCGCGGCCCTGCGTCCCGTTGACGTAGAGCAGGCCGGTGTCACGGTCCAGGGCCATGAACTCGCGGTCGTCGTAGAACCGCGCTCCTTGCCATGCGCCGGGGTCGCTCCCCGGGCTGAGGACGGCCGGCGAGATGACGGAGGGCTTGGACCACGACCGCCCACCGTCGTCGGACCGGATGAGCCGGAAGTCGCCCTGACCTGCCGCGAAGGACGGGAACTGGAAGTTGGACCCGACGACGTAGGCAACGCCCTTGTCGTCGAACAGCACGAGGGTGTCCGAGCAGTTCGGTCGCGTCGGGTCCATCTGGAAGCTCGCGACCGGCAGCTGCTGGCGCTTCCAGTGCCTGCCGCCGTCAAACGTGAGGAGCTCGTCGCACCCCTGCATGGCCTGCTCGCGGTCGCGCGTGCTGGTCGGTGGGTGCCCGTGTTCGGCGCCGTAGAAGCCGTAGCCGACGTTCGCCAGGAAGGTCACGACGATGTTCTGCCGGTTGCGGGGGTTCACCGCGATGCTCGGCTCGCCCTCCGCATAGGCGTCGTCGAACGTGAGCTGCTGCTCGAACAGGTGGCTCAGGCGAGGTGGCTGCGCGGTCGCGGGATGCGCCAGCAGCAGCGAGCCGACAAGGACGGGTACGGAGAGCAGAACGGTGCGGCGCATGCTGTAACCCCCTGGGTGGGCAACGCTCCGGCACGCGAAGTGAAACACGTTTCAGGGGGATTTGTCCCTAGAGGTGGAACGCCCGGCCCAGTGAGGTCGCCCGGGCGGCGTCGCGCAGCGGCGGGGCGCCGACGAGGTCGGTCATCCAGCGACACCAGGACAGGTGGCTGAGCGCTGCTCCGGCCCGGGCCCCGTGCAGGCCCGGCGCGACCACGACCGTCAGCAACGAGCCACCTCCGGAGCCCTCCACCTCGTCGAAGGTGATCACGACCGCGAGCCGTCCGGCCCTCCAGTCCGGGCCGGCCAGCACCGTCGACAGCACCGTGCGGAGATAGCCGTCCGCGGTGCCGAGAGAGCAGTCGTGGGCGTCGTGGCAGAGATCGGGCACCAGCATTCCGACATTCGGCAGCCGGCCCGCTGCGACGTCCGCGGCGAGCTGACCGGACGGGACGTCGAGGCGGCGGCACCCGGTGCTCTGCGGGAAGTAGGTCCAGGTGTTGTGGCGCACTGCGTACCGCCCGTGGCCTGAGCGTGCGCAGGCTGACGGCATGGAGTCGGCGTAGACCTTGGCCGTGTGCCCGTGGCTCAGCGCGAGGTCGAACACCGACGGGCCACTGACCCGGTGCCGCGCAGGGTCCGCGTCGTCATGGATCCCGAGGGTCGAGCCGGCGGTCATCGCCAGGTAGTTCGGCAGCGACGGGTGGGTCAGTGACCGGTAGTCGGTGGCGACGCCGTACCGGTCGGCCAGTGAGGCCAGGTAGGGCATGCCCCTCCTGGCTGATGACGTGCCGTGGTTCTCCTCGACGATCGTCAGCACCTTGGAGATGCGCTGGGTCGCCGGGGTCACCGTGCGCGGCAGGGCGGACGCGGTAGGCGCCGTCGACGTCGGCGCCACCGACGTCGCCGCCACCGATGTAGACGAGCAGGCCGCGACCAGCGCCACCAGGACGGCCGGCAAAGCAGTGGACCTCCGCACACCGGCACTCTGCCCCGTCGAGCACACTGTCGACGTGGACCCTCAGCACGCCTTCAGTGACGACGCGCTCGGTGAGCTCGACGGGATCGCTCTCGCGGCCCGGATCCGGGACGGTCAGCTCAGCCGGCGCGACGTGATCGAGGCCGCGGTCGCGAGGCTGGCGAAGGTCGACGGCCTCAACGCCGTGCAGCTCATCGATGCCGAGCGCGCGCTGGCGGCGGCACCGGTGGCGGGGCCGTTCTCGGGTGTGCCCACCTTCATCAAGGACAACATTGACGTCGCCGGCTGGCCGACCAACCAGGGTTCCGAGGCCTTCACGGCGAAGCCCGCGAAGAAGAGCTCAGTGGCCGCCGGCACGGTGCTCAGGACCGGTCTGGTGGCACTCGGCAAGTCGCGGCTTCCCGAGATGGGCTGGAACGCCACGACGGAGTTCATGACAGGCGAGCCGGTACGCAACCCGTGGGACCCGTCCTACTCCAGCGGTGCGAGCTCCGGCGGCGCCGCAGCCCTCGTCGCGTCGGGTGTCGTGCCGATCGCGCACGCCAATGACGGCGGCGGGTCGATCCGCATCCCGGCCGCGGCCTGCGGTCTGGTGGGGCTCAAGCCGACCCGCGGTCGCTGGGCCCCGGACGTCCTCGACAGGGTGATGCCAGTGAAGCTCGTGAACAACGGGGCACTCACTCGGACGGTTCGGGACACCGCGCACTTCCTCGCTCACACAGAGCGGCTCGGGAAGCTGCCTGCGATCGGCCTGGTCGAGGGACCGTCGAGCCGTCGGCTGCGGGTCGGGCTGGTCCTCGACGCACCCCGGGGCGCCACCGACGCCGAGACGCGGGCCGCCGTGCTCGCCACCGCTGACTTGCTCGCCGACCTCGGCCACACCGTCGAGGAGACGCCGTTCCCCGTCGACGCGCAGTTCGGCGAGGACTTCGCGCTCTACTGGGGCTTCCTGGCCTCCTTCGTGGCCGTGACCGGTCCGCGGGCCTTCCCCGGCTGGGACCCGGCGCGCGCAGACGTGCTGACCCTCGGCGCGAGGTCGTACTTCTCCGAGCGCCGCCTGGCCTTCCCGGGTGCGCTGCGCAGGCTGCGCGCGAGCAAGGTGCGCTATGCAGCCGCATTCGCGTCCCGGGACCTCGTGCTGTCGCCCGCGCTGGCGCACACGACGCCGGTGATCGGGCACCTCTCGCCGCGGCTGCCCTTCGACCTCCTGGCCGACAGGCTGCGCGACTACGTGGGCTTCACCCCGGTCAACAACGCGGCGGGCGGCCCGGGCATGAGCCTGCCCCTCGGGCAGACCAGCGATGGCCGGCCCATCGGTGTGCACTTCTCAGCGGCACACGGTGACGAGCGGACGCTGCTCGAGATCGCCTACGAGCTCGAGCAGGCACGGCCGTTCCGCCGCGTCGGTCAGACCGCCGGGTAGGAGTCCGCCAGCTCGCGCAGGACGTTCTTGGCGACCTTCTCCAGCGTCGCGCGCGGGAACTCCTCGACCACATACACGGCGCGCGGCACCTTGAAGTCGGCGAGGTTCGCGGCGCAGGCCTCGATGATCGCCTTCTCGAGCAGCGCGTCGTCCGGCTCGGCTCCGGGCGCCTTGATGACGAACGCGACAGGGACCATCGACAGCCACTCGTGTGACTTTCCGACGACCGCGATCTCCGCGATGCCGGGCACGAGCCGGCAGGTGTCCTCGACCTCGCGGGCGCTGACGTTCTCGCCGCCGACCTTCATGAGGTCCTTGTCGCGGTCGGTGTAGACGACGTTGCCGCCCTCCAGGACCTTGACCATGTCGCCGGTCTTGAACCAGCCGTCCTCGGTGAACGAGTCTGCGTTCGCGGTCGGGTTGTCGAAGTACTCGAGGAACAGCTGGATGCCGCGTGTCCCGCGCATCCACAGCTCACCGGTCTCACCGAAGGAGACGGGCTCACCCGTCTCCTTCGAGACGACAGCCATCTCGTAGCCGGGGGTCGGATGCCCCATCGACATCCGCGGCCAACCCTCCTGCGGCCGGCCGGTGATCGCGTGCGTCACCGTCTCGGTCATGCCGTAGGCGGCGTAGACGCGCAGCCCGAGCCACGCGTCGACCTCGGGCATGATCATCCCGAACACCCCGGCCCGGATCGTGTGCTCCTTCGGGGTCTCCGGCAGCTGGAAAGCGCTGAAGACGAAGGGCATCAGGCTGATGTGCGTGACCTGGTGCTTCTGCACGACGGGCCAGAAGTTCGACGTCGACCACTTGGGCGTGAGGACGGCGGTGGCACCGACGCCCAGGACCGACCACAGCGTCCAGGACTGCGCGTTCACGTGGAAGAACGGCAGGTAGATGAGATAGATGTCGTCGCCGTTGAGGTCGATGTTTCGCGGGCCGATGCGGCCCGCCCAGATGGCGTTGGCGTGCGTGTGCACGACGGCCTTCGGCTTGGACGTCGTGCCACTGGTGAACAAGATGCCGGCGGGCAGCAGTGGCTCGGGATCCCTGGTGGGGCAGGCGGTCTCGTCGCCGTACAGCGACTCGAGCTCGTCGGTCGTGACGATCCACTCGAGCTTCGGTCCGGCCTCGCGCACCAGATCGGCGAACGCCGGCTGGGTGATCGCCGCGACGCACTGCGCCTTGTCGACGAAGTAGCCGACCTCGGCTGCGACCGACCGGGTGTTGGTCGTCACGCCGACGGCACCGACGAAGGCGCAGGCATACCACGCGAGCACCATCTCTGGGCAGTTGTCGGCATGGATGAGGACCTTGTCGCCCTTGACGATCCCGCGGCCGACGAGGCCCGCGGCGAGCCGCTTCACGTCGACGAGGAACTCGGCATAGGTCCATGTCCGCCCGTCGCCCTCGCGGGGCTCCCAGATCAGGAGCGGGTGGTCGGGCTTCACCGCGGCCCAGTGGTGCAGCAACCAGGGGATGTCCTGGCCCTGCATCTGCAGCTCCGCGGTGTCGGTGATCGTGGTCATCAGACAGGCTCCTCCGCGAGCATCCGGCCGAGGGCGACCAGCGAACGGGTGCCACCACCGAGGGTCAGTTCGTACTGCTTGGCGGCCAGGTAGTAGCGGTGCAGCGGGTACTCGCGGGAGACGCCCATCCCACCGTGCAGGTGGGCGCAGGCACGGACGACCCGCTGGCCGCCGTCGGACGCGAAGTACTTCGCGACGGCGACCTCCTTGGCGGCCGGCAGACGTTCGGCGAGCAGCCAGACCGCCTGCAGCATCGTGAGCCGGATGGTCGTGGTGTCGATGAACGAGTCGGCGGCGCGCTGGCCGACCGCCTGGAAGTGCGCGATCGGGTGGCCGAACTGCTCGCGCGTCTTGGTGTAGTCGGCGGTCAGCCGCAGCGCGGCATCGGAGGTCCCCAGCAGCAGCGCGCAGACCGAGGCGGTCGCGACCTGCAGCACGTCTGCCAGCGTCGCCCCGTCGCCGACCAGCTCGCCCTGCACGCCGTCCAGGACGACGACCGCCTCGGGGACGTAGGTGATGGTCGCCTGCGGCTCCCTGGTCACGGCGGAGGCTTCGACGAGATAGAGCCGAGGCCCGTCGGGGGAGGTGGCCGAGACGAGCAGCTGGTCGGCGTACAGCCCTGAGGGCACGCAGGTCTTGGTCCCGGTGAGCACGCCGGCAGCGGTCGCCGTCGTGGCGGGGCTGAGCTCCTCGCCGAGGGGCTCGATGAGCGCTGGACTGACCAGCAACGACCCGTCCGCGAGGCCGGGCAGCAGCGCGGCCTGTTGCGCCGCCGAGCCGTGCCGCACCAGGGCCAGGGCGCTCACCGCGGTGGCGAACAGGGGAACGGGTGCGGCCGCGCGGGCGGCCTCCTCGAGCAGGACGGCGACCTCGAGCAGCCCGAGGCCGAGGCCACCGTGCTCCTCGGGAACAGCGGTGCCGAGCAGGCCGGCGTCGGCGAGCTTGGACCAGAGCGCCCGGTCGAAGCCCGGCTCGGTCGAGTCCTCGGACGCCCGGAGCGCGTCCGGGGTGCAGTGGTCGGACAGCAGCTTGTGCGCGAGCTCGCGGACCGTCGTCTGGTCGTCGGTAAAGGTGAAGTCCATGACCCCTCCTAGCGCTTGACCATGGGCATGCCCAGGCCGAAGACGGTGATGAGGTCGCGCTGGACCTCGTTGACGCCGCCCCCGAAGGTGAGGATCACCAGCGAGCGGTACGACGCCTCGAGCCGCGACACCAGCACCGACTCGGGCGAGCCCTTCTTCACATACGCGGTCTGGCCCACGATCTCCATCAGGAGGCGGATGTTGTCGAGGTTCGTCTCGGTGCCGAACACCTTGGTGGTGCTGGCGTCCTCGACGTTGAGGACACCCGTCTCGGCGTCGCAGGCGACCTTCCAGTTCTGCAGGCGGAGGAACTCGAAGTTGGCGTGCACCTTCGCGAGGTTGAGCTGCACCCACTCCTGGTCGATGACCCTGCGGCCGTCGGGCAGCTTCGTCTCCTGTGCCCACCGCCGGACGTCCGCGAGGTTCTTGTCGACCATGCCCGGTGCGCACAGTGTGACCCGCTCGTGGTTGAGCTGGCCGGTGATGAGCGACCAGCCGTTGTTGAGGCCGCCGATGACGTTCGTGACGGGCACGCGCACGTCCTCGTAGTGCACCTCGCAGATCGGGTGCTCGCCGATGAGCTCGAGCGGCCGCGCCGTGATGCCCGGCGTGCTCATCGGGACGGCCACGATCGACAGGCCGCGGTGCTTCTTCACCTCGGGGTCGGTGCGGATCGCCAGCCAGCACCAGTCGGCAGTGGCGCCGTAGGACGTCCAGAGCTTGGTGCCGTTGATGACGAGCTCGTCGCCCTCGACCACGCCCCGGGTCGAGAGCCCGGCGAGGTCGGTGCCGGCGTCGGGTTCGGAGTAGCCGATGCAGAAGTCGATCTCGCCCTTCAGGATGCGGGGCAGGAAGTACTCCTTCTGCTCCTGGGTGCCGTGCTGCATGATCATCGGACCGACGGTGTTCATGGTCAGGATCGGCAGCGGGGCGCCCTGCCGCATCGACTCGTCGTAGAAGATCCACTGGTCGATGTGGCCGCGGTCCTTGCCGCCCCACTCGCTGGGCCAGCCGATGCCCAGCCAGCCGTCGGCGGCCATCTGCTTCACGACCTGCCGCTTGGTCGGCTCGTGGGTGGCAGGGTCGTCGAGCAGCGCCCGGACGTCCGGGGTCAGCAGCTCGCCGTAGTAGGAGCGCAGCGTTCGCCGCAGCTCCTCTTGCTCGTCGGTGTACGCGAGGTGCATGTCGGCCCCTGAACTAGAACGTGTTCTCGTAGAGGCCGCATCGTACGCGCAACACGGCTGCGGGATCCAGAGCCGCCGGGCGGAGGTCGTCAGCAGCCGAACGGTGCCAGTCCCTGGACCGAGGCGGAGGGCGGCTGCCCGTGCTCACCCCAGCTCGTCGGGGCCGAGGAGAGGGTCAGGACCAGCGAGCCTCCGCGCCGCACTGCCTGGGACGTGAACCACGTCCGGCTGAGCACCTTGCCGTTGAGCCGCGCGCTCCCGACGTACGGACCGGTGCCGGTCGCCGTCACCGCGAAGCCCGCGACCTCGACCCTGGGGAACAGCGGTGTGCCCGTGACGAACAGCGGCGCGCCTGGCACCGACGGGTAGAAGCCGAGAGCCGACCAGACCCACCAGGCCGACAGCGACCCGAGGTCGTCGTTGCCGGGCAGGCCCTCGGCGTTGTCGAGGAACAGCGAGCGCACGCTCGCGAGCACCGCCTGCCCTGTCGACGGTCGCGGGCTCCAGTCGTAGGAGTACGGCGCCTCCAGGTCGTGCTCGTTGCCGGGGACGTAGCCGTCACCGCGGTAGCTCGTCCCGAACGCGGTCTCCATCGACTGCACGAGGGGCACGGCCGGGGCGGTGACCGTCGTCGACAGCGGTACGCCGAACAGGTGGTCGAGGCGTCCCTCGAAGCCGTCGGGGCCGTAGGCCTTCCGGAGCCCGGCCTGGTCGTGGGGTGCGAGCCAGAGGTACTGCCAGCCGGTGCCCTCTCGGTAGCCGTCGCCGGCGGTCGGGTCGTAGCTCGCGGGCCAGGAGCCATCGGCCTTGCGGGGCTGGAGGAACCCGTTGTGCAGCAGGTGGTGCCAGCTCAAGGAGCGCTTCAGCAGGGCTGCTGCATCGGCGGCGTGGCCCAGCCGACGGGCCATCAGCGCGAGCGCGAAGTCGGCGTCGGCGTACTCCAGGGTGTCGGAAGCGGACCCGCTGGCGTATCCCTTCGTGCGGACGTCCTTCGGCCGCTTCGTCGTGAGCTGCTTCGCCTGCTGGTACAGCGATTCGGGGTCAGCAGCCGTGCCGCGGCAGACAGCCTCGGCGAGGGTCGGGATGGCGGGATCGCCGTTCATGTAGTCGGGGTGGGCGCTGTGCAGCGACCAGCGCGGGAGCTGGCCGGCTTCGCGCCCGAACGCTGCGAGCGAGGCGACCATGTCGCGGTAGCGCTCGGGGAAGAGCGTGGCGAGCAGCGCGTTCTCGCCGCGGATGGTGTCCCAGAGGCTGAAGTCCTCGTAGTGCGGCCGGGCGCTCTGGTGCACCTTGCCGTCGGCGCCGCGGTAGCGACCGTCCACGTCACTGTCGACGTCAGGGTTCACCAGAGACCGGTAGAGCGAGGTGTAGAAGACCCGGGTCTGTGCGGGGGTGCCGCCGCCGACCCGGATCCTGGACAGTGCCGCGCGCCACGAGTCACGAGCACGGGCCCGGGCCTTCTCCAGGGACGCGCTCTCGTCGGCGAGGTTGGCTCGGGCGCCCTCAAGGTCGACGTAGGAGACGCCGGCCCGGAGCTCGACGCCGCCAGCGGGGAAGGAGAGGAGCGCACCCGCACCGGATCCGTGGGCGGACGGCGCGTCCGAGACCGTCGATCCGACGAACGTGCGTGCCGTGAAGGGTCGTGAGAAGCGGGCGCTGACGAAGACGGTGAAGTCGCCGCCGCGCCAGTGCACCAGCACGGCGCCCTCGAGCCGATCGCGGCCGACGACCTGCACGGTCGAGCTGTTGACGCCCTCGTTGTCGCGGCCGACGTCGGCGACGACGCTGAAGGGGACCGACGAGGTGAACCGCTCGACCCCGCCGTGTGGGGTGGCTGCGAGCTCGACCCGGATGCCGTTGCCGAGCGTGAGGCCGTAGGCCCCCGCCGAGGCCCGTTCGGTCCCGTGCGAGAACGGCACCGCGAAGGACAGCGGGGTGCCGGTGTTGAGCACCGGAGTCGTGACAGGGAGGAACGGCAGCTCGCCGCCCATCGGGACGCCGGCTCCGTTGACGTGCACGAGGGAGAAACCCCGGACGGCGGCGTCCTCGTACTTGTAGCCGCTGTAGGCGAGCGGGTTCACGGTGTCGGGCGAGACCATCGTCATGCCGAACGGTGTGGTCGCCCCAGGGACGGTGAAGCCGTCGCCCCCCGTGCCGATCAGCGGGTCGACGAAGGCAGTCGGGTCGCTGACCACGACGGCCGAGACGGCCGGCGTGGCCGGCAGGACGAGCGCGGCGACCGTGACCGCGGCAACCGCGAGCGCGAGCCCTCGCATCAGTGGGTGATGACCGCGGACAGGTCGGGCTGGTCGGGGAACTGCGTGTCGGTGCCGGCGGGGAGCGCGTAGTCGTTCGCGAAGGCCGGGCAGAGCGCATAGGTCGACCAGTAGGTGCTGTCGTTGCCCTTCATGACGGCGCCCGCGCCGCGCAGCATCGCGCAGGTGAGCCGCTCGCCGAAGGTGTGGGACACGTTGAAGAAGTAGTTGTCGTTGTCGATCGGGCTGGGGCAACCGGCGGGCGACGGGACCGGTGCGGGGGCCGCGCCGCCGGAGCAGTCCGGGTTGCCGCTGGGCAGCGGGTCGCCGTCGAACATGCTGCGGCGGATCGGCTCGGGGTAGGCCGACACCGGAGCCACGATGTAGCCGAGGAAGTCGCCCGCGGTGCCGATCGTGAAGTGGCCGAGAGCGGGCACCGTGGTGCGTACCTTGGCCACGATCTGCGGGTAGATCTCGCCGGGGCCGCCTTCGAGCAGCAGCCCCCCGACGCGGCCGCTGAAGACCGTGGCACCCATCTCGTTGGCGGTGAACCAGGGGGTGTTCTGGGCGCGGTACAGCGGGGCACCGGCAGCCAGTCCGCCGTACTCGAGCGCGATGATCGGCGCGTTGGTCGCCGTGTCCTCGATGAGGTAGGACTGCATGCCCACGACCGGGACGCCGGTCAACGGCCTGGAGGCGGCGATCGCCTGCCTGGCCCGGAGGAAGACCCTGGCGGCGTACTGGTTGATCTTGCAGACGTCGGCCTTGGCACCGGTCGCGGACTTGTCGTCGCAGTCGTCGCGGGCCGGCTGCGTGCGGCCGAGCGTCGCGACCTGCTGCATCCCGACGCCGCCGAGGGTCGACAGCATGGCCGACAGCGGGCCGGTGTAGTCGGCGCTGACGAGCTTGTTCTCCGAACCGAGCACCGTCGGGTGACTCGAGTAGTTGAGGTAGGTCGCGACGACCTGCCTGGTACCGGGGACGCGTGCCTGGATCACCCGGAGCTCGTCGTCGACCTCGGCGTTGGCGGGGTCGTAGGAGAACTGGTTGGTCAGGAGCGGGTCCTTGCTCGGGTATCGGTCGGGCATGCCTGCGACGCCGGCGTGGGCCGTGCCGAACCACAGCTCGACCGCCTGCTGCGTCCGGTAGGCGTTGACGATCGCCTTGACCGTCTGGTCGTGGACCAGCTTGAGGTAGGTGGTGGGGACGCCGCCCCAGACGCCGGCGGTGTCGGGGCCGGAGTGCGAGTGGTTGGAGTCGACGACGATGGCGCCGGCGTTCATCGCCGGGCCGTGCAGCTTCGCGATCGCGGCAGCGGCGTGCTTGCGGATCTCGGTGATCCCGAACGGGCCCTGCTTGTAGGCGCTGTAGTAGCCCTGCGTCTCGATCTGCGCCAGCGCGATCGCGTGCCTGCCGTCGCCGATCACGACGGAGCGGACGTGCACCCCGTCGGCCAGCCCGTCGGGAAACATCGGGTCGCGCAGGATCCCGGTGGCTGCCCGGCCGTCGATCACCTTGACCTGGTTGGCGACCTTGCCGCTCCCGAGCCCGTAGCCGCCGAGGTAGAAGTCGTCCGCCAGCATCGCGGCGGTGGGGTTGATCGACTCCACGTCGGCGCCCAGCGTGTAGCGGGCTGCCTTGATCGAGGCATGGGGGGAGGCGGCGACCGGGACGGCGATCGCGATCGCAGCGGTGACGACGCCGGCGAGCAGCGCAGCAGTGCGGGACATGCCTGCTTGTTTCGCCGTCGTTGCTCGAAGACCTTCCTCGCCGCTCTGGGAGAGTGCCCGCATGAGTGGTCCTCTCTCCGGTCTCCGCGTCGTCGAGCTCGCCGGGCTCGGCCCCGCTCCGCACGCCTGCATGGTGCTGGCCGACCTCGGCGCCGACGTCGTGCGCATCGAGCGGCCGAACCGCTTCGGGCTGGCGGGCGGCGGGGTCGCCGACCAGGTCCAGCGCGGACGGCGCTCCCTCGAGGTCGACCTCAAGACCGAGGAGGGCCGGGAGCTCCTGCTGTGCCTGGCCGAGAAGGCCGACGTCTTCGTCGAGGGCTACCGGCCCGGTGTGACGGAGAAGCTGGGACTCGGGCCCGAGGACCTCTGGGCCCGCAACCCGCGCGTCGTGTACGGCCGGATCACCGGCTGGGGTCAGGACGGGCCACTTGCCCCGCGGGCCGGCCACGACCTCAACTACCTGGGCCTGACCGGCTCCCTGCACGCGATGGGCAGGGCCGGCGAGCCGCCGGCACCGCCCCTGAACCTGGTCGCCGACTTCGGCGGCGGCTCGATGCTGCTGCTGGTCGGGATCCTCGCGGCCCTGCACGAGCGCCACACGTCAGGTCGCGGCCAGGTCGTCGACGCGGCCATGGTCGACGGCGTGGCCCTGCTGAGCCAGATGATGTGGACGATGCGCGGGCAGGGCATCTGGGGCGACGAGCGGCAGGCCAACATGCTCGACGGCGGCGCGCCGTTCTACGACACCTATGCGTGCCGGGACGGCCGCTACGTCGCCGTCGGCCCGATCGAGCCGCAGTTCTACGCCGCCATGCTCGACGGCCTCGGGCTCACGGACGCCGGGCTGCCCGGGCAGCTCGACATCGCCCGCTGGCCCGAGCTGCGCAAGGCGCTGACCCAGGCGTTCCTGTCGAAGACGCGTGACGAGTGGACAGCGGTGTTCGACGGCACGGATGCCTGCGTGACGCCGGTCGTCGAGCCGCGCGAGGTCCGCGACCAGCCGCACCTGTCGGCGCGGGGCACGTTCCTCGACCTCGACGGGGTGTTCCAGCCGGCTCCGGCGCCGCGCTTCAGCCGGACGCCGGCGGGCCTACCCAGCCCGCCGCCTGCAGTCGGCGCCGACACAGACGCCGTGCTTGCCGACTGGCTCGGCAGCGACTGAAGGAGAGAGCCCTCGTCGGTGTGCGGGGCGCATTTCGTCCAAGGATCCTGTCGGTTAGCCTGGCCGTCGTTCAGACTGTGCCTGTGGACCAGCCTCATTCGTGTCGACGGAGTACGCGCTTCGCACGTCGTCATGGATGTTTGACGGCTTGCTGAGGAGTGGCCGTGACCTTGGGAGATGGTGATGTCGGCGGCGCAATGGGTCGAATTGACCCACATCAGGCCGAGATGAAGCAGCCGGTCCCTGGCGGGCACATTGAGCCTCCGGGCGAGCAGTCCACTGCGGGGGCTGAGCTGCCAGGGCAGGCTCGGCGGCCACAGTTCGGCGCCTTGCTGAAGCTGTCACCGCTGCCCATCGCCATTCTTGACGCCGACGGTCGCATCCGGGAATGGAATCCCGCGGCGGTTGACCTGCTGGGGTGGAACCGATCGGAGGTCCTCGGTCGGGTGCTGCACGAGATGTTTCCGGAGGATGAGCGTGGCGGCCTCGGCCAGTTGTGGTCGGAGCTGCCAGCGGGTCGCAAGGCGCGGGTTGCCAGGAGCGACCGGCTCCATCGGGACGGCCGACCGGTGCCTGTCGAGATCCTGCTCGCTCCGATCCAGGACCGGGACGGCTCCTTCGCCGGAGTTGTGGCGACGATCACGGAGCTGGCAGCTGTCGGGGGTCAGCGCGTCGCCACGGGCCGTGGATCCTCGGGCGGTCCCGCATCGGTCGTCGACCGAATCGCGAGCGCGCTGGAGGTCGACGAGCTGACCGGGCTGCCTGGACGGCGCTGGCTGCAGCGCCGCCTCGCGTCACCCGTGCCCGACGGTCGCCAGCGGGCGGTGGCTGTGCTGGACATCGACGCGTTTGCGCTCGTCAACCAGGACTATGGGCCGGACGCCGGGGACGAGCTCTTGAGAGAGTTCGGGCGGCGCCTGCAGCGGGTCCGGGAGCGGGTCGCTGTCGGACGGTGGCAGGCCGACGAGTTCGTCTGCGTCGTCGACGACGAGGACGCCGGCAGCTTGCTGGCCGCCATGATCGAGCGCGTCGCCGCCGTTGCCACGCAGCCGTTCGAGCTACCTCCGGACCAGATCCGTCTCAGTCTGAGCGCCGGTCTGGCCACCTCCACACGAGCTGACCCAGCCACGCTGTTCAGCGCCGCCTCGGCGGCGATGGCGGAGGCCAAGCGGCGAGGTCGTGATTGCGCTGTCTGGTTCGCGTCAGGCATGACCTTGACGGGGGGCGGAAGCGGGCTGCGCTTGGCCAACGACCTGCAGCGCGGGCTCGCCCAGGACGAGCTGATCCTTCATTACCAGCCGATCATCGACCTGGCCACCAACGACGTCATCGGCGTCGAGGCGCTGATGCGGTGGCAGCGGCCGGGCGTGGGGCTGCTCGCGCCCGGCGCGTTCATCGAGCTCGCGGAACGAACCGGACAGATCGTGGCGCTCGGCGAATGGGTCATCCGGAGGGCTTGCCAGACCGCTGCCGACTTCGCGCGTGAACGGCTCGCGCCCTTGCGGGTGAGCATCAACGTGTCCGCGCGCCAGCTCAGTGATCCCGGACTGGTGGACATCCTCGTGAACGCATTGCACGAAACCGGCTGCGCCGCCTCCGACATCGTTCTCGAGGTCACGGAGAGCGGGCTGCTGCGGGACATCGGAGCCGCGACGGTCGTCCTTGAAGCGATCGCCAGCCTTGGTGTGGAGCTCGACTTGGACGACTTCGGGACCGGCTACTCCTCCCTTCTCTATCTCAAGCACTTCCCGGTCACCCGCATCAAGATCGATAGGTCGTTCGTCGCGGGACTCGGGACGGACGTGGCCGACACCGCGATCGTCGCGTCGACGATCGCACTGGCGCACAGCATCGGTCTGACCGCGATCGCGGAGGGAGTGGAGACGCCCGACCAGCTGACGACACTGCGGCAGCTCGGGTGTGACTTCGCCCAGGGCTTCCTGCTCAGCCACCCGTTGCCCGAAGAGGAGCTCAAGGTGTGGCTCCAGCAGCAGATGCCGTCCAGGCTGCTAGCCAGGTCTTCGTCGGCATCCCTGCCGGAGGTTGATCCGGCCGGTGTCGACGCAGGCCCGACAGCGCCCGGGGCGGCGGCACGTGACGCCGCCGCCGATCGGCGCGACAAGGCCGGCGACCGCCGGGACATCGCCGGAGAACACCGCGACGATGCGGGCGATCTGCGTGACCGGGCGGGTGACCGTCGCGACGACGTCGCCGACGAACGCGACCAGCTCGCCGACCTGCGCGACCGAGCCGCCGACCTGCGCGACGACCTCACCTCCCACGACCCGGCCGCCGGCCCCGCGAGCGTGACGCCCCCGGAGACGGCCGTCGATCGCGCGCATGCCTTGGCAGACCGCGACAAAGCGGCTGACGCGCGGGCGCAGGCAGAATGGGAGCGAGATGACGCGCTGACCGAACGGGGAGCCGAAGCCGACGAACGTCGAGTGTCCGACCGTGCCCGAGCCCGCGCACAGAGCCGCCGAGACGCTTCGGCCCACGGCCGGCGGTCCGCCGGGTACGACACACTCAGCGGCGCCTACCTGCGGGACACCGGCGTCCTGGCGCTGCGCGAGTGCATCGACCAGGCCCGGCTCGACCAGCAGCCTCTCACCCTCGCCTACGTGGTTGCACGCATACCGCAGTCGGACCAGATGAGCGAGGACGCCTACCTGGTCATCCTCGCGAATGCCCTCGGCGCCGCGATCCGCGAAGGCGACCTGCTCATCCGATACGAACCCGCGGCGTTCGTCTGCGCGATGCCCGGGCTCGGGCAGGCCGCGGCGATCCGACAGCTGCGGCCCCTGCACGGCGCGCTGACCGCGTTGCCTGACTTCGGGCCCGTCGACGTGGGCTATGCAGCCCAGCAGCCAGGCGAATCGGTCGAGGACCTCATCGAGCGAGCCAGACTCGCCGTGGACGACAACC
>JAODND010000045.1 GCA_025465465.1 Frankiales bacterium | reverse complement strand
CGACGTGGGCGCGCGACTCGCGGGCTGCGATCCGGTCGCGACGGACGATCCGACGTCGCATGACCCCTCGAACGTCGGGCTGGTCTGGCTGAACTCGCCCTCGAACCCGACCGGGCGCGTGCAGTCGGCCGGGGAGCTGAAGCGGGTCGTCGACTGGGCCCGAGAGCACACCATCCTGGTCGCCTCGGACGAGTGCTACCTCGAGCTCGGCTGGGAGGCCGAGCCGGTGTCGGTGCTGCACCCCTCGGTGTCCGGGGGGTCGGTCGACGGGCTGCTGGCCCTGCACTCGTTGTCGAAGCGCTCGAACCTCGCCGGCTACCGGTCCGGCTTCCTCGTCGGCGACACGCACGCCGTCGGCGCCGTCGTCGAGACGCGCAAGCACATCGGCCTGCTGCCCCCGGCTCCGGTCCAGGCAGCGACGGTCGCGGCTCTCGGGGACGACGCCCACGTGCAGGCGCAGAAGGCGCTCTACCGCGCGCGGCGGGAGCTGCTCAAGCCCGCGGTCGAGAAGGCCGGCTTCCGGATAGAGCACTCCGAGGCGGGCCTGTACCTGTGGTGCACCCGCGACGAGGACTGCTGGGACAGCGTCGCGTGGCTCGCCGACCGCGGCGTCCTCGCGGCCCCCGGCGCGTTCTACGGCGCCGCCGGCTCCCGGCACGTGCGGATGGCGCTGACAGCCACCGACGAGCGGGTCACCTCCGCCGTGCGGCGGCTGGCTGGTTCCGCGAGCGGTTAGCGCGGGTCGCGCCACATCGGGGTGATTCCGGGGCAACCTCTCGGGACCGTCAGCGGCTCACGGTCGACGAACCCGTGCCGCCGGTAGAACGGCAGGTTGCGCGGGTTGGAGCTCTCGAGGAAGGCGGGCCAGCCGAAGGCGTCGCACACCTCGAGGGCAGGACCGAGGACCTGGGCGCCGAAACCCTGGCCCTGCACCGCTGCGCCGAGGTAGCCGAGGTAGGCGTGGTCGCCTGGCGGGTGCTGGCGCTCGACGAGGGACGACATCCGCAGCAGCCGCAGCGACCCGAGGCGCGCCATCGGTGCCACCCGCGGCAGCAGCCGCAGGGTGTCGGCAAGACCCAGCCGCCAGTGCCCCGGGGGATGCCACCAGGCGGCAGCGGCGTCGTCCACGACGGTGAACTGCTCGGCATGACGCTCGACGCCGTGCTGGGTGATGGCGGCGACGACGCGTTCGGCGCGGCCACCCACGAGCCAGCGCCAGACGGGATCGTCGGCGAAGGCCCGTCCGAGCGTCCTCCCTACGGCCACCGCGTCCACGGGCGTGGCCTGTCGCGCGGCCATCAGTTGGCGTGCAGCGCGGCGTTGAGCTCGACCTTCTTGCCGGCCCGCTCCCGCGCCTGGACGGCCCCGGTCACGCTGTCGCGCAGGTAGAGCAGGCCGGAGGAGCCGGAGAGCTCGCGGCCCTTGACCACCCGGCCGTCCGAGAGGGTCACCTTGGTGCCGGCGGTCACGTAGCAACCGGCCTCGACGACGCAGTCGTCGCCGAGCGAGATGCCCGTTCCGGAGTTCGCGCCGAGCAGGCAGCGCTTGCCGATCCGGATGACCTCCTGCCCGCCGCCGGAGAGCGTCCCCATGATCGAGGCGCCGCCGCCGACGTCCGAGCCGTCGTCGACGACCACACCGGCGCTGATGCGACCCTCGACCATCGACGCCCCAAGCGTGCCGGCGTTGAAGTTGACGAAGCCCTCGTGCATGACGGTGGTGCCGCTGGCGAGGTGGGCGCCCAGGCGGACCCGGTCGGCGTCGGCGATGCGGACCCCGCTGGGCAGCACGTAGTCGGCCATCCGCGGGAACTTGTCGACGCCGTAGACGGCGACCGGGCCCGCGGCGAGCAGCCGCAGCCTCGTCACTTCGAAGCCCTCGACCGGGCAGGGCCCGCGGGAGGTCCAGACCACGTTGGCCAGCAAGCCGAACTGCCCCTCGAGCGACAGGCCGTGGGGCGCCACCAAGCGGTGCGAGAGCAGGTGCAGCCGCAGGTAGACGTCCGAGGCGTCGGCAGGTGCCGCATCGAGGTCGATCGTCCGCGTGACCACGTCACGCGTGACCCCCCGGGCGTGGTCGAGCCCCGTCAGCTTCTCCAGGCCCTCGGGCGCGGTGGCCTCGGACCCGAGCACGGGCGCCGGGTACCAGGTGTCGAGGGTCGTGCCGTCGGGTGTGAGCGTCGCGAGGCCGACGCCGGAGGCAGTGCGAGACATGCGCCAAAGACTAGGTTCACTGCGTGGACCTCGACCTCACCGACCCCGTTGCCCTCACTGCGCAGCTCGTCGACGTGGAGAGCGTCAGCGGGAGCGAGGCGCTGCTGGCCGACCTGGTCGAGCACTCGTTGCGGTTGCCGCACCTGACGGTCGAGCGGATGGGCAACAACGTCGTCGCCCGGACTCGTTTCGGTCGTGGCCGAAGGGTGCTGCTCGCAGGTCACCTGGACACCGTCCCGATCGCGGACAACGTCCCGTCCCGCCGGGAGGGCGACATCCTCTTCGGCTGCGGCACCAGCGACATGAAGAGCGGCGACGCCGTGATCCTGCACCTGGCCGCGACCCTTCCGGACCCGTCCTACGACGTGACCTACGTCCTCTACGACAACGAAGAGGTCGCCGCCGAGAGCAACGGGCTCGGACACCTTGTGCGCGAGCACCGCGACTGGCTCGACGCCGACCTCGCCGTCCTCATGGAGCCGACCAAAGGGCTGATCGAAGCCGGCTGCCAGGGGACGCTGCGCGTGGACATCCCGCTGACGGGTCGCCGCGCGCACAGCGCCCGGAGCTGGCTGGGGCAGAACGCCATCCACGCGGCCGCCCCGGTGCTCGCGGCGCTCTCGTCGTACCGGTCACGGGACGTCGACATCGACGGCTGCGTCTACAAGGAGGGCCTGCAGGCGGTGGCCATCGAGGGCGGCGTCGCCGGCAACGTGATCCCCGACGAGGCAAGGGTGACGGTCAACTTCCGCTTCGCCCCGGACCGCAGCGAGGCGCAGGCGCTGGGGCACGTGCGGGAGGTGTTCGACGGGTACGACCTGGTGCTCACCGACTCGAGCCCAGGGGCCCTCCCGGGTCTGACCGCGCCCGCGGCGCAGCACTTCGTCGACGCCGTGGGCGAGAAGCCGGTGGCCAAGTACGGGTGGACCGACGTCGCCCGCTTCAGCGCGCTCGGCATTCCCGCCCTGAACTTCGGTCCGGGCGACCCGAACCTCGCCCACACGCGTGACGAGCACGTGGACCTCCGGCTCGTCACGAGGGCCACCGAGGTGCTGAGGGCCTACCTCACCTGATCGGCCGGCGTCCATCACGCTGCCGGGCGTCAAGGCGACCTGACCGGGTAGGAGCGGCTCCACCGCAACGACGTGAGGAGCAGCCATGACCCTGCAGGGAAAGACCGTCGCCTTCCTCGTCGCCCCCGAGGGCGTCGAGCAGGTCGAGCTCACCGAGCCGTGGAAGGCGGTGCAGGACGCCGGCGGCACGCCCAGGCTCGTCAGCACCGAGGAGGGCCAGGTGCAGGCGTTCAACCACCTCGACAAGGGCGACACCTTCCCCGTGGACGCCACGATCCACGACCCGGACCAGTACGACGCCCTCGTGCTGCCGGGTGGGGTCGCCAACCCTGACTTCCTGCGCACCGACCCGGACGCGGTGAAGTTCGTGAGGCGCTTCTTCGACGAGGGGCAGCCGGTCGCCGCGATCTGCCACGCGCCGTGGACCCTGGTGGAGGCCGGCGTCCTCGAGGGCCGGCGGCTCACGAGCTGGCCGTCGCTCCAGACGGACCTGCGCAACGCCGGCGCGGAGTGGGTGGACGAGGAGGTCGTGGTCGACCTGACCGGGACGTCGCCGCTGGTGACCAGCCGCAAGCCGGATGACCTCGCCGCCTTCAACGGCAAGATCGTGGAGGTCTTCGCGAGCTAGGTTCCTCACCATGGAGGACAGCAGGCGGCAGGACGAGATCGAGTCGGTCGAGGCGAACGCGGAGGCCCAGGGCAGTGGCGAGCGGCCCAGCCGGCAGGAGGGCCCGGTCCGGCGGCGTGGCCGGCAGGTGCGGCACAGCACCACCGACCAGCGGTTGCTCGACAACCGCGGCCCGTCGGACTGGGTGCACACCGACCCCTGGCGGGTGCTGCGGATCCAGTCGGAGTTCGTCGAGGGGTTCGGCATGCTCGCCGAGCTCGGCAAGGCGATCACGGTGTTCGGCTCGGCCCGCACCGCGCCCGACGACCCGTTCTACGCGAAGGCCGAGGAGCTCGGCCGCAAGCTGAGCGACGCCGGCTACGCCGTGATCACGGGTGGCGGCCCCGGGATCATGGAGGCCGCCAACAAGGGCTGCCACGACGCGGGTGGGACGTCGGTCGGGCTCGGCATCGAGCTGCCCTTCGAGCAGTCGATGAACGAGTGGGTCGACCTCGGCATGGTGTTCCGCTACTTCTTCGCCCGGAAGACCTGCTTCCTCAAGTACTCCATCGGCTACGTCGGGATGCCCGGCGGCTACGGCACTCTCGACGAGATCTTCGAGGCGGTGACGATGATCCAGACCGGGAAGATCACCAGCTTCCCGCTGGTCCTGTTCGGCACCGCCTACTGGTCGCCGATGCTCGAGTGGATCCAGGGGACGATCCTGGAGGACGGCAAGATCAGTCCGCCCGACGTCGACCTGTTCACCCTCACCGACGACGTCGACCACGTCGTCCGCCTGTTCCAGCAGGCGGAGCAGGAGAAGTTCGGCAGCTGATGGCGGCCGTCTGCGTCTTCTGCGCGTCCTCCGAGCGGATCGACCCGTCCTACGTCGAGCTCGCCCGTGAGGTCGGGTCCGCGCTGGGCCGTCGCGGCCACACCCTCGTCAGCGGGGGCGGGGCGCTGTCGATGATGGGAGCCGTCGCACAGGCCGCGAGGGAGGCCGGCGCCAGGACCGTCGGGGTCATCCCCCGGGCGCTGCTGGACCTCGAGGTCGGCGACCAGGACGCCGACGAGCTCGTCGTCGTCGACGACATGCGGACCCGCAAGGGCCTGATGGACGCGCGCTCGGACGCGTTCCTCGCCCTGCCCGGCGGCCTCGGCACCCTCGAGGAGCTCACGGAGGCCTGGACGGCGCGCTTCCTCGGGATGCACGTGAAGCCGGTGGTGGCGCTCGACCTCCACGGGCTGTGGGACCCGTTGCGGGCGCAGGTGGACCTGATGATCGAGCGCGGCTTCGTCCGCGCGGACGCCGTCGCGACCCTCGAGTGGGCGTTCTCGGTCGACGAGGCGCTGGACCTGATCGAGGCCGGTCTGGCCCACCCTGTCCGGGTCGTTCCGAGCGTGGACGAGGCTCTGGAGTCCGAGCCTCCCGTCTGACGCGCGGATGTCTGGCACGATTCGGGTGTGGTCACCCTGCTCGTCGCCCTCGCGGTCCTCGGCATCCTGTTCGGTGCTGCCGCCCTGGCGACCTACGACGGCGACGTCCTGCGCGATCCGCACCCCGACGACCGCCCAGCGGTGCTGCCGACGACGGCGCTGCAGCCGGAGGACGTGTCCGAGCTGCGCTTCGACATCGCGGTGCGCGGCTACCGCATGAGCGAGGTGGACGCCGCGCTGCAACGCGTCGCCCAGGAGCTGGCCGACCGCGACGCCCGGATCGCCGAGCTCGAGGACGCCCTGTCCGAGCCCGCGGCGGAGCAGCCGGCACCGCTCACCGATGCCGCGGTGCTGCAGGTCCCCGCCACGCCGGAGCCCGAGCCCGAGCCTGAGCTGGTGGCCCCGGAGGAGTTCACCCCCCTCGAGCCGCCCGCCGCGGCGCCGGCCGTCGCCTCCGGTCCGCTCACCGCGACGACCTGGTGGGCAGACGACCCGACGACGACGCACGAGCCCGTCGAGCCGGTAGAGGCGCCCACAGCTGCTGCCGACGAGCCCGCCCAGGAGCAGCCGGTCGAGCCGGCCTCAGCGGACGAGGCGCCGGCGGAGCCCGCCGACGCGTCGGTCTCCCAGCACGACGCCGCCGCGCCGGCGGGGCAGCCCCACGAGGCGCCCCAGGAGCAGCAGGCGGACGAGGAGACGGCCGCTCTCGACGTACCCGAGACCGTGCCCGAGCCGCCGGCGCTGACGCTCCCTGCCGCGGACGACGCCTTCAGCTTCCCGGAACTGCAACCGCCGGACCGGGCCGTCGAGGAGCCGCTCGACGCGCAGGAGCCGGTCAAGGACTGGTGGACCAGCCTGCGGGAGCCGCCGAGTGGCGGCGGGCCCGACCGCGGCTGAGACTGGTCGGATGGCTGTCCTCACCCTGACCGTGGACGTCGACGCGCCCGTCGAGGCGACCTGGCGCGCCGCGGTCGACTGGGAGTCGCAGGGGGAGTGGGTCCTGGGCACGACCGTGCGCGCCACCGCCCATGACGGCGTGGGCGTGGGGGGCGGCCTGGAGGCCTTCACCGGCGTCGGGCGGATCGGCTTCCTCGACACGATGGTCATCACGGTCTGGGAGCCACCGCACCGCTGCGAGGTGCTGCACACCGGTCGCGTCGTCCGGGGAACCGGCGTGTTCGCGGTCGAGGAGCGGCCCGGAGGGCGCAGCCGGTTCGTGTGGGAGGAGCAGCTCGCCCTGCCACTCGGGATCGTCGGTCGGATGGGCTGGCCCCTGGTCCGGCCGCTGTTCGCTGCGGGCGTCCAACGGTCCCTGAAGCGCTTCGCTGTTCAGGTCGCCGCCAAGCACCCGTAGTCGGGGGCACTTGCCCTCCGGCACGGTCTTTGCGAGGTTGTGTGCCTCCTCGACCGCCCATGGGGGTTTCATGCGCTTCCGCCCTGCCGTCCGCCGCGCACGTCTCGTCGCCGCATCAGTCCTGCTGACCTCAGCGCTCGGCGCTGTCGGTGACACCGCAGAGGTGGCCCGAGCGGACTCGCCCGCGGGCGCCTACCACGCCCTGCCGGTCACCCGCGTCCTCGACTCCCGTACCGGGCTGGGCGTGGCCAAGGGCCCGAAGAGCGGATCCGTCGTCCTCACGATGCCGTCGAGCGTGCCGCAGGGTGCGCTGAGCGCGATGCTCGACGTCTCCGTCGTCGGCCCGTCCGCGGACGGGTTCCTGCGCGTCGCGGCGAGAGGCTCAGCGTCCTCAGCAACGGCGATGACCTTCCAGCGAGGCGCGTCCGCGACCGGTCTGGTGCAGACCGCGTTGAGCGCGCAGCGGCAGGCGACGATCTCGGTGGCGGGCGGTCCGACCCACCTGGTGGTCGACGTGCTCGGCTACTACATCGGAGGCTCCCAGACGGGTGGCCGCTACGTCAGCGTCCCTGGTGCCAGGTTCGTCGACAGCAGGCAGGGGCTCGGGATCTCCAAGGGCCCCCAGTCCGGCACGCACACCCTGACGCTCCCCGGCAACGTGCCGGCGACGGCGGAGGGCGTGCTGCTCAACGTCTCCGTCGTCGGGCCCCGGAGTGCCGGCTACGCCCGGCTGGCGTCCGACGCCGCCTCGGGCGGAGCGACGATCCTGACGTACCCGGCTCGCGTGTCGTTGACCGGCCTGTCACTGACCCGTCCGGCGTCTGATGGGTCGGTGGTGCTCACGCTGGCGGGAGGGGCCGCAGACGTGGTCGTCGACCTGGTCGGCTACTACACGTCGGCGTCGGACACGGCCGGACCCGCCGGCGCGTTCCTCGCGATCGCGCCGCACCGCGTTGCCGACAGCCGCACCGGGCTGGGCATCACCAAGGCACACCGGGGTGGCTTCCTGTTCGTGTCTCCCGGTTCCTCGGTGCCTACCAACGAGTCCGGCGTCGTGCTCAGCGTCACCATCGTCAAGCCGCAGGCGGACGGCTTCCTGCGGGTAGCCGCTGCCGCTGCGCAGGCTGTGGGAACGGTGATGAACTACCGCGCCGGTCGCGACCAGACCCAGCTCGTGTTCGTCCTGGGGGCACCCGACGGCAGGCTCGCGCTCACCCTGGTCGGCGGGCTGGCGGACGTGGTGGTGGACGTCGTGGGCTATCACACCGCCGATGCCCCGCCGGCTACGCCGCCCGCCGGCCCCGGTTGCACCCTGAGCGTCAGCAACCCCTCGCCGAAGGCCGGGTCGCGGGTGGGGGTCACGATGCAGAGCGTCGCTGAGTCGTCGACCGTCCTGGTGGGCCACTTCCCTGGCTCCGACGTGGCCTCCGCGGGGGCCACGGATGCCCAAGGCGCGTTCACCCGGGTCTTCCCCACGGGCTCGACCCGCAACACCACGGTCACGATCGAGGGCGCGGCGGACAAGTCCGGCGGCGAGTCCTACTGCTCGGTGACCTTCAAGACGCTGCCGAGCTGAGGCGATCGGGGGCGGGGCGCAGGTACGACAGTGGTCGTCCTTCGCCGGATTCTCTGGAGACGTTGACGCCCCAGCCCGACCGACACACGTGCTATCGGCGTGATCGTCGGCGCCCTTTACCTGACCTGTTTCGACAGCCGCGCCGCTGATGCAGGAGAATGGACACAACACGCGGACGCGACGACCTTGTCGGGTCCGCACCTGACTGATGGAGGTACGGCGATGGCGGCGATGAAGCCGCGTACGGGCGACGGCCCGCTCGAGGTCACCAAGGAGGGCCGCGGCCTCGTGATGCGCGTGCCGCTCGAGGGCGGTGGGCGTCTCGTCGTGGAGCTCAACGCCGAGGAGGCCACGGCCCTCGCCGAGGCTCTCAAGGCCGTCACCTCCTAGGGATGGCGCAGCTCCCCGCCCTCACCCTGGCCGGGACCGTTCCGGCGGCTGCGGTCCTCGCCCTGCCCACGCGGCCGGGCGACGACCGGGCCACCGTCCTGGCGCAGCCTCCGGTCGACGTGACCTCGCTCCTGGACCGGGACAAGGCCAAGGGCGAGGCGGGGGAGCTGATCGCCCTCCCGACGGAGGAGCGCGTCCTGCTGCTGGGCACCGGCGACGGTGGCCCGGCGGCGCTCCGAAAGGCCGGCGCGGCGATCGCGCGCCGGGCGAAGTCGCAGGAGTCCCTGGCGCTCGACCTGCGTCGCATGACCCTGACCGGCGAGGGCCTGCACGCCCTCGCCGAAGGCCTGCTGCTCGGGACCTACGGCTTCACTGTGAAGCCGTCCGCCGAGCCGCGACCGCTGACCCGCATCACGGTCGTCGTCGCGAAGCCCGAGACCCTCGCCGACGCCCTTGCGCGCGCCGTGACGGTGACCAGGGCTGTGGCCAGCGCACGTGACCTGGTCAACGTGCCGCCGGCCGAGAAGAGCCCGCAATGGCTTGCAGCGCAAGCGAAGTCGCTTCTCAAGGGTCTGGCGGTGAGCGTCCGCGACGACGCCCAGCTGACAGCTGACGGGTGGGGCGGCGTCCTCGCCGTCGGCATGGGTTCGAGCCGTCCGCCGCGCGTCGTCGAGGCCTCCGTCGACAACCGGGTCGGGGGCAAGGGAAAGCACGTCGTGCTCGTCGGCAAGGGCATCACGTTCGACACCGGCGGCATCTCCATCAAGACGAACGACGGCATGCTCACCATGAAGTGCGACATGGGCGGAGCCGCCGCGGTCCTCGCGACGTTGCGCGCCGTCGCCGACCTGAAGCTGCCGATCAAGCTGACCGTGCTGGCCTGCGCCGCGGAGAACATGCCGTCCGGCAGCGCACAGCGCCCGAGCGATGTCATCACGCAGTTCGGGGGCACGACCGTCGAGGTGCTCAACACCGACGCCGAAGGCCGGCTCGTGCTGGCCGACGGCATCGCCTACGCCGACACGGTGCTCGACGCCGACGTCATCGTCGACATCGCCACCTTGACCGGTGCGATGCCGGTCGCGCTCGGTCGCAAGACGGCCGGCCTGTTCAGCAACGACGACGACCTCAGCGAGCAGCTGGAGAGCGCCGCTGCGGCCTCGGGCGAGCGGGTGTGGCGGATGCCGCTGACCGACGACTACCGGCAGGCGCTGGAGTCCGGGACCGCCGACCTGCGCAACATCGGCGACCCCCGCCTCAAGCTGAACGGCGGGTCGATCGTGGCCGCCCTGTTCCTGCAGGAGTTCGCCGGCGGACGTCCCTGGGCGCACCTCGACATCGCGGGACCGGGCTGGTCCGGCGGCGAGGACGAGGAGCTCACGAAGGGCGGCACCGGCTACGGAGTCCGACTGCTCACGACCTGGCTCGAGCAGCTCGCCGTGGCGCCGACCCGCAAGCGGTCCCGCGCCTCCTGATCCCCCGCGGTTTCACCGTTTCGCCGCGTCAGGGCCGAGGAAATCAGTGAAACCGCGGGGATCTGTCAGCTGACGACAGCGGCGAGCAGGCCGGGGCCGACCGGCAGCAGGGCCGGCGTGAGCCGCTCCTCCTCGCGCACCGCCTTGGTGAGCTCACGCAGCACGACGGCCTCGGTGTCGCGGGCGGAGGGGTCGGCGACGCGTCCTCCGGCCAGTGCGCCAGCGAAGACGACGAGCCCACCGGGCCGCAGCAGCCGGAGCGAGGCGGCCAGGTAGTCGAGGTTCTCCCCCCGGGCCGCGTCGCAGAAGAGCAGGTCGTACGCCCCGTCGGACAGGCGGGGCAGCACGTTCAGGGCCTCGCCGGCGATCAGCCGCACGCGCCCGGACCCGTACCCGGCCTCGTTGAGGGACTGCTTCGCGAGCCGCTGGTGCTCGGTCTCCGGGTCCACGGACGTCAGGACGCCGTCGGCCGCCATCCCGCGCAGCAGCCAGAGCCCCGAGACCCCGGCTCCGGTGCCGAGCTCCACCACGGCCTTGGCCCCGCTCGCGGCGGCGAGCAGGCGCAGCAGGCTGCCGGTGACCGGATCCACGCAGGGGACCCCCACCTCTGCGGCCCGGGCACGGGCAGCGGTCAGCGGGGCGTCCTCGGGGAGCCAGGCGTCGAGCCAGCCGGTCAGGTCGGTCATGCGCGGAACCTATCGCCCGCGTGGAGCGTTGGACCCTCTGACAGCGCTCTCACAGGAAAGTGGGGCACAATCTCCTCATGGAGACCGAGCAGGCGGCGCCGTGGGTGGCGCCCTCGTGGGACGAGGTCGTGCGCGACCACTCGGCCCGCGTGTACCGCCTCGCCTACCGCCTGACGGGCAACCGCCACGACGCCGAGGACCTCACGCAGGAGGTCTTCGTCCGGGTGTTCCGCTCCCTGTCGAGCTACACGCCCGGCACCTTCGAGGGCTGGCTGCACCGCATCACCACCAACCTGTTCCTCGACATGGTCCGCCGCAAGCAGCGCATCCGCTTCGACGCGCTCCCGGACGACACCGAGCGGCTGCCCGGACGCGAGCGCAGTCCGCAGCAGGTCTATGACGACACCCACTTCGACGGCGACGTCCAGGCCGCGCTCGACGCGCTCCCGCCGGACTTCCGCGCCGCTGTCGTCCTGTGCGACCTCGAGGGCCTGTCCTACGAGGAGATCGCCGACACGCTCGACGTCAAGATCGGTACGGTCCGCAGCCGCATCCACCGCGGTCGTTCGCAGCTGCGCGAGGCCCTGGCCCACCGTGCTCCCGTCGCTCCCGTCAACGCGCCGGTGGCCCTGGTATGAGCGCGCACCTCGGCCAGGCGCTGAACACGTTCGTCGACGGTGAGCTCGACGTGATCCGCGAGCACGAGGTGCTCACGCACCTGGCCTGGTGCGGCAGCTGCCGCACCGAGGTGGAGGCCCTCCGTGGCTTCAAGGCCGCGCTGCGCCAGACCGGGCCGGGCCTGCCCACCGACCTGTCGGCCCGGCTGATGGCGGTGAGCGCCTTCCCCGTCGCCCCGATGGTGTCGCACCCCCGTCGGCGGCCCAGTGTCCACCTGAGCTCCCACCTCAGCCCGCGCCTGCGTCGTACTGCCGTCTCCGGCGCGTTCGTCGTCCTCGGCCTCGGCGGCGCACTGAGCCTGGCCGGTCCGCCGCCCCGGCAGCCCGTCGCGCCGGTCGACCCCACGAACGCCGGCTTTGTCATCGACCACGGCACCATGTCGAGCGAGATCCCTTTCACCACAGTGGATGTGGTTCCGGCGGCGAGTCGGCGCTCGGCCAGCCCGGCACCGTGAGCCGGCTCCGGCTCCTGCTGCTGGTCGGGTGCGTGGGAGCGCTCGTCAGCGGGGGCTCCGTCCTCGCGTGCGTCGCTCCCGACCCGACCGAGCCGACGGCGACACCGGCCGGATCCGTCTCGGCGCTCGGGCTGCTGCAGCGGGCCGCAGCCGTCACCCGCAGCACCAGCTGGAAGGGTGTCCAGAGCATCCTGAGCACCCGCGGCGACATGCCTCACTACGACGTCCTGATCGTGACGCACACACCCGGCGCGGGCAGCACCGTGGAGGGTGTGGCGGACAACGGTCGCGGCGTGGCGCCCGACCTGCTCGACGACAACCTGTTTGCCCTGCTCGCGCGGCACTACGACCTGAGGGTCGCTGGCGCAGCGAAGAGCGACGGGCGGGACACGTTGCTCGTAGAGGCCGGCCGGCCCGGGGAGACCGGCGCGTCCGCGGTCGCGGGCCGCTTCTGGATCGACCGGGTCACCCACATGGTGTGGCGACGTGACGTCATGGACGACGACGGCGGCGTGGTCGTGAGCAACGCGTTCTCCGAGCTCCGGATCACCGACACCCCACCACGTCCGACCACGAAGTCGATCGCTGCCGTCCCGCCGACCACGCATCTCGACGACCGCCAGGTGCAGCAGCTCATCGACGACGGCTGGCCCATCGTGGACCACCTGCCGTCAGGGCTGGAGCTCTTCGACGCCCGGCTGCACCCCGACGGCGTCGTCCAGCTGGCCTACTCCGACGGGCTGTCGACCCTCTCGCTGTTCGTCCAGCACGGTGCCCTCCCTGCGGGCACCGGCGGTGTGCTGCGTGAGGTAGGCGGCGGGCTGGTCCACGTCACCAGCACGGCACCGGAGCAGCTGGTGTGGTCCGGCGGCGGGCGCACCTGGACGCTGGTGTCCGACGCACCCGAATCGACCATCGACGAGGCAGTGCTCGTGCTGCCGCACGCAGATCCGCCGGTGGCGGGCGAAGGCGTCGGCGACAAGGTGTGGCGGGGACTGTCACGCGTGGGTGCCTGGTTGAACCCCTTCGCCTAGCGGGACACTGACCTCAGTCGCCTGCCTCCGAGGAGCCCCGCTGTGCCTGACCCGCCCTCCCTCGAGGAGACGCCGCCCACGCGGGCGCTCGCCTGGGGCTACCCGACGGACATCCCCGGCCACGCGGGGGAGCTCGGGCGCGGCCCCACGCGCAGGGTCTTCGTGTCCACCGTGCTCGCCACGGCCCTGCTCGCCGGCGCCGCCGGCGGCTGGGTGGGCTCCCGCGGAGACCGGTCCGTCGAGGTGCACGATGCCACGGCGACACTGGGAGCGCCCGTCAGCGGCACCCCCGTCTCGCGACCGAGCACCTCCGTCGCGGGGATCGCGGCCAGGGTGCTGCGCAGCGTCGTCAGCATCCAGGTCGACAGCGGTACGACGGGGGGCACCGGGTCCGGCGTCGTGCTGCGCTCCGACGGCTATGTGCTCACCAACAACCACGTCGTCTCCGGCGGCGGCTCGATCACTGTGTCGTTCACCGACGAGAGCCAGACAGACCTGAAGGCCCGCGTCGTCGGCACCGATCCCGAGACGGACCTGGCCGTCATCAAGATCCTCGGCAGCCCCAAGCTGGTCCCTGCCACGCTCGGCACGTCGAGCGACCTCGTCGTCGGCGACCCGGTGCTTGCCATCGGGTCACCACTCGGGCTCGCCGGCACGGTCACGTCGGGGATCATCAGTGCCCTCAACCGCACCGTGCAGGTCCCCTCGGAGACGGGCGCCGCCGCACCGCCGCTGTTCAACGCCATCCAGACCGACGCGGCCATCACCCCCCGCACCGCGGGCGGCGCGCTCGTCGACGCCGCCGGCCGGGTGATCGGCATCAACTCCGCCATCGCCACGCTGGGCAACACGACCGCCGACACCCAGTCCGGATCGATCGGCGTCGGGTTCGCCATCCCCGTCGATGAGGCACGGTCCATCGCCGAACAGCTGATCCGCACCGGGAAGGCGACGCACCCGTCGATCAACGTGCTCGCGCGCACCGTCGGCGCCGACGGCAACGGTCCGCGGGGTGCTCGGCTCATCTCGCTCACCTCCGGGGGTGCGGCAGCCAAGGCCGGCCTGCGCCCGGGGGACATCATCACCGGCGTGGGCGGCACGGCCGTGCACAGCGTCGACCAGCTGGTCGTCGCGCTCCGCGAGCACCGGGTCGGCGACACCGTCCCGGTGACCTACCTGCGCGGCGGCTCCACCCGCACCGCCCGGGTCGTCCTGCAGGACAAGCAGTCCTCGTAGGCTGTGACGGACGGACGAGGAGGCCGACGTGCTGGGTGGTCTGGGGTGGCCTGAAGCCGCGGTGCTCCTGCTGCTCGGGCTTTTCGTCTTCGGTCCCGATCGCCTTCCCGGCATTGCCGCCGATGCTGGTCGCACCCTGCGCAAGCTGCGGACCTACCTCAAGACCATGAGCTCCGACCTCAAGGCCGAGCTCGGGCCCGAGGTCGCCGACCTGGACCTGCGGTCGCTCCACCCGCGCGAGTTCGTCCGCAAGCACCTGCTCGAGGACGACCCGGACGAGCTCGTCACGGCCGGTGCCCGGCAGGCCGTGCTGCTCCCCGGCGAGACCGCCCCCTGGGACCCTGACACGACCTGAACCGCGGTCAACCTCGGGGGCGGTTCACGGCGTCCAGGTCTGGTTCCGGACCGTGGGTCATGGGCCACCGCGACCGCCTACGCTCCTGCCTCGTGAGCCGTCTCGTGAAGGTCCTGATCACCCTCGTCGTCATCGCCGCGGTCGCTGTCGCCGGCTTCTTCGTGTTCGAATACTTCGACCACCACGAGAAGGTCAAGGACGCCGAGCGGGCCTGCGGCTCCCTGACCAGTCCGGCGCCCGGGGTCGCGCTGCCGACCGGGCTCGGCAGCTTCGCCCTCCCCTCCGACCAGACCCTGCTCGAGGTCGACAGCCAGGGAAAGACCCTCGTCGTCTACGCGATCACGAAGGGGTCGCGCAAGGACCTGGTGTCGCTGCGGGACAAGGTGGTCGCGCAGCTCACGGCCCGGGGGCTGACCGCCTCGGCAACGGACCAGGAGCCGACGTATGAGGCCGAGGGCCAGTTCAGCGGCGCGGTGAACGGGACGATCCAGGTCCAGCCCCAGTGCCAGGGCTATGACCGGATCCGCTACAAGTTCAGCTTGTAGCTACCGCTTCGCGGGGCTGAGTCCGAGCGACAGGCCGGCGAGGCCACGCGGCTTGCCGGAGATCTTCTCGGTGATCATGAGCAGCTCCTTGCCCGCGGCGCTGTCGGGGTCGGACAGCACCAGCGGTATGCCGTTGTCTCCGCCCTCGCGCAGGCGCTTGTCGATGGGCACCTGACCGAGCAGCGGCACCTCGGCCCCGAGCAGCCTGCTGAGGCTCCCCGCGACCGCCTCGCCGCCGCCCGACCCGAAGACGTCGACCGGCTCGCCGCAGTGCGGGCACGGGAAGTAGCTCATGTTCTCGACGACGCCGGCGATCCGCTGGTGGGTCTGGAGGGCGATCGAGCCGGCCCGCTCGGCCACCTCCTGCGCCGCCAGCTGGGGCGTCGTGACGACGAGGATCTCCGCGGTGGGGACCAGCTGCGCGACCGAGATCGCGATGTCTCCGGTGCCGGGCGGCAGGTCCATCAGCAGGTAGTCGAGGTCGCCCCAGTAGACGTCGGCCAGGAACTGCTGCAGCGCGCGGTGCAGCATCGGCCCGCGCCACACGACAGGGGTGTTGTCCTTGGTGAACATCCCGATGCTGATGACCTTCACGCCGTGCGCCGACGGCGGCAGGATCATCTGCTCGACCTGCGTCGGACGGTGCTCGACGCCGAGCATGCGCGGGACGCTGAAGCCATAGACGTCGGCATCGACGACACCGACCCGGAGCCCCTTGGCGGCCAGCGCGACGGCCAGGTTGACGGTGACCGAGCTCTTGCCGACACCGCCCTTGCCGGATGCCACGGCGAACACCCGCGTCAGGCTGCCCGGCTGCGCGAAGGGGATCTCGCGGGTCGGGTTGTCACCGCGCAGCAGGGTCTGCAGCTCCTGGCGCTGCTCGGTGCTCATGACGTCCAGCTCCACGACGACGCTCGTGACGCCCTCGAGCGGTGACACCGCGTCCGTGACGCGCTGCGTCAGGGTGTCCTTCATCGGGCAGCCGCTGATCGTCAGGTAGACGCCGATGCGTGCGGTGCCGTCGGCGTCGACGGTCGCGCTCTTGAGCATGCCGATCTCGGTGATGGGTCGCCGGATCTCGGGGTCCTCGACCGTGGCGAGCGCGGCCTGGAGCTGGTCGTGCGTGGGAAGCGTCATGATGCGTTCAGCCTAGGCGAGGCCGGCAATGGCCTCAGCGGTCTCGAGGGTGCGCAAGGCGATGTCCCGGTGCAGGTTCTCGACCATCCGCCCGTCGACGGTGACGACGCCGCGGCTGTCGCGCTCGGCCTCGGCGAAGGCCTCGATCACCTTCTTGGCGTGCGTCACCTCGTCCTCGGTGGGTGCCCAGGTGTCGTTGGCGCCCTCGACCTGCGTCGGGTGCACGAGCGTCTTGCCGTCGAAGCCGAGCTCCTTGCCCTGTCGGCACTCCGCGAGGAAGCCGTCGAGGTCCTTCACGTCGTTGTAGACACCGTCCAGGATGGCCTTGTCGGCCTCCCGGGCGCCGAGCAGGGCGGTCGCGAGGTGCGGCAGCAGCGGCGCGCGGCCGGGCACCATCGAGGCCCGCAGCTCCTTCACGAGGTCGTTGGTCCCCATCACGAGGACCGACACCTGCGGAAACTGCGCGATCTCACGGATCGCGAACAGCGCGGCGGGCGTCTCGACCATCGCCCAGACCGGCACGTCGCCCGTGATCGCCACGACCTTCTCCAGGTGGTCGGGCCCGGACACCTTCGGTACGACGACGGCCGCGGGCCCAGCACCGGCGGCGGCGGCCAGATCGCTTGCGCCCCAAGGGGTGTCGAGGCCGTTGCATCGGATGGTGAGGACCTTCCCGCCGTACTCGCCCGACTGGACGGCTCCGACGGCGTTGGCCCGCGCGGCTTCCTTGGCGTCAGGCGCGACGGCGTCCTCGAGGTCGAAAATGATCGCATCGGCGGGGATCGTCTTGGCCTTCTCGAGCGCCCGCTCATTGCTCGAGGGCATGTACAGCACGGAGCGCAGGACGGTCACAGCCCGTACGCCTCCCTCAGGTCGGCGTCGCGGGCGGCGAGCCGCGTCGCGAGCTCCAGGACGACCTTGCACTGCTTGTATGTCGCGTCGTCCTGCATCTTGCCGTCGATCATCACCGCGCCTCGGCCGTCCTCGCCCATCTCCTCGACCACGCGCCGCGCCCAGGCCACTTCCGCAGGCTCAGGGGAGAAGACCTTCTTGGCGATGTCGATCTGCACCGGATGCAGCGACCAGGCGCCGACGCACCCGAGCAGGTAGGCGTTGCGGAACTGGTCCTCGCAGGCGACGGTGTCCTTGATGTCGCCGAAGGGGCCGTAGTAGGCGTAGATGCCGTTGCTGGCGCAGGCGTCCACCATCCGGGCGACTGTGTAGTGCCACAGGTCCTGCTGGAAGGTCGCTCGCGGCGCGCTCTCGTCGGCTCCCGGGTCTTCGCGGACCAGGTAGCCGGGGTGGCCACCACCGACTCGCGTGGTCTTCATGCGACGGTTGGCGGCGAGGTCGGCCGGGCCGAGTGAGATGCCCTGCATGCGCGGGCTCGCCGCGCAGATCTCCTCGACGTTCGCGACGCCCCGGGCGGTCTCGAGGATGGCGTGCACCTGCAGCGGTCGGGACAGCCCCGCCTTCGCCTCGAGCTGGGCGAGCAGGCGGTCCACGTAGTGGATGTCCTCAGGTCCCTCGACCTTCGGGACCATGATGACGTCGATCGCCTCGCCGGCCTCGAGCACCAGCGTGGTCAGGTCGTCGAGCACCCACGGGCTGCCCAGGTCGTTGACCCGCGTCCACAACGCGGTCGCGCCGAGGTCGATCGACGTGGCGACCTTGACGAGGCCTTCGCGGGCGGCGACCTTGTTGCCGGCCTGGATGGCGTCCTCGAGGTTGCCCAGGAGCACATCGACCTTTGGTGCGAGGTCCGGGAGCTTCGACACCATCTTTTCGTTGGACGGGTCGAAGAAGTGGAGCATCCGCGACGGCGTCCACGGGATCTCGCGCAGCGGCGCAGGTGCACCGACGGCGAGCGGCTGGAAGAAGTCCTTGGCGTTGCGCACGGAAAAGACGTTACTCAGTGTTGCAGGCGCAAGTAACATGAGCAGGTGGTGATGAAGGCGACAGCCGAGCGGCTCACGGTCCGCGAGCTCGGTGCGTGGCGCGCCTTCCTCCGTGCGCACTCCCAGATCAGCCGCGAGCTCGAGGCCGAGCTCGTCGCCGAGCACGACCTCCCGCTCGCCTCCTACGACGTCCTGCTGCAGCTCGCCGAGTCGGATGCGAGGCGGCTGCGGATGACCGAGCTCGCCGATCGGGTGCTGTTGTCCCGGTCCGGTCTCACGCGGCTCGTCGACCGGCTCGAGCGCGACGGGCTGGTGGAGCGGGAGGCCTGCCCCAGCGATGCCCGGGGCACCCTCGCGGTCCTCACCGAGGCGGGGCTGGCGCGGTTGCGGTCGGCGGCGCCGACGCATCTGCGCGGCATCAGCGAGCACATGACCTCACGGCTCACGCCTGCGGAGCTCGACGAGCTCCAACGCCTGATGCTCAAGCTCGGGGTCGGCTCGCTCGCGCCCCCGGTCGGCGGCTGCGGCGAGGCCGAGGGGATGCGCTGACCGAAGCCGTCCGCCGGGAGGTCGTGCGGCGCTCGCTGTCGCTCGGCGTCGCGGTGGGCCTCTACGGCGCCTCGTTCGGCGCGGCCGCGGTGGTGGCCGGTTTCTCCGTGGTGCAGGCCTGTGCGGTGTCGCTGCTGGTCTTCACGGGGGCGTCACAGTTCGCACTGGTCAGCGTCCTCGGCGCGGGCGGCTCGGTCGCGGCGGGCGTCGCGAGCGCGGTGCTGCTCGGTGGCCGCAATGGTCTGTATGCCGTGATCCTCAAGGAGCGCATCCCGGTGCGCGGGTGGCGGCGCGCGGTCGCTGCGCAGATCACGATCGACGAGAGCACCGCGATCGCCACGACCTCGCCGCCGGCCTGGACGCACGTCGGCTTCTGGTGGACGGGGCTCACGGTCTATGTCGTCTGGAACCTGTCGACACTGGTGGGTGCGGCGTCCGCGTCGGCCGTCGACCCTGCTGCCGTCGGGCTCGACGGTGCCGTCGGTGCCGCGTTCCTCGGGCTGCTGTGGCCACGGCTGCGCGAGGCCTGGCCGGTCGCGCTCGGTGGTGCCGTGCTCGCACTCGTCGCGGTGCCCCTCACGCCTCCGGGAATCCCGGTGCTCGTGGCCGGACTGGCGGTCCTCCCTGCCCTGGTGCGCCGATGATCTGGTCAGCGGTGCTGCTCACGGCCGCCGGCTGCTTCGGCTTCAAGGCCGCCGGCTGGGCCGTCCCGTCGACCGTCCTGGATCGGCCGGCCCTGCGCAAGGCGGCAACGCTGCTCCCGGCCGCGCTGTTGGCAGCGCTCGTCATCACGCAGGTCTTCGCGCATGGCCGATCGCTGACACTCGACGCGCGCGTCGTCTCCCTCGCTGTCGGCGCACTCTGCCTGTGGCGCCGGCTTCCGTTCCTGGTCGTGGTGCTCGCGGCGGCCGCGGCGGCCGCGGCGGTCAGAGCGCTGTGAGGGCGCGGCGGAGCGCCTCGCAGGCCTCCGACGAAGGATCCAGGTGCGTGAAGTGGTCGCCCGGCACCGTCACGAGGACCGTGCCGGGCGACGCCCGCACGTAGTCCTCGCTCTGGCTCAACGGCACGACGTCGTCCTCCGTGGAGTGCACGATGGTCGTCGGCACGACCGCCGGTGCGAGCGCCACGGGATCGGCGACCGCATAGCGGTCGGGCAGGTCCGACGGGCCGCCGCCCACCAGCGCGCCCACCGCTCCGCCGCCGAGGCCGAGCGCATAGGCCTGCGCCAGCGAGGCAACCGGAGCCTGCGGCACCGCGAGCTTCGGTACGACGTGGCTGCCGGCACCCGGAGCACCGGGAGGGAGTCGCGAGCGGGAGGCCAGCCACAACGCGAGCTGGCCGCCTGCGGAGTGACCGGCGACGGCGACCCTGGTGCGGTCCACCAGTGCGGCGTACCGGCCGTGGAACGCGAAGTCATACGCCGCCGCCGCGTCCTGAAGCGTCGCCGGCCAGGCCTCGACCGAGGGGGCGTAGTCGATGTTCCAGACGAGGAAGCCGTGGCCCGCGAGGTCGTCGGCGAGGTCGTCCTCGAGGGTCAGGTCGTAGCTGTCGCGCCAGTAGCCGCCGTGCACGAGCACGACGAGGGGGCCAGGCGTCGTGCGACCCGCCGGCACCCACCACTCACCCCGCTGGCGCGGCGCCGAGCCGTAGGCCTCGTGGCGGGATGGTGACACGCGTCCTTCGTACCCGATGGCTCAGGTGGACGCGCCACCCATGGCGGTCGGCAGGGAGCGGGTCTCGCGGGTGAGCAGTGACATGACGCGCTCCTCGAGCAGGACCGGCTCGACCGGCTTGGCGAGGAAGTCGTCGGCGCCGGCGTTGCGGGCCTCGCGCTCGATGTCGGCCGACGACGCACCCGTGAAGAGCACGAGGGGCAGGGTCAGCGTCTTGGGGTCGGACCGGACGAGCCGGATGAACTCGACGCCGGACAGGTCGGGCAGACCGTTGTCGACGAGCACGCCGTCGAACGGCTGGGTCCCGAGCAGGTTCAACGCCATGTCGGACGTGAACGCGGTCACGACCTCGGCCGAGCCGGCAAGGGCAGCGGTGACGAACTGGCAGACGCTCGGGTCGTCGTCGACCACGAGCAGTCGGGGCAGCTGGGTGGGAACGGCCGGCTGACTGACGGGGCGGTCCACCTCGGTGCGGCACCAGGGGCACGTCGCCCACTCGGCGTCGAGCTGCCGCTCGCAGCCGCGGCAGCGGTCGCGCTCGACCAGCGCGCCGTCCCAGGGGCAGCACATCATGTCGTCGGCGAGGGCGCGGGCGCAGGTGGGGCAGCGCGGACCGGCAACAGCGTCGACGTGGGTGGTCCGCAGGACCTCCTCGTAGGTCGTCTCGCCGCGGTGTGCGGCAGCGAGCGCGGAGGCCCGAAGCGTCGTCATGCCGTGCTCGCGGGCCGCCGCGCCGATGGCGGCCTCGGTCGGGGTGGTCAGGAGCACCTTGCGGAGCGCGGCCGTGACGGGCAGGACCTCGTAGATGCCGGTGCGGCCGCGGTAGCCGGTGCCACCGCACTCGCCGCAGCCCTTGCCGCGGGTCGGCGTCGCACCCTCGAGGTCGGCCGCGGCGAGACCGAGCAGCGAGAGGGTGCGCGGCGACGGGACATACTCGGCGGCGCACGACGCGCACGGCCGACGGACCAGCCGCTGGGCGACGACCAGGGTGAGCGAGGACGCCACGAGGAAGGGCTCGACGCCCATGTCCACGAGGCGGGTGATGGCACTGACGGCGTCGTTGGTGTGCAGCGTCGTGAGGACGAGGTGACCGGTGAGCGACGCCTGCAGCGCGAGCTCGGCGGTCTCATGGTCGCGGACCTCGCCGACGAGGACGATGTCGGGGTCCTGCCGAAGCACCGAGCGCAGACCACGCGCAAACGTCATGCCGGACCGCTCGTGGACCTGCACCTGCGTGATGCCCGCGACCTGGACCTCGACCGGGTCCTCGAGGGTCACGATGTTGCGGTCGGGGGTGCTGACCTGCTGGATCGCGGCGTACAGCGTGTTTGTCTTGCCCGAGCCGGTCGGGCCGGTGATGAGCACCAGCCCCTGGCTCTGGATCAGGGCACTGCCGAGCGTCTCCAGCTGCATCGGGGTCATGCCGGTCTTGTTGAGCAGAGGGACGTTCTCGGCGCGGGGGAGCAGCCGGACGACGACCTTCTCGCCGTGCAGGGTCGGCAGGGTGGAGATGCGGGCCTCGACCGTGAAGCCGTCGACCGTCAGCTTGGCGCGGCCGTCCTGCGGACGCCGCCGCTCGGCGATGTCGAGGCCGGACACGATCTTGATGCGGCTCACCGCGGCGGCGGTGGCGTTCTTGGGGACCGTCATCACATCCCGGAGCAGGCCGTCGACGCGGTAGCGGATGCGCAGCTCACCGGCCTGCGGCTCGACGTGCACGTCCGACGCCCGGGCGCGCACCGCGTCGGCCAGGATCACGTCGACCAGCCGGACGATCGGGGCGGCGTCGGTGCCGCCCTGAGCCAGCTCGTCGTTCGACTCCAGGTCGTCGTCGATTCCCTCGAACATCGTGTTGACGTCGCCGCGGTCCTCCGACAACGACCAGGCCCGGGCCAGCTGCTCGCGCACCTGGCTCTCGGTGGCGACGACGACCTCGATCTCGGCGGCCCGCGCGTAGAGCTTCACGTCGTCCAGGGCGACGACGTTGGTGGGGTCGGAGGTCGCGACCTTGAGGCGGTTGCCGTCCTTGGACAGGACCAGCACGTTGCTGCGCTCGGCGACCTGACGCGGCAGCAGACGCACGTGCTCGGGGATGACCATGGTGCGCCCCAGGTCCACCAGGTCGAGGCCCAGCGCGGTGGCGAGCGCCTCCGCGACCTGCGCTTCGGTCACGTGGCCCAGCTCGATCACGACCGTGCCGAGCCGCGGACGGGGCTGTCCCGGCAGCACGTCGCGCTGCTTGGACAACGCGTCGGACAGCTGGAGAGCGGTCAACAGGCCGGAGTCGACCAGCACCTCGCCGATCCGGCGTCGAGTGGGTCCGGCAGGCTTCCCGGAGGCAGCCGACAGCGGGACCACCCTGGGTAGTCCGTTTTCGGCAGGCACGGCGCTCACGCTGTCCTCTTCGACCAGTTCGGGCCAGAAGTGAAGGACCGATGCTCAGGCGCTGTCTGCTTCCCCGTCGAACGGCTCGGACAGCTTCTGGGGTGTCTCGGTCTTGTCCTTGTCGCTGCGGCGGCGCTTGCGCTCGGCGCGGCGCTCCCGCTCCTCGCGCTGCAGGCGAGCCTGCTGGTCGAAGACGCCCTCGCTCGTGCGGGCGACGACCTCCTCCGCGAGGTCGCGCAGCTGGTCGCGCAGGAAGTCGCGGGTGGCGGTCTCACCGAGCGAGAGCCGCAGAGACGCGAGCTCCCGGGTGAGGTACTCCACGTCGGCCTGCAGGCGCTGGTTCTGCCCGCGGTCCTCCTCCATGGCCACCCGGTCGCGGTCGGTCTGCCGGTTCTGCGCCAGCAGGATGAGCGGCGCGGCGTAGGACGCCTGCAACGACAGGATGAGGGTGAGCAGCGTGAACTTGTTGGCATAGCTGTCGAACTGCAGCTTGGGTGGCACCGCGGCGTTCCAGAGGATCCAGATCGCGCAGAACAGGGTGAGGTAGACGAGGAAGCGGCTCGTCCCGAGGAACCGCGCGATCCGCTCCGAGAGCCGTCCGAAGGCCTCCGGGTCGTAGTGGGGGCGCGGGATCGCGCCACGAGGGGCGACCGGCTGGTCGAGCCGGGCCCGCGAGACCGACCGACGGGGGTGGCGCTCAGCCATGGCTGCGCACCATCCCGTCACGCCAGTCCTCGGGCAGCACGTGGTCGAGCACGTCGTCGACGGTGACGGCCCCGAGCAGGTGCCCGTCCGGGTCGACGATCGGCACGGCGACCAGGTTGTAGGTCGCGAGGTGCCGGGTCACGTCGTGCAGCGGGCACTCCGGCAGCAGCGGGTCGATGTCGGTCTCGAGCGTGGCACCGAGCAGGGTCGAGGGCGGCTCACGGAGCAGCCGCTGGAAGTGCGCGGTGCCGAGGTAGCGGCCGGTGGGGGTCTCGAACGGTGGCCGCACGACATAGACCTGGGCGGCGAGTGAGGGAGCGATGTCGACGTGCCGGATGCGGGCCAGCGCCTCGGCGACGGTCGCGCCGGGGCCGAGGATGACGGGCTCGCTGGTCATGAGACCGCCGGCTGTGTCCTCGCCGTAGGCGAGCAGCTGCCGCACCGGCTCCGCCTCGTCCGGCTCCATCAGCTCCAGCAGCCGCTCGGCATCGGCGGGCTGCATCTCGCCGAGCAGGTCGGCCGCGTCATCGGGCGCCATCGCCTCGAGCACGTCGGCGGCGCGCTCGTCGGCGAGGCCGGACAGCAGCTCGACCTGCTCGTCCTCGGGCATCTCCTCGAGGACATCGGCGAGCCGCTCGTCGTCGAGCGCCGCCGCGATCTCGCCCCGTCGCTTGTCCGAGAGGTCGTGCAGGACACCGGCGAGGTCCGCGGGGCGGAGCTTCGCGAGCACGGCGAGCAGGTTGGCGGCACCTTGCTCGTGCTCCGGCACGCCCAGCCCGGTGACCTCGTCCCAGTCGACGGTGAGCAGCTCGCTGCGACGGCGACCGCGGCCCTTGCGGACGGCGACCTTCGTCACGAGCCAGTCGGTGCGGGTCTGCTCCATGGAGACGTCGACGACGGTTGCCTCGGAGCCGTCCTCGTTGACGGTCACGCTCCGGTCGAGCAGCTCGCTGAGGACGAGGGTCTCGCCGGCGCGCTGCTCGAAGCGGCGCATGTTGATCGAGCCGGTGGAGAGGATGACCGCATCGCTGTCGACGGAGGTCACACGACCCATCGGTACGAAGATGCGGCGCCGGCCCTGCACCTCGAGCACCATCCCCAGCACGCGCGGCGCCTCGCCACCTGGCCGGAGCGCAACGACGACGTCGCGGGCCCGTCCGACCGGGTCGCCGTTCGGGTCGAAGACGGGCAGCCCGGCGAGGCGTGCCACGAAGACCCGGCCGCTGCTCACGCGACGAACGCTACCGCTGGGGAGGCCCCGAACCCGGGTACGGCACGATGCCGTACATGCCCTCCACCACCGTCCTCGACCGCTTCTCACTGACCGGCAAGGTGGCTCTTGTCACCGGTGCCTCCTCTGGCCTCGGGGTCGCCATCGCGCAGTGCCTCGCCGAGGCCGGCGCCGACGTCGTCCTCGGTGCCCGCCGCGTCGACAAGCTCGAGGAGACCAAACGGCTCGTCGAGGCGACCGGCCGACGGGCCCTGACCGTGCAGACCGACGTCGTGGACCCCGCGCAGTGCACGGCGATGGTCGCTGCCGCGGTCGAGGCCTTCGGCAAGGTGAACGTGCTCATCAACAACGCCGGGATCGGGACCGCCGTGCCGGCCACCCGGGAGACACCTGAGCAGTTCCGCAACGTCATCGACGTCAACCTCAACGGCCAGTACTGGATGGCTCAGGCCTTCGGGCGCGCCGCCACCGAGGGCGGCTCGATCGTCAACATCTCCAGCGTCCTGGGCCTCCGTCCGGGCTCCATCCCGCAGGCCGCCTACGCGGCCTCGAAGGCCGGGCTGCTCGGCCTCACCCGCGACCTCGCGGCGCAGTGGACCGGCCGCAAGGGCATCCGCGTCAACGCGATCTGCCCCGGCTACTTCCCCACCGAGATGACGGACGACCTCGACGCGCGCGAGGGTGAGCTGGTCAAGCTCATCACGCCGGCCGGCCGCTACGGCGAGCCCTACGAGGTCGGAGACGCGTGCGTGTTCCTCGGCAGCGAGGCGTCGTCGTACATCACCGGCGTCTCGCTCTGCGTGGACGGCGGCATGGTGATGCCGTGAGCCGAACGCTCGCGTACGAGGTCGTGGATGTCTTCACGGACCGTGCTTTCGCCGGCAACCCACTCGCTGTCGTGCTCGACGCCGACGACCTCGCGGTGGAGCAGCTGCAGGCCGTGGCGCGGGAGTTCAACCTCAGCGAGACCGCGTTCCCCCTCAAGGCGCCGGCGGGCGCGACCTACCGCCTACGGATCTTCACGCCACGCGCCGAGCTGCCGTTCGCGGGTCACCCGTCGGTCGGGTCGGCCTGGGTGCTGCACCGGCTCGGCCGGATCGACGCCGGCGCCAACGTCCAGGCGTGCGGTGCCGGTCTGCTGCCCGTCGACGTCAGCACCGACGGCGCGACGCTGACGGGTGGCGCCCCGTCGCTGAGCGCACCGCTCGACCCCTCGCCGCTGCTCGAGGCGGTCGGTCTCGGCGCTGACGACCTCGCCGGCCCGCCGCCGCGGTGGGCGGGGGTCGGCATCGACTGGGCGTTCCTTCTCGTACGACCCGAAGCGCTGGGGCGGGCCCGGGTCGACGTCTCGCGGGTGGCGGCGGTGGGGCGCACGGGGATCGCGCTGGTGAGCTGGGACGGATCGGTCGCGCGCAGCCGCGTCTTCCCCGGCGGCGTCGGGGTGGTCGAGGACCCGGCCACCGGCTCGGCTGCCCTGGGGCTCGGGGTCTTCCTCGCCGCGTCGCTGGGCGACGGGGAGCACAGCTATGTCGTCGAGCAGGGCATCGAGCTGGGACGCCCGTCGGTCCTGCGAGTCACGGTCACCGTCGTCGACGGGACGGCGACCCGCACGACGGTGAGTGGTCACGTCGCGCCCGTGGCACGTGGCGAGATCAGGGTGCCCGCCTGACATCATCGAGCCCATGACGGTGACGGCGCTCCCGCAGCAGGGCGTCGCGCGGCCACCGACCCGCGACCTCGGGCTGATGGTCATCGCCCTGCTCGCCGTGTCCACGAGCGGGCCACTCATCGCTGTCACCGTCGTGCCCGCGCTGGCCATCGCGTTCTGGCGCAACGCGATGAGTGCGGCGGTGCTGCTGCCGGTCGCGCTGGTCCGCAACCGGTCCGAGCTGCGCGGGTTGACGGCGCGGGAGCGCGGGCTCGCGCTGCTGGCCGGGCTCATGCTGGCTCTCCACTTCGCGACGTGGATCCCCGCGCTCTCCTACACCTCGGTCGCGAGCGCCACGGCCCTGGTCGCGACCCAGCCCGTCTGGTCTGCCCTCATCGGCACCGTGCGAGGCGAGCGGATCGGACGCCAGGTCTGGCTCGGCATCGCGGTGTCGCTGGCCGGCGCCCTGCTGCTCACCGGCGCCGACCTCCGCGTGTCGGGCGACGCGCTGCTCGGCGACGGTCTCGCCATCCTCGGCGGCATCTTCGCCGCGGCATACATGACCGCCGGCAGCGAGGTGCGCCGTTCGGTGTCCACCACCAGCTACACCGCCGTCTGCTACTCCACGACCGCCTTGCTGCTCCTCGTGTCCTGCCTCGTGGGCGGCCAGGGCCTGGCCGGCTACGACGGTCGCGACTGGCTCAAGCTGGTGGCTCTGACGGCCGGAGCGCAGCTGCTCGGGCACTCGCTGTTCAACGTCGTGCTGCGCACCACCAGCCCGACGGTCGTCAGCCTCTCCATCCTGTTCGAGATCCCCGGCGCCGCCGTCATCGCCGCGCTGTTCGTGAAGAACCAGCACGTCCCCTGGCTGGCTGTCCCGTCCGCTGCGCTCCTCGTGGCCGGACTGGCGCTCGTCATCCGCGCCAACACCCGGACCACGACACCCAGCGTTCCCGTCGAGTAGGAGATCCCCTTGCGTGCCAGGCGTTCTGTGCTTGCCGTCCCCGGCAGCGACCCGCACAAGCTCGAGAAGGCCAAGGGCATCAGCACCGATGCGGTCTTTCTCGACCTCGAGGACGCGGTGGCTCCTGCCGACAAGTCACGGGCGCGCGGCAACGTCGTCGAAGCCCTGACCTCCGGCGGCTGGGGCGACCGCGTGCTCACGGTCCGGGTGAACGACCTGTCGACGAAGCACACCTACCGCGACGTCATCGAGGTCGTCGAGGGCGCCGGCAGACACGTCGACGCGATCGTGCTGCCCAAGGTGCAGGCGCCGGACCACGTCGTCTGGCTCGACCTGCTCCTGACGCAGATCGAGCAGACCATGGGCTACGACGTCGGGAGGATCGGGATCGAGGCGCAGGTCGAGTCCGCTGCTGGGCTGGTGTGGGCCAGCGACATCGCCGGTGCCAGCGACCGTGTCGTCTCGCTCGTCTTCGGCCCTGGCGACTTCGCCGCGGACCTCGGGCTCGCCTCCCCTTTCGTCGGAGCCGAGCCCTTCCCTGGGGCGTTCGACTCCGCGCTGCTGGGCATCAGGGCGGCGGCGACGGCGGCTGGGGTCCTGGCCGTCGACGGTCCGTGGCAGCGGGTGGCCGACGTCGACGGGTTCCGTGCCCGGGCGACCCGCAGCGCGGCCCTGGGCTTCGACGGGACCTGGGTGCTGCACCCGTCACAGGTGGAGGTCGCCCATGAGGCCTTCACCCCCACCCGCGAGGCCTTCGACCGTGCTCGTGAGGTCATCGCCGCGGTCGCCGAGGGGCGCGGGGTCGCGATGCTCGGCGACGTGATGGTCGACGAGGCGAGCCGCAAGCTCGCCGCCCGCACCGTCGCGCGCGGCGAGGCCGCCGGTCTGGGTGATCAGGCTCACGCGCCCGAGGTGGCTACCGGTCAGTAGCCGGTGGGACACTCTTTCGAAACGCAGACGAGGGAGCACGTGCGATGGGACGCCTGGCCAACACCGAGGGCCTCACCGAGATCCAGACCGAGATCCTGTCGGCGGTCCGGACCTTCGTGGACAAGGAGATCATCCCCTACGCCACCGACCTCGAGCACAAGGACGAGTTCCCCGAGGCCATCGTCGAGGGCATGAAGGAGATGGGGCTGTTCGGCCTCATGATCCCGGAGGAGTACGGCGGCCTCGGCGAGTCGCTGCTGACCTACGCCCTCGTCGTGGAGGAGATCGCCCGCGGCTGGATGAGCGTCTCCGGCGTCATCAACACGCACTTCATCGTGGCGTACATGCTCAAGCAGCACGGCACCCAGGAGCAGAAGGACCGGCTGCTGCCCAAGATGGCGACGGGCGAGGTCCGCGGCGCCTTCTCGATGTCGGAGCCGCACTGCGGTTCCGACGTGGCCGCCATCAAGAGCAAGGCCGTGCAGGACGGTGACGAGTGGGTGCTCGACGGCCAGAAGATGTGGCTCACCAACGGCGCCCGCGCCGGCGTCGTCGCGACGCTCGTGCGCACCGACGAGGGCGGCGAGTCGGTCTACAAGAACATGACGACCTTCCTCGTCGAGAAGGAGCCCGGCTTCGGCGAGACCGCGCCCGGTGTCACGATCCCCGGCAAGATCGAGAAGATGGGCTACAAGGGCGTCGAGACCACCGAGATGGTCCTTGAGGGAGCCCGCGTCCCGGCGTCGTCGATCCTCGGTGGCGAGGCGGGCCGCGGAAAGGGCTTCTACCAGATGATGGACGGGGTCGAGGTCGGCCGCGTCAACGTCGCCGCCCGCGCCTGCGGCATCTCGATCCGCGCCTTCGAGCTCGCCATCAGCTATGCCCAGCAGCGCCACACGTTCGGCAAGCCCCTCACCGGCCACCAGGCGATCCAGTTCAAGCTGGCCGAGATGGCGACCAAGGTCGAGGCCTCGCACGCACTGATGGTCAACGCCGCCCGCCTCAAGGACGCCGGCAAGCGCAACGACGTCGAGGCCGGCATGGCCAAGCTGCTCGCGTCGGAGTACTGCGCCGAGGTCACGCAGGAGGCGTTCCGCATCCACGGCGGCTATGGCTATGCCAAGGAATATGAGATCGAGCGCCTCATGCGCGAGGCGCCGTTCCTGCTGATCGGCGAGGGCACCAGCGAGATCCAGAAGACGATCATCAGCCGCGGCCTGCTCAAGGACTACCAGCTCAAGACCTGACCCCGCCCCCCTTCCCTGCTCGTGTTCGACCCCGCAGGTCGTCCGTGAGCGTGGCTGCGGAACCTCAGGGTCACACGTCAGCAGGGAAGCAGCTGAAACGGGGACGGTGCAACGTGGCAGGAACACGCGCCTGCATGTCGAAGGCCCAGGTATGCGTCGTGTCCTCGCCCTCGTGCTTGCCGCCGCCAGTGCCGCGGTCGTGCCCTTCCTGCCCACCGCGTCCGCGAGCAGCGGCAACGTGGTCATCACCGTCCTGTCCAGCCGGGCCGACCTGGTGTCGGCCGGTGATGCGCTGGTCGCCGTGTCGTTGCCGGCGGGGGCGCGCGGGCTGACGGTGAAGGCCGGTGCCCGAGACGTCACGAAGGCGTTCGCGAAGCGGTCGGACGGCCAAGTCCGGGGTCTGGTCAACGGCCTGCCTCTCGGCAGCACCACTCTCACCGCCACGATCGACGGCGGGCGAGGTGCCCGCATCACCCTCGTCGACCACGCCATCGGTGGCCCCGTGTTTGCCGGTCCGCAGATCCAGCCGTGGGCCTGCGCTGCCGGCACGCGCGGCAAGCAGTGTGACGCCAAGCCCACCTACGCGTACCGCTTCCTGCCAGTCGGCACCGCCGGCACCCCCGGGACCGCCGTCGGCAACCAGTCCGCGCTGCAGCCCTACGACCCGTCGAACCCGCCCCCGGCCCCCCTGATCGCGACGACGAAGACGCAGACGGGCCTCACCGTGCCCTTCATCGTGCGCACCGAGACCGGCTACATGGACCGTGACCAGTACTCGATCTCGGCGCTGTTCCAGCCCGGCAAGAAGTGGGACGGCACCACGCCGCAGCCGCAGTTCAACCACAAGCTCGTGCTGACGCACGGGGCCAGCTGCGACACCGAGTACCAGTCGGGCACGGCGCCCGACACCCTCAACGTCGCGGCCCTCGGCGCGGGCTTCGTCGTCGCGTCGCACGCGCTCGACAACGCGGGGCACAACTGCAACCTCGCGGTGCAGGCCGAGGCCCTCTACATGACCAAGGAACGGGTCATCGAGCAGTACGGCACGCTGCGCTACACCATCGGCTCCGGCTGCTCGGGTGGCTCGCTCGTCCAGCAGCAGGTCGCCAACGCCTACCCCGGCATGTACCAAGGGATCTCGCCACAGTGCTCCTTCACGGACGCGTGGAGCAGTGCCCAGCAGTACGTCGACTACGTGATGCTGCTCGGCTACTTCAAGGACCCCTCCCGCTGGACCCCTGGCACGGCATGGGACCCGGCCGCCATCAGCCAGGTCCTCGGCCACCCCAACGTCGCCAACCCCGTCACCTTCACGACGGCGATCCCAAACAGCTCCGACCCGTCGCGGTCGTGCACCGGAGTGCCGGCCGGCAAGGTCTACGACCCGAAGACCAACCCGAAGGGCGTGAAGTGCACGCTCCAGGACTACATGGTCAACGTGTTCGGCAAGCGGCGTGACGGCTTCGCGAACCGCGGCCTCGGCAATGTCGGGATCCAGTACGGGTTGGCGGGCCTGCGCAACGGGCTCATCACGCCCGCGCAGTTCGCCGACCTGAACGCCCACCTCGGCGGCATCGACATCCAGGGCAACATCTCGAAGCAGCGGCTCACGGGTGACCCCGACGGGCTCAAGAGGGTCTACTCGACCGGCGCCGTCGACAGCGCCAACAACCTCGACAAAGTAGCGATCATCGACCTGCGAGGCCCCGACCCGGGCGCGTTCCACGACGTCTACCGCACCTATGCCCTGCGTGCCCGGCTGTTGCGCAACTTCGGCACCTCCGCCAACCAGGTCCTCTGGCGCGGGCAGGTCCCGCTGCTCGGCGACGCCGACTACGTCGACCAGGCGATCTTCGCCCTCGACAAGTGGTTGGACCGGGTCGACCACGACCAGAGCGGCAGGCCGCTGGCGAAGAAGATCATCGCCGACAAGCCGAGCGACATCGGTGAGCGCTGCACCGACGGGACCGGCGTCTCCGTACCCGGCGAGGTCTGCGACGAGACGGTCGCCGCCTATGCCTCACCCCGGATCGCGGCCGGTGGCCCGCTGGCCGACGACGTCATGCAGTGCCAGCTCAAGCCGCTGCGCCGCGACGACTACAACGTGGTCTTCACCGACGCCCAGTGGGCATCGCTCAAGACGGTCTTCGCCAAGGGCGTCTGCGACTACTCCAAGCCCGGGGTCGCGCAGCGGGGCGCGACCGCCTGGCTGACCTACCAGGACGCCCGCGGCCGGGTCGTCTACGGCGGGCAGCCGCTCGGTCCGCCTCCGACAAGCATCCCCTTCCCCTGACCTTCCCTGCTGCTCTATGAGCAGCAGTGCCCCATCCTGAGCGTGGCCTGGCCCGCCCACCTCGAACATGAGCAGGAAAGGGTGCTCGCTAGGTTGACCGGGTGGACCCCGACGAGCTGCTCGTGCTCGTCGAGGCACATCTCCTGCGCGTCCTCGGCCTCGACAGCGGGCGCGCGAGCGTCTCCTTTCTCGGCACCGACCCGATCGACGTCCTGAGGTTCGGCCCGGACCAGGACGGGCTGGTCCGGTACGCGACCCTCGGCATGTCCCGGCACCCGATGAGCGGCAGCTCCGAACTCCTCACGGAAGGCCCGCGGGCGGAGCTCGTGCTCAGCGTCCGCGGCGTCCACGACACCGTGCTCCGGCGGCTCGGGGCGGTGGCGGCCAGCCCTGCGGTCGAGGGAGTCGTGCTGACCGCGGGGGCGGGCCTCGACCTGGGGGAGCCGCTGTGGGACGGGAGTCGCTTCACAGCGGTGCTCGTCGGTGAGCCCGGCGGCCTGGTGCCCGATGCCGAGGACGTGACGTTCCTGCCGCTGCTGCCGATGACCCCCAACGAGGCGGCCTGGAAGCGGGTCCACGGGGCGACCGCGCTCGAGGAGCGCTGGCTGGCCCAGGGCTGCGACCTGCGCGACCCGTCGCGGCCCGAGGCCGACCTGGCGTGAACGACTTCGTCGACCGCCTGCTGCTGCAGGCCGAGCAGTGCCGGCTCATGGGCAGCCCGCTGACCGGGGCGCTGCTGGAGGGTGCGGCCGGGGACATGAGGGCGGGCGGCGTCGTCGCCGACCTGGTGGCTCCATCGCTCGACCTCCCCGCCGGCGCTGTGCCTTCGCTGCGCTTCGCAGGTGCCCTCCATCGGCTGGTGCTCGAAGGCAAGGCGCCCGAGCTCGCGCTGCACTACCCGAGCGTCGGCGGGACCGCGCACGTCGAGCGGGTGTGGCCGGCCGCCGCCCGGGCCTGCCGGGAGCACCTGCCGGAGCTGCAGGAGCGGATGACGCACAGCGTGCAGACCAACGAGGTCGGGCGCTCGGCCGTGCTCTTCGGCGCGCTCGGGATGATCCCGGGCCCGGTGCGGCTGCTCGAGGTGGGGGCCTCGGCCGGCCTCAACCTGCGCTGCGACCGGTTCGCCTACGTCACAGGCGATCTCGTGCTCGGCGACCCGTCGAGCGCGGTCGTCCTGGAGGAGCCCTGGGACAACGAGCCTCCCGTGCGCCACGACGTCCAGGTCGTCGAGCGGCGCGGCTGCGACCCCAACCCCGTCGACCCGACGACCGCGGACGGACGGCTGACCCTGACCTCCTATGTCTGGGCCGATCAGGTCGCACGGCTCGAGCGGTTGCGAGGCGCGCTCGACATCGCAGCCCGCGTGCCGGCGACCGTCGTGCAGTCCGGTGCCCTGGACTTCCTCACTCGTGAGCTCGCCCAGGGCCGCGACGACGTCACGACCGTCGTGTGGCACAGCGTCGTCTGGCAGTACGTCGACCCTGCCGAGCGCACGGCCGTCGACGAGCTGCTCCACGACGTCGGGCACTCGCTGGTCAGGATCAGCCTCGAGCCCGAGCCGCGCAGCTATGCCTTCCGCGTGCACGCGACGACCTACCCGTCCGGTCGTCGCGTCCACCTCGCCGACGCGCTCGGCCACGGCCCGCCCGTGCACTGGACCGGTGCGACGATAGACGTGTGAGCACCCTCGTGTACGACGGCGACTGCGGCTTCTGCACGACCTCGGTGGGCCTGATGGCACGGCTGCGCATCCACGCGGATGCCGTGATCCCTTGGCAGCACGCGGATCTCGAGGCGTTGGACCTCACCCCGGAGGAGTGCACGGAGAAGCTGCAGTGGGTGTCGGACGACGGCGGGCACCGCAGCGGTCACGAGGCGGTCGCGCAGCTGCTGCTCGGGAGCCGTGGCTGGCAGCCGGTGGGCTGGCTGCTGCTCGCGCCTGGCGTCTCGTGGGCGGCCGCCCGCCTCTACGACTGGGTCGCCGCCCATCGGATGTCGCTTCCCGGGGGAACACCGGCCTGCAAGAGAGCTGCGTGATGCGGTGATGACAGATCGGACAGCGCTCCTGCGCGACTTCTACCTGGCCATCGACGAGAAGGACTGGCGTCGCGCGACGGCCTACCTCGCACCGGACTGCCGGTGGCACATACTCGCCAACGACGTGACCGATGCTGCGTCGGTCACCGGTCCCGAAGGCGTGGCCGAGTGGTTTCAGTCGGCTCTCGGCGGGATCGAAACCCGGCAGGTCATCGACCAGATCGCCGATCGGGACGATGCTGTCGCGGTGTTCACGACCGCCACTGTCACGTCCGCCGGGTCGGCCAGCCGGAGCGAGTGGATCGACGTCTTCAGGTTCGCCGGGGACCAGATCACTGAGCACGTCAGCATCCAGACCGGCTGAGGCAAGTGCGTGCCGAGACTCGGCTCGCACGGCAGACTCACCCGGCATGGGACTGTTCAAGAGCAAGCAGCCGGTGACCGCGACGATCGCTGACCGAGCGCTTGTCTGCCTCGTCTGCGGCCACGGACAGTTCTGGGACCAGGAGGTCAAGCTCAACACCAGCGGCATGGAGTTCCTTGACCTCGGCTGGGCGAACCAGTCTGCGTTGGGACTGATCTGTGCCTCCTGTGGCTACGTCCACGAATTCGCGGGCGACGCCGTGAAGCTGTGGGAGCTCCCCAGGTCTTGAGCGCTCGACCCGAGACCCGGCTCGGTCGTGACGGCGATCACGCTGCGACACTGGGCAGCAACAGATCCGCCGTACCAGGAGGCAGTTGTGCAGTTCGGTCGCAGCTACGAGGAGTTCGAGGTCGGGGCGACCTACAAGCACTGGCCAGGCAAGACCGTCACGGAGTACGACGACCACCTGTTCTGCCTGCTGACGATGAACCATCACCCGCTGCACCTGGATGCCAACTATGCGGCGACGACTCCCCAGGGCAAGAACGTCGTCGTCGGCAACTACGTCTATTCGCTGCTGCTCGGGATGTCCGTGGCCGACGTCAGCGGCAAGGCGATCGCCAACCTCGAGGTCGAGTCGCTCAAGCACGTCTTCCCGACGTTTCACGGCGACACCATCTATGGCCAGACCGAGGTCCTCGACAAGACCGAGAGCAAGAGCAAGGACGACCGCGGCATCGTCTATGTCGAGACCAAGGGCTACAACCAGGACGGTGTGCTCGTCTGCATCTTCCGTCGCAAGGTCATGGTGCCCAAGCAGAGCTACCTCGACGCGCGCGGTGGTGAGCAGCCCGGTCGCCCGGTGCTGCAGGAGTAGCACCGCCGGGCTCTTGACCCAGGGCTCCTGGGAGCGGACCGTCAGGGTATGAGCGTCGCTCCACGGTGCCCACGGTGCTCCGGCGCTCTTCGCGCTCCGGGGTTGATGTCCAGCGACTGGACCTGCGCCGACCACGGCAAGGTGCAGCCCTGGTACGTCGGATCGGCAGATGTCATCCCCAAGGTGGCCGCGACGTCGCGCGTGCCGCTGTGGTCTCCGCAGCTGCTCATCGCCGGGTGGACGGTCGGAGGGGTCGGCTGGTGCGGCGACGAGCGCACGGGTGCCAGCGCCACCGTGCTCGCCGTGTCGGGTCCGTCGCCCCTCGGTGGTCCGGCCGACATGCTGCTCGTCAGCGAGGAGCCAGGCGTCGGCCTCGGCGCCGGTCTGGCGGGCCTGCCGGCTCTCGACCCGGGCAGCTGCGCGGAGGGCGCCCCTGACGCCAAGATCCTGGCGGCCAACCACCCCACCCCCCTGTGGCGGTGCGACTCGGCTGCGGACCGGGTGGCGTTCGTCGGCGAGGCGAGCGGGGTGTGGCTCTGGGCGGTGCTCTGGCCCCCCGCGGCCGAGCTCGTGCTGCTCGAGCACGTCGAGCTGCACGACCTGCGGCGCGACCAGCTCGCGCTCGCGGCCGGAGCGCCGTCACCGAGACTCCACTGACTCCGCTGAGTCGCTGACGTGACCTAGCCTGGCCGCGTGCCCGGCTCGATCGACCTCCACACGCACTCCACCGCCTCCGACGGCACCACCCCGCCCGAGACGCTGGTCCGTGCTGCCTCCGAGGCCGGCCTGGCGGTGGTCGCCCTCACCGACCACGACACCACGGAGGGCTGGGACGCCGCAGCGGCCGCGCTGCCCGACGGTCTGCGCCTCGTCCGGGGTGCCGAGATCTCCTGCAGTCGCGGTGGGGTCTCGCTGCACCTGCTCGGCTATCTCTTCGACCCCGATGACGCCGCGCTGGCCGAGCAGCTGGGGGTGCTTCGCGACAGCCGGGTGTCCCGCGCCGAGCGGATGGTCGCGATGCTGGTTGCAGACGGCCATCCCGTCAGCTGGGAGCAGGTCCGCGAACACGCCGACGGCACCGTCGGGCGGCCGCACATCGCGCGGGCTCTCATCGACAGCGGTCTCGTCGCCACGATCGAGGAAGCCTTCACGTCCGACTGGATCGGGACGCGCGGCCGCTACTGGGCCGGCAAGCACGAGCTCGACGTGATCGACGCGATGCATCTCGTCCACGCAGCGGGTGGCGTCACCGTCTTTGCCCACCCCGGCGCCGACGGCCGGGGCCGCACCGTGGGAGACGACGTCATCGAGGAGATGGCGGCGGCCGGTCTCGGCGGCCTCGAGGTCGATCACGTCGACCACACACCCGAGACCCGCGAACGGCTGCGCGCGATGGCCGGCTCGCTCGGCCTGCTCGTGACCGGCTCCAGCGACTTCCACGGCAGCAACAAGCAGGTGCGGCTGGGTGAGAACGCCACCGCGCCAGGCGTTCTCGACGAGATCGCGTCCCGAGCGACCGGCGTGGACGTGCTGTGAGCCAGTACTTCGACGCCACCGTCTTCGGCACCGTGCTCGTGACCCTGACGGTCATCATGGATCCCGTCGGCAACGTCCCGCTGTTCCTGTCGCTCACCGCCGGGCGGTCCAACAAGAAGCGCCGCAAGCTCGCCGGCCAGGCCGTGCTCGTCTCGCTGGCGGTCATCTCGGTCTTTGCGCTGCTCGGGCAGCAGATCCTGAACTACCTGGGCATCACCATCCCGGCGCTCCAGGGCGCCGGTGGCCTGCTGCTCACCATCGTCGCCCTCGAGCTGCTCACCGGGAAGCAGGACGACCCGAGCGAGATCGACGACGTCAGCGTGGCCCTCGTGCCGCTGGGCACGCCGCTGCTCGCGGGCCCCGGCACGATCGTGGCCACGATCGTCTTCGTCCAGCAGCACCACACGACCGGCGGCCGGGTGGCGATCGGCGCCGGCATCGTGGCTGTGCACCTGCTCGTGTTCCTGTCGTTGTTCTTCAGCGTGACCATCACCAAGGTCATCCGCGAGTCGGGCATCGTGCTGCTCACCCGGATCGCCGGTCTGCTGCTCTCGGCCATCGCGGTGCAGCTGCTCGCGAACAGCGTGATGGGCTTCATCGCCGCGTCCACACCCTGACCCACACTGACCCGGTCTGTCGTCCCCGTCCGCGAGGATGTGACCGTGGAGCAGCTGGGTCTCGAGGGCATGCCGGCGCGGCTGTTCAGCTGCACGCCGTCCCGGCTGACGACCTGGCTCGACTGCCCGCGGCGCTACCGGTTCACCTACCTCGACAGGCCGGCGCCGGCCAAGGGACCAGGGTGGGCGCACAACAGCGTCGGCGCCGCCGCCCACCTGGCGCTCGCGAGGTGGTGGGACCTCCCGCTGCCCCGCCGCACACCGTCGGCCGCGCGTGGACTGCTGCACGATGCCTGGTCCACGGACGGGTTCTCCGACGGTGGTCAGGCCGACCGGTGGAAGGGCTACACCGGTGACATGGTCGCGAGGTACGTCGAGGAGGTCGACCCGGAGCACGAGCCGCGTGGCATCGAGCGCACCGTGGCCTTCAAGACCGCGACCCTCGCGGTGAGCGGCCGCATCGACCGCGTCGACGACCGCGGTCACGAGCTGGTCGTCGTCGACTACAAGACCGGACGTTCCGTCCTGTCCGAGGACGACGCCCGCGGGTCGCTCGCCCTCGCGCTCTACGCCCTCGGCGTGCGGCGGACCTTCCGTGGCGGCTGCACCGTGGTCGAGTTGCACCACCTGCCCACCGGCACCGTGCACCGCTGGGAGCACAGCGAGGAGTCCCTGCAGCGGCATGTCGGTCGAGCCGAGGCCATCGCTGCCGAGATCAGTGCCGCCACCGACTACCCAGCCCGTCCCTCGACGCTGTGCGGCTGGTGCGACTTCGTGCGCGTCTGCCCGACGGGCATGGCCGCGTCGGGCGGACCGCACAAGCCGTGGGCAGGACTCGCCGAAGAGCTCGCCCCGCTCGACGACGAGGCGGCCTGAGCCCCGCGCCGCTCACAGGTGGAGGTCCCACCGGTGCATCTCAGAGTCCACCGTCATGCCCACGCTGTCATAGATCCGCCGGGCGCCGTCGTTGTCGCCGTCCACCGACAGCGACGTGAGCCGGTGCCCGTCTGCGGTGTCTCGCGCAAAGGTCTCGAGAAGCAGCGCCCGGCCCAGCCCGAGACCACGCTGCGAGGGCAGCACTGCCAACTGCGCGAGATACCCCTGCCCGAGCAGCGTGCCGCGGGTCGAGACGCCGACCAGCTCGCCGCCGCACCAGGCGCACACGACGTCGATGAGGTGCTGAAGGTGCACCTCCGACCACTCCTCGAACGACCGGGGGCGGCCGAAGCTGGTGCCGCGGAAGCCCTCTGTGACGCACTCCCATACGGCGACTGCGTCACGCTCCTGCACGAACGGCCGGACCTCGATCCCCTCCGGCCAGCTCGGCTCGGGTGCGGGCAGCACGCGGACCAGCTTCCAGCTGATGCTCGCGTCCTGGAAGCCGTGCGACTCCAGGAACGGCCCGCTGAGCCCACCGAGCCCGGCCCAGTGCGACACCTTGCCCAGTCCGTGCTCGCGGGCGCGTCCGAGGACGAGGGCCAGCAGCTGCGCGCGCAGGGCAGGGTCGTACGACGGGAGCGTGAGCGTCTCGACATCGCCCTCGCGGTGCACCGAGGCGAATCCGACGATGCCGTCCTCGAGGGCGACCCAGCACTCGTAGCCCTGTCCCAGGATCGTGCGCACGTCATCCTCGTCGAAGGTCTGCTCACCGAACTCAACCGTGTCGAAAGCGGTGTACACCGCGCTCACGGCAGCCGCGTCGTCGAGGGTGCACGGTCGGGTCGTCCAGGTCACGAGCGGCACTCTTGCGCACCCCGTGCTGCATCGCGACCGATTCTCGGGCACGATGGGGGCGTGAGCGACTCCCTCCGCGTCGACCCGCACTCCGGTGTGGTGCGCGGGGTGCGCGCGGCCGTGCTCACGGTCCCGACGGTCGGCGGCGCGGCGATCGCCCACTCCTTCGTCGACGGCTGCGACAGCGTCTTCGCGCTGCTCGTGGCGGCGGGCGTCTGCTGGCCCGCAGCGGTCGCCCTCCTCGGGTCGCGCCGTCGGGTTCCCGCGTTCGCCGCCTGGGTGCTCACGGCGCAGGTCGTCACACACCTGCTGCTCGAGGCGATGTGCACCGACGTCACGTCCGGCCGCGCCTCGTGGGTGCCGCACCTGCTGGTCGGGGTCACCCCGACCATGCTGATGAGCCACGGCGCTGCTGTCGTGCTCACCAGCGTGCTGCTCGGTCGCGCCGACGCGGGCCTCTGGACCGCCGATGCGATCGTGCGCGCCGGCGCGAAGGCGCTCCGGCTCGGACGTCGGCTGGCGCTGCCGACGGTGCCGGCACCGGTGCGGCGTGCCCCTCACGTTCTCGTCATCGCTGCACCTCGCACTTCCTGGGTCGCTGCGCAGCCGCCGCGGCGTGGACCTCCGGTGCTACTCGCCTCCGCGCAGTAGTCACCCGTCCCGCACTCAGACCAGGAGTTCCCTTGCACACCAAGCGCTTTGCCCTGCCCGCCACGGCCGCTGCCGTGATCCTGCTCGCCCTGCCCGCCGCCGCCCACGTCACCGTGCACAGTGGTGACGCGACCCCGGGCGGCGACGACGCGGAGATCGTGTTCCGTGTGCCCAACGAGGAGCCCGCACCGACGACCAAGGTCGAGATCGCGCTGCCTGCCGACAAGCCGATCGCCGGCGTCTATGCCGAGGCCAAGACCGGCTGGACGTTCACCGTCAAGAGCACGAAGCTCGCGACGCCGATCAAGACCGACGACGGCGACATCACGACCGCCGTGGTCGATGTGGTCTGGACCGCCACGGCCGGCGGCATCCCGCCCGGCGGGTATGACGACTTCACCCTCGCTGCCGGCCACTTGCCGGAGACCGACAGCATCACGTTCAAGGCCGTGCAGACCTACAAGGACGGCACCGTCGTCCGCTGGATCGAGACCGGCGCGTCAGCCGAGCACCCGGCTCCCGTGCTCATGCTCGGGACGCCGACCACACCGGGCACGCCGACCGTGACGGCCTCTCCTCAGGTCAGCGTCAGCGCTTCCGCAGCGCCGATCGCGACAAAGACCGCCAGTGACGACAGCACCGCAAAGGCTCTTGGCGGCGCGGGGCTGGCCGTCGCCGTGCTCGCGGCGCTGCTCGCCCTCGGGGCGCTGGTGCGCAGCGGCCGCAGCGGAAGAGCTGAGTCATGAGGATGCGCCGCGCAGGCGCCCTGATGGGAGCGCTTCTGTCCGCGCTGCTCCTGCTCGGTCTGGCCGCTCCCGAGGCGATGGCCCACGCGGCGCTGCTCAAGACCACCCCGCAGGACTCGCAGATCCTCGACAGCGCCCCGACGGAGGTCACCCTCACCTATGGGGAGGCCGTCTCGATCGGGCTCGGCCAGCTCAAGGTCGAGACCGCCCAGGGCGCCCGGGTCGACAACGGCGTGCCCTTCCTCAGCGGGGGCGGCTCGGTCGTGCACATCCCCCTGAGCCGCGGACTCGCGCAAGGCTCGTACGTCGTCCTCTGGCGGGTCGTGTCCGCAGACAGCCACCCGGTGTCGGGCGCCTTCACGTTCAGCGTCGGCAAGGCAAGTGGTGACCTCGCTGCGCGGGTCGGACGAGGAAACCTCACGTCGCTGAACGCCGCCCCCCGCGCGCCCAGCATCGCCCTGGGGACGACCCGCTTCCTCGGGTTCGCCGCGTTGCTCGTCTTCCTCGGCGGCGCGATCTTCTGCCTGCTCCTCTGGCCCGCGGGCGTGCCGAGACTGCGCAAGATGCTGTTCGGTGCGGCCCTCGTCGAGTCCGTCACGGCAGCCCTCGCGCTGTTCCTCGAGGGGCCCTATGCGGCCGGCGACGGACTCGGCAAGACCTTCGACACGAGCCTGCTGTCGGCGGTCATGAAGACGAAGTACGGAGAGGCCACCTCGACCCGGATCGCGGTCGCTGCCCTGGCAGCCGTCGCCGTGCTCGCGGTCGGCAAGCGCCTCGGTCGGGCCTCGGCGGGGCTGTTCGCCGGCCTGGGGCTGGTGATGGCGATGACCTGGTCGGCGGCCGGGCATGCCGGCGTCGGCTCGTGGGAACCGTGGACCGACGTGTTCGACACCGTCCACCTCGTGTTCGTCAGCGCCTGGGTCGGTGGGCTCGTCGTCCTGAGGCGGGGGCTGCGCTCGTGGACCGAGGACGAGCAGGCGGCGCTGCTGCCCGGCTGGTCACGGCTCGCCTTCTGGTCGGTGGTGCTGCTTGTCGCCACCGGGGTCTTCGCCACGATCCGCGAGGTGGGCGAGGTCGGTGCCTTGTTCAGCACGCGGTACGGGCTGCTGCTCGTCTCGAAGTACGCCCTCGTCGGGCTGATGCTGCTGTTCGCGCTCGTCGGACGCGCCTATGTGAGGTCGCACTACACCCGGCCGGTCGTGGCCGCGGCGACCGAGACAGCCGCGCCACCCGAAGCACCCGGAGGCGACGACGTGGCCGGACTGCGCCGCAGCGTCGGCGTCGAGGCGGCCCTCAGCGTGGTGGTGCTCGTCGTGACGGCCTTCCTCGTCAACAGCATCCCCGCGAAGGAGGCCTTCGCGCCGCCGTACACCGGCAAGTCGATCGCTGGTCCCTACACCGTCGCCGTCGACATCTATCCGGCCCGCAAGGGCGTCAACGGGCTGCACGTCTACACCGTCCTGACCAGCAGTGGGCTCACCAAGACCGTCGCCGAGGTCAGCGGCTTCCTGCAGAAGAAGGGCAGCTCCGACCAGATCACGGTCACGCCGCCGCTGAAGTCGATCGGCCACTACGAGGACCTGAACCTGGTGATCCCGTCGAAGGGCACCTACGTCATCGACCTTCAGATCCGGGTGAGCGATCTCGACAGCTACGAGACGAAGCAGACCTTCACCGTCAAGTAGCTCAGCTCGCCAGTCGCTCCAGGGCCTCGCGGAAGTGCGGGCCATGGCGCAGGTGCTCCGGCAGCGCGAGAAGGCTGGTGCGCAAGGCGATCCCGGCCGCCGTCGCACCGACGTCGGTCGTCGGGAGGCCGGGTAGCCGATACATCCGCCGGGCCCACCGCGGCAGCATCGCGACGGAGATGCCCGCGATGCCGAACCAGGCGGGCTTGAGGGTCCGGAGCCGTCCGGTCAGCGGCGGGGAGAGCACGAAGCGCGCGGCCTCTCGTGCCGCGGGCGTGGCGTGCAGCTCGGGGCGCATGGTGCGGAAGTACTCCGCCATCGCCTCGCGGCTCGTCGGTGCCGTCTCGAGCCCGACCAGCCGGGCATTCGCCACCTGCTCGAGGTAGTACTGGTCCTTCTCCTCGCCGGACAGCCGCAGACCGCACCGAGTCACGGTGGTGAGGAACGACTCGACCTCGGTGCAGTGCACCCACAGCAGCAGGTGCGGATCGTCGAGGCCCAGCCTGTGGTGGATGCCCCGCACTCGCGCGCCCGCGCGCTCGGCCTCGGCGGTGGTGCCGAAGGTCGTGACGCCGACGTACTCGGCCGTGCGGTGCAGTCGGCCCCAGGGGTCGTCACGGAAGCCGGAGCTGCCTGCCACCCCGGCCATCGCGTCGGGCTGCAGGGCCTGCAGCAGCAGCGCGCGGGGACCCGCCAGCGCCATCACCGGGTCGCCGTGGACCCGCCAGGTCACCGAGCCGGGGCCGTAGAGGCCGGCGTCCGCCATCCTGACCACCCACTTCCGTGAACTGGTGCTGATCTCAGCCGGCGTCCGACGCGGGAAGTCGGGTGAGGAAGGCGAGCAGGGCGGCGAGGGTCGCTTCGGGCTGCTCGGCGGCGGGGGAGTGCCAGGCCCCCGCGATGACCGTGGTCTCGCAGCCGAGCCGCTCGGCCATCTGGGACTGCTGTGCCGGGCTCCAGGCATCGTCGCGCTCGCCGTAGACGACGAGGCAGCGGATCCCGGTGGCCCGCAGCTCCTCCACCCGATCGGGCTCAGAGGTGAGGGCAGCGGCGGTGCCGAGCAGTCCGGCGGGGGTGTTGCCGAGCATCCGGGCACGCAGGAAGTCCTGGACCTCAGCGGTGACCGCAGGCTTGTCGGGGTGCGGCGGCAGCTGCAGTGCCGCCTCCCAGACCGCCTCCAGACCACCGTCGAGCAGGATCGCGCGCATGAAGGGCATCACGTCTGCGCGGGCGCCGGTGAGACCGGCGGGACCGGAGCCCATCAGCACGAACGACCTGAACGCCGACGGCTCCTGCAGCACCGCGGCGCGTCCCACGAGTCCGCCGAAGCTGTGACCGACCAGGTGCACGGGGCCCTCGCCGAGGGCTTTCACCACCTGGATCAGGTCGGCGCCCAGGACCTCGGTCGTGTAGGCAGCCTCGTCGTCGGGGCCGTCGGACTCGTGCTGCCCCCGCTGGTCCACGGCGACGACGTGGAAGCCGGCGTCCGCAAGCGGCTTCACGAGCAGCCGGAAGTCCTCCTTGCTGCCGGTGAAGCCGGGCACCATCACGACGGTCCCGCGTTCAGCGGCACCGGCATCGAGTATCGCGAGGGGCCCGCCCGGGATGTCGACGGCGGTCCGCCGGACGCCCTCGGGCAAGGGACTGTTGTCGACCGCGCTCATGCACCCAGCCTATGCAGCGGCCTGCCGCACGACACCGCGACCGTCAGAGCGCGTCCAGGACCTCTCTGAGCGGGGTACCCGGCAGCACCATGTCGGTCAGGCCGTCGACGCGACCGCAGTCGACGCAGCGGGCGCCGAGCACGACCCACTCGACATGCTCGCCGTCGGGCATGGCGAGCCCGGCGGCGACCTCCGCTATCGACTGGCCGCAGGTGCCGCAGCTCCACATGCGCGGGAACGTCCAGCGGCCCTCGGAGTCGAGAACCCACACGTTGGCCGCGCACTGCAGGCAGCGGCGACGGGCGACGCCCGTGGCCGGGTCGGCCTCGATGTAGGTCCAGGTGGGCCGTTCGTCGCCGTGGTTGCCGCAGGCGAGCAAGGCGGTCTCGTGCACCTCGGCAGAGCCCTCGAGCGTCCTGAGGAAGGCCCGGAGGTCCTCCGAGTCCTCGCCCGTCCGCACGCCACCGACCAGTCGTAGCACCATGCATGCTGCTTCGGCGCGGCACGACGTCGGGCTTGAGCCGATCAGCCCTCGGAGCTGGTGCCGCCAGCGCCACCGCGGCCACGGCCACCGCGCCGCCGGCGGCGCGGTGGGGCGTCGCCCTCAGCGGCGGAGCGGCCCTCGCCGCTGTCGGAGTCGCTGAACGCGGGCGCAGCAGCGACAGCGGCGCCGCTGCCTCGGGTGCGCTGGCGGGGAGCACCGGTGCGCTTGGGCAGTGCGGGGGCGTCCGGCCCGTCCGCGGTCCCGACCGCGTCGGGGGTACGACGGCTCGGCGCGGCCTTGCGGGGCTTGCGCCCGGTCTCGCCGACGTCCTCGAGCTCCTCGGCCTCCAGGCCGACGCGGGTCCGCGCGGCGCGCGGCAGCCTGCCCGTGGTGCCCACCGGGATGTGGAGGTCGTCGTAGAGGTGCTTGGACGACGAGTAGGTCTCCAGCGGCTCCGGGAAGGGCAGGTTGAGGTCCTTGTTGATCAGGCCCCACTTGGGCATGTCGTCCCAGTCGACGAACGTGATCGCCACGCCCTTGGCGCCCGCCCGGCCTGTACGGCCGATGCGGTGCAGGAAGGTGCGCTCCTCGTCGGGGCACTGGTAGTTGATGACGTGCGTGACGTCCTGCACGTCGATGCCCCGGGCCGCGACGTCGGTCGCGACGAGGACGTCGATCTTGCCGCTGCGGAACGCGCGGAGCGCCTGCTCGCGCGCGCCCTGGCCGAGGTCTCCGTGCACAGCGGCGGCCGCGAAGCCGCGGTCGTTCATGTCCTCGGCGACCTTGTCGCAGGTGCGCTTGGTGCGGCAGAAGACCATCGTCAGTCCGCGGCCCTCGGCCTGCAGGATGCGCGCGAGCATCTCGCCCTTGTCCATCGCGTGGCAGCGGTAGACGAAGATCTCGGTGTCGGGCACGGTGCGGCCCTCGTCGACCTCCTCGGCACGGATGTGCGTCGGCTGGCGCATGAAGCGGCGGGCGAGCGCCACGACCGGTGACGGCATCGTCGCGCTGAACAGCATCGTCTGCCGCTCGTCGGGCGTCAGGTCGAGGATGCGTTCGACGTCGGGGAGGAAGCCGAGGTCGAGCATCTCGTCGGCCTCGTCGAGGACGAGCATCTCGACCTGGCCGAGGTTCAGGTGGCCCTGGCGGGCCAGGTCGAGCAGCCGGCCCGGGGTGCCGACCACGATCTCGACTCCCCTCTTGAGGGATTCGACCTGCGGCTCGAAGGCCCGGCCGCCGTAGATGCTCTGCACCCGGATGCCGCGGGTCCTGCCGGCGATCTCGAGGTCGCTGGCGACCTGGACGCACAGCTCGCGGGTGGGGACGACGACGAGCCCCTGCGGGACGCCGTTGCTGCCCTCCTCCTTGCTCTTGACGTTTTGCAGCATCGGCACGCCGAAGCCCAGCGTCTTGCCGGTGCCGGTGCGGGCCTGACCGATGAGGTCGTGCTTGCCCATCGCGATCTGCAGCGTCATCTTCTGGATCGGGAAGGGCTGCGTGATGCCGACGGCGGCGAGCGCCTCGACTGTCTCCGGGCGCGCGCCGAGCGCGGCGAAACCGTTCTCTTCTGACATGGATTTCCTCTACCTGGCTGGCGTGCCGACCGCCGGTCGTGAAGCGCAGCTCCGGAAGGGCGCGCGTCCCAGGTGAGGGTCAACACTCGTGTCTGTGGGACCCAGCCTACCTTTTGGGGCATGGATGCCGCTGTCATCGACCTGCTGGGCGTGCTTGCGTACGGCGAGTTGATCGCCTTCGAGCGACTCGCGACCGATGCGCAGCTCGCGCCGACCGTGGAGGACAAGGTCGCCCTCGGCACCATGGCCAATGTCGAGTTCGTGCACTTCCAGAAGCTGACGGCCTTCCTGCGGTCGCGGGGCGTGGACCCGTTCGAGGCGATGGCGCCGTTCGTCGAGCCCCTCGACAGCTTCCACGACTCAACCCAGCCGTCGGACTGGTACGAGGGCCTCATCAAGGCCTATGTCGGGGACGGGATGGCGACCGACTTCTACCGCGAGGTCGCGACCTACGTGAAGGACGACGAGACCCGCGCCCTCATCGAGTCATCGCTCGCCGACACCGGTCAGGCGTCGTTCGCGGTGGCGAAGGTGAAGGAGATCATCGCCGAGGAGCCTTCGGTCGGCGGGCGGCTCGCGCTGTGGGCGCGCCGGCTCGTGGGGGAGGCGCTGATCCAGGCGCAGCAGGTCGCTGTCGAGCGGGACGCGCTGCTCGAGCTGCTCGTCGGCTCGGGTGACCTGGCCGGCATCTCGCGGCTGCTGACGTCCATCACCAACAAGCACACCGAGCGGATGCAGTCGCTCGGCCTCGAGGCCTGAGCCGAGCTACATCGCGCCGAAGCCGACCTTGCGGGTCTCGGACTCGGCGATCTCGACGTAGGCCAGCTTGTCGGCGGGCACCAGCACCCGCCGGCCCTTCTCGTCCTGCAGCGTCAGCACACCGAGGTCGGCCTTGAGGGCGTCGGCCACGGCCTTCGCGACCTCGTCGGGGCTCTGCCCGCTCTCGAGCACCAGCTCGCGTGACGCGAACTGCACGCCGATCTTGACCTCCACCGCAGAGCCTCCGTCGTGAGTCGTTCGTGAGTCGTTGCTGCGAGGCTAACCGAGGCGTCCGGCCCAGCGGGCGGCTGTCAGCCGAGGGCAGAACCCCACCGCCCATGATCAACAGGGCGTCGGTGGTGCGACACGTCGGCGCGCCGCCCCGCCGATCACCTGTTGATCACCTGAGGGGGGCTAGGGGTGGAGGGGCGCGCCCGAGATGCCGCGCCAGGCGAGCGTGACGAGCAGCTCGACAGCGCGCCGCTTCTCGAGGCGGTCGGCCGACGACAGCCACCAGCGGGCGCCGATCTCGGCCAGGCCGGTCAGGCCGACCGACAGCAGCCGGGCCTCGTCCTGGGGCAGCCCGGTGTCGTGCGCGATGACCTCGGTGATCGCCTCGACGCAGTCGGCAGTCATCCGCTCGACCCGCTCGCGGACGGTGGGGTCGTTGCGCAGGTCGCTCTCGAAGACGAGGCGGAACCCCTCGCCGTCGCCGTCGACGAAGTCGAAGTAGGCCTCGATCGAGGCGGCGACCCGCTTCTGGTTGTCGGTCGTCGAGTCGAGCGCGACGCGGACCCGCTGCGTGAGGGCTGCGGCGTGCTCCTCGAGCAGCGCGAGGTAGAGCTCGAGCTTGCCCGGGAAGTGCTGGTACAGCACCGGTTTGGAGACGCCGGCGCGCTCTGCGATGTCGTCCATCGCCGCTGCGTGGTAGCCCTGAGCCACGAAGATCTCCTGCGCCGCGCCGAGCAGCTGCTTGCGCCGCGCGGGCCGGGGCAAGCGCTGCCCGCGGGCAGGCACCTCGCTGGCGGTCATGCCCGCGAGCCTAGACGGCACCGAGGCGACACCTAGACGACTGAGGCGTCCTGACCGGCGAGCTCGCGCGATCCGTGCCGGGTGCGCCGGGCATCGAGGACGCGGTCGGGGTTGCGGCGGAGGTACTCACCCTCCAGCTCGCCCATCCGCCAGGTGTGGAAGGCGAGAGCGTCGTCGCTGCCGTGCAGGAAGGTGTCGTTGCGGGTCTCGTGCAGGTGCAGGAGCTCGCGCTCGAGCGCCTCGTCGGTCAGGGCGGGCGGGGGGACACCGGTCACGAGAACACCTCCGACTTCGAGGGAACACCGCGAGGGCGATTACAGCAAGGGCTCGAAGAGGTCGCCCAGCTCCTCCACGCGAAAGAGCACGTCCTCGCTGAGGAACACCAGGTCCGATGCTGATGAGCACGAGCCCACCTCCTCCCAGGTCACGGGCGTCGACACCGACGGCTCGTGCCGGGCGCGCAGCGAGTAGACCGTGACGGTCGTCTTGGCCCCGTTGTTCTGCGACCAGTCGACGAACACCTTCCCCGGGCGTACGGCCTTGGTCATCCTCGAGACCACCAGCTCCGGGTGCTTGTTCTCCAAGGCCTCGGCGACCTTGCGGGCGTATTCGGAGGTGTCCCGCAGCGGAGCGCGCGCCACCAGCTGCATCCCCTTGTTGCCGGAGGTCTTCGGGTAGAGCTCGAGGTCGAGCTCGTCGCGCAGCAGCTCCGCGACCCGGCAGCACTCGACGATGGTCGCCGGCGGCCCGGGGTCGAGGTCGAACACGAGCAGGTCGGGGGTCTTCCGGCCGACCTTCCACTGATGGGTGTGCAGCTCCAGCGCCGCGAGGTTGGCGGTCCAGACCAGGGTGGCCAGGTCGTCGCAGACGACGTACTCGATCGTCTCGCGGTTCTTCGTCGATCCCGGAGACGGCAGCGTCACGGTGCGCACCCACGGCGGCGTCCCCTGCGGCCGGTTCTTCTCGAAGAACATCGGGCCCTCGGTGCCGTTCGGATAGCGCTTGCGCGTCAGTGCCCGCTGCGCCAGGTGCGGGAGCATCACCGGCGCGATGCGCGAGTAGTAGTCGATGACCTGTCCCTTGGTGAACCCGCTGGGATAGAGCACCTTCTCGAGGTTCGTCAGCTTGAGCGTCCGTCCCTCGACGTCGACCAGCACCTCACTGGGGCTCACGTCGCACCTCCCGCGGGTCGAGGTCGTCCCGGAACCCCTTGAACGACGGGTGCCTCAGCTTGCCGTCCGAGGTCCAGGCGGTGAACTCGACGTCGACGACGAGCTCCGGCTCGACCCAGTGCGCCAGCCGCGCCTCCTCGGGAGGAACGGGCACGTCGTACGGCGAGGTCGGCCGGGCCACCGCTGCGAGCCGCTTCGCCGTGCTGCGCAGCGTCGCCGCGCTGAACCCGGTCCCGACGCGACCGCAGAAGACGAGGCCGTCGGGACCGTGGACGCCGAGCAGCAGCGCGCCCAGCTGCCCCGACCTTCCGCCCTCGCCCTCGCGCCAGCCGCCCACGACGGCCGACTGCCGATGCACGTGCTTCACCTTCACCCACGCGTCGGTGCGCCGTCCCGGCTGGTACGTCGAGTCGCGCCGCTTCGCGACCAGCCCTTCGAGCCCCTGCGCGCGGGTCATCTCCATGAGGAGGGCACCGTCGCCGTGGAAGCGCTCGGGTGCGTCGGGCACCAGGTCCACGAGCACGGCTCGCCTGTCCTCGTACGAATGTGACAGCAGCGATGAGTCCTCGACGTGCAGGACGTCGAACGGGAGGAAGGCCACCGGAGTGGCCGCGACGAGGGCTGCGGAGGGGGAGCGCACGTGCATCCGGTTCTGGAGCAGGCCGAAGTCGGGGCGGCCGTCGCGGAAGGCCACGATCTCGCCGTCGAGCAGCACGTCCGGGAGGCCGGTCAGGGTGCGCAGCTCCGGGTAGCCGCCGGTCACGTCGTTGCCGTTGCGGCTGGTGGCCCGCACTGCGCCGTCCTCGACGGCGACGAGTGCCCGCACCCCGTCCCACTTCACCTCGTAGGCCCAGGAGTCGCCGCCCGGCAGCGGTCCGGTCGTCGCCAGCATCGGCGACAGGTCATGGGGGATCACCGACCCATCCTGCCAACCCGACGGGGGGCGCGGGCGGTGTCCGTTCTGCCCTACCTTCGGCACCATCGGCCGGGGCGGGTGTGTGGACCCGTCCCGGTCGCTCCGCCTAGCGTGATCGTTCCGGCACACGGGTAGGAGCGCAGCTATGAGGTCCATCTGGAAGGGCGCGATCAGCTTCGGGTTGGTGACCATCCCGGTGAAGCTGTACAGCGCGACCGAGCAGAAGGACGTCACCTTCCACCAGGTGCGTCGCTCCGACGGCAGCCGCATCAAGTACAAGCGGGTGGCCGCCTCCGACGGCGAGGAGGTCGCGTATGGCGACATCGCCAAGGGCTATGAGCTGCCGAGCGGCGAGACGGTGGTGCTCACCGACGACGACTTCAAGGACCTGCCGCTGTCGACCAACAAGGCCATCGACGTCCTGACGTTCGTGCCGCTCGAGGAGGTCGACCCGATCTACTTCGAGAAGAGCTACTACCTCGAGCCGGAGAAGACCGGGACGAAGCCGTACGTGCTGCTGCGCGAAGCCCTCGAGGAGTCCGGCAAGGTCGCGATCGTCAAGGTGGCGCTGCGCAGCCGCGAGTCGCTCGCGACGCTCCGGGTCCGCGACGGCGTGTTCGTGCTGGAGACGATGCTGTGGCCCGACGAGGTGCGTGCCCCCGACTTCGCCTTCCTCGACGAGGACGTCGAAGTGCGGCCGCAGGAGCTCGCTATGGCTGGTTCGCTCATCGAGACCCTCTCGGGCGAGTTCGACCCGAGCCACTACTCCGACTCCTACCGCGACGCGCTGCAGTCGGTCATCGACGCCAAGGTCGAGGGCCGCGAGGTCGTGCAGCCAGAGGAGGCGCAGCCGAGCACGGGTACCGTCGTCGACCTGATGGCGGCCCTGCGCGCGAGCGTCGAAGCGGCCAAGAAGGGCGCGACCGGCACGGGCAAGCCGGCGGCCAAGAAGGCCTCCTCGAAGGCTTCCTCCACTGCCGCACCGGCGAAGAAGGCGGCGGCGAAGAAGGCGCCCGCCAAGAAGGTGGGGGCGAAGAAGGCCCCAGTACGCAAGTCCGCCTGAACCCGGACAAGTCAGACTGATCTGTCCTCGGAGTTAGCCCGATTGGATGCAGGAGAGGTCCGCTTCCCCCTACCGTTCGGCCCTCTTGGGGACAGGCGGTACGAGCGATGCTGAAGAGGACGCAGACTGCGTCGCACTTCGCCGACCTGGAGCACCCGTGAGCGTGATGGACAACAGCGAGCTCATCGCTGCTCTCCGCGCTGTCCCGGGTGTCAGTGACGCAGACGTCACTCCGGACGCCGAGGGTGGCCTGGGCACGCTGCGCCTGGACCTCGAGGAGGGCGTCGATGAGGCCGCCGTCGCGAGCTCCGTCGGGCGCCTGCTGCGTGAGCAGTTCGGGCTCGGTGTCGACGCCGACCGCGTGCAGGTCGTCGAAGACGCGGTGGTCGACCACACGCCGCTGCCCAGCGTGCCGGAGCAGCGCTCTGCTGCCCGGCCGTCCATCGCCCGGATGCATCTCGTCAGCTCCGGGCTCGACGTGACGGCCAGCGTCACCCTGTCCTCCGGCGAGGCGCATGCGACGGGAGAGGCGCGCGGCGCTGCCTCGCAGACCGGCGTGCACCGGGCCGTCGCCACGGCGACGCTGCGTGCCGTCGAGCAGCTCGTCGAGGGCCAGGTGCGCTTCGAGCTCGACCACCTCGAAGTGACCCCGATGGGCAACGAGCGCACCGTCGTGGTCGCACTCACCCTGCTGACCGGTCGTGGCGCCGAGCGCCTCACCGGCGCAGCCGGAGTCCGTGAGGACGTCCGCCAGGCCGTCATCCGCGCCACCCTCGACGCCCTGAACCGGCGCCTGGAGATGCTGCTCACCGAGGTGTGAGAGCGTCCGTCCGGTGACGGTGCTCCTGCAGGGCGGTGGTGAGTTCTCACCCGGCTGCCGCGACATGGACCGCCGCCTGCTCGAGCTCGTGGACGGGCCTGTGGTCGTCACGGCGCTGGCCGGTGCGCCCGGTCGCGAATACCGCACGGCCACCGACCACGGCATCGCGCACTTCCGGGCCTGCGGCGCCGCCGACGTGACCGGAGCACCAGACGTGCGCGAGGACAGTGCCGGTGCGCTCGCGGCGCTGCAGCGGGCCAGGCTCGTCGTGCTCCCGGGCGGCTCGCCCTCCCGGCTGCTCACCACCCTGCTGGCCTCGCCGGTCGGCCGGCTCATCGGCGACCTCGTCGCCGGCGGCGGCGCCGTGATGGGCGCCAGTGCCGGCGCCATGGTGCTCGGCTCCTGGACCGTGCTGCCCGACCGTCGCGACCCAGACGGTGGCCTCGCCCTGGAACGCGGTCTGGGTCTCGTCCCGGGCGTCGCCGTCGTCCCGCACTGGGACGCCCGCTCGGGCCGGGCCGACTGGCTGCGCGCTCTCGCGACAGCACCTGACCCGCTGACCGTGCTGGGCCTGCCCGAGGAGTCGGGCGCGCTGTTCACGGCAGGTACGGCGGTCGCGCTCGGGCAGTCCGCCAGCCGGGTCCTCGGCGAGGATCGTGAGGTCGCTGTCGGCGAGGAGCTGCCGCTGTGAGCGGGACCGTTGCCCGGATGTCCGACGCCGACGCGCTGCGTCCCGCGGGCGCGGTGAGCCCGTCGAGCCCCGTTCGGTGCGAAACTCGCCGCGACAGCTCTTGCCACTCTGTCCGCCCCGTGCGGACAAGGGAGGAACGACCACGGTGACCGACATCCCAGCTGGGCCTGCGGGCGGGCAGATGTCCGACCGCATGCAGGCTCTCCTCTCCGCCGCCGCCGAGGAGCAGGTCCGCGAGCAGCGCGCGGTCTCGGCCGTCCTCGGCGAGCTCCGCGGGCAGGTCGCCGCCCTCAGCGAGAGCGTGCGGGCCGCAGCGACGGACGCGACCGTCGAGCGCCTCGGCGGCGTGGTCAGCACGGTGGTCGCCGACCTGCGCACCTCGACCTCGCTGCTCGGGCAGCGGATCGAGGCCCTCTCCAAGCGCATCGATGCGGTCGGCGCCGACACCGCCGTCCCGACCGAGCAGGCCGTCGTGCGCCTTGCAGCGCTGTCGGCCGACGTCGCCGCCCAGGGCGAGCTCGTCGCACAGATGACTGCCGCGCTCCGTCAGCTGGCCGGCTTCCCGAGCGCCCTGGCGTCGCTGCAGAACGACGTCGCCGGTCTGCACGACCGGCTGCAGCCGCTCACCGAGCTCCGATCCGGCCTCAGCGACCTCGGCGCCCGCACCGCCCACTCCCTCGAGCAGCTCCGCCCACAGGTCGAGGGGCTGTCGGCCAAGCTCGACGCGATCGGCACAGTGCCGGATGCGGAGCGGCTGCGGGACGCGGTCGTCGACGCCCTCGGGGCGCGCCTGGACAGGCTGGCGGAGGCCGCGGAGCGCCCGGTCGTCGGCCCCGAAGCCCTCAAGGCGCACTTCGGTGACATGCGGGCTGCTCTCGACAGCCAGACCGGTGACCGCTTCGACGAGGTGCAGGCGACCCTCGGCGCCGTCGAGAACCGCCTCGGCCAGGTCGGCGAGCGCCTCGCCGACGTCGGCGACGCTGCCGGCGGCATCCCCGCCGTCTCCGCGGAGATCGCCCGGCTGCATGCCCGCTTCGACGAGGTGCAGACGGTCCGCGAGCTGGTCACCAAGCTCGGCGTCCAGGTCGTGGCGCTGCAGGACGACAGCTCGGACACCACACTCACGCTCGGCCTCGCCGCCCTCCGCGAGGACGTGGAGCACCTCGGCACGCACCTCGCCGAGCAGACCCTGCCGACCGCCGAGGAGATCGCCGGCCTGGTCGGCCAGCGGGTCGCCGACAGGCTCGTGGAGACCCTCGCCCCGCGCATCGCCGATGTGGTCCTGACCCGGGTCTCCGCGGCTCTCGTCACGCAGCTCGGCGAGGCGCTGTCGCCGCGGGTCAAGGCCGACACCGAGGACATCGTCCGCACCGCCACCGCTGACAGCGAGCGCCGGGTGCTCGCCCACGTCGACGAGGCCGTCCTCGCCCTGGCCGAGGCGCTGCTGCGACGGCGGCGTGGCACGCGCACGGCGGAAGCTGCTCTCGAGGAGCTCGGTGGCGCTCTCGAGGAAGCCGAGGAACCCGCCGCCGAGAAGGCTGTCGAGCCACCACCCCCGGAGCCGGCACCCCAGCAGTCGGCGCCTCCGGAGCCCGTGTCGCAGGAGTCCGTCGCGGACGTGCTCGACCGGATCAACGCGGCACCCGAGCCGCCGGCGGACGACCGCCCGGCGGTGACGTCGAGCCTCGCACCGCCCGCGCCGTCGGCGGGACCGCCCGCGGCCCCCGAGCCGGTGGCAGAGAGCCCGACGGAGCAGCCGAAGAAGGTGGCGAAGGCTCCCGCGAAAGCGCCTTCGAAGCCCCCTCAGAAGACCCCGACGAAAGCCCCGGTCAAGCGGGTCGCCGCGCCCGTCAAGAAGGCCACCCGGCCGGCGGCGAAGCCAGTCGTTCTCGAGCGCACCCCGAACCTGCCTCCCGCGCCGCCGCGGCCGGCGCAGCCCCCGCCGCCGGCACCGTCGGTGGCGTCCCCGCCTCCCTCGCCGCCCGCACCGGCTCCGAAGCGCAAGCCGTGGTGGCGGCCGGGCGGCTGAGCGAACGGCTCAGGAAAGACGAAGGCACACACGAAGGCACAGACGAAGGCCCCGCGCCCTGATGGGTGCGGGGCCCTCGTCGTACGAGCTGTGCCTACTTGGCGCTTACTTGGCGCCTACTTGGCGACGTCCTTGAGCTTGTCGCCCACGCCCTTGAGCTGGCCCATCTTCTCGTCCTTGAGGCCTTCAGCCTGGGTGTCGCGGTCGCCCGTCGCCCCTCCCACAGCCTGCTTGGCCTTGCCCTGGAGCTCCTCGGCGGTGTGCTTCAGCTTGTCAGTGGCGCTCATCGTTCCTCCTCGGATCGGGTGCACTGGTGCTTCGAGAAGGAGCCTGCCCACTCTGCGAGGGCTACAACGTGGTGGAGGTCACGAAAGGGAATCCCGAGCGCTCTGCGAGGCTTGTGCACAGAGAAGCCTGACGAAGGAGCAACCCCCGTGTCCCTGCCGCCCCTGGTGGAGCCCGCAGCTGAGCTGACGCGCGACGAGGTGATGCGCTACAGCCGCCACCTCATCATCCCGGACGTCGCGACCACCGGGCAGAAGCGGCTCAAGAACGCCAGAGTCCTCGCCGTCGGTGCCGGCGGCCTCGGTTCCCCGACGCTGATGTACCTGGCGGCCGCCGGGGTCGGCACGCTGGGCATCGTGGAGTTCGACACCGTCGACGAGAGCAACCTGCAGCGCCAGATCATCCACGGCCAGAGCGACATCGGCCGGTCCAAGGCCGAGAGCGCGCGCGACTCCGTCAGGGAGATCAACCCGCTGATCAACGTCGTCGTCCACGAGACGCGGCTCGACAACGACAACGTGATGGAGATCTTCAGCCAGTACGACCTCATCGTCGACGGCACCGACAACTTCGCGACGCGCTACATGGTCAACGACGCGGCCTACTTCCTGAACAAGCCCTACGTCTGGGGCTCGATCTATCGCTTCGACGGCCAGGCCTCGGTGTTCTGGCCGACACTCGAGGGCACCGAGGCTCCTTGCTACCGCTGCCTCTATCCCGAGCCGCCGCCGCCGGGCATGGTCCCGAGCTGCGCCGAGGGTGGCGTGCTGGGCGTGCTGTGCGCGTCCATCGGCGCGATCCAGACGACCGAGGCGATCAAGCTGCTGACCGGCATCGGTGACCCGCTGGTCGGCTCCCTCATGGTCTACGACGCCCTCGAGATGACCTACCGCAAGATCAAGGTCCGCAAGGACCCGGAGTGCCCGCTGTGCGGCAAGGAGCCGACGATCACGGGACTCATCGACTACGAGTCGTTCTGCGGCGCCGTCAGCGAGGAGGCGATGGAGGCGGCCATCGGGTCGACCATCCTCGCCACCGAGCTGAAGGACAAGATGGACCGCGGCGACGACTTCTACCTCGTCGACGTCCGCGAGCCGGCCGAGTGGGAGATCATGCAGATCCCCGGCGCGGTGCTCATCCCCAAGGGCGAGATCCTCAACGGCAACGCGTTGGCCGGACTCCCGCAGGACAAGGAGATCGTCCTCTACTGCAAGAGCGGCATCCGCTCCGCGGAGTCCCTCGCGGCGCTGAAGGCCGCGGGCCTGGGCAACTCCGTGCACGTGCAGGGCGGCGTCATCGCGTGGCAGGCGCAGGTCGACCCGTCGCTGCCGACGTACTGACCCAGCGGGGGTGGAAACCCCACCTATAGGGCAAGATCGGTGTAACACCGGTCAAACCTGACAGGAGAATCCCCCCGATGCCTCGTCTCAACCTGCTCGTCTCGCTTGGGGCAGCGCTGCTCGCGCTCGCCTTCACCGCCTCCACCCCGGCGTCCGCAGCGGGCTGGGCCCCCGCCGCCACCGCCAAGGTCCATCCCGGCGTCCAGACCATCACGGGCGGCTCGCAGTGCACCGCCAACTTCGTCTTCACCGCCGGCACGACGACCTACCTCGGCCAGGCCGCCCACTGCTCGGGCACCGGTGCGGCCACCGACACCAACGGCTGCACGGCCGCGACGCTGCCGGTCGGTACACCCGTCGATGTGGCCGGCTTCCAGGGCACGATGGCCTACAACTCCTGGGCGGCGATGCGGTCCGCCGGTGAGAAGGACGCGGAGACCTGCGCCTACAACGACCTGGCGCTCATCGCGCTCCCGGCAGCAGCGGTCGCCACGACCAACCCCAGCGTCCCTGTCTACGGCGGCCCGACGGCGCTCGGCACGACGGCGGGCACCGGCTCCAACGTCTACAGCTACGGCAACTCGTCGCTGCGCCTCGGCCTGACCCCGTTGAGCCCCAAGCGCGGCATCGCGATCAGCACGACCCCGGGCGGTTGGAGCACCACCGTCTACACCGTCACCCCCGGCATCCCCGGTGACTCCGGCTCCGGCTTCCTCGACGCCAGTGGCAAGGCCATCGGCGTGCTGTCGACCATCGCGATCGCCCCGCTCCCGCTGAGCAACAACATCGGCAACCTCGCCAAGGAGATCGCCTACGCCCAGACCCACGGCGTCGCCGGTCTGGCCCTGGTCCCCGGCACCGAGGCGTTCAACAGCGGCGCCCTGCTCTGACACTCACAGCGACAATCACAGCGACACTCACAGCTCGCTGAACCTGACAGCCGAAGCCCCCACCCGCACCCCGGGTGGGGGCTTCGTCGTTGTCCCGGGCATGTCCCCCCGCATGCTCGTCCTCAGCGCCGGCCTCGCTCTCGCCGTCGGCATCACCGCCGTTCCCTCCGACGCCGCGACCAGGCGGTGGGCGGCCGAGGGGTCCGCGAAGATCCACCCCGGCGTGCAGACCCTCACCGCCGGTGCGCAGTGCACGGGCAACTTCGTCTTCACCGCAGGTACGGCCGTCTACCTCGGCCAGGCGGCGCACTGCTCGAGCACCGGCACCTCGACAGACACCAACGGCTGCTCGACGGCTTCGCTGAAGCTCGGGACCCCCGTGGCGGTCGAGGGCTACACCGGCACGCTCGCCTACAACTCGTGGCTCGCGATGAAGGCTGCGAAGACCCGCGACGCGAGCACCTGCGCCTACAACGACCTGGCGCTCATCAAGCTGCCGGCCGCGGCGGTCGCCCAGACCAACCCGACCATCCCGGTCTTCGGCGGTCCCACCGGCCTCGCGACGGGGACGTCGCCCCTCGAGAACGTCTACAGCTACGGCAACTCCAGCCTGCGGTTCGGCCTGACGCCCACCAGCCCGAAGCAGGGCGTCTCCCTCGGCGACAGCGCCGGCGGCTGGACGACGACCGTCTACACCGTGACCCCCGGCATCCCTGGCGACTCCGGCTCGGGCTTCCTCGACAGCTCGGGCCGCGCGCTCGGCGTGCTGTCGACGGTCGGCCTCGCGCCGTACCCGCTCGACAACGGCGTCGGCAACCTCGCCAAGGAGATCGCCTTCGCGCGGGCGCACGGGGTACCGGGACTGACGCTGGTCGCCGGCACGAAGGCGTTCAACCCCAGCGCCCTCCTCTAGCCTCACGGGGGTGGAACCCCCGACGCCGTACGCGCTGTCGGTGCTGGACCTGGTCGCGCGGATCCCGCGGGGCAAGGTGATGACCTACGGCGACGTGGCCGAGTACCTCGGCTCCGGGTCGGCCCGCACGGTCGGCATGGTGATGGCGAAGCACGGTCACGAGGTGCCGTGGCAGCGGGTCCTGCGGTCCAGCGGCGTGCCGTACGACGGCGGGCTCCCGCTGCTGGTCGCCGAGGGCTGCCCGGTGCGCGGGGAGAGGGTCGTGCTGGCCGAGTGCCGCTGGGACGGGATGTCCGACGCGCGCGGTTGAATGACCTGCGATGTACCGCCTCGACCGCACCCGGCCACCCAGCGCGGGGCGCCTCACTCCTGATCTGGCGCAGCAGGCCGTCCTCGATCATCCCGGCGGTCCGCTGCTGGTCCTCGCCGGTCCTGGGACCGGCAAGACGACGACCCTCGTCGAGGCCGTCGCGCAGCGGGTCGAGAAGCAGGGGCTGCGCGCCGACGAGGTGCTCGTCCTCACGTTCAGCCGGAAGGCCGCAGCCGAGCTCCGCGAGCGCATCAGCGCCCGGCTCGACCTGCCGACCGCTGGTCCGTCGGCGTGGACGTTCCACGCGTTCTGCTATGCCCTCGTGCGCGAGCACCAGCCGGTCGACCTCTGGAACGACCCCTTGCGCCTGCTGTCCGGCCCCGAGCAGGACGTCGCGCTTCGCGATCTGCTGCGAGGCTCGCTCGACGTCGGCCGCAGCTGGCCGCCGGAGCTGCGCGCCGCGCTGACCACCCGCGGGCTCGCCGAGGAGGTGCGGGCGCTGCTGTCGCGGGCCCGCGAGGTCGGCCTCGACCCCGCCGATCTCGGGGCACTGGCGGTGCGGGAGGGCCGCGACGACTGGGCAGCCATGGCGTCGTTCTTCGGTGAGTACCTCGACGTGCTCGACGCCCAGGGAGCCGTCGACTACGCCGAGCTCGTGCACCGGGCGGTGCTCCTCGCCGAGCAGCCGGCGGTCGCCGAGGAGCTGCGCCGCCGCTACCGCGCCGTCTACGTCGACGAGTACCAGGACACCGATCCGGCGCAGGAGCGGCTGCTGCAGGCGATCGCCGGCCAGGGCCGCGACCTCGTCGTGGTGGGCGACCCCGACCAGGCCATCTATGCCTTTCGCGGGGCCGAGGTCTCCGGGCTGCTCGAGTTCCCCGAGCGCTTTCTGCGGGTCGACGGGACGGCTGCACCGGTGCTGGCTCTGCGGACCTGCCGTCGCTCCGGCGCCGAGCTGCTCGCGGTGTCGCGACGGCTGGCCGACCCGATCCCGCTGGTGCCCAGCCTCCGTGAGCTGCGCGCCCTCGACTCCGGGACCGCCGTCGCCGGCACGGCGGAGGTGCACACGCACCCGTCGGTCGGCGCCGAGGCAGATGCCGTCGCCGACCTGCTGCGGCGCGAGCACCTCGAGCGCGGCACGCCCTGGTCGCGGATGGCCGTCCTGGTCAGGTCCGGTGCGCGATCGGTGCCGCTGCTGCGCCGCGTGCTGACCGCCGCCGGGGTGCCGCTCGAGGTCGCGGGTGACGAGCTGCCACTCGCCCAGGAACCCGCCGTGGCCCCGCTGCTGCTCGCGTTGCGGGTCGTGCACGATCAGGCGTTGCTCACCACCGAGGCGGCCAGGCAGCTGCTGCTGTCTCCCCTGGGTGGGGCCGACCCCGGCGCGCTCCGACGGCTCGGCCGCGACCTGCGCGAGCTCGACCGGATCGGGCAGCGGGAGGCCGACGCACCGTCACGACTGCCGGCTCCGTCGGCGGAGCTGCTGCGCGAGGCGGTCGCCGATCCCCGGCACCTGATCACCCTCGACGCCCAGGTCGCCCGGCCCGCCGCCCGGCTCGCGGGATTGCTGGCCGCGGCGCGGGCGAAGCTCCCGGAGGGGCCCGAGGCGGCCCTGTGGGAGCTCTGGCACGGCAGCCCCTGGCCCGACCGCCTCGAAGCCGCGTCGCTCGCCGGCGGCAACGCCGGCCGCGCGGCCGACCGTGACCTCGATGCCGTCGTCTCGCTGTTTGCCACGGTCGCGCGGGCATCGGAGCGCCGCACCGGCAACGTCACCGCGATCCTCGACGAGATCGAGGCCCAGCAGATCCCGGGGGACACCCTCGCCGAGTCGGGCGTACGCGGTGACGCCGTGCGCCTGCTCACCGCGCACCGCAGCAAGGGGCTCGAGTGGGACGTCGTCGTGGTCTGTGGCGTCCAGGAAGGCGTGTGGCCCGACCTGCGACGGCGGTCGACGCTGCTCGAGTCCGAACGGCTCGACCGGCACGGCCTGCGCGAGCCGCTCGACAGGGCCCAGCTGCTGGCCGACGAGCGCCGGCTGTTCTACGTCGCCTGCACCCGCGCGCGTCGACGGCTCGTCGTGACGGCCGTCGACAGCCCCGAGGACGACGGCGAGCGCCCCTCCCGGCTGCTTGCCGAGACGGGGCTGTCCGTGACCCAGCACCTCGACCGGGTCGCCCGGCCGCTCTCGCTGCCATCGCTGGTCGCGACGCTGCGGCGTCGGGCCGTGGATCCCTCGTCGAGCCCAGCGATGCAGCGGGCGGTGGCCGCCCGGCTCGCGCGGCTCGCGACGGCTGCCGACGACAGCGGCCGGCTGCTCGTCCCGGCTGCCACACCGGACCGCTGGTGGGGGCTGCTGGACAGCACGGAGTCCGACACCGCGCTGCTCGGCCCGGACGAGCCGGTCCGGCTGTCGGGCACGTCGCTCGGAAAGCTCGAAGAGTGTCCGCTGCGGTGGTTCCTCGAGCACGAGGTGCACGCCGAGTCGCCCACGAGCACGGCGATGGGGTTCGGCGGCGTGCTGCACGCGCTGGCGCACGAGGTCGCCAAGGGGAGCACGCTGCCCGACCTCGACGTCCTGATGGCGCGGCTCGACAAGGTCTGGGGGCAGCTCGCCTACGACGCGCCATGGCAGTCGGCGCAGCAGCACGACGAGGCCCGCGAGGGCCTGCGGCGCTTCCTCGTCTGGCACGCGGCCGAGCGCGGTCGCGAGCTGGTCGCCACCGAGGTCCCCTTCACCGTCAGCCTGCCGGTCGCCGGGACCACCGTGGAGCTGCGCGGCTTCATGGACCGGGTGGAGGTCGACGAGGACGGGCTGGTCCACGTCGTCGACCTCAAGACAGGAAAGACGCCTCCCAAGGCGCGGGAGGTCGAGGAGCACCCGCAGCTCGGCACCTACCAGCTCGCCGTCCGGGAGGGCGCGCTCGACGAGCACGTGAAGGATGCCGTCCCCGGCGGTGCCGAGCTGGTCATGCTGAGGCTCGACGACAAGGGCGGCGGCCCCAAGGTGCCGAAGCAGGCTGCCCTGCCTGCGGGTCCGACCTGGGTCGAACAGCTCATCGAGAAGGCCGTCGTGCGGGTGCTCGGGGAGTCCTTCCCGCCGACACCGCAGGAGCGCTGCGACCGGTGCGCCTTCAGAGTCGCCTGCCCCGCCCAGCCCGACGGCAGGCAGGTGGTCTCGTGAACACCGACGAGCTGTGCCGCGTCCTCGACCTCCCCTTCAACGAGGAGCAGCTCGCGGCGATCACGGCCCCGCTCGCGCCCGGGCTCATCGTGGCCGGCGCCGGCTCCGGCAAGACCACTGTCATGGCCGCGCGAGTCGTGTGGCTCGTCACCAACGAGCTGGTCGCCCCCGAGGAGGTCCTGGGCCTCACCTTCACCAACAAGGCCGCGGCCGAGCTGGCGGCGAAGATCGCCAGATCGCTTGCGGCTGCGGGGATCTCCGTACGCCGTGACGACCGCGGCGAACCAGTGGTGTCGACCTACCACGCCTTTGCCGGCCGGCTCGTCACCGAGCACGGACTGCGCCTCGGGGTCGAGCCGCGGTCGCGGTTGCTCGCCGACGCAACGCGCTTCCAGCTCGCGGGCCGGGTGCTGCGACGGCACCGCGGTCCGGTGCGCGCGCTGACCAGGCCGCTGTCGATGCTGGTGGGCGAGGTCGTGTCACTCGACTCCGAGCTGTCCGAGCACCTGGTGACGCCCGACGAGCTGCTGGCCTGGGAAGCCGGGTGGGCCGACCGCCTCACCGCGGTGGCCGCGTCGTTCGAGGGCGTCAAGGGCACCAAGACCCACACCGACACCCTCGCCCGCTGGCTGAGTGTGTCGCAGCAGCGCCAGGAGCTCGCCCAGGTCGTGGCCGCCTACCGCGAGGCCAAGCGCGACCTCGACGCCGTCGACTTCGGCGACCAGGTGTCGCTCGGTGCACGGCTCGCGGAGGAGATCCCCGAGGTGGGGGCCCTCGAGCGGGCGACGGCAAAGGTCGTCCTGCTCGACGAGTACCAGGACACCTCGGTGGCGCAGCGCCGCATGCTTGCCGGGCTCTTCGGTGGCGGACATGCGGTCACGGCGGTCGGCGACCCCTGTCAGGCGATCTACGGCTGGCGCGGGGCGTCCGTCTCCAACCTCGACGGCTTCCCCGGGCACTTCCCGTCGGCGTCCGGCGAGCCGGCCGGTGTCTACAGCCTCTCGGTCAACCAGCGCTCCGGCGGCAGGTTGCTCCAGCTCGCCAACCAGGTCGCCGAGGCGCTGCGGGCAAAGCACCGGGTCGTGGAGCTGCGGGCACCGGAGGCCAAGGCGGCACTCGGCGACACGCGGGTCTCGCTGCGGGAGTCGTGGAGCGACGAGCTGGCGTGGGTCGCGGACCAGGTCGGCGCCGCGAGCGCGGCCGGGACACCGTGGCGGGAGATCGCGGTGCTGGTCCGTGCGCGTCGTGACTTCGGCGACCTGCACGCGACGCTCGTTGCGCGGGGCATCCCGGTCGAGGTCGTCGGGCTCGGAGGTCTGCTGCAGCTGCCGGAGGTCGCCGACGTCGTCGCGACACTCGAGATCATCGAGGAGCCGACCGCCAACGCCGCGCTCCTCCGGCTGCTGACCGGTCCGCGCTGGCGGCTCGGGGTGCGCGACCTGGCGCAGCTCGGGCGTCGCGGCAAGGAGCTGCTGCGCAGCGGCGTGCTCGACCCGCGGCTCGACGAGCAGGACCCCCCCGAGATCGACGAGACCGACCTCGACGTCGACGACACGGCACTCGAGGAGGCCGTGGCCGGCATCGACCCCTGCGACGTGGTGTCGCTGGCCGACGTCCTCGACCGCCCCGGGCACAAGGGGTGGTCGCTCGACGGCGTGCATCGCGTGACGGCACTCGGGGCCGAGCTGCGGTCGTTGCGCCGGCACCGTGGCGAGCCGCTCCTGGACCTCGTCCACCGGGTGGTCGAGGCCAGTGGCCTCGATGTCGAGCTGGCCGCCTCGCCCGACGCGGTTGCGGCCCGGCGCAAGGAGTCGCTGTCGTCGTTCCTCGACGTGGTGGCGGGCTTCGCCGACCTCGACGGCGAGACGTCCCTGACGTCGTTCCTCGCCTTCCTCCGGGCCGCCGACGAGCACGAGCGCGGTCTCGACACGATCGCTCCGAGCGGCAGCGACGCGGTGCAGCTGATGACGGCGCACAAGTCCAAGGGCCTCGAGTGGGACGTCGTGGTGTGCCCCGACCTCACCAAGGGGGTGTTCCCGGCGGACGTGCTCAAGGGACGCTGGCCGACCACCGCGAGCGTGCTGCCCGCCCCGCTGCGAGGCGACGCCCACGACCTGCCGGTGCTCGACGAGCAGCTGACGAAGGAGGCGCTGGCCGACTACGAGTCGACCTGCCGCGAGCACCTGGAGCGGGAGGAGCGCCGGCTCGGCTACGTCGCGTTCACCCGGGCCCGGCACGTGCTCGTCGGCAGCGGGCACTGGTGGGGCCCGACCCAGAAGAAGCGGCGCGGCCCCTCCCCGTTCCTCGAGTCGCTGAAGACGCACGCCGAGGCAGGGCACGGCCTCGTCGACGGCTGGGCTGCACCGCCGTCCGACGACGACGGCAACCCCGCCCTGGCAGAGCGGCCGACCTTCGTCTGGCCCGCGCCCTACGAGCCCGACGCGTTGCGACGCCGGCGCTCCGCGGCCGGACAGGTCAGGGCCGACCTCCAGTCGCTGGCCGCCGGCGTGCCGCTCGACGACGACCTCGGACTCACGGCCTGGGAGCGCGAGGAGCTCGACCGGCTCGACAAGGAGGCCAAGCTGCTGCTCGACGAGGAGCGCGAGGCCCGCGGCGCCCTACGCACCGTGCGGCTCCCCTCCTCGCTGTCCGCGTCTGGCCTGATGCGGCTGCACCAGGACCCCGAGGCGTTCGCCCGTGAGCTGGCGCGGCCGATGCCGCGCCCGCCGGCTCCGGCTGCCCGCCGCGGCACCCGCTTCCACGCCTGGGTGGAGACGCTGTTCGAGGAGCGGCCGCTGCTCGACCCGGACGAGCTGCCCGGCGCCGAAGACGACGAGCTCGGGACCGACGAGGACCTGCAGGCGCTGCAGGAGGCGTTCCAGGCCGGGCCCTGGTCCGGGCGCAAGCCGTATGCGGTCGAGGCGCCGTTCTCGCTCCCGCTGGCGGGCCGCGTCGTCCGGGGGCGCATCGACGCCGTCTACGACCTCGGCGACGGGCGCTGGCAGGTCGTCGACTGGAAGACCGGGCGGGAGAGCGCTGACCCGGTGCAGCTCGCCGTCTACCGACTGGCGTGGGCCCGGCTGGTCGGTGTCGCGCCCGAGTGCGTGAGCGGGCTGTTCCTCTACGTCCGCACCGGCAAGGAGGACCTCCACGAGGACCTGCCGGGCGAGGCGGAGCTGGAGAAGCTGCTCACCGGACGACCCGAGGCGGAGGATCTGACGCTTCTGTGACAAGGGTGGGGACGCGACCGGAACCGTCGTACCCTGTGCCCTTCCTGAGGGGGTCCTGACCGTGTCGCACAAGCTCGTTCGCTCGCTGTTCGGCGGCGCTGCTGCTCTTGCGCTGCTCGGGGCTGCGCTGGCCCCCGCGCCGACCGGGACGGTCGCTGCGGTCCCCACGCCGCGCAGCGCCTGCCCGACCGGCCAGCACCTCGACAAGCTGGGCCAGTTCGCCGGCGCCGGCGTCACGATCCGGTGTGTCCCAGCCACCGAGTCGGAGAGCGCGAACGACCAGCTGACCATCAGCCACGCGCTGCAGGTCAAGCACCAGGGCACCTACCCCGTGACCGGCGAGGCCTTCGCCAGCGCGGTGTCCCAGACAGCCTCGCTGTCCGCCTCGAAGGCCTACGGCGGCAGCACGTGGCAGCCGCTCGGCACCGATGCCCTCTACTCCGACGTCGCGGGATACACGCGCACCAACGGCACCGGACTCCACAACCTCTCCGGACGCATCCAGGGCTTCGCCTACGACCCGGCCAACCTCAAGGTCTGGTATGCCGCGGTGGCCAACGGCGGGCTGTTCCGCAGCACCAACTCCGGCAGCAGCTGGTCCTCGATCGGCGAGGGCCTGCCCAGCCAGATCATCGGCAGCATCGCGGTCGCCAAGGGCGGCACCCTGGTCGTGGGCAGCGGCGACCCGGCCTTCGGCGGCGACTCCTACGCCGGCCTCGGCGCCTTCTGGTCCAGCGACCACGGCACCACGTGGCATCACGCCACGGGCGTACCGAACGGCACCATCACCTTCCGGATCGCGGTGGACCCGATCCACACCGGCATCGTCTACCAGGCGACCGGCAAGGGCCTGTGGCGCTCCACCGACGCCGGCCACAGCTACCGCAACGTCGTGCTCCCCACCACCTGCACGTCGCTCACCAAGCCGACCTGCTTCTTCGCCAACATCGTCAGCGACGTCGTGGTCCGCCCCTTCGGCGGTTCCGGGCCCAACAGGTCCGGTGGGCAGGTGCTGGCCGCCGTCGGCTGGCGCGCCGGCAACAAGCTCAACGCCGCGGGCACCCCGCAGGCCCCGCGGGACGGCATCTACGTCTCGGCCAACGGCGCACCTGGCACCTTCACCTTCCTGGACCCGGCGGCGACCGGCTTCCCGTCCGTCGCCCGGGCCGGTCGCACCGCCCTCGGCATCGCCTACGGCCCCTCGCAGAACCACGACTACGTCTACGCCCTGGTCGAGGACCCGAGCCGCTTCAACAAGCAGACCCAGATCGGTGACACCCCGGCGCTGCCGCCGACCGGCACCCCGATCAACAACACGCTCAACCCCACGGTGCTCAACGGCCTCTACGGTTCCAGCGACTTCGGTCAGCACTGGACCCTGATGGCCAACGCCGACCAGATGGACGCGCCGACGCACCAGTCCGCGCTCGGCGGCACCGAGTGCGTGCTCGGCTACTGCGCGGGCGTGCAGGCCTGGTACAACGAGTGGGTCCAGCCCAGCCCGGCCTCGAGCGAGACCAACGAGGACGGCTCGCCGATGTTCCTGTCGTTCGGGCTCGAGGAGGTCTGGGGCGGCAGCGCCGCGATCCCGACGGTCCCGAACACGTCGAACTTCGGTGTCTTCGGCCGCTACTTCTCGGGCAGCTCGTGTGCGGCGCTCAACCTGCCGGAGCTGATGGGCTTCTGCCCGACGACGAGTCCCACCTCGCCGCAGGGCTCGACGGTCCACCCGGACCAGCACGCGGTGATGTACGTGCCTGACGGCAAGAACGCGACTCTCGTCGTCGGCAACGACGGCGGCGCGTTCCTGCAGAAGCAGCAGGCGCAGGGCTCCAGCACGCCCTACGACAACGACCACTGGGCCGACGGCATCAACCACGGGCTGCACACCCTGCTGCCCTACGACGCCGAGATGAGCAGCGACGGCACCGTCTACGGCGGCCTGCAGGACAACGGCGAGCTCAAGATCACCCCTGAGGGCAAGCAGATCATGAGCATGGGCGGCGACGGCTTCTTCTCGGCGGTCGACCCGGACAACTCCAAGGTGGCGTACGAGGAGTACACCGGTGGTGACATCAGCGTCACGACCGATGGCGGCAAGAGCTGGACCGACATCCAGCCCTGCTACACCGAGGCGCAGTTCTCGGCGCCGTTCCTCATGGACCCCCTGAACGCGAAGCACCTCATCGCAGGGGGCAGCCAGATCGCGGAGACGGTCTATGGCCCCGGCACCACGACTGCCGCCTTCCTCGGGCTCACCGGCACCGACACCCAGCTGACCTGCGGTCCCGGTGCGCCGGTGTTCTCCGCATCGACCGACTGGAAGCTGGTCTACGACCTCGGCGCCACCAACGGCTTCACCAACACCGCCAGTGCGGTCGACGTGCGTGACGACGCGGTCTACGCCGGCTTCTGCGGTTCCTGCGACATCGTCACGCAGGGCCTTCCCTTCCACTCCGGGATCGCCACCAACGTCGGGGGCAGCAAGGACCCGAAGCGGATGACGAGCAACGGCTGGCACAAGGCGTCTGCCATCGGCCTGCCGCAGCGCATCGTCAACAGCGTCACGATCGACCCGAAGAACAACCGCACGGTCTACGTCACGCTCGGCGGTTATGGCCGTCGGTGGATCCCGCCGGGATCGCTCGGTGACGACGTCAGCAAGGTCGGCGAGGGGCACGTGTTCGTCAGCCATGACGCGGGCGAGCACTTCACCGACATCTCCGGAAACCTTCCGGACCTGGCCGCGAACTTCGCCGTGCTGCACGACGGCGACCTGATCGTCGCCAACGACCTCGGCGTCTACTCCCTGGCCAACGTCGCCAAGGCCACGAGCAGCACGGCGACCTACTACGTCGTCGGCAAGGGCCTGCCGAAGGCGCCCGTCGTGCACCTGCAGATCACGCCCCGCAGCCGCGACGAGCTGCTGGCCGCGTCCTACGGGCGAGGTGCCTATGTCATCAAGCTCAAGGCCGGCAGCGTCCTCGGTGGCGCGACCAGCGGCCGCCCGCCGACCAAGGCCGGCGGCAAGGGCAACGGTGGCAACCTGGCCGCGACCGGTCTGCCGACCGGACTGGTCGTCCTCGCGCTCCTGCTGCTCGGCACCGGCTTCGCGGTCAGGCGTCGGACGGGCTGAGCCGGACCAGCACCGCCCGGTCGGCGACCCGCACCTCGTCCCCGTCCTGCAGCTGCCGGCCTCGCCGTACCTCCTGCTCGCCGTTGACCTCGACGGCGCCGGTGGCTAGCAGCTCCTTGGCCTCCGAGCCGGTCTCGACCAGCTCTGCCAGCTTGAGGAGCTGACCGAGCCGGATCGCGTCATCGTTCACCACGACCTCGCGCAGCGGTGCCTCCAGGTCAGCGACCAGCTGGAACGCCGTACCCGCCTGGACCTGTTGGGTCCGACCGGTGCGCTCGAGGCCGCAGGCCTCATAGAACTCGGGAGTGGCGGACCACACCGAGACTCGTCGATAACCGAGGTCCCAGGCCTCGTCGGCAAGCGCCTCGACCAGCTGGAGACCGAGGCCGTGGCGCTGTGCGTCGGGGTGGACGAAGACCATGCTGAGGTGCAGCAGCCCCGCAACAGGCTCTCCGGAGCCGTCGTCCTCGCGGCCGGGCTCGCCCAGGGCGAAGCCGCGGAGCTCGTCGTCGACGACCACCAGGCCCTCGTCGAGCTTCTCGCGGACCCGCGCGAGCCGTTCGGCTGACGGCCGTCGGCCTCGGGCGGCCTGAGCGGCGCGATAGATCTCCAGCAGCGGTTCCACGGAAAAGACCGTACGGGGCTGCGCGCTCACCGGTCCTGGAGGTGTTCGTTGAGCAGCCGGCCCAGTGGGCCGGCTGCCTGCTCGGGGACCCAGTGGGAGACGCCCTCCAGGACCTCGAAGCGGTAGGGACCTGTCACCCACGCAGCCGTCCCCTCCGCGGCGGCGCGTCCGAGCGCCACGTCGCCGTCGGACCAGACATACAGGGTCGGTACGGCGACAGCCGGCGTGTCGGCGATGTCCTCGAGCCGCTGCGCGGCATACCAGCGCAGCCAGGCCGCGAGCGCTCCCGGCTGCTGGGCCCTGGCGACGACGTGGTCGACGTCGACCTCGGGTAGGCCGCCGAACAGGCCGCGCAGGCCGGCAGCACCGTCGGCCAGCAGCTCGTCGGCATAGCCGGGTCGCGCGAAGTCGCGCATGTAGAGCGACTTCCGGCGTTGGTCGTCGTCGGTGTGGAGCGCCTCGATGAAGGCCCGCGGGTGCGGGACGGACACGATGCTCAGGGTCCGGAGCCGCTCCGGGTGCCGGGAGCCGAGCTGCCAGGCGACCGCGGCACCCCAGTCGTGGCCGACCACGTGCGCCTTTCCGATGCCGAGCGCGTCGAGGATCGCGAGGGCGTCCTGGGCGAGCTCCGGCACGCGATAGGCCTCGACCTCGGCCGGCCGGGCACCGGGGGAGTAGCCGCGCTGGTCGGGGGCGATCGTCCGATACCCCCGGAGGTGCGGCACGACGTGCCGCCAGCTGTGCGCGGTCTGCGGGAAGCCGTGCAGCAACAGGACGGCAGGAGCGTCCTCCGGACCGGTGACGTCGACGTCGAAGACCAGACCCCGCGCGCTGAGCTCCATGGCAGGACCCTCTCAGGTCTTACGGTGGGAGGCATGACCGACCTGCGCGCCGCCCTCGCAGACGTCCACGACGGCTGCCTCGCCGACCTCGAGGCGCTCGCCCGGATCCCGTCGATCAGCTCCGAGCCGGAGCACGAGGGCGACGTCCGGGCGGCGATCGACCGGGTCGCCGAGCTCGCCCGCGCCGCAGGTGCTGGGAGCCTCGACGTCGTGGCGGCCGGCGGGCATCCCGCGCTCATCGCGCACTGGCCGGCGCCAGCGGGCACGCCGACGGTGCTGCTCTATGCGCACGCCGACGTGCAGCCGACCGGACCGCTGGAGGAGTGGACGAGCCCGCCGTTCGAGCCGACCCGGCGCGACGGCCGGCTGTTCGGCCGAGGTGCCGCCGACGACAAGGCGGGCGTCATGCTGCACCTGGCGGTGCTGCGGGCCTTCGGCGGGACACCGCCGGTCGGCGTCGTGCTGTTCATCGAGGGCGAGGAGGAGATCGGCTCGCCGACCCTGACCCGGCTGCTCGCGGAGCACAGGGACGCGCTGCGGTCCGACGTGATCGTGATCGCGGACTCGGCCAACGCCGCCGTCGACGTACCCGCTTTCACCACCAGCCTCCGCGGGCTCGTCGACGTCTATGTCGAGGTCCGGCTCCTGGAGCGCCCGGTGCACTCGGGCATGTTCGGTGGGCCGGCGGGTGACGCCCTCACCGTCCTGTGCCGGCTGCTCGCGACGTTGCACGACGAGGACGGCGACGTCGCGATCGAGGGCCTGCACGTCGGAAGCTCGAGCGCCCCGGACATCGACGAGGCGGTCTACCGCGCGGACACGACCCTGATCCCGGCGGCCCAGCTGCTGGGCTGCGGCTCGATCGTCGACCGGCTGTGGGACAAGCCCGCTGTCTCGGTGCTCGGCATCGACGCGCCCTCGACCGCCCAGGCCTCGAACGTGCTCCTCCCCAGGGCGCGGGCAAAGGTCAGCCTCCGGATCGCCCCCGGCGACGACGCCTCCTCGGCGATGAAGGCGCTGACGCAGCACCTCGAGTCGCGGGTCGAGTGGGGTGCCGAGCTCAGCGTGACCGAGGGCAGTGCGGGCGACCCGTTTGCCCTGGAGACGACCGGCGCGGTCTACGACCTGGCGCGGCAGGCCTTCGGCGAGGCCTACGGCAACACGGCCGTGGAGAGCGGCATCGGCGGGTCGATCCCGTTCATCGCGGAGTTTGCGCGGACCTACCCGGGGGCGACCGTGCTCGTCACCGGTGTCGGTGACCCGGCCTCGCGCTGGCACGGGATCGACGAGAGCCTCGACCTGTCGATGTGGCAGAAGGCGTGCCTGGCGGAGGCCCTGCTGCTGCAGGGGCTCGCGGCAACCGACGGTCAGCGTGGATGATGGTGCGATGACAGTCACGCACGATGTCACCAACCAGGCTCCGCCGCTCGTGGGTCACGACGTGGCGCAGGACGTGGCGCTGCTCAGCGGCCTCGAGCGCGAGGGTGCCGGCTGGTATGCCGAGGACCTCCACCGCCTCGGCCGACGGGCGGGTACGGCGCAGGCGCAGGCCTGGGGCGTCCAGGCGAACGTGAACGAGCCGGTCCTCGTCACGCACGACCGCTACGGCCACCGGATCGACGAGGTCGAGTTCCACCCGGCCTGGCACCAGCTCATGGAGGTCGCGGTGGGCGAGGGCCTGGCGGCTCCGTGGAGCGGCGCACCGGGTGCTCACGTGGCGCGGGCCGCCGGCTTCTACACCTGGTCGCAGGTCGAGGGCGGCCACGGCTGTCCGATCTCGATGACGGCGGCCGTCGTCCCGGCGCTGCGGATGCAGCCCGACCTGGCTGCGGTGTACGAGCCCCTGCTGCAGTCCCGGACCTACGACCCGGGACTGCGCGTCCCGACGTCGAAGGCCGGACTGCTCGCCGGCATGGGGATGACCGAGAAGCAGGGCGGCTCCGACGTCCGGGCCAACACGACCTCAGCGGTGCCCGACGGCGACACGTGGCGACTCACGGGCCACAAGTGGTTCACGAGCGCCCCCATGTGCGACCTGTTCCTCGTCCTCGCCCAGGCGCCGGGCGGCCTGTCCTGCTTCCTCGTGCCGCGGGTCCTGCCGGACGGCTCTCGCAACACGTTCCGGATCCAGCGCCTCAAGGACAAGCTCGGCAACCGCTCCAACGCCAGCTCCGAGCCCGAGTTCGACAACACCGTCGGCTGGCTCGTCGGCGAGGAGGGTCGCGGGGTCCGCACCATCATCGAGATGGTCGGCATGACCCGACTCGACTGCGTCATCGGGAGCGCTGCCCTGATGCGGCAGGCGCTGTCGCAGGCGATCCACCACGCGAAGCACCGCAGCGCGTTCGGCGGACTGCTCGTCGACAAGCCCGCGATGCAGAACGTCCTCGCCGACCTCGCGCTCGAGTCGGAGGCCGCGACCACCCTCATGCTCCGGCTCGCCGGCGCGGTCGACCGCGACGAGGCGGCCTTCAAGCGGCTGGCCGTCGCGGTGGGGAAGTACTGGGTGACCAAGCGCTGCCCGGTCTATGCCGGTGAGGCCCTGGAGTGCCTGGGCGGCAACGGCTATGTCGAGGAGTCCGGCATGCCGCGGCTCTATCGCGAGGCCCCGCTCAACTCGGTCTGGGAGGGCAGCGGCAACGTCAACGCCCTCGATGTGCTGCGCGCGATGGCCCGGGAGCCCGAGTCGGTGGAGGCGTTCTTCGCCGAGGTCGAGCTGGCCGACGACGCCCGCATCACCGCCGCGGTGAGCGACCTGTCCAAGGACCTCGGCGAGGCCGACGAGGTGAGTGCCCGCCGACTGGTCGAGCGACTTGCCATGACCCTGCAGGCCTCCCTGCTGGTGCGCTATGCGCCGTCGTCGGTCTCCGACGCCTTCCTCGCCTCGCGGATCGAGGGTGACTGGGGCTCCGCCTTCGGGACGCTCCCGCGCGGCACGGCCTTCGCCGAGATCATCGAACGGGCAGCTCCGCGCTGACCGTGCAACCTCCCGGGGGTCCCGCTCCGTCTTGAAGGACGTGGAGGACGACTTCAGGGAGCTCTACGTCGCGCGAGCGGCGGCTCTTCGTCGTACGGCCTTCCTGCTCTGCGGCGACTGGCACCAGGCCGAGGACCTCGTCCAGGTGTCGTTCGCCAAGCTGTACGCCGCGTGGCGTCGGGTCGACCGCCCGGAGCCCTACCTGCGGCAGGTCCTGGTGCGGTCCTGGATCGACGAGACCCGCAAGCCGCACCGCCGGGAGCGGCCCTCTGCCGACCTCCCGGACGGACCGATCTCCCCGGGCTCGAGCTTTGAGGACAGGGAGCTGCTGAAGGCAGCGCTGCTGCGCGTCCCGCCCCGACAGCGTGCCTGCCTCGTGCTCCGGTTCTTCGACGACCTCAGCGTCGCCGACACCGCCCGAGCGCTGGGGATCAACGAGAACACCGTCAAGAGCCAGACGTCCCGCGGCCTCGATGCGCTGCGCGAGATCGTCCCCACCAAGGAGCTGCTGTGAACGTCCACGACACCCTGCGCGACCTCGTCGCCGACGAGCCGCCTTTCGTCCTCCGTCCCGACGAGGCGATGGCAGCGGGCCGCCGCCGTCGCCGTGGCCGTGCCGTCACGGTCGTCGGCACCGCAGCCGTCGCGGCCTCGGTCGCCGTCGGCACGCTCGTGCTGGCCGCCCCGGGGACCGCACCCGCGACCGTGGGGTTCGCCGGCACGCCGACGGCCGCGGCGAACGCGGACAGCGGTGAGCTCGACAACCCCTACTACGCGGTGGCTCGGGCACACACTCCCGACGGCTGGACCATCAGCAAGGCGAAGGTCGACGGCGACGGGTTCTGGGCCGACGTCGATGACGGCGTGCACGGCCCGGGTCGGCTCGGCATGTTCCGCAGCAATGGCCAGCTCCAGCTGCACCCCTGCTCCGACGCGGAGTTCGTGGCGAGGGCGACGAGCTGCACGGAGACCATGCTCGACGCCGACACGCGGCTCATCGTCCGGACCGTCTCGCACACGGACCCGATCAACGACATCCAAGTCGTCATCGTGCACGCGAACGGCTACGGCGTGAACGTCAGCGACGACAACGCCGTCCTCCCCGACGTCCCCGACGGGCTCATCGTCGCGACTCCGGAGCAGAAGCGTGCGCTGGGCCGTGGGACGGTCGGCTCGGCAGAGCCGCTCTACTCCACCGACCAGCTCGTGGCGATGGCCGAGCAGCTGGACGCGACGACCGGTTGAGGCGACGTGGGGCAAGATCGATGACATGACCGATCGTGTGGATCCGCCCTTCCTCGGAGACGAGCGGGCGATGCTCGTCTCCTGGCTCGTCTACCACCGCGACACCCTCCGCCTGAAGTGCGAGGGACTCACCGACGACCAGCTGCGGATCCGCTCCGTACCGCCGTCCTCGCTCTCGCTCCTCGGCCTGGTTCGGCACTGCGCCGACGTCGAGCGCAGCTGGTGGCGCCGGACGATGGAGGAGCAGACCGTGGCCGGCCTGTTCTACGACGACAGCCATCCGGACGGCGAGTTCGACGGCGTCGACGAGGCGTCCATCGAGGAGGCCTTCGCCGCCTGGGAGGCCGAGTGCGCCCATGGCGACGACGTGCTGGAGGCGCATGCCTCGCTGGACGACGTCGGACACCGACGGGGTGAGGAGGTCTCGTTGCGCTGGGTGCTCGTGCACCTCATCGAGGAGTACGCCCGGCACAACGGCCACGCCGACCTCCTCCGCGAGCGGATCGACGGCGCGACCGGAGACTAGTGGCGGTCGGAGCCCATCACGAAGCTGCGACCCGGAGCGGTGTTCACTCGTACTTCAGGCCGAGCTGACGAAGCACGTCGACCAGCATCGCGGGGGAGTCAGGCGCGTGGTCGCCCGGTGCATAGGTGACGGACGTGAGCTGTCCGTCGTAGGCGAACGATCCCCGCCCCCACACCACCGGCGAGCCGCGGTCGGCGCCGACGTCGATGCCCTGGAACGGTGCCATCGGGAAGAGCAGCGGCAGACCTGCGATGGAAGCGACCTCGGTGCCGTCGGCGTGCAGCGATGCCGACCACGTGCCGCCGCCCGGCGCGACGAAGCGTGCCTCCACGACCGACGGCGAACCGGCCGGACCTGAGCACGAGCGCACCCGACCACGGCCGTCATTGTGGGCGAGCACCAGGGCGCCGTCCTCGACGGAGAGGCAGTAGCCGCCGCCCTGGTCGCCGTGGGCCACGAGCACCCCGGAGCCGGGCGAGGCCAGCCGGACCGTCACCGTGAACGACCGGTTGGCCACGAGCTGCTGGCAGCGCCATCGCTCGAGCGTCGGCGTGCCCGGCAGGATGGTCACGGTCTCGGAGAAGACAGCGGAGCGCTCCGGCCGCAGCATGAACTTCAGCCCCGTGCCCTCGTCCAGCGGGTAGACCTGGTTGTCCCGGGCGGCCTGCTCCCACGCATCGGCCAGCTCCCGCAGCTTCTCCGGGTGCTGGTCCGCGACGTCCGTCGTCTCCGTCGGGTCGTTCGCGAGGTCGTAGAGCTCCCACTCCGCATCCGTGAACGGCGTGAACGGCTGGTGCAGCGTGACTGCCTCCCAACCGTCGCGGTAGAAGCCGCGGTGCCCGACCATCTCGTAGTGCTGCTCACGGTGACCCGTGGGTCCGTCCGCCAGCGTTGCTGCGAACGACGTGCCCGCCATCGGCTTCAGCGGCTTGCCGTTGCGCTCCGTCGGAGCTGGTAGGTCGAGCAGGTCGAGCAACGTGGGCAGCACGTCGGTCACGTGCGCGAACTGACGCCGGAAGCCGTCGGCGGGGACGCCGGGCCCGGCCAGCAGCATCGGGACGCTGTGCCCGCCCTGGTGGGTGTTGATCTTGTAGAGCCGGAACGGCGTGCCCGACGCCATCGCCCACCCGCGCGGGTAGTGGGGCGTGGTCGTCGGTCCGCCGATCTCGGGCAGCCGCGCGAGGTCCGCCTCGAGGTCGGTCGCGCCGAGCAGGTGCTGGTAGTACGCCGTCGTGCCCTCCGCCTCACCTTCGCGGGACGCGCCGTTGTCGCTGGTGAACAGCACGATGGTGTTGTCGAGCTCACCCATCGCCTCGAGCGCCGTCATGAGCCGGCCGAGCTGCTGGTCGATGTTGTCGACCATGCCGGCATACACCGCCATGTACTTCGCAAACAGCTCCTGCTGCTCGGGGGGCAGCGAATCCCAGGGCACGACGTCATTGCCCGGCTCGCTGTTGCGCGGTGGCAGCACGGTGCCCTCCGGCACCACCCCCATCGCCTTCTGGCGGGCGAAGCGCTCGGCGCGCAAGGCGTCCCAGCCGTCGGCATAGCGCCCTTCATAGCGGGCGATGTCGGTGGCCTTGGCATGCAGAGGCGCATGCACGGCGCCGTGTGCGAAGTACAGGAAGAACGGTTTGGACGGGTCCGACGCCTTGACCGACTGCACCATCTCGATGGCCCGGTCCGTGAGGGAGTCGGTCAGGTAGAAGTCCGGCGGGTACTCGTCGACGACGACAGGGGAGTTGTCCTGGAGCAGCCGGTGCGGCTGGTGCAGGTTGGTGAACCCGTCGAGAAAGCCATAGAACCGCTCGAAGCCGCGCTGGCACGGCCAGGAGTGCCGTGGGCCGGCATCGCTGCAGTCGCTGTCCTTCGCGAGGTGCCACTTGCCGACCATCAGCGTCGCCCAGCCGGCGTTGCGAAGGATCTCGGCCGAGGTCGCGACGTTGTCCGACAGCTCCATCGCATAGCCGGGAAAGCCGGGGTCCGAGTGAGCCACGTGACCGACGCCGACGGCATGCGGGTTGATGCCGGTCAGCAGGGCGGCCCGCGTCGGGGAGCACATGGGGGTCACGTGGAAGTTCGTGTACCGCAGGCCGCGGGCGGCCAGCGCGTCCAGATGAGGCGTGGCGATCTCCGAGCCGTAGCAGCCCAGGTCGGCGAACCCGAGGTCGTCGCAGAGCACCACCACCACGTTCGGCTTGCCGGCGGCCGATGCCCGAGGCGGCCACCACGACTCCGACCCGGCGACCGTGCGCCCGACCTTTCCCTCGAACCCCTCATACGGCTGTGTCACGCCAGGCAACGTATCCCGCAGGCCCGCGCGGCAGACCTGATCAGAGGGTGGCCTCGGGGTCGTCGACGTTGATGGGCAGTCCAAAGACGTACAGGTCTTCCGGACAAGCCATGTCGAGTGCCCGGCCGATCTCCTTGCATCCGATCTGGTGCAACCGCCGTGCCGAGGGGCTCACGAGGAGCTATCCGTCGGCCAGCTCGTCGCGTCGCCCGTCCTCCGGGGAGGTCTGCGAGATCGGCCATCGTGTAGCGCTTCTCGCGGTCGATCCCACCGCTCATGGCCCGCATCGTGCGCCTCTCCGCCGGGAGGTGTCCACGTTTCCAGGACCAACCGCCACGGGCAGCCGTCCACAGGCACTAGCGTCGTGCGGGTGTCGACCGTCACCACCCGGAATCTGTCCTATGCGATCTCACGCGGTCGCCTCAGCAACGGGCTGCGGGTCGTGATCCTGCCGGACCCGACCAGTCCCGTCGTCGCCGTCGCCGTCTACTACGACGTGGGCATGCGGTCCGAGCCGGAGGGCCGCACCGGCTTCGCGCATCTCTTCGAGCACCTGATGTTCCAGGGCTCGGCAAACCTCAAGAAGACCGACCACTTCACCCACGTGCAGGGCGCCGGCGGCGTCCTCAACGGCTCGACGCACGTCGACTACACCAACTACTACGAGGTGCTCCCGAGCACCGCGACCGAGCTCGCGCTGTTCCTCGAGGCCGACCGGATGCGGTCGGTCGCGCTCACGCAGGAGAACCTCGACAACCAGGTCGCGGTCGTCCAGAACGAGATCCGCGTCAACGTCCAGAACCGACCCTACGGCGGCTTCCCCTGGTTGCAGATCCCGCCCGTGCTGTTCGAGTCCTTCGCCAACACCCACGACGGCTACGGGTCGTTCGTCGACCTCGAGGCCGCGACGCTCGAGGACGCGCAGTCGTTCTTCGACCGCTACTACGCGCCGGCCAACGCCGTGCTCGCGATCGCGGGCGACGTCGACCCCGACCAGGTGATGGCCTGGGTCGAGGCGCACTTCGGGGACATCCCGAAGCGCAAGGGCGGGTCGCCGGCGCCGTTCGCTGAGCCCGAGCTGACGGAGGAGCGCCGCAGTGTCGTGCACGACACGCTCGCCCCGGCTCCCGCGGTGGCGCTGGCGTGGCGCACCCCCGACCCCAAGAACCTCACGACCTACCTGCCCTACGTGGTGCTCACGGAGGTGCTCACCGACGGCGACGCCTCCCGCCTCCAGAACCGGCTGCTGCTCAAGGACAGGATCGCGACCAGCGTGGGTGGCTACCTCGGCATCATGGGCGAGCCGCTGGACGCCCGGGACCCCACCCCGCTGCTCCTCGAGGTGCACCACGCGCCCGACGTCGAGGCCGACACGGTGATCAGGGCCATCGATGAGGAGCTGGAGCGCCTGGCGACGCAGGGCCTGGACCAGGACGAGGTCGACCGCACCGTCGCGCGCATGACCGCCCGCTACTTCCGTGACGTCGATCCCGTCCTCGGCAGGGCGACGCACGCCGCGGTGTTCGAGCAGCAGCGTGGCAGGGCCGAGCTCGTCAACGAGCTCCCGGGCCTGCTCGCCAAGGTCACCGCCGCGCAGGTCAAGAAGGCCGCCGGCACCCTCCGCACCGACAACCGCGCTGTCCTCGAGCTGCGTCCCGGGAGCCCTGCATGACCCGCACCGTCCCCGCCCTGGCCAAGGCCAGGGCGGTCCGCCTGCCCGCCGTCAGCGACACGGTGCTCGACAGCGGCCTGCGCGTCCTGGCGGTACGCCGACCGGGCGTGCCGCTCGCGGAGGTGCGGCTCCGGATCCCCTTCGCCGCGCCGGCCAAGGGTTCGGCGACGCACGTCGCCCGCGCGCACCTGCTCGCCGACACCCTGCTGTCGGGCACCGAGCAGCGCGACGCCAACGAGATCGCCGTCGCCCTCCAGGGCGTCGGTGCCACCCTGAGCGTCAACGTCGACTCCGACCGGCTGGCGCTCGGCAGCTCGGTGCTGCTCGACGGCCTCGGTGGACTGCTCGCGCTGGTTGGCGAGCTCGTCACCAGCGCGACCTTCCCGAAGCGCGAGGTCGAGGGCGAGCGCGACCGGCTCGTGCAGGAGCTGGCGATCCATCGCAGCTCGGCGGGGGTCGTCGCCCGAGAGGCGCTGTTCGCGCGCCTCTATGGCGGCCACCCCTACGCCCAGGACCTGCCGCTCAGCGACGACGTGCAGCTGATCAAGCCCAAGCAGCTGCGGGCGCTGCACGCTGCCAGGGTGCTGCCCGCCGGCAGCATCCTCACGATCGTCGGGGATGTCACCCCGGCGCGGGCGACGGCGGCCGTGGCGAAGGCGCTGGCCGGCTGGACCGCGACCGGGTCCGAGGTGCTCATGTCGCACGCGGAGACCCAGGTCAGCCGCGCGACGCTGCTGGTCGACCGTCCTGGTGCGGTGCAGACGACCATCCGCCTGGGCGGGGCGGCGCCGGCCCGCACCGATGCCGACTTCGCCGCGACCGCGCTCGCCAACCTGGTGTTCGGCGGCTACTTCTCGAGCCGGTGGGTGTCCAACATCCGCGAGTACAAGGGCTACACCTACAGCCCGAGCTCGGGCCTCGATCACCCGCTCGGCGGCTCGCGGTTCGTCGCGGGCGCCGACGTGGCGACGGCCGTGACGGCCCCGGCACTGCTGGAGACGCTCTATGAGCTGGGTCGCATCGCGACCAGCCCCGTCGGGCAGGACGAGCTCGACAGGGCGCGCCGCTATGCGATCGGCACGCTCGCGCTCGGCACGGCCTCCCAGGCCGGCCTTGCGGGCACCCTGTCCCAGCTGGCGGCGAGCGGCCTCGGCGTCGACTGGCTCCGCGAATACCCGAAGCAGCTCAACGCGGTGACGGTCGACGACGTGCTCGCCGCGGCAGCCCGCTGGCTCGCGCCGACCGTCCTGACGCCGGTCCTCGTGGGTGACAGGGCAGCTGTCGCTGACAGCTTGCAGGGGCTCGTGGAGCTCGAGTTCGGATGAGCCTGCCCGCCCTCTCGCGTGCCACGGTCGATCGTGATGCGGCCCTGCGGGAGGACGGAGCAGGGCTCGAAAAGGCCTGGGAATCAAGCGAAGTGCTCGTCATCGACGATCAGGGTCGGGCGCTCGTCGAGGGGACCGACCTGGTCCTCGTGCGGCCCGCGGAGGCCCCGGAGGGTGACCGCTTCTACCTGGGCGGCGGCCGCTACTTCGCCGTACGCGGTCCGCTGCCGCGCAAGCTCGGAACGGTTGCCAGGAACCTGCGCGACGTCGGGCACCTGCTCGGCGACCGCGACGCAGGCCTGATGGTGCATGCCGTCGGGCTCGCGAACTGGCACGCAACGCACACCCACTGCCCCCGGTGCGGGGCACCCACGAGGTCGGTGAAGGGCGGTGCCGTGCGGGTCTGCGACGCCGATGGCACCGAGCACTTCCCCCGGACCGACCCGGCGATGATCGTGCTCGTGCACGACGGCGCCGACCGCTGCCTGCTCGGCCGGCAACCGATCTGGCCGGCCGGTCGCTACTCGACCCTCGCCGGCTTCGTCGAGCCCGGCGAGAGCGCCGAGCAGGCCGTCGTCCGCGAGGTGCGCGAGGAGACCGGTGTGGTCGTCCGCGACGTCGCCTACTCCAGCAGCCAGCCGTGGCCGTTCCCGGCCTCGCTCATGCTCGGGTTCACCGCCCGGGCCGACGGCGACGCCGAGCCCGTCGCGACGGACGGCGAGCTCGAGGACGCGCGCTGGTTCCACCGCGACGAGCTCCGCGATGGCAGCGCCATGCTGCCGACGCCGGTGTCGATCGCGTACAAGCTCATCACCGACTGGGTCTCACAAGGCTGACTGCTGGGTACGGGGCGGTCGTGACCTCCCTCGCCCACTCCGCGCGCAAGGCTGCCCGACGTGCCCACCGGTCCGAGGCGGCCGACTGGGGCGCCCGCGCGGGGCTCGTCGCGCGCGGTCTGCTCTGGCTCGTCGTCGGGCTGCTCGCGGGCAACGTCGCGCTCGGAGGGCGCGACCAGGCGGACAAGAACGGCGCCCTGGAGACGCTGAAGGGACAGCCGTTCGGCACGGTGCTGCTGGTCGTCGTCGCCCTGGCGTTCGCGGCGCATGCCGTCTTCCGCGTCCTCAACGGAGCGGTCGGACGCGACAAGTGGTGGCAGCAGCTGTGGCAGTACGGCAGGTCGGCGGTCTACCTCTTCCTGGCCGGCAGCACGGTCAAGCTGCTGGTGTCGGGTTCCGGCAAGGAGAACGCCGCCAAGCCGACCGCGACCGTCATGGGCTGGCCGGGAGGCCGCTCGCTCGTGGGAGCGGTGGGCATCGGGATCGTCGCAGCCGGCCTCGTCATGGCGGTGCGTGGGATCAGGCAGGACTTCACCGAAAACCTCGACCTGCCCAGCGGTCGGATGCGGGGGGTGGTCGAGAAGGTCGGCCTTGCCGGCCTGACCGGCCGCGGCCTCGTCTACGCCCTGATCGGGGGCTTCCTCATCGAGGCGGCGGCGACCTTCGACCCGCACGAGGCGAAGGGCCTGGACGCCTCGCTGAAGACCCTGGCGCGCGAGCCGTACGGGTCCTTGCTGCTGTGGCTCGCGGTCGCCGCGCTGCTCGCCTTCGCCGTGTGGTCGTTGTTCGAGGCCCGCTACCGCGAGTTCTGAAAGCGGACCGCGGGCCGCAGGGGGTCCTCGGCCCGGACGAGCACGTCGCAGCTGTCCCCCGGGTGCACGTCGTCGTCATAGGTGGTGAACGCCGGTAGCTGCCACATCGGGACGTCGCGGCGGCGCAGCGCGCCGGGCGAGAGTGCCAGGTGCACCGTGAGCCCCGGCAGCCCGAGGCCCAGCAGGAAGAGCCCGGGCACGACGATCACGGCGGTGTCCGGCAGGGGCAGCACGGCCTGCCGCGCCGACCGGTCGCGGTCGACGTCCCAGAGCGCCGGCAGGTAGTGGTCGCCGCTGTCGAGCACCTCCCGTCGGAGGGCGGCAGCGTCGAGCCAGGTGTCGCGGAAGGCCTGCCAGTCTTCGCGGCCGTGCTCGAAGCGCTCGCCGGCGGGGCGCCAGAACCCCTGAGCGGGTACGACGACGGGCACCCGACCCGCTGCGCGGAGTGCTTCTGCGACCAGCCGGGCGAGGTCGTCGGACCCGACCCCGTCGAGCAGGATGCTGCGGTCGGCGCGCGCCGCGATGCCGGCAGCGATCGCCTCCCAGGTGCTCGGGGTCAGCGCCGCCCGGCCAGCTCAGGGGGGAGCGGCACGGCGTGGTCGGAGGCCGAGGCGACGACCTCGCGGGCCAGCTCGTGGACCTTGCGACCGCGAGACCGGGCGACCTTGCGGAGCCGCTCGAACGCGTCTCGTGGCGAGCTGCCCTGGCGCTCGGTGAGCACGCCGATCGCCTGTTCCACGACGACCCGGGCGGCGAGGGCGTGCTCCAGCTGCTTGACCGAGAGCTTCAGCTGGGCCAGCTCGTCGAGAGGGCTCTCGGACTTGGCCGGGCGGCCCGACGGGGTGATCTCGCCGGCCAGCAGGTCGGCGAGCACCATCGCGCTGGTGAGGTCTTCGGTGCGGTCGCCGCCCACCTCCCAGCCGCCGTCGGGTGCGCGGCTGATGACGACCTTCTCCGAGGCCAGCGGACCGAGCTGCGCCGAGATCACCTCGGCGAGCTGGGTGAGCACCTCGATGGCGTCCTGCGAGACGACGACGCCGCGCCGATCGATGCCGCAGAGGGTGGCGATGACGATGCCGTCGGCGCCGCGCACCGGGACGCCGACATAGGAGGTCACTCCGAAGGCCTCACGGGCCGGGGTGTCCCGGTAGTCGGGGGAGGCGGCGGCGTCAGAAGTCGTGGCAGGCGCACCCGCGAGCAGCCGGTGGCAGAAGCTGTCGGTGCGGGCGCGGGTCTCGCCCTCCCTGATCCCTGGCCAGTCCGCCTTGGCGTGCACCTTCTCGAAGGTGAACGAGTCGTCGGTGAGCCCGCCCAGGAAGACCACCTCCATGTCGAGCAGGGTCGCCGCAGTCGCCAGGACCGCATCCACAGTGGGGTGGTCGAGCTGGGGGGTGAGCACGCGGACTCCTCGCACCGGCGGGGCGGACGAGGGGACTGCCCTCTGAACGCCGAAAGGAGATTCTCGCCTTTCGGTGGGCGGAAGTCACCTGGATGCAGGTTTTCAGGCGGAGAGCTTGACCTTCACCTGCGCCAGCGAGGGGTTGGTCAGGGCGCTGCCGTCCGCGAACACGACCGTCGGGACCGTCTGGTTGCCGCCGTTGACGCTCATGACGTAGTCCGCAGCGGAGGGGTCCTGCTCGATGTCGACCATCGTGTAGCCCACACCCTCCCGGTCGAGCTGCTTCATCAGGCGGTGGCAGTACCCGCACCACGGGGTGCTGTAGATGGTCAGGTCAGACATGTCCTCCTCAACAGCGGCCGGCAAGACCCGATTCCCGTCAGTCACCTCTGCGAAGATGTGCTGGATGTCCAGCCCCGGCGTGACCCCCGAAGCCCTGCTCGAGGCGCTCGACCCCGAGCAGCGCGAGGCGGCCCAGGCGGTCAGCGGTCCGGTGTGCATCCTTGCCGGGGCCGGCACCGGCAAGACCCGCACCATCACCCACCGCGCGGCCTACGCGGTGGCGACCGGCGCGGTGACCCCTGGAGCGCTGCTCGCCGTCACGTTCACCGCCCGCGCCGCCGGGCAGATGCGCACCCGGCTGCGCCAGCTCGGCGTCGAGGGCGTGCAGGCGCGCACCTTCCACGCGGCGGCGATGAGGCAGCTCGGATACTTCTGGCCCAAGGCCGTCGGCGGTGCCCCGCCGAACCTGCTCACCAACAAGTTCCAGCTGGTGGCCAACGCCGCGGCCAGGGCCCGGCTGCGCCCCGGCACGTCCGAGATCCGTGACCTGCTGTCGGAGGTCGAGTGGGCGGCGTCGACGCTGACCGCCCCTGAGGACTACGTCGCCCGTTCTGCCGGCCGTGGCCTGCCCTTCGAGGCGGCCGACGTCGCGGCCGTCTATGCCGCCTACCGCGACCTCAAGACGGCGCAGGGGCTCGCAGACTTCGACGACATGCTGCTCTACACCGCCGGGATCCTCGAGGAGCACCACGACGTCGCGTCGGAGTTCCGCGCCCGCTACCGCTCGTTCGTCGTGGACGAGTATCAGGACGTCACGCCCCTCCAGCAGCGGCTGCTCGACGCCTGGCTCGGCGACCGGGCCGACCTCTGCGTCGTCGGGGACGCCCAGCAGACGATCTACTCCTTCACCGGCGCGACGCCGCACTACCTCCTGGGCTTCCGGCAGCGGTTCCCCGAGGCCACCGAGGTCCGACTCGTCCGCGACTACCGGTCCACCCCGGAGATCGTGGAGCTCGCGAACGGAGTGCTGGCGGCCGTCCCGGAAAAGCTGGAGCTGAAGGCACAACGGGCCCCCGGACCGGCCCCGACCTTCGAGGAGCACCCTGACGAGAACGCCGAGGCGGAGGCTGTCGCCCGCCGCTGCGGCGAGCTGGTCGCGCAGGGTGTAGACGCCGGCGAGATCGCGATCCTCTACCGGATCAACGCCCAGTCGGCGGCATACGAGGCGGCGCTCACCAACGCGGGTGTGCCCTACGTCGTACGAGGTGGCGAGCGGTTCTTCGAGCGACCCGAGGTGCGGGAAGCGGTGCTGCTGCTGCGCGGGCAGGCGCGGGCTGCCGACCAAGACCTGCCCGACACGCTGCCGGATGCCGTTGCGAGCGTCCTCGCGGTGCGCGGCTGGACTGCCGAGCCACCCGCCTCCTCCGGCGCCGTCAGGGAGCGCTGGGAGTCGCTGGCCGCGCTGCATCGGCTCGCACAGGACCTCTCGGACCTGACCCTCACGGAGTTCGTGGCCGAGCTCGAGGAGCGGGCGTCCTCGCAGCACGCCCCCGCAGCCGCCGGCGTGACGCTGGCCTCGCTGCATGCGGCGAAGGGCCTCGAGTGGGACGCGGTGTTCCTCGTCGGACTGGTCGACGGGACCCTGCCGCTCATCCACGCCGACACCCCCGCGCAGGTCGAGGAGGAGCGCCGCCTGCTCTATGTCGGCGTGACCCGGGCCAGGGAGCACCTCGCGCTGTCCTGGGCCCTGGCCCGCGCACCCGGCGGCCGCCAGTCGCGCCGGCCGTCCCGCTTCCTCGATGGCCTGCTGCGCGGTGTCGTGTCCAAGGCACCGCCGCCGCGCGCGCCGCGTGCCGCGCGCGGGAGCCGCCCGGTCACCTGCCGGATCTGCGAAGCGGTGCTCAACGCCGCCGTCGACAAGAAGCTGGGCCGCTGCTCCACCTGCCCCTCCGACCGCGACGAAGCGCTGTTCGAGCAGCTCCGCGAGTGGCGCGCCGGGCGGGCCCGCGACCTCGGCCAACCGGCCTACTGCGTCTTCACCGACGCGACGCTGGCCGCGATCGCCGAGCAGCTGCCGACCGACGTCGCCGGACTCGTCGCCATCCCCGGCATCGGGCAGTCGAAGCTCGACAAGTTCGGCGACGAAGTGCTCGGTCTCGTGTCATCTCGGGCGTGACCCGCTGCCTCTGGCAGAAAACCTTTGGCAACGACGCGATAAATGCGTTGCGCACGTTCCGAGGGTCCCTCTAACCTCACCCTCACGACGTCAGCCGCCGGCTGACCGCTGACCGAAGGAGGTGCCGCGTGGACAACAACAAGAACCGCATCAGCACGGGCACCTCCGCCTGGGCTCCGCTGACCATGTCGCCGAAGCGGACCCACCAGGGGAGCGGTCTGCCCTTCGCCGGCTACGCGTCGGTCGTCACGGTGGCTCCGGCAGCTCTCCGCACGGCTGACGCCATGGTTCCAGATCCTCGAGGTCGAACGCGCTGAACCACAGCGCAGCAGCCTCGAGGCCGCGGAACCCGACAAGGGATCCGCGGCCTCTTTGTTTGTCGCACCGCCGAGAGACGCAGCACGGCAGCACCAACGCCAGCACCACCGAGCGCAGCGCCACAGCTGCACCTGAGAACCACCCAGCACGACCTCGGCTCCGGTGAGACCCACCTGACGAGCCACCTGTCACGAGGAGGTGACAACCGGTGTCCACGACCCTTCTGCGCGAGACCCGCACGCTCGAGATCCTCGAGCCCGACGAGACCATCCCGGTCGACCCGCTGACCATCACGGACTTCGACGCGGCGGTGAGGCACATCAAGGCCGGCAGCGGCCTGACCGCGCTTCCCTGCCACGAGGTCGACCCTGACCTGTGGTTCGCCGAGTCCCCGGCCGACGTCGAGACCGCCAAGGCGCTCTGCGCTCCGTGCCCGCTCAAGACCGCCTGCCTCGCCGGCGCGCTCGACCGTCGGGAGCCATGGGGCGTCTGGGGCGGCGAGCTGGTCCTCTCCGGCGTCGTCGTCCCCCGCAAGCGGCCTCGCGGCCGTCCGCGCAAGGACGCACCGGCGTACGACGAGCAGGTCGTCGCCTCCGAGGAGACCGCCGCATGAGAGCGGCCTCCTACACCTCACTCGTGCACTACCTCATCAGGAGAATCAAGATGCACACCGCACTGTCTGAACAGCTCGTCCAGGCCACCGTCCACGAGCGACAGCTCAAGGCGGAGGCCGAGGCTCGCGCCCGCCGCCTGCTCACCGTCCGCCGCTGGCAGCGCAAGGCGGCGAAGGCAGACCAGCAGGTCCGCCTCGCCCGCCTCGCACTGCGCTGATTCCAGCGCTCGTCCAGCACTCACCCAAGGGCTGAGCCCTGACGACGCCCCGGTCCCTCCTTCGGATCGGGGCGTCGTGCTGCGTGGGTCAGAGCCGTCGGCGGCGCACCGCCGCACCGGTGCAGAGGAGCAGCACAGCGACGAGCGCGACGGCTGGCGCGCCGCCCGTCGCGGCCAGGTGGGTGCCCGTGCCGCTTCCGCTGCCCGGTGCGGAGGCGCCCGGCGCGGTTCCCGCGACGACCTGGTTGAGGTCGCCCGCTGTCGTGGTCCAGACCGACCGGCCGTAGGTCGTCGCCACCAGCAGCTTGTGGTTCTGGGGCGCGACCGTCACCTCGAAGGTCGGGACGGCGGGCAGGCCGCGGCCGAGCTGGTGGTAGCTGCCGCCGTTGGTGGTCTTCGAGACGAAGACGCCGAGGTCGGTGCTCACGACGAGCTTCCCGTCGTAGACGAGCACGTTGTTGGCGGGCAGGTCGGGCAGGTCACCGGAGACATCGGTGAACGACGCGCCGGCGTTGGTGCTCTTGAAGACATGACCGACACCGACCTTGCTCACATCGTCGCCCAGCGAGCCCGGCGGGATCCATCGCCGGCCATAGCCACCGAGCGTCACATAGACGGTCTTCGGGTTCTTCGGGTCGATCGTCACGCCCGTGACATAGCGCTTCGGCAGGCCCTTGGCCGCCGCGATGTGCCAGCCCCCGACGTTGGTCGCGATGCCGCTGCCGAACGGGACACCGCCGGTCACGATGTCGCAGTAGCCGCAGTAGCCGACATAGATGGTGTCACCGCGGACGTCGACCGCGGACTGCGCGTTGACAGGATCCCCGGCGCCGGCAGTCGCACTCGCCTTGCCCGGCTGGGTGCGCGTGCCGAGGTCGAAGACCTGCTTCCAGCTGCTGCTCGTGGTGCCGGCACCGTGGGTGGTCTCGTAGATCTGGCGGCCCCCGATGACGAGGTGGTCAGCATCGGTCGGGTCCATCTTGAACGGCGTCGCGAACAGCGCACCGGTCATGCCGCTCGGGGTGTTCGTGGTCCAGGTCTTGCCCCCGTCACGGCTCACCTTGATGGTGCCGCCGGTGTACTCCTCCCAGATGGTGGAGCTGTTGTCCGGGTCGATGGCGACGTAGAACCCGTCGCCGTCGTAGATGCCGATCGTCTTGCCCGACTTCAGGATCTTCGCGCTGCCGTTGTCCTGCAGACCGATGGCGACCGTGCCGTCCTTCGCCATCGCGGAGTCGTAGGGCAGCAGGGTGGTGAAGCCGACGTTCTTGCCGCGGCCCCACTTGGCGTTGCTGAACGCAGCGCCTGCCCCGACGGTCTGCGCGTACGCCCCACCGTCGTTGCCGACGACGAGGGTGACGCCCTCGCCGGTCGGCACGAACATGCCCGCGTGCTGGTCCGGGTGCGTGGTGGTGGTCGCGCCGTCGAGCGCATCAGTGCCGTTGGTCGGGCAGTTCTGCACGCCGCCCGGGACGAGGCCGCCGGTGATCAGCCCGAGGCAGCTCGTACCACCGAAGTAGCGGCCGATCACCTTGAACTGGGTCGTGCCCTGCGGGGTGTCCGCCGGCGTCGTCGGGGTACCGACGGGGGCGATCACCAGCGGGGTGACGTTGTTCCAGACCTCCTCGAGGCCGAACGCGATGCGACCCGGTGCGCCGGAGACGTCGGACCCGCTGGTCGGGTCGACCTCGATCCAGCTGTTGTACCAGGACTGCACACCCGGGGCGTACGACGCGGTGTTGGCGCCGACGAGCGCGGTGCCGGTCGCGGGGGTCGACAGCTGCGCCGAGTCGGCCAGCTTGGTCCAGTTCTTGCCGAAGTCCGGCGAGCCGTAGATGCCGTTGAGCACCGTGTTGCCGGGTGCCTTGGCCGGGAGGGCGTCCGGCTCGGGGACGCCGCCGTCGGCGGTGCGCGCGTTGTTGAACTTGTCCGCGTCCTGGACGACCGCGAACACGTAGTCGTGGTTCTGCGCCGGGCCGTTGGCGACCGCGAGGGTGGTGCGGCCGATGCGCGGCTGCGCGGGGAAGCCGGCCGGGGCGCCGAGGAAGCTGAAGGTGCCCTTCGCACCGGTGTCGCTGACGTAGAGGCCGTTGCGCGGCGACTGCGGCTTGCCCTGGGCATTGGGCTTCGTGCCGGCCCGCCAGCCGACGACCGCCAGCACCTTGCCGCCGCCGCTGCCGCTCGTGTCGTTCGCGCGCACGATCACGTCGGTGACCAGGTTCGCGAAGAAGCAGGTCGCCTTCCCGACGTCAGTGCAGGTGGTCGGCAGCACGACGTTGACGAAGCTGCGGCCGGCGTCGACCGAGCGGTAGAGCCCCTTGCCCGTGGCGAGGTAGAGCCGCGACGGGTTGGTCGGGTCGACCCGCATGGCGAAGGAGATGGTGCCGTCCGGGACCCCCCTGCTCTTGGTCCAGGTCGCGCCGTCGTTGCTGCTCCAGTAAGCGCCCAACCCGGAGAAGGACGTGCCGCCGTAGGCCGGGTCGCCGGTGCCGACGACGACGGTGCCGCCACCGGCCTTGGTGTAGGCCACCGCGCCGGTGATCTGGGTCGGGAGGTTGTCGCCGATGGAGCGCCACCCTGCCCCGCCGTTCGTCGTCTCCCAGACCCCGCCGTTCGCCACGGCTGCGAACCAGTGCTGGCTGCTGCCGGGGGCGGTGGCGAAGTCCTCGATCCGACCTGCCAGGTCGGTGAACCCTGACCCGTTGACCCTGCTGTAGCCCGCGTTGTCGGCGGTCAGCGGTTGCGTGGAGTAGGGCTTCCAGAGCGACGTCGGGGAGGCCGTGCCGGCGGCCTTGAGGGCAGCGGCTTGCGCGGCTCCGGCAGGGAAGGCGCGCGAGCTCACGTCACCGAGGGCGCCGCTGCTCTGCCGCATCGTGATGCTGGCATTGGCCCGGGCCATGTCGTCGAACGACTCGACCTTGACCGCGCTGCACGACCCGACGTGACCCGCGGCGAAGTCGGCGAGGCTGGTCGTGTCGACCAGCGTGGTGCCGCGGGGACACTCGGTGCTGCCGGCAGCGGTGGCGGCGCCCGACGGGGCAAGGGACAGGGCCAGTGCGCCCGCGGCCGAGGCAGCGGCGAGCGCGAGCAGGGGCCTGCGCGACATGGGGTCTCCACGGGGGCTGGGTCGTCCGGTTTGTGAACCGGTTTGTGAACATTGTGCTGCAGTCGTCAGGACAACGTGCGGGCGAGCCTAGGCTCGCGGGTGTGCCGTTGCCCACTCGAAGCTTCGTGCCGTGGACTGCTCACGGACACGGAGCGGACCTGCGTGAGCGCGCGCTCGCGGTGCTGCTCGGTCCCGCCCTGGCGCAGGTCGTCGATCTCGTGGCGTGGCCGGAGGAGGACGGCGTGCACGTCGCCGACAGCCTCGGCCACGTCGTGCTCGGCGGTGGTGTCGTGAGCGGCCGGGATCCGGTCGCCGACCAGGACCCGCTGTCCGACACGTCCTACCCGTTCGCCCGCGAGCGTCTCGAGTCGCTGTTCTCCGAGACCCGCGCCCCCGACCTCGTGGTCGTGCACACCGGCGCTCACCACTGGCCCGAGCGCGGTGGCCACCTCGGCGAGCACGGGTCCCTCAACGCGATCCAGTCCCGCGCGCCGCTGGTCCTGAGCGGCGCCGGTGTCACCGCGCGGGGCGTCCTCGACCGTGCGGTCCGCACCGTCGACGTCGGCGCGACGCTCGCTGCGCTGGCCGGAGGCTCGTACGACGGGATGGATGGCGCCCCGATCGACCTTGCCGCGCCTACTGGTGGCCGCGTCGTCGGCCTGCTCTGGGACGGCGCCCCGTGCGGCGACCTGCTCCACCTGGCCGCGGCCGGCGAGCTCCCGAGCGTCGCGCGGCTGCTCGAGCGTGGCTGCGCCCTCCGCGGGGGCGCGGTGGCCGAGTTCCCCTCGGTGACTCTCGTGAACCACACCTGCGCCCTCACGGGCGTCGGTCCCGGCAAGCACGGCATCGTCAACAACGCCTACTACGACCGTGAGCTCGGCGAGCAGGTCGTCCCCAACTCCGACGCCAACTGGCACCGCTCGATGGACTGGCTCCGGCCCGGGATCACGACGGTCTTCCAGCGGGTCCCCGGCCACACCGCCTGCGTGAACGACCCGGTCGACGTCGGCGCCGACTACTCGACGTTCGACCTGATCCGCAACGGCGGCGGCGCGTCCGCGATGCTCGCGACCCTCCCGGACCCCGCCACCGACCCGCACACCTCGACGCCCTTCCTCGACGACGCCGACTACGCCTGGGGCTCCCGGGTCGACGGCGCCGGCCTCACCCAGGTGCTCGACCTCTGGTCGGCTGACGACCCGCCCGCCCTGACCTGGTGGAACACCACTCTCACCGACAGCGCCCATCACGCCGGCGGCCCCCGCTCGCCGATCGCCCGCGCCGGGCTGCGCGACGCCGACACCCGCCTCGGCGTCTGGTTGGACCTGCTCGAGGAACGCGGCCTGCTCGAGTCCACGACCATCCTGCTGACCGCAGACCACGGCATGGAGCTGGCCGACCCGGCCTGCACCGGCGACTGGGACGTGGCACTGACCGCAGCCGGCCTCCCCTTCCGCGACGAGGCCTACGGCTTCATCTACCTCGGCCTCTGACCCCCGTGGATGTGGACATATGGGGTCGCGTCGACGGCCGCGGGCAGCCCATCTGTCCACATCCACGGGGGGTGGAGGCGGAGGGGTGGCTGGTCGGGTAAAGATCTGGGGGTGACCGATGCCACCCTGCCTGCTGTCCTCGCCACCACCGTCGCCGCGCGGGGCGACGAGCCCGCCTACTCCGACCGGCACGCCGCGGACGGTTGGCGCACGGTCACCTGGTCGGAGGTGGTCGGTCGCGCGAAGGCGTTGGCGGGAGCGCTCATCGACCGTGGCGTGCAGCCGGGCGACACCGTGGCGCTGATGTGCTCCAACCGCATCGAGCACGTGCTGGCCGACCTCGGCGCCGTGCACGCAGGGGCCGTCCCCATGACGATCTACGCGACGCTCGCACCCGAGACGGTCCGCTACATCGCCGGGCACAGCCTGCCGACGGCCGTCGTGCTCGAGGGCAGCGACCAGCTGGCCCGCTGGGCACTGGCGCTCGCCGACTGCCCGAGCATCAAGGTCGTGGTCGTCATCGACGGCACGCCGTGCGACGACCCGCGTGCCGTGACCTGGGTGGAGCTGCTCGAGGGTGGTGCCGACAGCACCGACCGCTGCGCGGCGATCCGTCCCGACGACCCGGTGACGATCCTCTACACCTCGGGCACCACGGGAGACCCGAAGGGAGTGGTCCTCACCCATCGCAACGTGCTGACCTCCGTCGTCGCCGGCCTGAAGGCGGGGGGCCTCGAGGAGCCCGGCACCTCGATCTCCTACCTGCCGTTCGCGCACATCGCCGAGCGCAACCTCGGCATGTACGGCCCGCAGGTCCAGGGCGCCCACGTCTTCCTCGTCGACGACCCCGCGGCACTGCCCGCCGCACTCGGGCAGGTGCATCCGACGCGCTTCTTCGGCGTCCCGCGGGTGTGGGAGAAGGTCATGGCCGGGGTCTCCGCTCTGCTGGCCGCCAACCCGGACCCGAACGTCACCGCGGCGATGACCACCGCGCAGGCCTGGGTCGCGGCGAAGGAGAACGGCGGCACCCCGCCGCCCGAGCTCGACCAGGCATTCGCTGAGGCGGATTCCACTGTCCTGCAAGGGATCCGCGGCTTCCTGGGCCTCGATCGGCTGCAGTGGGCTGCTTCGGCAGCAGCGCCGATGCCGGTGGAGGTGGCGCGCTTCTTCGCCGGCCTCGGGATCATCATCTACGACGTGTACGGCATGACGGAGACCACCGGCTCGGTCACGGCCAACACTCCCTCGGGCTTCAAGCTCGGGACAGTGGGAAGGCCGCTGCCGGGCGCCGAGCTGCGGCTGGGCGAGGACGGCGAGATCCAGGTACGGGGGCCCGTGCTGACGCCCGGGTACCTCCACAACCCCGAGGCCACGGCGGCGCTCATCGGCGCGGACGGCTGGCTCGGCACCGGCGACATCGGCGTCGTCGACACCGACGGCTACTACTCCGTCGTCGATCGGAAGAAGGAGATGATCATCACCTCCTCCGGCAAGAACATCGCGCCGTCCAACATCGAGAACCTGCTCAAGGAGAGCCCGCTGGTCGGGCACGCCTACGCCGCCGGCGACGGGAAGTCCTACGTCGTCGCCCTGCTCACGCTGGACCCGGACGTGGCCCCGGTCATCGCGGCCCGGGCCGGCCTCGAGGGGCTCTCGCTCGCCGAGCTCGCGGAGCACCCGACCATCCGAGGGATGCTCGAGGAGGCGTTGGCGACCGCCAACGCCCGGCTGTCCCGGCCGGAGCAGGTGAAGCGCTTCGAGGTGCTCTCTAACGAGTGGACC
>JAODND010000106.1 GCA_025465465.1 Frankiales bacterium | reverse complement strand
AGCGTCATCACCGCACTGCTGCCCGCGATGAGCGATGCCGCGGCTGACGGCCGGTTCGACGACCTCCGGCGTCAGCTCGACCGCGGGCTCCGCCTGACGATCAGCGTGCTCGTCCCGGCGTCGATCGCCTACGTCGTGCTCGGACAACCGCTCGCCATCCTCGTGTTCGGCCACGGCAAGACGTCGACGGCCGACGCCCGCTTCATCGGGACCCTGCTCGGTGTGTTCGCCTGCGGGCTGGTCGCGTTCAGCACCTACCAGCTCCAGCTGCGCGCCTTCTACGCGCTGCAGGACACCCGCACGGCCGCCATCGTGAACCTCGCGGTCAACGCCACCACGGTCGTCGTCGACGTCGGCCTCTACCTCAACCTGTCCCCGGAGCACCGGGTGATCGGCCTCGCGGCCGGCCAGGCCGTCTCGTACCTCGTCGGGGTGGTGGTCTGCACGACCGTGCTGGCCCGGCGGGTGCCGCGCGACCCGCAGGGCTACGTCCTGCGCACGACCATCCGGTGCCTGTTCGCCATCGCCGTTCCAGCGGTCGTGGCCGCTCTGGTCGTGCATCTCTCGGAGGGGTACGCCGGGACCGCCGCCGCCGGGGCGGCTGTGGCAGCCGTCCTCGGTGGCGCCGTCCTGGCCAGCGGCTACCTCGCTGCCGCACGCCGGCTGCGGGTCACCGAGGTCGAGCAGCTGATGGCACCGGTGCTGTCCCGCCTCAAGCCCACGGGCTGACGCGCCGAACCCACAAGGGTGAAGGTGACGCGTGACGAGGGTGCGATCGTCCTCGGCTGGATGACCAAGCTCTTCCTCGTCGTGGCCGTGCTGGGCTTTCTCACCTATGACCTCGCCGCCGTCGCCACGGCCAACTTCTCGACGTCGGACCGCGCCAACACGCTCGCCAGCGAGGCAGCAGACGACGTGAAGGCTCTCAAGGACGTCGACAAGGCCTACTCGCTGATCAGGGCAGAGGCCGAGCAGAGCGGCGACACGCTCGCTCCCCAGGACTTCCGCGTCGCCAGCGACGGCCACGTCACGATCGTCCTGCACCACGAGGCCAGCTCGCTGTGGATCCAGCACGTAGGACCCCTCAAGCACTTCCTCGATGTGAAGGCCACGGGCGAGGGCGCCCCCGCGTCGTGATGCAGCACACCTCCTCCAGGCGGCCGACCGCCCGCTGGGTCGCCGGGCTGCTGCTCGCCGGCGTGCTCGCGTCGGCCGGTGTCCAGACGGCTCCGCACGCCGCCGCATCCCCGATCGGCGACGCGAAGACGCGCGCCGCCGCGTTGCGGCACCAGGTGGACGCGCTTCGCCTGCAGGCCGAGATCGCGACCGAGAACTACGACGAGACCTACGCCGCTCTCGGCCAGGCGGTCAACGCCCACATCGAGGCGCAGCGGACGCTCGACGCCGCCCGGCAGGCCTCGGGCGCCAGCGCCGACCAGAAGTCCCTTCGGGCCCGCGCGCTGTACATGTCCGGCGGCCCGAGCGCGATCTACCTGACGGTCCTCACGAGCGGCTCCATCACCGAGGTCGCCGCCCGCCTGCACCAGGTGCAGGCGGTCGTCGCCGGCGATGCCCACCAGGTGCAGCAGGACGCCAAGGCCGTGACCCGGCTCGACGCGGCCACCGCGACGCTGGCCGACAGCGAACGGCTCGCCAACCGCCTGCAGAAGCAGGTCGCGCAGCAGGCCAGCCGGGTCAACGCCCTGCTCGGCCAGACCCAGGCGCTGCTGGACGCTGCCGACAGCCGGGTCCTCCAGATCGCCGAACAGCAGCGCCAGGCCGCCGCAGCAGCAGCCGCAGCACGGGCCGCGGCAGCACTGTCCGCCGCGCAGGTCGACCTCGGGTCGCTGCCGGACGTGGCTGCCTCGCCGCTGGCCAAGGCGGCGCTGGCCTTCGCGCAGACCCAGCTCGGCAAGCCCTACCTGTGGGGCGCGACAGGTCCTGCGTCCTTCGACTGCTCCGGCCTCACCGGCGCCGCCTACGCCGCCGCCGGCCTGACGCTGCCGCGGACCTCCCGCCAGCAGTGGTTCGCCGGACCGCATGTCGCCCTGGGGCAGCTCCAGCCCGGTGACCTGCTGTTCTGGGCCTCCGACGTGAGCGACCCCTCGACGATCCACCACGTGGCGCTGTACGCAGGCAACGGGCTCATGGTGGCGGCCCCCCACACCGGCGACGTGGTGCGCGTGCAGCCCGTCTACCTCGACGGCTACATCGGAGCAGTTCGCCCCGGCGCCACCGCGGCGCCCACGCCCCCTCCCGGAGCGTGAGTCATCTCACATCGCCTCGTCCCGAGGCTCAACAACGCTGAACGGCTGCCCACCGGCCGTTAGCCTGCAGGAGAACAACCCACACCGTCCGGTCGGAACGCCGAGTCCTGTCCCCCGACCTGCAGCGCCACCTGGCGCGGACATCCCCAACGAACCAGGGGCAGGAGCGGGGGACCCACAGGTTCCTCGGTCATCACCGGCAACGGTGACTGACCTCGGGGCGAAGCCAGCGGCGCACTCCTGCCCTGGCCGGGCACCTTCCCGCCCGAGCCCGACAGCTCACCTCGCAGGCGTCAGGAAGGAACGTCTGTGTCGTCCCCCAAGAGGACGCGCCTTCGCGCGTCCGCTCTCGTCGTGCTGCTCCTGTCTCTGCTGGGCAGCCTCTCCGTCGCCAGCCCGGCCGATGCCAGCTCCTGGCGCTCGGAGGTCCCCAAGTACGCCGCGAACTTCCGCGGCCACGCCTACCAGTGGGGCGCCGCCGGTCCGTCCCGCTTCGACTGCAGCGGCTACACCCTCTACGTCTACCGGCACTTCGGGAAGTCGCTGCCGCACAGCTCCTCGCAGCAGTACGCCGAGATGCACCACGTCGCGAAGAACCAGAAGGTTCCTGGCGACCTGCTGTTCTTCCGCAACAGCTCGGGCCGCATCAGCCACGTCGCCATCTACGCCGGCGCCTCGACCGCCAGCGCCACCCGCAATGAGCCGATGATGTGGCACGCGCCGCACAGCGGGGACGTGGTCCGGCTCGCAAAGATCTACAGCAGCAACTACGTCGTCGGTCGGCTCTAGCCGACTGCCCCGGACGTCCCGAAGGTCCGGTCCGCGCCCGTAGAGTGGCGCGGGCCGGGCCTTCGTCGTGGAGGGCCCCGCGGGTCGGGTCAGGAGGCGTCCGGTGGTGGGGAGCACGAGGCCGGGCACCTCACCCGAAAGGCCAGCCGACCGTCCCGGTCCGCTTGCGGTGGGCGACCTGCTTGCGGAGCGCTACCGCCTGCTCGAGCTCGTCGCCCAGGAGGGCCCCGCGGCGCTGTGGCGCGCCTATGACGACGTGCTCGCCCGGCCCGTCGCCGTGAAGTGCGTGCCGACCCCCAACAAAGCCGCCCGCGACGAGGCCCAGACCTTCCTGGCGGCTGCCGTGCGCACCGGCGCCGTCAACCATCCCGGCCTCGCACGCATCTACGACGCCGCGCTGGAGTCCCGGCCCGGCCGGGGCCACGATGTGGCCTACGTGATCGGCGAGTGGGTGGAAGGGGAAGCCCTCGACGCCCACCTCGAGCGGGTCGGGGCCCTCGCCGCCGTCGATGCCGCCGACGTGCTGCGCCAGGCGGTCGACGCCGCGGGCGCCGTGCACGCCGCAGGGCTCACGCACGGCCGGCTGCATCCGCGCAACGTGCTCGTGACCACGCACGGCCGGGTCCGGCTGACCGACGCCCACGTCGCCGCGGCCCTGCGCGGGACACCGGCGGGCACCGTCGCCGACGACACCCGCGACCTCGCTGCCGTGCTCTACGCCCTGGTGACGCGCCGCTGGCCGAGCGGGGCGACCCCGCAGCCTGCCGGCGCACTGCCGCCGGCGCCCCGCGAGGGCGACCACGTGCTCACCGCCCGGCAGGTGCGCGCCGGAGTGCCCCGCGAGCTCGACCAGGTGCTCATCCGCGCCCTCGAGCCGTCCAGGCCGGCGAGCCTCCCGGCGCTCCGCACCCCGGCCGCCCTCGGCGACGCCGTGGACGCCTCGGTCGCCGATGCCCGGGCCGAGGAGACCGCCGAGGAGTCCGTGGAGCCGCGCGACCCGGGCCGGCTGCGGCGGAGGCTGCCCTGGCTGGTCGCTGTCGCCTTCGTGGCGGCCGTCGGCGTCCTCGGATGGACGCTCGGGCTGGCAGTCGGGGAGGTGCCAGGCCGGCCCGGCACCCAGCCGATCGTGAGCGCCAGCGAGGCGGCGGCCCCGGGACTGCCGACCTACCCGGCGATCCCGCTCACGGGCGCCGTCATCCGGGACTTCGACCCGCTCGGCCGAGACCATCAGGAGAACCCCGACCAGGTCCGCAACGCCTACGACGACGAGCCGAGCACCGCCTGGGTCACGCAGTCCTACCAGACCGCGGACTTCAGTGGCCTGAAGCCCGGTGTGGGACTGCTGATCGACCTGCGCCGGACGCATGCCCTGCACACCGTGTCGGTCGCGTTCACAGCCCAAGGCGCCCACGTGGAGGTCCGGGTGTCCGATACGGCTCCCACCACCCTGGCGCAGCTGCGGCCGGTGGCCGGCGACGCCAAGGGTGACCAGGTCGCGACGATGCGCCCGCCGGCTGGGACGGCAGCGCGCTACGTCCTCATCTGGATCACCCAGCTGCCCAAGGACGGCAAGACGTTCCGCGTCGGCGTGTCCGAGATCCGCCTGACCTGAGCGGTAGGTTCCGCATCGTGACGGAGCCGGGGGACGGGGACGCGCAGGACCGCGCTCTGCTCGCGGCGCACCTCGCCGGCGAACCGCACGCCTTCGACGATCTGCTGGGCCGGCACCGCCAGCGCATGTGGGCGGTTGCCCTCCGCACCCTCGGTGACCCGGAGGACGCCTCCGACGCCGTGCAGGACGCCAGCCTCTCCGCCTACCGGGCCGCCGCGGGCTTCCGCGGCGACGCGCGCGTGACGACCTGGCTGCACCGCATCGTCGTCAACGCCTGCCTCGACCGGGCGCGGCGCCAGGCCGTCCGCCCGACCGTGCCGATGCCGGAGCGGCCACCCGCCGACCCCCGCGACGTGCTCGCCGAGCGGGAGACCCAGGTCCTCGTCCAGCTCGCCCTCGCGGCACTTCCCGAGGAGCAGCGGGCCGCGATCGTGCTCGTCGACCTGACCGGTTTCTCGGTGGAGGACGCCGCGGCGATCCTCGACATACCCCCGGGCACGGTGAAGTCCCGCTGCTTCCGGGCCCGCGCCCGGTTGGCGGTGGCACTGGGCCACCTGCGGAACCCCGAGTCGCCCGAGCCCGTCCCACCTGCAGCGGACCTGGAGGGAGGGACGACATGACCGAGCATCCAGACGACCACGTCGCCTCCCACGGCGACTCTCACCTCGACCTCGAAGCGATGGCCGATGCCCTCGCCGCTGCCGAGGACGGCGCCGCGCTCCCCGAGCACCTGCGCAGCTGCGCTGCCTGCGCGACGCGGCTCGAGGCGCTGCGGGCGGCGCTCGGTGCGGTCGCGTCCGACCTGGCAGAGCTGCCCGCCGTACCCCCTGTCCCTGCGTCGCTGCAGCGCAGCGTCGTCCCGACGCCCTCGCCCGGGGCCACGACCGTGCTGCCCGCCAGGCCGGTCGCCTCCCTCGACGAGGCCCGGGCCCGCCGCACCCGGCTGGTCCTCGCCGCCGGCGGCCTGGCTGCGGCGGCCGTTGTCGTCGTCGGCGGTGGCCTGCTGCTGTCGCACAACGCCACCGACACGCACGGCGCAGCGACCAACGCTGCCGGTGTCGAGAGCCCGCGGGTGCAGGACAGCGGCACCGACTACCGCAGCCCGGCCGCTCTCCAGGCCGCGCTGCCCGGACTGCTTTCCCCCCCGACGCCCGCGCCGGGCAAGACCGTGCCGTCACCCCTTCACGGGCTCGTCGCAGCCACCCCGGACCCGCTTGCCCGGCTGCGGACGCCGGCCGGGCTGCAGGGCTGCCTGGCCTCGCTCACCGACCCGGCCGACAGGAGCACGCCGCTGGCGCTCGACTACGCGACCTACAAGGGCGCACCGGCGCTGGTCGTCGTCCTGCCGTCGGCGAAGCCGAGCAAGCTCGACATCTGGGTCGTGGGCGCCGGCTGCACCCAGCTGGAATCAGACCTGCTGCTCTACGTCAAAGCTGACCGGCCGACGAAGTAGCCGGCCTCGCAGCCTTCGGGGGCAGCGTCCACAACCAGCACGCGACTGCCGCCAGCAGGTACGGCAGCAGCACGTCCCGCGACGTCGAGAAGGGCCCGTAGGTGCCCTCCAGCACGAACCCGAACGCGCAGCCGAGCAACGCGTACGCCACGGCCACCAGTCGCATCCGGGTGCCGTCCGTGCCCCGCGGCTGACCGGCCGCCGCGAGGGCGACGCCACCGGTGAAGGCGCCCAGCACCAGCGGAGCGAGGTACTGGAAGACGCCGGCCTGCACGTACTCCGACTCGACGAACCCCCACAAGACCGCCGTCAGGTTGGCCCCGAGGACCCCGCGCACGAGCAGCTCGAGCGGCGTCGCGGGCACGTGGGCACGCACGTCGGAGACACCGTGGCAGACCTCGCAGCCGCCGCCGCGAGCCGCCGCCGCGTCGGCGCCGCAGCGTGGTCGCTCGCAGACGGGACAGGTGTCGACGGCGGGCCGCCCCGGATGGGCGGCGCAGCGGGCGGTCGGCACGATCCCCATCCTCGCATTCCGACGCGGGGGAAGGTCCCTCACTACGCTGGCGTTCTTGCGAGCACCACTGCTGCGAAGGGCACATCGTTGAGCACCGTCCACAAGGCGATCGTCATCGGCTCCGGGCCTGCGGGTTACACCGCCGCCATCTACCTCGCGCGGGCCGGGCTGGCGCCGGTCTGCTTCGAGGGTGCCGTCACCGCCGGCGGTGCGCTGATGAACACCACGGACGTCGAGAACTTCCCCGGCTTCCCCGAGGGCGTGATGGGTCCGGAGCTGATGGACAAGCTCCGGTCGCAGGCCGAGCGGTTCGGCACCGAGTTCGTCACCGACGACGTGACGTCGGTCGACCTCACCGTGTCGCCGAAGGTCGTCATGGTCGGCGACACCGAGTACCTCGCGGACACCGTCGTGCTGGCCATGGGCTCCGCCTACCGTGAGCTCGGCGTCGCCGGGGAGAAGGAGCTGTCCGGGCACGGCGTCTCATGGTGCGCGACGTGCGACGGCTTCTTCTTCCGGGAGCAGGACATCGTGGTCGTCGGCGGCGGCGACAGCGCGCTGGAGGAGGCGACGTTCCTGACCCGGTTCGCGCGCACCGTCACGGTCGTGCATCGGCGCGACAGCCTCCGGGCGTCGAAGATCATGCAGGACCGTGCCTTCGGCATGGAGAAGATCCGGTTCGTCTGGGACAGCGAGGTCGTGACGGCCAACGGCGAGGGCAAGCTGTCGTCGGTCACGTTGCGCAACCTCACGACCGGCGAGACCTCCGACCTCGACGCCACCGGCCTGTTCATCGCCATCGGCCACGACCCCCGCTCCGACCTCGTCAAGGGCCAGGTCGAGCTCGACGACGAGGGCTATGTCCTCGTGCAGGGACGCACCACCAACACCAACCTCGACGGCGTCTTCGCCGCCGGCGACCTGGTGGATCACACCTACCAGCAGGCCATCACCGCGGCCGGCTCCGGCTGCGCGGCGGCCCTCGACGCCGAGAAGTACCTCGCCGCGCGCGGGGAATGACCCCCTGCACGGCTACGTTCTTGTCACCAGTTCTTGTGATCACTGCGACTGAGGAGCCTTTGATGGGCGCGAACACCAAGACCGTCACCGACGCGAGCTTTGCCGCGGACGTGCTGCAGAGCGACAAGCCTGTGCTCGTGGACTTCTGGGCGGAGTGGTGCGGACCCTGCAAGATGGTGGCGCCCGTGCTCGAGGAGATCGCCGGCGACCACGCCGACAAGATCTCCGTGGTCAAGCTCAACATCGACGAGAACCCGGGCGCTGCCCGCGACTACCAGATCATGTCGATCCCGACGATGGCGGTCTTCGAGGGCGGCAAGATCGTGAAGTCGATCGTCGGCGCCAAGCCGAAGGCCGCGATCCTGAAGGACCTCGAGCCCTTCCTCTAACCACACGTCGAGCCACGCCTCGAGAGGCCGGTCCCCGTCGCGGGCCGGCCTCTCGTGCATGCTGGGGGCAGGCACTGGGGAAGGTTGGTCTGTGGTCAGGGATGCCAGGGATGTTGCTGCGTTCCGTCGCGGTGATGCGGGTTCGGCTGTCGGCGAGATCCAGTCCGCCCTGGTCCACCTCGAGCTGCTGACCGACGTCTCGACGCCACCGCTGTTCGACCAGCCGACCGACTGGGCCGTCCGCGAGTTCCAGCAGAACCGGGGCCTCGTCGTCGACGGCATCGTCGGGCCGGAGACCTGGGGCGCACTGCAGGCCGCGCGGCTCTCGCTCGGCGACCGGCTGCTGTCCCTCGCCGGAAAGCTGTATGCCGGCGACGACGTCGCCGCGCTCCAGGAGCGGCTGGCAGAGCTCGGGTTCGACACCGGTCGCGTCGACGGGGTGTTCGGACGGCAGACCGAGACAGCACTGCGGGGCTTCCAGAAGGAGTACGGCCTGGTGGCCGACGGCGTCTGCGGACCCGCCACCCTGCGCGCCCTCAAGCAGCTCGGCCGGCTGGTCACCGGCGGCCGGCCGCACGCCCTGCGCGAGAGCGAGCAGCTGCACCGGTCCGGCGCGGCACTCGCCGGCAAGGTCGTCGTCGTCGACCCTGGCCACGGTGGTCCCGACCGTGGGGCCGCCGGGCACGATCTCGACGAGGCGTCGATCGCCGAGGACCTGGCCGCCCGGCTCGAGGGACGGTTGACGGCTGTCGGGGTGCGCACCGTCGTCACCCGCGGTGCGGACAACTGCCCGACCGACGCGCAGCGTGCCGACCTCGCCAACCAGGTGCACGCCGACCTGGTGATCAGCCTGCACGTCGACCGCGCCTCCTCGCCGCTGTGCCAGGGCGTCGCGACCTATCACTACGGCACCGCCACGGGCACCACCTCCACCGTCGGGGAGCGCCTCGCCTCCCTCGTGCAGCGCGAGGTCGTCGCCCGCACCGACCTGCTCGACTGCCGGGTACACGCCAAGAGCTGGGCGCTGCTGCGCCTGACGCACATGCCGACCGTCCGCCTCGAGCTCGGGCACCTGACGCACCCCGGCGACGCGGCCCGGCTGGCCGACCCCGCTTTCCGCGACGTCATCGCCGAGGCCGTGCTGGTCGCCGTGCAACGGCTCTACCTCCCGCTCGACCAGGACCCGCCCACCGGGGTTCTCCGCCTCGCGGACCTTGCCCACCGCTAGCGAGCCCACCGCTAGCGAGCCCACAGCTAGCGAGCTGGTCAGCTGCCGCGCGAGGAGCTGGACGGGTTCGGGACGGGGCCGCCAGGTGCCGGGGCCGCGCAGGCGTCGGCGAAGGCGGCCGCCGGGCGGCCCAGCACCGCGGTCAGCTCCGTCCCGTCAGCGGTGGTGACCGCCAGCACGAGCTCAGGCACCGGGGCTGCGCAGGTGACCGGCACCGTCCCGGTGACCTCGCCGTCCACCACGTGCAGCGGGAAGGTGCCCGACCCCAGCCGCAGCTCGGCGGAGGCGCCGGTGCTGACGGTGCTGATGGTGGCTCGCACCACCAGCTGCCGGGACCCGCGGGCATAGGTCGTGATGCGCTGCCCCGACACCACCAGCACTGCCGGCGAGGACGACGGTGTGGGCGACGGCGCGGCCGACGGCCGTGGCGTCGGAAGTGCTCCGGAGGGGCTGCGGGCCGGGCCGCGGGGCGGGTCGTCGTCGACCACGGGGATGCTGACGCCGGCGGCAGCGAGCAGCCCGGCGATGGCCACGAGCAGTCCCACCTCGGTCCTGCTCAGCGCCGTCACGGGGGACATCCTGCCCCCAGCCGGGTCAGACCGGTCGGAGGAGCGGGTCGGTCATCGAGCCGAGCAGCTTCTCGAGGGCGACCTCGACATCCTCGCGCCACGACACGGCGCTCTTGAGCTCGAGCCGCAGCCGCGGAAACCGGTGGTGCGGGCGGACCGTCTTGAAGCCCACCGCCTTGAGATGGTCGGCAGGCAGGATGCACGCCGGAGCGTCCGGGTTGTGGTTGAGGTCGCCGAAGGCCTCGATCGCCTTGACCCCGCGGCGGGTGAGGTCCTTCGCCACCGACTGCAGCAGCATCCGGCCGATCCCGCCGCCGGCGAACCCGGGCAGCACGTGCCCGGTCATCAGCAGCACCGCGTCGGCGCTGACCGGGCTGGTGGGGAAGGCGACCGAGCGGGGGACATACATCGGCGGCGCAAACATCACATACCCCGCCGGCACGCTGTCGACGTACACGACCTTGCCGCAGCTGCCCCACTCGAGCAGCGTCGCCGAGACCCACGACTCCTTCTCGAAGGCGGTGTCACCTGCCTCGACCGCGCGGTCGTGACTCACCGGGTCGAGCTCCCAGAACACGCACTTGCGGCAGCGCCCCGGCAGGTCGTCGAGGTTGTCGAGGGTGATGTTCACCGCGCGTCTAGACATGTGGCGTCCTCACGAGCCCGCCGACCCAGCCGAGGGCAACGCCGAGCGCGAGACCGGCCGCGGTCAGCAGGACTGCGGAACGGTGGGGGTGAGCCACGCGGTCAGGGTAGTCACGGCTCCGCCAAAGGTGAAGACGCCGCCGGTACCGTGGACGCATGGCTGGGGCCCGTCCGACTGTCACCTTCGACGCCTTCACGGGCCGCTATGCCCAACGCACGGCGGGGATGACGGCGAGCGAGATCCGGGCGCTGTTCGCGGTGGCGAGCCGTCCCGAGGTGGTGTCGCTCGCGGGCGGCATGCCCTACACGACGGCGCTGCCGCTCGACGCGGTCGGCAAGCTGATGTCGGACCTGCTGGCCACGAGAGGGGCGGTCGCCCTGCAGTACGGCAGCGGCCAGGGCGACCCCGTGCTGCGCGAGCACATCTGCGAGGTGATGGCGCTCGAGGGGGTCCTCGGCTCGCCGGACAACGTGACGGTCACCGTCGGGTCGCAGCAGGCCCTCGACCTCATCACGCGGATCTTCATCGACCCCGGCGACGTCATCTTGGCCGAAGCCCCGTCGTACGTCGGTGCACTCGGAACCTTTGCGTCCTACCAGGCCGACGTGGTGCACGTCCCGATGGACGACAAGGGCCTCGTGCCCGAGGCGCTCAGGTCGGCCATCGCCGAGGTGAAGGGCTCGGGTCGCACCGCCAAGTTCCTCTACACGATCCCCAACTTCCACAACCCCGCCGGTACGTCACTGGCCGACGCCCGGCGCGACGAGGTGCTGCAGATCTGCGTCGAGGCGGGACTGCTCGTCGTCGAGGACAACCCCTATGGGTTGCTCGGGTTCGAGGGTCCGCCGACGCCGGCGATCCGCGCCCGCGGCGACGAGGAGAACGTCATCTACCTGGGGTCGTTCAGCAAGACCTTCGCCCCAGGGCTGCGGGTCGGCTGGGTGCTCGCGCCGCACGCCGTCCGGGAGAAGCTGGTGCTGGCGTCGGAGGCGTCGGTGCTGTGCCCGCCGGCGCTCAACCAGATGGTCGTCACCGAATACCTCGCCACCCAGGACTGGCAGGGCCAGGTCGAGGTCTTCAAGGGGATCTACCAGGAGCGCCGTGACGCGATGCTCGGTGCGCTGAGCTCGATGATGCCCGCAGGCACGACGTGGACCCACCCGACCGGCGGCTTCTACGTCTGGGCCACCTTGCCCGAGGGCCTCGACGCCAAGGTGATGCAGCCGCGCGCGATCACCGCGCGGGTCGCCTACGTGCCCGGTATCGGGTTCTACGCCGACGGCCAGGGCAAGCGCGAGCTGCGGCTGTCGTACTGCTTCCCGGAGCCGGCCCGCATCGAGGAGGGCGTACGCCGGTTGGCCGGCGTCGTGGAGGCGGAGCTGGAGCTGCTGGCGACCTTCGGCCCGACCCTCACCGATCGCGTCCTGGGCGCCTCGACCCCCAGCCCGGGCCTCGCCTAGCTCTCCTGGGCAGGGGGGCCGTGGATGACGTCGGCGACCCGCTGCAGGTCCTCGAGCGTCGCGAACTCGATGGTGATCTTGCCCTTGCGTGAGCCCACGTCGACCTTGACCCGCGTCTCGAGCCGCTCGCTGAGCCGCTCGGCCACCTCGCGCGCCGCCTCGGGGACCAGCCGCTTGGCGGACTGCCTGCGGTGCCTGTCCGGTGCGCTCGAGTCGGCGAGCGCCACCGCCTCCTCCGTCGAGCGGACCGACAGGCCCTCGGCGATGACCCGGTGCGCCATCGCCACCATCGCCTCGGGTGACGCCAGCCCGAGGATCGCGCGGGCATGGCCCGCGGACAGCACCCCGGCGGCGACCTTCGACTGCACCGTGCCCGGCAGCCCCAGCAACCGGATCGTGTTGGAGATCTGCGGCCGCGAACGCCCGATCCGCTGGGCCAGCTCCTCGTGGGTGGCACCGAAGTCGGCGAGCAGCTGCTGGTAGGCGGCCGCCTCCTCGAGCGGGTTGAGCTGGCTGCGGTGCAGGTTCTCCAGCAGCGCATCGCGGAGCATGTCGGTGTCCGGCGTCTCGCGCACGATCGCCGGGATGACGGTCAGCCCGACGCGCTGCGACGCACGCCAGCGCCGCTCGCCCATGATCAGCTCGTAGCGGTCGCCGTCCAGGGGCCGCACGACGATCGGCTGGAGGAGCCCGACCTCGCGGATCGAGTGGACCAGCTCCAACAGCGCGTCCTCGTCGAAGACCTGCCGGGGCTGGACGGCATTCGGGACGATCGCGTCGATCGGCAGCTCGGCGAAGCGCGCCCCCTCGACAGCAGCGACCTCCGGCGTGGCCGGACCGGTCGGGATCAGCGCACCCAGTCCACGGCCGAGGCCGCCCTTGCGTTCCGTCATGCCGATGCCCCCTTCAGGGCCATCTCCCGCGCGGCGTCGACATACGCCAACGCGCCCCGCGAGCCCGGGTCGTAGGTCACGACCGACTGGCCATAGCCGGGTGCCTCCGAGACCCGCACCGAACGGGGCACCATCGTCGTCAGCACCAGGTCGCCGAAGTGGCCGCGCACCTCGTCGGCCACCTGGTCGGCGAGGTTGGTGCGGCCGTCGTACATCGTGAGCAGCACCGTCGACACGGTCAGGCCCGGGTTGAGATGCGCCTTCACCATCTCGACAGTCTTCAGCAGCTGACCGAGGCCCTCGAGCGCGTAGTACTCGCACTGGATCGGGATGAGCACCTCGCTGGTCGCCACCATGGCGTTGACGGTGAGCAGCCCGAGCGACGGGGGGCAGTCGATGATCACGTAGTCGAGGTCGGCGCCCTCGGCGGCGCAGTAGGCCGCGACCGCCCGCTGCAGCCGGTACTCACGCGCGACCATCGGCACCAGCTCCAGCTCCGCCCCGGCGAGGTCGAGGGTCGCGGGTACGACCCGCAGCCGCGGCACGTCGGTGGCCTGCTGGACCGCCTGCGCCATGGGCATCGAGTCGATGAGGACGGCATAGACGTCCGGCGTCCCGGTGTGGTGCGGCACCCCGAGCGCGGTGGACGCGTTGCCCTGCGGGTCGAGGTCGACGACCAGGACCTCTGCCCCGTGCATCGCCAGTGCCACCGCGAGGTTGACGGCGGAGGTCGTCTTGCCGACGCCGCCCTTCTGGTTCGACACCGTGATCACGCGGCGCTGGGCGGGCCGGGGAAACGTCTCCGCACCGGAGCGGATCCTGACCGCCGCCATCGCCTGCTCGCCGATCGGGGTCGATGCGTCGGACTCGCGCAGGTGCTCGCGCAACCGGTCGGCGGGGTTGCCGTCGGGTGTGGTCACCGGCGTCCCTTCCTGGTGGGCGGGGTGGGAGAGGTCCCAGCCTCCACCACGACCACCCGGCCCTGGGTACCGAGGTCCTCGGAGCCGACCTCGACCACGCGCGACGAGCGCGCACCCAGCCGCCGCAGCGCGGGACCGGCCGCCGCCAGCTCCTCGGCGGCCTTCGACCCCTTCAGTGCCAGCAGCCGACCACCGGGATGCAGCAGCGGGAGGGCCCAGCCGGCCAGCCGGTCGACCGGCGCCACCGCACGCGCCGTGACGGCGTCGACGAGCATCGTGCCGTGGAGGTCCTCGGCGCGCGCCCGGCGTACCAGGGTGTTGCGCAGCCCCAGCGCCTCGACCGCTTCCGTCAGGAAGGTGGCCCGGCGCAGCAACGGCTCGACCAGGACGACCTGGACCTCCGGGCGCAAGATCGCGAGGACGAGGCCGGGCAGCCCGGCGCCGGAGCCGAGGTCGAGGACGACCTGTCCGTCGTCGACCAGCTCGCTGACGCCCGCGCAGTTGAGCAGGTGCCGCTCCCACAGCCGCGGCGTCTCACGCGGACCGATCAGGCCGCGCTCGACACCTGGCCCCGCAAGCAGCGCGGCATACGCCTCGACCTGCGCCAGTGCGTCGCCGAAGACAGGTGCAGCGGCAACAGTCACTCGGGGACGACGACGACGCGGCGCTCGGGTTCGACGCCCTCGGACTCCGACGTCACGCCCTCGACCGCGGCGACGGCGTCGTGCACGACCTTGCGCTCGAACGGCGTCATCGGCGCGAGCTTCACCGGCTGCTTGTCCTCGAGTGCGCGTTGCGACGCCCGGGTGCCGATCTCGGTGAGCTCGACCTTGCGGCGGGCCCGGTAACCGCCGATGTCGAGCATCAGCCGGCTGCGGACCCCGGTCTGCTGCACCACGGCAAGCCGGGTCAGCTCCTGCAGTGCCTCCAGGGTCTGGCCGTGCGGGCCGACCAGCGCGTCGAGCCCGTCACCGACGATCGCGACGACGGCTCGGGTGCCCTCGACGTCCATGTCGATGTCGCCGTCGACGTCGGCGATGTCGAGCAGCCGCTCGAGGTAGTCACCGGCGATGTCGCCCTCCTGCACGAGCAGGTCCTGATCGGTCTCGTTCTGAGTGTCGTTCTGGGTCTCGGTCACGTCGCGTCGTCCTTCAACAGAGGGGTACGTCGGGAAGGGCTTGGTGGTGTCGGCGCGTCAGCGCCGGCCGCCCTTGCGGTTCTTGTTCTTGCGGCTGCCGGCAGCGCGGCCGCTCGCAGCCTTCTTCGTCGCGACCGCTGCCGGCGCGGAGGCCGTCTGGACCTGCGGGGTGGCGTCGCCCGTCGGGCCGTCGTCCTTGCCGCCGTTGCCCCCGTTGCCCCCGTCGCGCCGGTCGCCGTCGCCCCTTTTGCCCTTGGGCCCCTTGGGATCCGGCCCTTTGCCCTTGGGGCCTCCGGCGGCACCGCCACCCGGGGTCACCGGCGGCATCCGCTTGATGACCCAGGCCTGCTGGCCCATCGACCAGATGTTGGTGGTGAGCCAGTACAGCAGCACGCCCACCGGGAAGTTGACGCCGGCGACGGCGAAGAACAGCGGCAGGACATAGAGCATCGTCTTCTGGATCTGGGCCTGCTGCGGATCGGTCGAGGCGCCGGCGCGGGACATCAGCTGGCGCTGGGTCCAGAACTGGGACCCGCCCATGATCACGATCATGGTCACGCAGACGATGCGGACCACGATGAGGTTGCCGTTGAGGAGCTCTCGGCTGAGCAGGTGCGCACTGCTGTTGAACGACGACGCGAGCGGCGCCCCGAAGACCTTGGACTTGGCACCCTCGGTGATGAGGCCCTTGCTGAGGCCGAACGCCGCCTTGAACTGGTCGCTGTGCGGCTTGAACTCGTTCATCACCCGGAACAGCGCGATGAACACGGGGATCTGCAGCAGCAGCGGCAGGCAGCCCGACACCGGGTTGGTGCCGTGGTCCTTGTAGAGCTTCATGAGCTCGGTGTTGAGCGTCTCGCGATCGCCCTTGTGCTTGGCCTGCAGCTCCTTGACCTTCGGCGCGATCTCCTGCATCCGCCGCTGGCTCTTGATCTGCTTGACGAAGATCGGGAACAGCAGGATGCGCACCGAGATGGTGAGGAAGACGATCGACAGGCCCCAGGCCCAGCCGGACCCGGAGCCGAAGACCATCGCGAGCACGTGGTGGATGCCGCGCAGCACGAACGCCACGGGCGCCGCGAGGAAGCCGATGCTGTTGTAGAGGCCGCTCACAGGGAGGCTCCGGAGGACGAGAGGGAGGACGAGGGCACAGGGTCGAAGCCGCCGGCGTGGAAGGGGTGGCAGCGGGCGATCCGGCGGACCGCGAGCCAGCTGCCGCGCAGCGGGCCGTGCACCGTGAGGGCCTCGATCGCATAGCCGCTGCAGGACGGGGAGAAGCGGCAGTGCGGCGCGAGTGCCGGGCTGAGCAACCGGCGGTAGAGCCGCACGGGAAGCAGCAGCAGCCACGTGATCATGCGCGCACCAGGCGGGCGAGGGCCCGGTCCAGGTCGGCGCCCAGCTCCGCGCTCGTCGCGGTCGCCGCCCCGGGCGCGGCGCGGACGACCAGCCGGGTGCCCTCGGGCAGCGCCGGCAGCCTGGTGGCCAGCAGGTGCCTGAGCCGACGGGCCACGCGGTGTCGCACGACCGAGCCCCCGACCGCCTTGCTCACGATGAGGCCGGCGGTCGCGGCACCGCTCTCGCGGTCGCCGCCGTTGTCGAGGTGCACGGTCAGCAGTGGCCGACCGGCACGTCGACCGGCACGCACCACCTGCCCGAACTCGCGGGAGGTGCGCAACCGGTGTGCTGCGGGGAGCACGGCGCGGGGATAGGTGGAGATCAGGCCGAGAGCTCGGTGCGGCCCTTGCGGCGCCGCGCCGAGAGGATCGCGCGGCCCGCTCGGGTCTGCATCCGCAGCCGGAAGCCGTGCGTCTTGGCACGACGGCGGTTGTTCGGCTGGAAGGTGCGCTTGCTCACGGCGAGGTGCTCCTGGTCGGGCGATCGGTCCGCACACCGGGGAAGGTGGCGCGCGGGAGGCTGGTGGTCGAACTCGGGGCGCCGCGTGACGAGGCGCCGCGCAGAGCGCGGACCTGTCCACGGTACGGACGGGGTGCACCCCGGTCAAACGAGCCCGCTCGCGACCGGGCAGGGCGATGTCAAGCACCGGCCGCGCGACACGCCGTAGGTCACCCTGCGAACCTGTGGACAACCCTTGCTCCGCGCCGTCGCAGGCTGTTAGCGTCCCACCCGTTCAAGCACCCGCTCACCCGCTCAGATCGCCAGCCAGCCGGTCCTCCCACCTGCTTCCCCGGATTGCCTCCCCACCCTGCTCGACGGCCTCGTTCCCAGTTTCCCGAGGTCGCGCCAGGGGGTCCCCGGGCAGGACGGTGCCGGCCGCTCGGACCGTTCCACCGCAGCCTGTGCGCGTCCGCGTGCCGGGGCTGCTGCGGTGCTGCCCGAGCGACCCTGGGACCGCTTGCTCCACAAGGTGTGGAAAACCATGTGGACACAGCGGCACGAGACGTCCGACAGACCGCCCCGCACGCACCCCGCACGCTCCCGTACGGCCCTACCAGCTGAGGACACGTGACCGACAGCACCCACGTCCTGACCGACCGTCCCCCTACCGACGCCCCTACCGACGCCCCTGCAGACTCCGCTACAGACGCGGCTACAGACTCAGCCGGCGACCACGAGACCCCCGGCGATCCCCAGCCGCTGGACCAGGTCTGGTACCGCGTTATCGAGGGGCTCTCGGAGTCGGCGCTGTCGCCGCAGCACCGTGCCTGGGTCGCGCTGACGCGGCCGCTCGGGCTGGTCGAGGACACCGCGCTGCTGGCCGCGCCCAACGAGCTGGTCAAGGACGTGCTCGAGAGCCGGCTGCGGCCGGTCGTCGGCGGTGCGCTGTCGGCGGCGTACGGCCGCGAGATCCGGCTCGCGGTGACCGTGCAGCCTCCGGACCCGCAGACCCCACCTGCTCCCGAGCCCGAGCTGGAGGTCCTGCACGAGCGTGCGCTGCCGGGCACCGGTCGCGACCGGGCCCCCGAGGACAGCGACGCCCGCAGCGTGGTCGACTTCGCGCGCCCGAGCAGCGGCGCTCGCGGCAGGGACGTCGAGCCGGCCCGGCTGAATCCGAAGTACACGTTCGAGACCTTCGTCATCGGATCGTCCAACCGGTTCGCGCATGCCGCGGCCGTCGCGGTCGCCGAAGCGCCGGCGAAGGCCTACAACCCGCTGTTCGTCTACGGCGAGAGCGGGCTGGGCAAGACGCACCTGCTGCACGCCATCGGGCACTACGCCCAGCACCTGTTCACCGGTGCCCGGGTGCGGTACGTGAGCTCGGAGGAGTTCACCAACGACTTCATCAACAGCCTGCGCGACGACAAGCAGCACGCGTTCCAGCGGCGCTACCGCGACGTCGACGTCCTGCTCGTCGACGACATCCAGTTCTTGGAGAACAAGGAGCGGACGCAGGAGGAGTTCTTCCACACGTTCAACACCCTCCACAACGCCAACAAGCAGATCGTCATCACCTCCGATCGGCCGCCGCAGCAGCTGTCCACCCTGGAGGACCGGCTGCGCACCCGCTTCCAGTGGGGCCTGATCACCGACGTCCAGCCGCCCGACATCGAGACCCGCATCGCCATCCTGCGCAAGAAGGCCGCCAGCGACCGGCTGATGGCCCCTCCTGAGGTGCTGGAGTTCATCGCGAGCAAGATCTCCACGAACATCCGCGAGCTCGAGGGCGCCCTCATCCGGGTGACCGCGTTCGCGAGCCTCAACCGCCAGCCGGTCGACCTGTCCCTGGCCGAGATCGTCCTGAAGGACCTCATCCCCGCCGACGGCGGCCCGGAGATCACCGGCGCCACGATCATGGCGGCCACCGCGGAGTACTTCGGCCTGA
>JAODND010000105.1 GCA_025465465.1 Frankiales bacterium | reverse complement strand
TCGAGCAGCACGCACCAGCCCCGGCCGCCGGCATCGACGACCCCCGCCGACCGCAGGGCGGGCAGCAGGTCAGGGGTCCGGGCCAGCGCGGCCGCCGCGGCGACCCGGGCCGACCGGACCACCTGCGCGAGGTCCGTACCGCGGGCGGCGGCCGCCGCCTCACGCGCGACCGTGAGCAACGTGCCCTCGACGGGGGTGGCCACGGCGGCGTAGCCGCTCTCGGCACTGCGCATCAGGGCGGCCCGCAGCTCGTCCGGCCCGGCCGGCACGCTGAGTCCTTCGCCGAGCCCCCGCAGCAACTGGCTGAGGATGACGCCGGAGTTTCCGCGGGCCCCCATGAGCGACCCCTGGACGAGAGCACGCACCGTGGACGCGAGGTCGGCAGGCGCCTGGAGCAGCGCCTGCACGGTCGCCGCCATGGTGAGCTGGAGGTTGGTGCCGGTGTCGCCGTCAGGGACGGGATAGACGTTCAGGTCGTCGATCTCCTGGCGGGCGGCAGTGAGGCCCTCGAGGCCCGCGGTGCACCACTGGCGCAACGCGGCCGCGTCGAGCACCTGCAGCAAGGTGGGCCCCTCCTCCGTCCTTGGGAGGAGGCTATCCCGGCTGCTATCGTGTTGGGGTTGCCCGGCGGTGCTGGGCGTGCACATCTCACTCGACCTGCTCAGGAGTTCACCGTGGCTGCGACCTGCGACGTCTGTGGCAAGGGACCCGGCTTCGGCATGTCCGTCAGCCACTCTCACCGGCGCACCCGCCGCAAGTGGCTCCCGAACATCCAGACCGTGCGGGTCGCGGCCGGCGGCGGCAACACCAAGAAGGTCAACGCCTGCACGTCGTGCATCAAGGCGCAGAAGGTCGTCCCCGGCGCCTGACGGCCAGTGACGAGGGTGTCACCCGCGTCACACCTCCCCTGTTGCACAGGGGCTCCTTTGTGTACCTTCCGCCTCGGTCGATCGTGCACGCCCGCGTGGACGTACCGCGGGCCCCGTCTCCGGCGCCGGCTCGCGCGACTCGGCGTTCGCAACACGTGCAGCGCCGTCCAGCAAGAGAGAGATCAGGCACATGGCACAGGGCGCAGTGAAGTGGTTCAACGCGGAGAAGGGCTTCGGCTTCATCGCCGTGGACGGGGGCGGCGCTGACGTCTTCGTCCATTACTCGGCGATCCAGTCCGACGGCTACCGCTCCCTCGACGAGGGCCAGCGCGTCGAGTTCGAGATCACGCAGGGCCAGAAGGGCCCGCAGGCCGACCAGGTGCGCGCCATCTAGCTCCCGGCTCGTCGGAAGGTCCGGTCCCGGGAGGGGCCGGGCCTTCTGCTGTTCTCAGGTGCCGTCGCGGCCGTCGTTGCGGAAGAGCAGGTGCGTCTCCCCCGGCGGCCGCTCCACGCCGCGCGCCTCGTCCCGCAGGCGGGTGAGGTCGGTGCTGGGCAGCTCGGCGCGACGCCAGACGTCGCGCAGCGCCCGCGGCATCACCCACCCGACCCAGATCACCGCTCCGGCCAGGCCGAAGAACCCTCCGAAGAGCAGAAACCACGCGAGCACGAGCAGCACCGCCCCCGTCGCGAGCAGTCGGCCCACCGGACCGAAGGTCGTGACGGACGGCTGCCGTCGGTTCCCGCGCTCCATGGCTACAGCATCGGTACGGCGGGGGCCGCCCTTGACGTGGCGGTCCCGCGCGCTGAGCGCCTCCTAGGGGCGCACGGGACCCGGGCCGGCTCCGAGGGGGTAGCCGCGCCGGATCGCGTCGGTCACGAACGCCTTCGCGTGGCGCGTGGCTGTCAGCACGTCGTCGCCGAGCGCCAGGTAGCCGGCCAGCGCCGAGGCCAGGGTGCAGCCGGTGCCGTGGGTGTGATCGGTGCTGATCCGGTCCCCTTCGAGGAGGACGGTCTGCTTCCCGTCGTACAGGAGGTCGGTGGGGTTGCCGGGAAGGTGGCCGCCCGTGATGAGGACCCACTGCGGTCCCAGGGCATGCACGGCGCGGGCCGCGTCCTCGAGCTGGTCCTCGCGGTCCACGTGCAGGCCGGTGAGGGCAGCCACCTCGGCGAGATTGGGGGTCACGACCGTGGCGAGCGGGAGCAGCCGGGTGCGCAGGAGCTCCAGGGCGGCCGGCGAGAGCAACGACCGGCCGGTGCTGCTGACGCCGACGGGGTCGACGACCAGCGGCCGTCCGCCGAGCGCCTCGACGACCGCGAGCACCGCTCCGGCCGTCGAGAGCATCCCGGTCTTCACCACGTCGGCGCCGAGGTCGTCGAGGACGGCCGCCAGCTGGGCGCGGATGCTGTCGAGGGGGACGTCGTGCACATCGAGCACAGCGGTGGAGCTCTGAGCCGTGACCGCGGTGACGACGGTGCTGGCGTGGACACCCAGCGCGTGCAGGGTCTTGACGTCGGCCTGGATGCCGGCGCCACCCCCCGAGTCGCTGCCACCCACGGCGAGTACGCGCTTCACGAGAAGTGCTCCCACCCGCCCGTCACCGGCTCCCCGTCGAGGGTGACGCCCTCGCCTTCGACGACGCGGCCGATCACCCGGCAGCCCGCCACGGGCCGTGCGATGGTGGCGACCAGGGCGTGGTCCTCTCCGCCACCCAGGACGTCTGCCTCGCCGACCTCGTCGTCGTGCAGCGCGCCGCGGTCAAGGTCGATCCGCACCCCGCTCGCCCGGGCGATGTGGCCGAGGTCGTTGACGAGGCCATCGCTCACGTCGCACATCGCCGTCGCACCGGCAGCGGCGAGCTGAGGGCCCATGGCATAAGGGGGCTCAGGGCGCCGGTGCGCGTCGATCAGGGCGCCCTCGGTGACGCCCTGCAGCAGCAGCCGGAGGCCCGCTGCACTGTGCCCGAGTCGGCCGGCCACGACGACCAGGTCGCCCGGACGTGCTCCGGAACGCGTGACCCAGCGATCGACCCGGCCGAGCGCCGTGACACTGACGACGATCTGGTCGGCGGTGACCGTGTCCCCGCCCACCACCGCCGCGCCGACGACCACGCACTCGTCACGCAGTCCATCGGCCAGGTCGAGCGCCCACTGGACCGGGAGGTCAGGCGGTGCGGCCAGGCCGACGAGCAGGGCGGTCGCGACCCCGCCCATGGCGGCCACGTCGGCAAGGTTGGCAGCGGCCGCCTTGCGCCCCACGTCATAGCCCGACGACCAGTCCCGCCGGAAGTGCACGCCCTCCACCAGGACGTCGGTCGTGGCCACGACGCGACCGTCGGGGGCCGCGACGACGGCAGCGTCGTCGCCGGGTCCGAGCAGCACCACGTCGGTGAGGGGCAGCCGCGCGGTGATGGCAGCGATCAACCCGAACTCACCCACGTCGCGTGCGGTAACGTCGCCCACGCCGAGCAGCCTTCCAGAAAAGAGGTCCGCAGCCGTGGTCCAGGCCTACATCCTCATCCAGACCGAGGTCGGCAAGGCCGCCGCCGTGGCTGAGGCCATCTCCAAGCTGGAGGGCGTCGCGCAAGCCGAGGACGTCACCGGTCCCTACGATGTGATCGTGCGCGCCGAGGCGAAGTCGGTGGACGAGCTCGGCAAGCTGGTCGTCGCCCGCATCCAGGGCGTGGACGGCATCACCCGCACTCTCACGTGCCCCGTCGTCCACCTCTAGGGCTGCTGCTCCCGCTGGTCCTGCTGGCCGGCTGCACAGGCACCGCGAGCACGGCCGGCGATGCCGTGTCCGTGCCCGCCGTCAACGGCCTCTCGGCCCAGACGCTGCTCTCGTGCGCCGACCTGAAGGGGCAGCTTCCGAAGGACCTCGCAGCCGGAGTCACGAGGCGGCCGACGGTCCCCGACTCCACCACCACGACGGCCTACGGCAGCGACCCCGCGATCGCGGTGCGCTGTGGGGTGAAGCAGGGCAGCGCCGCGGACGAGCCCTACGAGTTCGACGACGTGAGGTGGGCGATGCACGACACCGGTGCCGCACGCAGGTGGACCACCCGTGGCCTGAAGGTCAACCTCGAGGTCACCGTCCCCGACCACTTCGACGCGCAGGCCGAGCTCCTCGGGGCCATGGCGAAGGCGATCACGTCCGCCTTGCAACGCTGAGCGCGCTCACTCCGCGCCGAGGGCCTGAAGCAGGTCGGCGATCAGGTCCTCCGCGTCCTCCAGCCCGATGCTGACGCGCACCGCGCCAGGCAGGATGCCGGCCGCGGCGAGGGTCGCCGCGTCCATCGCGACATGCGTCGTGGTCGGCACGTGGACCGCCTTGCTGGTGGTGCCGCCGAGTGAGGTCGCTCGCTTGACGAGCTGCAGGCGGTCGATCATCGCCATCCCCGCCTCGCGGCCACCGCGCGGCGAGACCGTGACCACCGCGCCGAACAGGCCCGGAGCGAACAACCGGGTCGCCAGCGCGTGGTCGCGGTGTGACGGCAGGCTCGGATGGTCCACCCGGGCGACCCGCGGATCCTCCGCCAGGGCTCGCGCCACCACGGCGGCCGTCGTGCACTGCCTCGTGACCCGCAGCGGCAGGGTGGCGAGGCCCCGGGTCAGCAGGGCAGCCTCGTCGGGCGCCAGCATCGACCCGGTGTCGACCCGGACCGTGCGCACCCGTTCGACCAGGGCCGTCGGACCGACGACGACGCCGCCGGTGGCATCCGCGTGGCCGCCGAGGTACTTGGTGGCCGAGTGCACCACCAGGTCGACGCCGTGCTCCAGGGGCCGGCACACCACAGGGCTGGCGAAGGTGGCGTCGACGACGAACGAGATGCCTGCGTCGCGGGCGACCTGCGCCAGACCGGGCAGGTCGGACACGGTCATCGACGGATTGGCGAGGACCTCGCCCCACAGCACCGCGGTCTCCGGGCGTACGGCGTCGGCGACGGCCTGCACGTCGGTCATGTCGACGAAGGACGTCTCGATGCCGAAGCGCGAGAGCTGCCGTGTCAGCAGGGTCCACGTGCCGCCGTACACCTCCCGCGGGGCGACCACGTGCGAACCGGTGCTGCAGAGCGCGAGGAGCGTGCAGGTGATCGCGCCCATGCCGCTGCCGAACGGCTGGCCGACGGCCACACCGGACGGGTCCTCGAGGTAGGCGACGGCGTCGGCGAAAGCCTGGCTGGTGGGGTTGTCGGTGCGGCTGTAGGTCCAGCCGCTCTCCTTGCCCGCAAACACGTCGGCGGTCTGCTGCGCGCTGTCCAGGACAAACGTGGAGGTGCGGTAGACCGGCGGTACCAGTGGTTCCTGTGCGACGACCCGTCGCTCCGGACCGTGGACGGCGCGCGTCGCGTCTCCGGTCACTCGGACTTCGTGTCCCGTCCCATGAGGCTGCGCACCATGTCGGCCGGGGTCAGTCCGTCGTGAACCAGACCGACCACGTGCGCGGTGATGGGCATGTCGACGTCGTGCTTCTTGGCGAGGCCGAGGATCGACTCGCAGCTCTTCACGCCCTCGGCGGTCTGCATCTTCTGCGCCAGCAGCTCTTCCATCGTCTGGCCCCGGCCGAGCTTCTCGCCGAAGGTCCGGTTGCGCGAGAGCGGGCTGGTGCAGGTGGCCACGAGGTCGCCGAGGCCGGCCAGACCCATGAAGGTCATGGGGTCGGCGCCGAGGGCCAGACCGAGCCGCGACGTCTCGGCGAGGCCACGGGTGATGAGTGAGGCCTTCGTGTTGTCACCGAAGCCCATGCCCTCGGCCATGCCGACCGCCAGGGCGATGACGTTCTTGACGGCTCCGCCGAGCTCGCAGCCGACGACATCGCTGTTGGTGTAGGGCCGGAAGTAAGGAGTCAGGCAGGCCGCCTGCAGCCGCTCCGCGACGGCGAGGTCGCTGCACGCCACGACCGAGGCCGCGGGCTGGCCACTCGCGATCTCCTTGGCGAGATTGGGCCCGCTCACGACGGCGACCCGCTCGTCCGGCAGGTCGGCGACCTCACGGATGACCTCGCTCATCCGCTTGGTGGTGCCGAGCTCGACACCCTTCATGAGGCTCACCAGCACGCTGTCCGGATCGAGCGCGTCCGCGATCGCCGCGAGGTTGTCTCGCAGACTCTGGCTCGGGACGGCGAGCACGACGAAGTCGGCCCCCGCGACGCAGGCGCGCGCGTCGGCGGTCGCCGTGATCTTGTCGGGCAGCACGATGCCGGGGAGGTAGTCCGGGTTCTCGTGGGTCGCGTTGACAACCTCGGCGAGCTCGGCGCGGCGAGCCCACAGCTCCACGTCGCAGCCGGCGTCGGCCAGGACCTTGCCGAAGGCGGTCCCCCAGGACCCCGTGCCGAGGACGGCGACCCGCGTCATGCGGACTCCGTCTGCGTCGGGACGTAGACCAGCGTCGGAGCCTGCTCGCCACGGATGTCCTCGAGCAGGTCGCGGATGGCCGCCATGACGCGGTCGGTGGCCTCGTGCAGGACCTCGCTGGTCAGCTCCTTTCCCCGAAGTGCGTCGAGGTCGACGGCAGGACCGGCCTGCACGGTGATGTGGTGCCGCGGGAACAGGTGGATCCCCTTGGTGCGGTAGGAATCGTGGATCTGCTGGGCCCCCCACTGCGCCACCGGGATGACGGGGGCGTCGCTGAGCAGCGCGAGCCGCGCGATGCCCGTCCGGGCGGCCATCGGCCACTTGCCGGGGTCGCGGGTCACGGTGCCCTCGGGATAGATGGTGATGAGCTCTCCCCGATGGAGGGCGTCGACCGCGTCCTTGAGGGCGGCGGAGGCGTCGGCGGTGTTGCGGTGCACCGGGATCTGGCCGGCGCCGCGCATGGTGCGGGGCACGATGCCGTTGCCCTTGAACAGGCTGGCCTTCGCCAGGTAGCGGGGCAGCCTGCCGGTGCTGAACAGGATCGCGTCGCCGAGCACGATGGGGTCGACATAGGAGATGTGGTTGGCCGCAAGGATCACGCCGCCCTGCGCCGGTACGTGTGCGAAGCCGAGCCACCGTCGCTTCGTCAGCACCAGCATCAGCGGCTTGAGGATCACCACTGCCAGCCGGTACCAGAAACCGATCCGACCCAGTCGCACCGTGCCTGCCTCCTCGTGTCGGCGGTCGCTGTGGTGGAGCCTGCCAGACTCTCGGCTCGTGAGCGTGCAATGGGGTGTCGTGGTGCCGGTGAAGCGGCTTGCCCTGGCCAAGTCGCGGCTGGCGTCCTATGGCGACGTCCACCGTCAGGAGCTCGCACTCGCGTTCGCTGCGGACGTCGTGCTGGCGGCAGCGCTCGTCGCGCAGGTCCTCGTCGTCACCGATGACCGGCTCGCCGCCGAGGTGCTCGGGGGTCTGGGTGCGCGCGTCGTGCCGGACAACCCCGACGCCGGCCTCAACCCGGCGCTCGAGCACGGGGTCGACCTGCTGCGCGCCGACACGCCACAGCTCGCCGTCGCCACCCTGTCCGCGGACCTGCCTTCCCTGCTGGCTCCTGACCTGTCCGCTGTCCTTGGCCGGGTGCCGTTGCACGGCAGGGGCTTCGTCGCCGATCTCGCCGGCACTGGGACCACCCTGCTGGCCGCCGGGCCGGACGTCGCACTCAACTCGGCCTACGGTCCGTCGTCTCGCCAGCGACACCTGGACTCGGGAGCGGTGGAACTCACAGCGCCCGAATCCGTACGGCGGGACGTGGACACACCGGAGGACCTCGAGCACGCGGTGGCGCTCGGCGTCGGTCCGCACACGCAAGCGGTTCTCGAGGGGATCTGGTGACCCAGGCGACGGTGCGCTCCTGGGATCCCGCCGAGGGCGGGTCGGCCTACCTCGACGACGGCACAACGGTCGTGCTGCCTCCAGAATCGCTGCAGGGCAGCGCTTTCCGGTTCGTCCGGTCGGGCCAGCGGGTGCGATTGGTCGTCGAGGACGGCCTCGTGGTCCGCATCGACCTTCCCTAGCAGCTGGTCCCGGACACGACGAAGGCCCCGGTCGAAGCCGGGGCCTTCGTGCTGGCGCTGGTTACTTCCGCTTGGCCGGAGCCTTCTTCGCGGCCTTCTTCGCAGGAGCCTTCTTGGCGGGCGCCTTCTTGGCAGGAGCCTTCTTGGCGGGCGCCTTCTTCGCAGGAGCCTTCTTGGCGGGCGCCTTCTTCGCAGGAGCCTTCTTGGCAGGGGCCTTCTTCGCAGCGGCCTTCTTCGCCGGCGCCTTCTTGGCAGCGGCCTTCTTGGCGGGAGCAGCCTTCTTCGTCACAGGAGCAGCCTTTCCAACGGTCTTGGCAACGGTGGCCTTGGCAACGGGCGCAAGCTTCTTGGCACCGGACACGACGTCCTTGAAGCCCTGACCCGGACGGAACTTCGGTACCGAGGTCGCCTTCAACTTGACCTGGGCACCCGTGGCCGGGTTGCGCGCGATGCGTGCTGCCCGATCCACCTTCTCGAAGACGCCGAAGCCCGCGATCGCGACCTTCTCGCCCTTGGCGACGGCGGCCGTCACCGCATCGACGACAGCCTCGACGGCAGCACTCGCCGTCCTCTTGTCACCCATGCGGTCGGCGATGGCCTCGATCAGCTCGGCCTTGTTCACAGCGATGTACCTCCGTGGACTGACGAGGCGCTCTGCCCCTTCGCGGAGAAAGGTAAGCGCAGGCCGCGCCCACGTCGACCACCGCGCAAGGTGAGATTGCCTGTGTCGCAGCGCATGTCGTTGGACGGCAGCCATCAGCTCGGCGCGCTGCCCGACGGTATCGGGCCCGAAACCCCTTGGCACGTAAGGGATCTCGCGTGCTCTCCGTGCGAGCTACTGGCTCGTCGCGACCGGCTTCCACGTCGGACGCGTCTGCTCGAAAGAAGTGATGGCGTCGCCGTGTCGCAACGTCAGACCGATGTCGTCGAGGCCTTCCATGAGACGCCACCGTGTGAAGTCGTCGAGGTCGAACGACGCCGTGATACCGGGCGCGCGCACCTCTCGCGACTCCAGATCAACCGTGATCGGCGTCGTCGGATCGGCCTCGACGAGGTCCTGCAGCTGGGCGACGACGTCGGCCGGGAGCTCGACGGGCAGCAGTCCGCCCTTGAGCGAGTTGCCGCGGAAGATGTCAGCGAAGCGTGGGCTGATGACGGCCCTGAACCCATAGTCGGTGAGGGCCCAGACGGCATGCTCGCGGGAGCTGCCGGTGCCGAAGTTCTCCCCGGCAACCAGGACGGTCGCACCCTGCCGTTCGGGGGCGTTGAGGACGAAGGACGGGTCCTCGCGCCACTCACTGAACAGGCCCTTGCCGAAGCCGGTGCGCTCGACGCGCTTCAGCCAGTCACTGGGGATGATCTGGTCGGTGTCGACGTCGCTGCGACGCAGGGGTACTGCAGTGCCGGTGTGGGTCGTGAACGGCTCCATGTCAGGCCTCCCGGGCGGTCAGGTCGGAGGGGGAGGCCAGGCGCCCGACGACGGCCGTCGCGGCCGCCACCTCGGGACTGACGAGATGGGTGCGCCCACCGCGGCCCTGGCGGCCTTCGAAGTTGCGGTTGCTGGTGGAGGCGCTGCGCTCCCCCGGCTTCAAGGTGTCCGGGTTCATGCCGAGGCACATCGAGCACCCCGCACTGCGCCAGTCCGCGCCGGCGTCGGTGAAGACCTTGTCGAGGCCTTCGGCCTCGGCCTGCAGCTTGACCAGCATCGACCCGGGGACGACGAGCATCCTGGTGCCCTCGGCGACCTTCCTCCCTCGGAGGATGCTCGCCGCAGCCCGGAAGTCCTCCATGCGGCCATTGGTGCAGGACCCCAGGAAGACCGTGTCGATGGCGATGTCGCGCATCGGGGTGCCGGCGACGAGGCCCATGTAGTCGAGGGCCCGCTCGGAGGCGTCGCGCAGGTTGCCTGCGGGCAGGGCAGCGGGGTCGGGGACAGTGCCGCCGAGCGGCACGCCCTGGGCGGGGTTGGTGCCCCAGGTGACGAAAGGAGTGATCGCGGCCGCGTCGAGCACGACCTCCTTGTCGAAGACCGCGTCGTCGTCGGTTGCCAACGCCTCCCAAGCGGCGACGGCTGCTTCCCAGTCGGCCGGCGCGTGGTCGCGGCCCCGCAGGTAGTCGTAGGTGGTCTGGTCGGGCGCGATCATCCCGGCCCGGGCACCCCACTCGATGCTCATGTTGCAGACGGTCATGCGGCCCTCCATCGACAGGCCGCGGATGGCCTCGCCGCGGTACTCCACGACGTACCCCTGTCCGCCGCCGGTGCCGACCTGGGCGATCAGCGCAAGCACGAGGTCCTTGGCGGTCGTGCCGTCGGCGAGCGAGCCCTCGACGGTGACGGCCATCGTCTTCGGCCGCGGCAACGGCAGGGTCTGCGTCGCAAGCACGTGCTCGACCTCGCTGGTGCCGATGCCGAACGCGAGCGCACCGAACGCGCCGTGCGTGCTGGTGTGGCTGTCGCCGCAGACGATCGTCATGCCCGGCTGGGTGATGCCGAGCTGGGGGCCGATGACGTGCACGATGCCCTGGTTGGCATC
>JAODND010000081.1 GCA_025465465.1 Frankiales bacterium | reverse complement strand
GTAGATCGGCGCGGTGCAGCCCTCGACGTAGTGCACCGAGGAGCCCTCGTCCGCGATGATCAGGGTCCGCTCGAACTGGCCCATGTTCTCGGTGTTGATGCGGAAGTAGGCCTGCAGCGGGATGTCGACCTTCACACCCGGCGGGACGTAGATGAAGGAGCCGCCGGACCACACGGCCGTGTTGAGCGCCGCGAACTTGTTGTCGCCGACCGGGATGACCGAGCCGAAGTACTCGCGGAACAGGTCCTCGTGCTCGCGCAGCGCGGTGTCGGTGTCGAGGAAGAGCACACCCTGCTGCTCGAGGTCCTCGCGGATCTGGTGGTAGACGACCTCTGACTCGTACTGCGCCGCGACACCGGAGACGAGGCGCTGCTTCTCGGCCTCCGGGATGCCGAGCTTGTCGTAGGTGTTCTTGATGTCCGCGGGCAGGTCGTCCCAGGTCGCGGCCTGCTTCTCGGTGGACCGCACGAAGTACTTGATGTTGTCGAAGTCGATGCCGTCGAGGTCGGAGCCCCACGTGGGCATGGGCTTCTTCTCGAAGAGCTTCAACCCCTTCAGACGCATGTCGAGCATCCACTTCGGCTCGCTCTTGAGAGCCGAGATGTTCGCGACGACCTCGGCGTTGATGCCGCGCTTCGCGATCGAGCCTGCGGCGTCGGAGTCGGCCCATCCGAACTTGTAGTTGCCGAGGCCTTCGAGGGCCTGGTCCGTGGTCATGCGTCGACCTTCCGTGGGATGTGTGTCGTGCACACGCCGTCGCCATGGGCGATCGTCGCGAGTCTCTGGACGTGCACGTCGAGGATGCGACCGAGTGCTGCCGTCTCGGCGTCGCACAGCTGGGGGAACTCCGCCGCGACGTGCTGGACGGGGCAGTGGTGCTGGCACAGCTGCACGCCGAGCCCCTGGCCGCTGACCGAGGCGGCATAGCCGTCGGCGCTCAGGGCCTCGGCCAGCTCGACGGCGCCGGCCGTCCCTGCGTACCGCTGCTCGAGCTCGCGACCGCGGGCCTCGGCAAAGGCCTCGACCTGCTCCGGAGTCATGAAGCGCAGCGCGCTGACGGCGAGGTCGTCATAGGTGTTGGGGGCGGCGGCGTGACCCGCGTCGGACAGCGCGTAGAGCTTGGCCGGGCGGCCGCGGGCGACCACGCGCCGGCGCGGCTCACAGGTCGCCACGACGCCCTCGGCGACCAGCGCGTCGAGGTGCCGACGGATGCCGGCCGGGGTGACGTCGAGGCGCGCGCTGAGCGTGGCGGCGGTGGCGGTGCCGAACTCCAGGAGCAGGCTGAGGACGCGTTCGCGCGTCCCGCTGCTGTCGCCCACGCTTTTCACAACACCAGTGTGTCGAAAATCCTGCCTCAGGTCGAACCGGGGCCTGGTGACCGCCACCACGCAGGGCACCCTTACCCGGCCTGCTCACTAGTCTTACCCGGTGACCGCCGCCGCCCTGGACACCGCGCTGGAGGTCGTCGACCTCGTCAAGCGGTACGGCGATCGCACCGCTGTCGACGGCCTGAGCCTGGCCGTGCGGGCCGGGTCGGTCACCGCGCTGCTGGGCCCCAACGGAGCCGGGAAGACGACGACCGTCGAGGTCTGCGAGGGCTTCCGCACCCCGGATGCCGGCACGGTCCGGGTGCTGGGCGGGTCCCCCGCCGAGGTGCGCCACCGCGTCGGCGTCATGCCGCAGGGCGGTGGCGGCTACCCGAGCCTGCGCGCGGTCGAGCTGCTGACGCTGTTCAGCCGGTTCTACGCCCACCCTCACGACCCCACGGCGCTGCTCTCGCTGCTCGGCCTCGACGAGGTGGCCCGGACGCCCTACCGCCGGCTGTCCGGGGGGCAGCAGCAGCGGCTCTCGCTCGCGATGGCCGTCGTCGGCCGCCCTGAGCTCGTCTTCCTCGACGAGCCGACGGCCGGCCTGGACCCGCAGGCACGGCGCGCCACCTGGGACCTGGTGGAGGCGCTGCGCGCCGACGGGGTGTCGGTCCTGCTCACGACGCACCTCATGGACGAGGCGGAGCACCTGGCCGACGACGTGTACGTGGTCGACCACGGCCGGGTGGTCGCGCACGGCACCGTCCCCGAGCTCACCTCCTCCACCCAGGCGTTCGTACGGTTCACCGGGCCGGCCGACCTCGACGTCGACGACCTGCTGCGGTCGCTCGGACCGGACTGCGTGGGCAAGGAGTCGCCGGCCGGGACCTATCTGGTCGAGGGCCCGGAAGGACCCACGCTGCTCGCCGGAGTGACCGCGTGGTGCGCGACCCGTGGCGTGCTGCCCCAGGGGCTGCAGACCCGCCGCACCCTGGAGGACGTGTTCCTCGACCTCACCGGTCGCGAGCTGCGGACATGACCGTGTGGCCCTCGCTGGTGCCGCGGGGCCAGCCCGCGCCCCGGGCCCAGATGCTGCGCGCGCAGACCCGGACCGAGCTCACCCTGCTGCTCCGCAACGGCGAGCAGGTGCTCCTGACGCTCGTCATCCCGCTCGGCCTGCTGGTGATCCTGTCGACGGTGCCGATCATCAACGTCACGGGCCGCCGGGTCGACTTCTTCGTGCCGGGCGTGCTGGCGCTCGCCGTCATGTCCGCCGCCTTCACCGGTCAGGCGATCGGCACCGGCTTCGAGCGGCAGTACGGCGTCCTGAAGCGCCTCGGGGCCACGCCGCTGCCGCGGTCGGTCCTGCTGCTCGCCAAGACCTCCGCCGTGCTGCTCGTGGAGGTCCTCCAGGTCACGCTCATCTGCCTGGTCGGGCTCCTGCTCGGCTGGCACCCGCACGGCAACGTGCTCGGCGTGATCGCCTTCGTCGCCCTCGGCACGGCCGCCTTCTCCGGGCTCGGCCTGCTGCTCGGCGGGACGCTGCGCGGCCTGACCACGCTGGCCGCCGCCAACCTGCTCTGGTTCGTGCTGCTGTCCGTCGGCGGCATCGTCTATCCGCTCAGCGAGCTCGGCGGCGCCGAGGGCGTGCTCAGACGGCTGCCCACGGCTGCGTTGTCCGACGGCCTGCGGCAGCTCCTGCAGCACGGCTCCTTCGCCGGCTGGGACCTGCTCGCGCTCGCGCTGTGGGCCGTCGCCGGACTGGCAACCGCCAGCCGCCTCTTCCGCTGGGAGTAGCCCCTGCCCCCCGCCGCCCTTTGCAAGATCAAGAGGCGGTACGCCGTGCGGCGCGCCGGCGCGTGAGCCCGCTGATCGCCTGTTGATCACCAAAAGGGGCGGGCGAGCGGAGGGGTCAGGTGCGGGTGGCGGCGACGACGAGGGCGGCGTGCCGGCGCCAGACGGCCGGGTCGGCCTCGCCCGCGGCGCTCAGCATCGCGGTGAACCCGTTGAACAGCACGGTCACGTCGGCGGCCGTCACCTCCCTGCGCATGCCCCCCTGGTCCTTGGCCCGGGCCATCAGCCGGTCCAGCGCGCGCCGGCAGTCGGCGCGCTTGGCGGCGAGCTCGGCCGACTCGCACCCGGTCGACAGCCCGGTGTGGAGCAGGTGGTTGGCCGCGGAGGACTCGGCCGCGGCGAGCAGCAGGCGCTCGAACGCTGCCGTCGCGTCGGAGGCGTCGAGAGCGTCCAGGACCTTGTCGGTGAAGGCGTCGACCCGCACCCCGGCAACGGCGGCCACCAGCGCGTCCTTGGTGGGCCAGCAGCGGTAGACCGTAGCCTTGCCGACCCCGGCCCGGGCCGCGACCTCGTCGATGCCGGCCTGCAGGCCGCGCTCGGCGAAGACCTCCCGGGCGGCGTCCAGCACCCGCTCGGCGTTGCGGACCGCATCCGCGCGCACCCTCATGCGCGGTCACCGGACAGGGCCGGGTCGGGCAGCAGGCTCGCGGCACCCATCTCCTCGCCGACGCGGATGTGCGGGCTCTTCGACACCGGCACCAGGAAGGCCAGCACGGCCGCGAGCCCGGAGACGACAGCACAGATCGCGAAGGCGGTGGCGTACCCGCTGTTGGTCGCGAACCCAGCGGTGATCGAGGAGGCGACGACCACGGCGGTGACCTGCGTGCCGACCGAGCTGCCGACCGAGCGCACCACGGCGTTGAAGCCGGTGGCCTGCCCGGTCTGGTGCATGGGCACGGCCGTGACGATCAGGTTCGGCATCGCCGAGAACGCGAAGGCGATGCCGGTGGAGACCAGGAAGAACCAGCCGAGGATCGCGGCGTCCGAGCCGTGGAAGGCGGCCAGCAGGGCGAGCCCGACTGCGGTCATCAACGCGCCGAACGCCAGCGAGATGCGGTGGCCGTACCTGGTGCCCAGCGTGCCGGACACCGGGCCGAACAGCAGCATCGCCAGCGATCCGGGAAGCATGAGCAGGCCGGCGTGGGTCGCGGTCGCGCCGAACCCGTACCCCGTCGACCTGGGGGCCTCGACCAGCTGTGGCACGAGCACATAGGCACCGAACATGCCGAAGCCGACCAGCAGGGTGGCGAGGTTGGTGACCAGGACGGTCGGGCGTCGCAGCGTCGTGACGTCGACCAGCGGCTCGATGGTCCGGCTCTGCACCCAGAACCAGAAGGCGAGCACGAGCAGTCCCCCGACGATCATCGCGAGGGTCCGCGGGTCGCTGAAGCCCCAGGTGCGGCCCTGCGAGACACCGACCAGGCTGACGACCAGGGCGACGCTGAGCAGCAGCGCCCCCGGAAGGTCGAGTCGTCCGGGCTGCCGGATCGGGGACTCGGGCACGAGCAGCTGGATCGACACGACCGAGATGGCCGACGCGATCGCTCCCAGCCAGAAGATCGAGGCATAGCCGAGCGCGTCGACCATCGCACCCCCGAGCAGCAGGCCGACGCCGCCGCCGATGCCGAGGGTCGAGGAGACGAACCCGATCGCGCTGCCGACCTTCTCCGGTGGGAACTCGTCGCGCAGGATGCCGAACACCAGCGGGAACATCCCGCCCGCGATGCCCTGGACCACCCGGCCCACGATGATCCAGCTGATGTCGCCGGCGAGCGCCGAGATGACGTTGCCCACGGCGAAGGCCGCCACCGACAGCACGAGCATGCGGCGCTTGCCGACCATGTCACCGAGCCGCCCGACCAGCGGGGTGAAGACGGCTGCGGCCAGCAGGTACGACGTCAGCAGCCAGGTCACCGAGCTCGCCGAGCTGTGCAGCTCCTTGACGATGTCGGTGAAGGCCGGCACGAGCATCGTCTGTGCGAGCGAGTACGCCAGCGTCGGCAGCGTCAGGACGAGCAGCGTGCGCTGCGGATGGGGACGGCTCAGGGTCACGGCGACACGCTAGCGGCGAAACGGACTCGGTGGTCCGTTTCCCGGTAGGGCGTCGGTCACAGTCGCGCCTACGCTTGCCGCCGTGGTCCTGGTCCGTCGGCTCTCCCTGCTCGCCCTCGGGCTGCAGATGCTCCTCGTCGTGTCGGGCACCGCGGTCCGCGTCACCGGCTCCGGGCTCGGCTGCCCGACCTGGCCGCGATGCACGGGCGGATCTCTGACCAACACCGCGGCGCTGGGGTCGCACGGCTCCATCGAGTTCGGCAACCGGCTGCTCGCGGTGGTCATGGAGGCCGTCGGGATCGCGCTCGTCCTGGCCGTGCGGCGCCATGCCCCGCAGCACACCCGGCTCGCCCTGGTCCAGGCCGCGGTCGTCCCCCTGCAGGCGGTGATCGGCGGCCTGCTGGTGCTGAGCGGGCTCAACCCCTATGTCCTGATCCTGCACTTCCTCACCAGCTTCCCCCTCGTCTTCGCCGCTGCTGCCCTGCTGCGCCGGCTCTCCCCCGCGCCCGAGCCACACCCCCTCCTGCGGGCGCTGTCGGCAGCAGCGGTGCTGGCGACCTCGGTGGTCCTCGTCCTCGGGACGCTGGTCACCGGGACCGGACCGCACGCGGGCGACCCGAAGGTGGATCGGCTGCCGTTCAGCCCCCGCACCGTCACGCAGCTGCACGCCGACGGGGTGTGGCTGCTCAGCGGCCTCGTGATCGCCACCGTCGTGGTGGCCTGGCGCTCGTCCTACCAGCGGTGGGCGCTGGGACTGCTCGCGCTGGTCGTGGCGCAGGCAGGCGTGGGCTACTGGCAGTACTTCGCCGGCGTACCCGCCGGACTGGTCGCGGTGCACGTCGCCCTGGCGACCACGGTCTTCACCGTTGCGAGCTGGCTCGCGCTGTCCACAGCCGCACCGCCTTCGCGTAGCGAGCAGCCGACCCTGGCGCGTGTCGCAGGAACAGCGACGGCTCGGTGACCTCGAGCTCGATCAGCAACGGCCCGGGCAGCACGTCGGCGCGGGCATAGAGCAGCTCGTCGCCCCACCCCCGGACGACGGCCACCACCTGCTCCGCGAGGGCGACCTCCTCCGTCGACGGCTCCCGTGGCGACATCGTCCAGCTCCCGAGCTCGGCCTGGCCCGCCCCTTTGGTGAGCACGGCCGACTTGCGGGCACCGTGCGACACCTCGCCGCCGAAGACGAGCACCGACGTCTCGCCCACGTCCTCCACGGCAGCGACGTAGGGCTGGACCATCACCGTCTTGCCGAGGGCGTGCAACCGCGACACGAGGTCGGCGGCCGAGGTGTCACCAGCTTCGTACGCCGCGGTGTCCCGTGCTCCGGCTGAGACGGAAGGCTTGACGACGAACGCGTGGTCGGGCGGGGTGAACGGATCTCCCGGCTCGACCCAGGTGGTCGGCACGACCGGAATGCCTGCCGCGGCGAGCCGACGCAGGTAGGTCTTGTCGGTGTTCCAGGCGACGACCCCGGCGTCGTTGGCGAGCCGCGGCACCCGCCGCGTCCAGGCGACGAAGTCCGCACGCCGGTCCCAGTAGTCCCAGGTGTTGCGGATGACCGTCAGGTCGTAGGTGTCCCAGTCGACCGACGGGTCGTCCCACACGCAGATGTCGACCTCCAGGCCCTCGGCCGCGAGGGCCGCCAGCAGCTCCGGACCGTCCTCGTCGAGCTCAGGCCACACCGAGCACGTCGCCAGCGCGACCCTCACCGCGCTCAGACGAGCTGGTCGACAGCGACGGCGAGAAACAGCAGCGCGAGGTAGGTGATCGAGTAGTGGAACAACCGCATCGGCTTCACGGCTCCCCCGGCGCGCACCTCGCGCTGCAGGGCGTGCGCCTCGCGCAGGAAGGCGGCACCGAGCACGACGGCCGAGACCAGGTAGACCGGCCCCGAGGCGTCGAGGGCGAGCAGGCCGCTGGTGAGGACCATCGCCCAGGAGTACCAGACGACGCGGCGGGCGACCGTCTGCGGCGTCGCCACCACCGGCAGCATCGGCACCGAGGCGCGCGCGTAGTCGTCCTTGAACTTCATGGCGAGCGCCCAGAAGTGCGGCGGGGTCCAGAAGAAGATCACGAGGAAGAGCACCACGGCTGCCCACGACAGGCTGTCGGTGACCGCCGACCAGCCGATGAGCACCGGCATGCAGCCGGCCGCGCCGCCCCAGACGATGTTCTGGGAGGTGCGGCGCTTCAGGATCATCGTGTAGACGCAGACGTAGAACGCGATGGCAGCGTCGGCGAGCAGTGCGCTGAGCACGTTCGTGGTGACCGCGAGCTCGAGGGTCGCCACCACACCGAGGACCAGTCCGAAGACCAGCGCCGCGTTCGGGGTCACGGTGTGCTTCGCCAGCGGGCGGCGTGAGGTGCGGTGCATGACGACGTCGATGTCGCGGTCCCACCAGCAGTTCAGCGCGTTGGCACTGCCGGCGGCGAGCGAGCCGCCCACCAGGGTGGCCGCGGTGAGACCCCAGCCGGGCCAGCCGTGCGCGGCCAGGACCATCGTCGGGATCGTGGTGACGAGCAGCAGCTCGATGATGCGCGGCTTGGTCAGTGCGACGTAGGCACCGACCTGCGCCCGCGCACGTGCCACCCCGGTGACCGTGGGGACGGCGGTCGGCGTCGTCTCCGCCAGGCTCGTCACAGGGCGAAACTCTAGCGGCACGTCCCCTGCGCGTCCTGCCGCGGGCCGGTTGGGGGCCCGGAGGGCGGGAAGCCTCCAGAGATCCGCCAGGGATAGGGTCGAGAGCGAGATCAAGCACCGAGGGGAACCCCGTTGAGCCAGCTGTCATGGACCGACCTGGACAAGCGCGCCGTGGACGTTATCCGTGCGCTGGCGATGGACGCCGTCGAGGAGGCTGGGTCCGGTCACCCCGGCACGGCGATGAGCCTCGCCCCTGCCGCCTACCTGCTGTTCCAGCGCCATCTCCGGCATGATCCGAGCGACCCGCACTGGGTCGGCCGCGACCGGTTCGTGCTGTCCTGCGGACACTCCAGCGTGACGCTTTACATCCAGCTGCTGCTCAGCGGCTACGGGCTGCAGCTCGACGACCTCAAGCACCTGCGCCAGTGGGGATCGCTCACGCCGGGCCACCCCGAGCACGGCCACACCGCCGGGGTGGAGACCACGACCGGCCCGCTCGGACAGGGCGTCGGCAACGCCGTCGGCATGGCGATGGCGGCCCGTCGCGAGCGCGGCCTGCTCGACCCGGAGGCGCCCGCCGGCGAGTCCGTCTTCGACCACGACGTCTACTGCATCGCCTCCGACGGCGACCTCGAGGAGGGCGTGTCCTCCGAGGCCAGCTCGCTTGCCGGCACCCAGCGCCTCGGCAACCTGCTGCTGCTCTGGGACGACAACCACATCTCGATCGAGGACGACACCAACATCGCGTTCACCGAGGACGTGTGCCTGCGCTACGAGGCCTACGGCTGGCACGTCCAGCGGGTCGACTGGCTCGGCAAGGACGGCACCTACAAGGAGGACGTGGCGGCCCTCGACAAGGCCATCACCGCGGCCAAGGCCGTCACGGACCGGCCGTCGTTCATCGCGCTCCGCACGATCATCGGCTGGCCGGCTCCCACCAAGCAGGGCACCGGCAAGGCGCACGGGTCCGCCCTCGGCGCCGAGGAGATCGCGGCGACCAAGAAGATCCTCGGCCTCGACCCCGAGCAGACCTTCATCCTGCCGGACGACGTGCTGTCACACGCGCGCGAGGTCGTGCAGCGCGGCCGCGAGGCGCATGCCGCGTGGCAGGAGCGGTTCGACGCCTGGGCACCGGGCAACCCCGAGAGCGTCGCCCTGCTGGAGCGGATGCAGACCCGCACCCTGCCGGTGGGCTGGACCGAGGCGCTTCCGTCGTTCCCCGCCGACGCGAAGGGGATGGCGACCCGCAAGGCCTCCGGCGAGGTGCTCAGCGCGCTGGCCCCCGTCCTCCCCGAGCTCTGGGGTGGCTCTGCCGACCTCGCGGAGTCCAACAACACGACACCCAAGGGTGCGCCGAGCTTCCTGCCGCAGGACCGCCAGACCAAGGAGTTCAGCGGCGGTCCCTACGGCCGGGTGCTGCACTTCGGCATCCGCGAGCACGCCATGGGCGCGATCATGAACGGCATCACCCTGCACGGCGGCACCCGCGTCTACGGCGGCACGTTCCTCGTCTTCTCCGACTACATGCGCGGGGCGGTCCGCCTCGCGGCCCTCATGAAGCTGCCGGTCACCTATGTCTGGACCCACGACTCCATCGGTCTGGGCGAGGATGGGCCGACGCACCAGCCCGTCGAGCACCTGTCGGCGCTGCGGGCCA
>JAODND010000054.1 GCA_025465465.1 Frankiales bacterium | reverse complement strand
CTGCGCCACACGACCTGGCTGGCCCGCGCGACCGCCCGCCAGCGTGTCCTCGACGCCGGTGTCCGCGCGGTGCGGGACGAGCCCGCGGCGATGCATGCCCTCGTCGAGGTGGGACTCGGCCGCGGCCTCATCACGCCCGCGCTGGTCCGCGTGCTCGCCGCCGAGGCGGCCCGTACCCTCCGCCGCCGACTTCCTACCCGCTGACCAGGCTGCGGAGGACGTCTGCCTCCGAGGCGGTCAGCTTCTTGGTCATGCTGACCGCGATGTCCTCGGCCTTGCCGCCGATCAGCGGGATGGCCGCCTTGATCTCACCTGCCACGACATAGCAGCAGCCGGCGGCGGCCGGCTCCAGGCGCATCGTCCCCCAGACCTTCACCGGCGACCCCGGGGTGGCGGCCGTCCATGTGCCCGACCGCACACCGTCCGTCGCCGCTGCCCACGTGTCGGTCTGCGTGACGCGACCGTCGGCCGGCAGGAACTTCTGCAGGAAGCCCGGGATGCCGTCGGGCAGCTTGCGGGACACCACGAGCGTGACGGCGTCGCCGGTGGCGACGTCGCGCGACACGACGGTGCTCTCGTCCTTCAGCGCCGCCGCCTTGCCCGCCGCCCAGCCCTCGCCCGTGATGGCGGCGTAGGCAGTCTCCACGTCCGCAGGGATGTCGTAGGACACCGAGAACTTCCTGGACACGCGCTCCCCCTAGGCCTCTGGTTCGACCTCGGGAACGATAGGCGCAACGCGGACGCGACTCACGCGACGCCCGTCGAGCTGCGCCACCTCGAGCCGGTGGCTGTCGGCCTCGACCGCGTCGCCGATGCGCGGCACGTGCCCCAAGGTGGCCATGATGAACCCGGCCAGCGTCTCGTACGGGCCCTCGGGCAGGCGCACGCCGGTCTGCTCCTCCACCTCGTCGAGGTTGAGCAGCCCGTCGGCCTCCATCTCACCGCCGGGGAACTGGAGCGCCTCGTCCGGCTCGTCGTACTCGTCGCGGATGTCACCGATGACCTCCTCGATGAGGTCCTCGAGGGTGACGATGCCGGCGGTGCCGCCGTACTCGTCGACGACGATCGCGAGGTGGTGGCCCTCGCGGCGCATCTCCGACAGTGCCGCCAGCACCTTCTTGGTGCCCGGCAGCATCTTCACCTCGCGCGTGACGTCGCCGATCTTGGTGGTGCGGGCCCTCGCGGCGGGGAGCAGCAGGTCACGGACGTGCACGAAGCCGGCGATGTCGTCCTGACTCGACCGCGCGACCGGGTAGCGGGAGTGCGGCCGCTCCGAGGTCACCCTGGCCGCCCGCGCGACGGGCATGGAGTACTCGAGGAACTCGACCTCGGTGCGCGGGACCATCACCTCGCGGATCTGCCGCTCGCCGGCGGCGAAGACCTCGTCGATCAGCTTGCGTTCGTCCTTGGTCAGCGACTCGTGTGAGGCGACGAGGCCGCGCAGCTCCTCTTCGGTGATGGCGTCGCGCCGCGCGGTCGGGTCGCCACCCAGCATCCGCACCAGCACGTCCGTGGTCTTGGACAGGAACCAGATGACCGGCCGGGCCAGCCGCGCGAAGCGGTCGACCACCGGCGCGAGCAGCAGCGCGGTGCCCTCCGCCCGCTGCAGCGCGATCCGCTTCGGCGCCAGCTCGCCGACGGTGATGGCGACATAGGAGATGACGAGAGTGATGAGGATGAGCGACATGACATCTGCCACGCCGTGCGACATCCCCAGCTCCTCGAGCTTGGGCGCGAGGTGGCTCGACAGCCGCGCCTCACCGAAGGCCGCCGACAGGAAGCCGGCCGCCGTCACGCCGATCTGGACGGCGGCGAGGAACCGGTTGGGGTTCTCCGACAGCGCCATCACCCGGCGGCCGCGCTTGCTGTCGGAGATGCCCTTGATCTGGCTCTCGCGGAGCGAGACCAGGGCGATCTCGCTCGCGACGAACACGCCCCCGAACAGGATCAGGGCCAGGATCAGCCCGATGCTGACGAGTACATCGGTCATCGCGCAGCACCGGGACGATGAGGCAGCTCCATCCCCGCGAGCCTAGGCCCTCGCCAGGAAGTGGATCAGAACTCGGCGAGGGCGGCGTTGAAGGTCGCCGACGGTCGCATCACGGCATCGGTCTTGGCCTTGTCGACGTAGTAGTAGCCACCGAGGTCGGCCGGCTTTCCTTGTACGGCGAGCAGCTCGGCGTTGATCGTGGCCTCGTCGGCTGCCAGCCGGGCAGCCAGCGGCGCGAACAGGGCCGCCGCCTCCGGGTCGTCGGTCTGCTGCGCGAGGGCATGCGCCCAGTAGAGCGCGAGGTAGAAGTGCGAGCCGCGGTTGTCGATCTGGCCGACCTTGCGGGCCGGCGACTTGTTCTCCTCGAGGAGGCGTCCGGTCGCATCGTCGAGGGTGCGGCCGAGCAGCGCTGCGCGAGGGTTGTGGGTCTTCTCGCCGAGGAACTCGAAGGACACCGCCAGCGCGAGGAACTCCCCCAGCGAGTCCCACCGCAGGTAGTCCTCCTTGACGAGCTGCTGCACGTGCTTGGGCGCGGAGCCACCGGCGCCGGTCTCGAACAGGCCGCCGCCCGCCATCAGCGGCACGATCGACAGCATCTTGGCCGACGTCCCGAGCTCGAGGATCGGGAACAGGTCGGTGAGGTAGTCGCGCAGCACGTTGCCGGTCACCGAGATGGTGTCCTCGCCCTTGGCGGCGCGCTCCAGGGTGAAGCGGGTGGCCGCAGCGACGTCGAGGAACTCCAGGGTGAGGCCCTCGGTGTCGAGCGTCGCCAGCACCGCGCGCACCTTCTTGAGCACCTCGGCGTCGTGCGCGCGGGTCGCGTCCAGCCAGAACACCGCGGGTGCACCGGTGGCGCGGGCCCGGGAGACGGCGAGCTGCACCCAGTCGGTGACCGGGGCGTCCTTGGTCTGGCAGGCCCGGAAGATGTCGCCCTCGGCGACCTCCTGCGAGAGCAGCACCGCGCCGTCCGTGGCAACCACGTTCACGACGCCGTCGGCCGGGATCTCGAACGTCTTGTCGTGGCTGCCGTACTCCTCGGCCTGCTGCGCCATCAGGCCGACGTTGGGCGTCGTGCCCATGGTCGTCGGGTCGAAGGCGCCGTGCTGCTGGCAGAACGTGATCGTCTCGGCGTACAGCGGCGCATAGGACGAGTCCGGGATGACGTAGAGGGTGTCCTGGAGCTTGTCCTCGGCGTTCCACATCTGGCCTGAGGACCGGATCGCCGCCGGCATCGACGCGTCGATGATGACGTCGCTCGGCACGTGCAGGTTGGTGATGCCCTTGCTCGAGTCGACCTGTGCCAGGTCCGGACCGCTCTCGTAGCCGGCGGTGATGGCCTTCTCGATCGCCTCACGTGTGTCGACAGGGAGCCTGTCGAGGGCGGTGAGCACGGCCGCCAGCCCGTCGTTGGGGTTGGCGCCCACGGATGCCAGTTCCTGGCCGTACTGGGCGAAGACGTCCGCGAAGTAGGTCTTCACGACGTGGCCGAAGATGATCGGGTCGGAGACCTTCATCATCGTGGCCTTGAGGTGCACGGAGAACAGCACCCCGTCGGCCTTGGCGGCCGCGATCTGCTCGGCGAGGAAGGCCTCGAGCGCTGCCTTGTGCAGGACAGCGGCGTCGACGATCTCACCGGCCTGGACCTGCAGGGACTCCTTGAGGACGACCGTGGCGTCGGGCGTGACCAGCTCGATGCGCAGCGTGTCGGCGGCCGGGAGCGTCACGGACTTCTCCGAGTGCCGGAAGTCGCCGTCGTCCATGGTGGCGACCCGGCTCCTCGAGTCGGCCGACCAGGCACCCATCGAGTGCGGGTGCTTGCGCGCGTAGTTCTTGACCGACAGCGGCGCACGCCGATCGGAGTTGCCCTCGCGCAGTACCGGGTTGACCGCGCTGCCCTTGACCGCATCGAACTTTGCCTGGACCTCCGGCGACGAGCCGTCCTCGGGATAGTCCGGGACGGCGAAGCCGGCCTGCTGCAGCTCCTTCACCGCGCCCTTGAGCTGCGGGATGGAGGCGCTGATGTTCGGCAGCTTGATGATGTTTGCGTCGGGTGTCTTGGCGAGCTGACCGAGCTCGGCCAGCGCGTCCGGTGCCAGCCCGAACGCGGCCAGCAGGCGTCCGGCAAGGGAGATGTCGCGCGTCTCGACATGGACGCCGGCCTTCCCTGCGTACGCCTCGATCACCGGCAGCAGGGAGTGCGTCGCCAGGGCCGGCGCCTCGTCGGTGTACGTGTAGATGATCTTCATCAGATGAGGCCGAGCTCCTGGACGGCGTCGCGCTCGTCGGCGAGCTCGGCGACCGAGGCGTCGATCTTGCTGCGGCTGAAGTCGTTGATGGCGACGCCCTGGATGATCTCCCACTCGCCCTTGACGGCGCGGCACGGGAACGAGCTGATCAGGCCCTCCGGCACGCCGTACGAGCCGTCACTCACGACGCTCGACGAGGTCCATGCGGTGCCGTTCACCCAGTCGTAGACGTGGTCGATCGCGGCATTTGCGGCAGAGGCCGCCGAGGAGGCGCCGCGGGCCTCGATGATCGCCGCACCGCGCTTGGCGACGGTCGGGATGAAGGTGTCCTTCAACCACGCCTCGTCGACCTGGTCGGCGGCGGACTTCCCGTTGACCTGGGTGGTGTAGAGGTCGGGGTACTGGGTGGCGGAGTGGTTGCCCCAGATGGTCAGCTGGCTGATCTCCGTGACCGGCACACTGAGCTTGGCGCTCAACTGGGACAGCGCGCGGTTGTGGTCCAGGCGCGTCATGGCGGTGAAGCGGTTGGCGGGTACGTCGGGGGCGTTGCGTTGCGCGATGAGCGCGTTGGTGTTTGCGGGGTTGCCGACCACGAGCACCTTGATGTCGTCGGCGGCGTGCTCGTTGATGGCCTTGCCCTGCGGGCCGAAGATGCTGCCGTTGGCGCTGAGCAGGTCCCCGCGCTCCATGCCCGGACCACGCGGGCGGGCGCCGACCAGCAGGCCCACACTGGTGCCGTCGAACGCGGTCTTGAGGTCGTCGGTGATGTCGATCCCGGCGAGGAGCGGGAAGGCGCAGTCGTCGAGCTCCATCGCGGTGCCCTCGGCGGCCTTGAGGGCCGGCGTGATCTCCAGCAGGCGAAGCCGCACGGGCACGTCCGGACCGAGCAGCTCCCCCGCGGCGATGCGGAACAGCAGGGCATAGCCGATCTGGCCGGCGGCTCCGGTGACGGTGACGTTGACAGGCGTGGCCATGCGGCGTGCTCCTCGCGGCGGTGGGTGTCCCGACAGCCTAGTGAGGCCGTCTCAGGAGCTCGTCGGCAAGGTGTTCGCGAGGACGACCAGCGCGAAGCCGAGGGTCAGCAGGATCGCGGCGTCGAGACCCTTCGACCGTACGACGAGCAGGCCCGCCTGCCGTGCGGGCAGGGACAGTCGCAGGGCTGCCGCCAGGCAGAACGCCAGGCCGATGACCCCCGAGCCGACCCGCCAGCGGTCGAACCCGGCCACCAGGACCAGGCCGAGTGCAGCCACCGCGACGGCGGCCGCGAGCGGCAGCTCCTTCACGGGTTCGTCGTCCCCGGCCGGGGCTCAGGCGGCGCGTCGCCTCGGAGGACCGCGACGGCGAGGTCGGCCTGCGCGGCGCGGACGAGGACATGGTCGGTGGTGAACCCGGCCATGCTCGTGAACGGGATCTGCGCCGCGGCCAGTCGCCCGGCGACATCGGCCAGGAAACCCACCTGCTCCCACGGCAGCGGACCGGCAAAGGTGATGCGGCGCCAGCCCTGCTCGACGGCCAGCGCGCCGGCCGGCTGGTCGGCCTCCGCGCACACCAGCGTGACCTCGTCGTCGTCCTCCACCAGCCCGAAGAAGCCGGCTGGAAGGGCCGGCGGTCGCCAGCCGCGCGGCCAGCGGGCCACCGCCAGGTGGGTGGGGTCGAGTTCGGGCCCGAGGTTCGCTCCCGGCTCCGACAGGCTCACGCTGCGACCCTACCTACGACCTACCCACGACCCTCCCTCCGCTCGGAGGTGTGTGAGTCCTTGCCTCCCGGGTAGGGCCCAAATGGGACAGATCGACCTCACCCGGCGTCGAAGGGACATCTCGCACATGGATACGCCCCACCTCAGGCTCGAGGAGAGCGGTGAGACGTTCGCCCTGACCCGCGAGCTCACGACGATCGGACGTGGCGACGGAGTCGACATCTCGCTCGAGGATCCCAGCGTCTCGCGGTTGCATGCCGAGCTCATCCGCCGGGGCCCGTGGGTCTATGTCTCCGACCTCGGCCTGTCGATCAACGGCACCCGGGTCAACGGTCGCCCGGTCGGCAAACGCGTCCTCCAGGAGGGCGACGTGCTGTCGTTCGGCGTGTGCCGCACCCGGGTGGGAGGCCTCGCCGGCCTCGCGACCTCCGACGACACCGTGGAGCTCAGGCGCATCTCCGCCCCCGACCTGACCCGTCGCGAGCAGGAGGTGCTGACCGCACTGTGCCGGCCGGCGCTGCAGCAGGACGCGTTCGTCGCCCCTGCCACGGCGCACGAGATCGCCGCCGAGCTGGTCGTGACGGAGGCCGCGGTGAAGCAGCACCTGCTGCGGCTCTACCAGAAGTTCCGCATCGGCGAGGGCGTCAACCGGCGGGCCCGGTTGGCCAACGAGGTCATCAGCGCCGGCGTCGTCCGGCCGCTGCCCAACGACGTCGAGGCCGACGTCCGCCGCGCCGGCTGAGGCTCAGCCGAAGGCGCGGCGCTCGGCTGCCTCGACGCAGTTCTTGAAGAGCATGGCAACGGTTGTCGGACCGACGCCGCCGACGCGGGGCGTGATCGCGCCCGCGACGTCGTTGCAGGCCTCGTCGACGTCGGGCAGCAGCTTCTTGCCCTCATAGCGGACGCCCCCGCCGATCACGGTCGCGCCGGGCGTGATGTGCTCGGGCTTGAGGATGTACGGCACCCCGACCGCAGCGATGACGATCGCGGCACGGCGGGTGTAGTCGGGCCAGTTCTTCACGCCGGTGTGGACGACGGTCACGGCGGCGTTGGCCGTGTCCCGCTTCTGCGAGAGCAGCAGGGCGAGGGGCCGGCCCAGGGTCGTCCCGCGGCCGAGGATGCAGACCTCCTGGCCCGCCACCGGGATCTCGTAGTGCGCGAGCAGCGCCTCGATCCCCGCCGGGGTGCAGGGCACGGGACCGGGCATCGACAGCGCCAGCCGGCCCATGTTGACGGGGTGCAGGCCGTCGACGTCCTTGTCGGGGTCCATCTCGAGCAGCGCCGCCTCGAAGTCGACCTGGGGCGGCGTCGGGTGCTGCACGAGCATGGCGTCGCAGCTCGGGTCGTCGTTGAGTCGCTTGATGGCGGCGATGACGTCGGCTGTCGTCGCGTCGTCGCCGAGCCGCTCGTGCGGGCTCACGAAGCCGAGCTCCTCGGCCTTGCGCATCTTCATGCCGACATAGCCGGCGGACGCGCTGTCGTCGCCGACGAGCACCGTGCCGAGACCGGGCCGGTGACCGGCCTCGATGAGCTTGTCGATGCGGGGCGCGAGGTCGGCGAAGACCGCCTCCGCGACGGGGGATCCGGGCAGCAGCCGAGCAGTCATGGACGAGTCCTCAGTGGAAGAAGTGCCGGGTGCCGGTGAGGTACATCGTCACACCCGCGACCTTGCAGGCGGCGATGGTCTCCTCGTCGCGCACCGAACCGCCGGGCTGCACGATCGCCGTCACACCGGCGTCGATGAGCACCTGCGGCCCGTCCGGAAACGGGAAGAAGGCATCGGACGCGGCCACCGAGCCCGCTGCTCGGTCCCCCGCGCGGGCGACCGCCAGCTTGCAGGAGTCGACCCGGTTGACCTGGCCCATCCCGACGCCGACGGTTGCGCCGTCCTTGGCCAGCAGGATCGCGTTCGACTTCACGGCGCGCACGGACCGCCACGCGAAGGCCAGGTCCGACAGGTCGGCCAGCGGCTCTCCGACCGCGAGCGTCCACACCGACGGGTCGTCGCCGGGAGCCTGCAGCCGGTCCGACACCTGCATGAGCAGGCCACCGTTGATCGGTCGGAACTCGACCGGGTCGGCCACGCCGCTCGCGACCTTCAGCAGCCGGATCGACGGCTTCTTCGACAGCAGCTCGACCGCCCCGTCCTCGTACCCGGGAGCGAGGACGACCTCGGTGAAGATCTCGCTGACCGTCTCCGCCATGGCGAGCGACACCGGCACGTTGGTGGCGATGACACCGCCGAACGCGCTCACGGGGTCGCAGTCGTGAGCGCGCTTGTGCGCGGTCGCCACGTCCGGCGCGACGGCGATGCCGCACGGGTTGGCGTGCTTGATGATGGCGACCGTCGGCGCGTCACCGTGGTCGTGCGCAGCGCGCCAGGCGGCGTCGCTGTCGACGTAGTTGTTGTAGGACATCTCCTTGCCGTGCAGCTGCTCCGCCGTCGCCAGCCCGCCCCGCCAGTGCGTGTAGAGCGCCGCTTGCTGGTGCGGGTTCTCGCCGTACCGCAGCACAGCCGACCGCTCCCAGGTCGCGCCCGTCCACGCCGGGAAGCCCTCGACGGCCTCGCTGCCGTCGTACGCGCTGGCGAACCACGACGCGACCGCGACGTCATAGGAAGCCGTGTGCTGGAAGGCCTTCGCCGCCAAGGCGCGGCGCTGCTCGAAGCTGAACCCACCTGAGGCGACGGCCTCCAGCACGGCCGGGTACGACGACGGGTCGACGACCACGGCGACGCTCGGGTGGTTCTTGGCTGCCGCCCGCACCATCGTCGGGCCGCCGATGTCGATCTGCTCGACGCACTCGTCGGGACTCGCACCCGACGCGACGGTGTCGCGGAAGGGATAGAGGTTGACGATGACGAGGTCGAAGGGCTCGATGCCGAGCTCCTCGAGCTGCTTGACGTGGTCGTCGAGGCGGCGGTCCGCGAGGATGCCGGCGTGCACCTTGGGGTGCAGCGTCTTGACCCGGCCGTCGAGGCACTCGGGGAAGCCGGTGAGCTCGTCCACCGGCGTCACGTCGACGCCGGCCTCGCGCAGCTTCGCGGCGGTCGAGCCGGTGCTCACGACCTGGACGCCGGCCGCGGCGAGCCCCAGGCCGAGCTCCTCGAGCCCGGTCTTGTCGTAGACGCTGACCAGCGCCCGCTTCACGGGGATGACGCTCACGGGATGGTGACCTTTCGTCCAGTAACGGTGAAGCCCTCGCGGGCCATGCGACCGATGGCGTCGACGAGGGTCACTCGCTCCACCGTCTTGATGCGCTCGTGCAGGGAGTCCTCGGTGTCGTCGTCGAGGACGGGGACGGCGGCCTGAGCGACGATCGGCCCGGTGTCGACGCCGTCGTCGACGACGAACAGCGTGCAGCCGGTGACCTTGACGCCGTGGTCGAGGGCATCGCGCGCACCGTGCATGCCGGGGAAGCTGGGCGACAGGGCGGGGTGCGTGTTCAGCGTTCTGCCCTCGAACCGCTCGAGGAAGTGCTTGCCGACGAGCTTCATGAAGCCGGCCAGCACGATGATGTCCGGCGCGTGACCGGCGACCGCCTCGGTGAGGGCCGCGTCCCAGTCCTCGCGGGTGGGGTGGTCCGGGACCTTCAGCACAAAGGTCGGGATGCCGCGGTCGGCAGCGCGCTTCTCCCCGAGGGTGCCATCGCGATCGGCACCGACCGCCACCACCCGCGCACCCCAGGCGGGGTCGTCGGAGGCGTCGAGCAGGGCCTGCAGCGTGGTGCCGCTCCCCGAGACGAGGACGACCAGACGGGCGGACAGGGATTCCTCCTGGGCTTCGGGAGGGGAAGGCAGCCCAGACTAGCGGCCGCGTCTCCCTTCCCAAACGGTCGAGATGTGCTGAGAATGTCGCGCCCACGCACAGGCCGTTATCAGGAGCGAACGTGACCGAACCGCCGGACCCGTTCCAGCCGCCGGGCCCCGCTTCTGAACCGGCGCAACAGGGATGGAACGCACCCCCTCCCGGCTACGGGCCGCCGCCGCCCGGCTACGGCACGCCGCCGGGCTACGGTCCGCCCGGTTACCAGCAGTGGGGACCGCCGCAGCGCAGGACCAACGGCCTGGCCATCGCCTCGCTGTGCTGCGGCATCGTCGGCTGCCTCTACGGCATTCCGGCGATCCTCGCGATCGTCTTCGGGTTCGTCGCCCGGAGCCAGATCAACAAGCAGCCGCAGGAAGGCGGGGGCATGGCGCTGGCCGGCATCATCCTGGGCTTCGCGTGGATCCTGGCGGGCATCGTCGCCATCATCGTCGTTGTCGCGTTCGGCACCTCCAGCGGCAGCAGCTGCTACGACACCAGCACCTACTCCAGCTGCTGATGGCCAGCACCGTCGTCGCCACCGCCCGCTGGCGGACCACTCTCGGCCGGGGTGGGCTGCTGCTCGCTGCCGCCGCGGGGTTGGCGCTGCTCCATGTCCGCCGGCCGGGCTCGCTGTGCCTGCTGCGCACGGTCACCGGCATCCCCTGCCCGCTGTGCGGGGGGACGACCGCGGCGGTGCACGTCGGGCGCGGTGACCTGGCCGGCGGACTGCGAGCCTCGCCCCTCGCCGTGCTCGGTGCAGTGGCCTTCGCCGGCCGCCCCCTGATGCACCTCCCCCAGCTCAGCAGCCGGCACGTCTGGTTGCTGATCCTCACCGTGGCCGCGGCCTCGGAGCTCTACCAGCTCGGCCGCTTCGGCCTGCTGTGACCTCGATCTGACCTCGATCGGAGACCGCTGATGACCACACCTCCTCCGCCGCCGCCCCCTGGCTACGGCCCTCCGCCCTCGTACTCCGGGCCACCCCTCGCCGAGTGGGGCTCCCGCGTCGGAGCCACCCTCATCGACAGTCTGATCGTGGCCGGCATCATCATCGCCTCGTTCATCGTGGGTGCCGTGCTCGGCAACCTCAGCAGCGCACTCGGCGGCCTGGTGGTCGTCCTCGGCTACCTGGGCGGCATCGCCTTCCTGTTCTGGCAGCTCTATGTCCAGGGGGAGACGGGCCAGACCATCGGCAAGAAGCAGCTCGGCATCAAGGTGCTGAAGGAGGCCGACGGACAGGTGCTCGGGCCCGGCCTTTCCATCGGCCGGTACTTCGTGCACATCCTCGACGGCATCCCCTGCTACCTCGGCTACCTGTGGCCGCTCTGGGACGCGAAGAAGCAGACCTTCGCCGACAAGATCCTGCAGACCGTCGTCGTCAGGGCCTAGCACGTCGTACGCCGAGGACCGCTGCTGCCACGGACGGCAGCAGCACCTCGGCGAACACGGCGACCCCCACCCGCCAGGGCGACGGACCGATGGCGGACAGCCGGCCATCGCCCAGCGGCCCGCCAGAGACCAGCGCGAGCAGCGTGAGCACCGCCGCGACGCAGGGCGCGACGACGGCGCCCTCGAGCGCCGCCCGGGTCAGCGACACCGCGCCGAGAGCGCGCGCCACCAAGAGGCCACCGAGCACACCGGCGACCAGCGGCACCACGAGAGCCGCGACCCCGAGCCACGTCGGCGCAGGGCCGGAGGGCAGGCCGCCGACCAGCGGAAAGGCGGGTACCGGGCCCAGCGTGCTGGACCACGGGCTGACCGCCGTACCCGCCCCGACCGCGAAGCCCGGACCGGTCACCCACGAGGTGCCCCAGATCGCCGCGTTGGGCACCAGGCTGAGGCCGAGCAGCAGCAGCCCCAGGCCGCCGAGCAGACCAGGGCCGGTCGCGTCGGCGAGCGAGGTGACCCGGCTCGCGTGCAGGGCCACGGCGGCCCCGGCGACCAGCGCACCGCCGGCCAGCAGCGCAGCGGTGGCGACGGCCGTCGCGCGCAGCAGCGCCGACACCCGTCCGGGCAGCCGGTCCAGGCCCGCGAGCAGGCCGGCCTCGCGGACCACACCCGACGCGGCACCGACGACCGCGACGACGAAGCCCAGCACCAGCGCACCGGCGGTGCTCGGGCGCACGGCCGGTGAACCGGCAAGGACTGCGAGGACCGCGGCCGTCAGGGCATATGGCAACGCCATCGCCAGGACGAGCAGGCTGGCGTCTCGACCCCGACCGACGGCCGAGGTGCGGGCCGCGTGCCGGCCGGCCCGGTGCAGCAGCAGGAGCGGGACGGCGGCCAGCCCCAGGGGCGTGAGGTGCACCGGCCCGGCGGCGAGGGTGAGCCCGACGCCGTGCGCCACCAGCCACAGCTGCCCGACGGTCCGCAGGGCGGCGCCCGCGCCCGAGCCGGACCGCGAGTCGGCCGCCCACGCGAGCAGCACGGGCAGGCCCAGCAGCACGAGGCCCGCGCCGAGAGCCCACGCGGCTGCTGACACTCCCGGCAGCAGCACGTCTGCCGAGGGCGAGCGCGAGGGCGGGGTGGGGCGGGTGAGGCGGGGGCGCTCGACGGTCTGCGTCATGACCTCTCGACTGTCCCAGCCCCCCGCCCATGATCCGCGTCACCACGCCGCACCACCCCCACCCGCCGTGGATGTGGACAGGTGGGCTGGTCAGGGGCCCGTCAGGAACCCCTATGTCCACATCCACGCCGGTGGGCGGTCAGAGGGTCTGCATGATCTCGCGCATCAGGGCGGCCGTGGCCGACGGGGTCTTGCCGACCTTCACGCCGGCTGCCTCGAGGGCCTCCTGCTTGGCCTGCGCGGTGCCCGACGAGCCGGAGACGATGGCGCCGGCATGGCCCATCGTCTTGCCCTCGGGGGCGGTGAAACCGGCGACGTAGCCGACGACCGGCTTGGTCACGTGGGCCTTGATGTAGTCGGCCGCCCGCTCCTCGGCGTCGCCGCCGATCTCGCCGATCATGACGATCGCGACCGTCTCGGGGTCGTTCTGGAACGCCTCGAGGCAGTCGATGTGCGTCGTGCCGATGATCGGGTCGCCACCGATGCCGACGGCGGTGGTGAAGCCGAAGTCGCGCAGCTCGTACATCATCTGGTAGGTCAGCGTGCCGGACTTGGACACCAGGCCGATCTTGCCCGGGGTCGGCGCGATCGTCGCGGGGATGATGCCCGCGTTCGAGGCGCCAGGGCTGATGAGGCCCGGGCAGTTGGGCCCGATGATGCGGGTCTTCGAGCCCTTGTCGAGGTTGTACTGCCAGAAGTACGCCGAGTCCTGGACCGGGATGCCCTCGGTGATGACGACGGCGAGCGGGATCTCGGCGTCGATGGCCTCGATGACGGCCGACTTGGCGAACGCGGGCGGTACGAAGAGCACCGACACGTCGGCACCCGTCTTCTCGATGGCCTCGGCAACGGTGGCGAACACCGGGATGCCGTCCACCTCGCTGCCGGCCTTCTTGGGGTTCACGCCGCCGACGACGTTGGTGCCGGAGGCGACCATGCGACGGGTGTGCTTGGTGCCCTCGGACCCGGTGATGCCCTGGACGATGACCTTGGAGTCAGAAGTCAGAAAGATCGCCATCAGGCAGCGCTCCCAGCAAGCTCGGCGGCCTTGTCGGCCGCGCCGTCCATGGTGTCGACGACCGTGACGAGCGGGTGCGCCGCCTCGGCGAGGATGCGGTGGCCCTCCTCGACGTTGTTGCCGTCGAGGCGGACGACCAGCGGCTTGCTGGCTGCAGCGCCGAGCATCTGGAGCGCCTGGACGATGCCGTTGGCAACTGCATCGCACGACGTGATGCCGCCGAAGACGTTGACGAAGACCGACCGCACGTCCTTGTCGGACAGGATGATCTCGAGGCCGTCGGCCATGACCTGCGCGGAGGCGCCGCCGCCGATGTCGAGGAAGTTGGCGGGCTTCACGCCGCCGTGCTTCTCGCCGGCGTAGGCCACGACGTCGAGGGTGCTCATGACGAGACCCGCGCCGTTGCCGATGATGCCGACCTGGCCGTCGAGCTTGACGTAGTTGAGGTCCTTCGCCTTCGCGCGGCCCTCCAGGTCGTCGTCAGCCACGACGTCGGCGTAGGTGTCGAAGACGTCCTTGTGGCGGAACTCCGCGTTCCCGTCGAGGGTCACCTTGCCGTCGAGCGCGAGGACGGTGCCGTCGGGCGTGCGGACGAGCGGGTTCACCTCGACGAGGGTCGCCTCCTCGTTCACGAAGACGTCCCAGAGCTTCTGCAGGACCGTGACGACCTGGTCGCGGACGTCCGCCGGGAAGCCAGCCGCGTCGGCGATCTCCTCGGCCTTCGCCTGGTCGACGCCCTTCACGGCGTCGACGGCGACCCGGGCGAGGGCCTCGGGCCGCTCGACCGCGAGCTCCTCGATCTCCATGCCGCCCTCGACCGACGCCATCGCGAGGTAGGTGCGGTTGGCCCGGTCGAGCAGGAAGGAGACGTAGTACTCCTTGTCGATGTCCGACGCCTCGGTCACGAGGACCTTGTGGACGGGCAGGTCCTTGATCACGAGCTTGAGGATGTCGGCGGCGCGCGCCTCCGCCTCCTCGGCGGTCGGGCAGAATTTCACGCCACCGGCCTTGCCTCGGCCACCGGCCTTGACCTGCGCCTTGACCATGACCGGCTTGCCGATGCGCTCTGCGGCGGCCCGCGCGTCGGCCGCGTTGTCGACCGTCTCGCCGGCGAACACCGGCACGCCGTGCTTGGCGAAGAGCTCCTTCGCCTGGTACTCCATGAGGTCCACGGGGAGTCCTGTCCTGAGGGTGCGGGGGGTGCTGTCTCCCGGCGAGGGTAGCCACGCTGCGGACACGCGCCCGAGACCGGTCCGGCACACGCGCGGCCGGTATGACGTGGCGCACACGCCGGCGTCACACCGCGTTCACGCAGCCGACCGGCCGCTGGGCCCTCCGCAGCGACGCCGTCGCCAC
>JAODND010000093.1 GCA_025465465.1 Frankiales bacterium | reverse complement strand
CTGGCCCGGCAAGATCCCGTTCCCGCTCGTGCACGTCGACACCGGTCACAACTTCGAGGAGGTGCTGGCCTTCCGCGACTGGCGGGTCGAGGACCTCGGTGCACGGCTGATCGTGGGCAGCGTCCAGGACGACATCGACTCCGGTCGCGTGACCGAGATCCCCGGCGGTCTGCGCAACCCGCTGCAGACGGTCACCCTGCTCCGCACCATCGAGGAGAACCGCTTCGACGCGGTGTTCGGCGGCGCGCGGCGCGACGAGGAGAAGGCCCGCGCGAAGGAGCGCTTCTTCAGCTTCCGGGACGCCTTCGGCCAGTGGGACCCGAAGAACCAGCGCCCCGAGCTCTGGAACCTCTACAACGGCAAGCACAACCCGGGCGAGCACATCCGCGTCTTCCCGCTGTCGAACTGGACCGAGCTCGACATCTGGCGCTACATCGTGCGGGAGGAGATCGCGATCCCGTCCATCTACTACGCCCACGAGCGCGAGGTCTTCGAGCGCGATGGGATGCTGCTCGGCGTGACGGCGGTCTCCCAGCCGAAGCCGGGGGAGACCGTCACGACCCGCACCGTCCGCTACCGGACGGTCGGTGACGCGTCCTGCACGGGCGCTGTCGCCAGCCCGGCCGCCACGCCCGCTGAGGTCCTCGCGGAGGTGGCGGTCACCAGGCTCACCGAGCGCGGTGCGACCCGCGCCGACGACCGTGCCTCCGAGGCGGCCATGGAAGACCGCAAGAAGGAGGGGTACTTCTAGATGTCCGGGCTCCTCCGCTTCGCCACCGCCGGGTCCGTCGACGACGGCAAGTCCACCCTGATCGGCCGGTTGCTCTATGACAGCAAGAGCGTCTTCGCCGACCAGCTCGAGGCCGTCGAGAAGACCTCCGCCGACCGCGGCGACGACTACACCAACCTCGCGCTGCTCACCGACGGCCTCCGCGCCGAGCGTGAGCAGGGCATCACCATCGACGTCGCCTACCGCTACTTCGCGACGCCGGCCCGGACGTTCATCGTGGCCGACACCCCCGGCCATGTGCAGTACACCCGCAACATGGTCACCGGTGCCTCCACGGCCGACGTGGCGCTCGTGCTGGTCGACGCGCGCAAGGGCGTCATCGAGCAGACCCGCCGGCACGCCTCCCTTTCGGCGCTGCTCCGCGTCCCGCACGTGGTGCTCGCGGTGAACAAGATGGATCTCGTCGACTTCGACGAGGCGGTCTTCGACGGCATCGTGAAGGACTTCCGCGACTTCGCCGCCAAGCTCAACCTGCCGCACGTCGTCGCCATCCCGATGGCAGCGCTCCAGGGCGACAACATCGTCAACAGGAGCGAGAGCACCCCCTGGTACGACGGCCCGACGCTGCTGGACTTCCTCGAGAACGTCCCCGTCGACACCGACCACATCGGCACCCTGGGCGCGCGCTTCCCGGTGCAATACGTGATCCGCCCGATGAGCGTCGAGCTGCCGGACTACCGCGGGTATGCCGGCACCCTGGCGACCGGCATGCTCAAGGCCGGCGATGAGGTGGTCGTCCTGCCGAGCGGTCGGCGCACCACCGTGTCCGCCGTCGAGACCGCCGACGGACCGCTCGACCTCGCCGTCGCCCGGCAGGCCGTCACCGTCCGGCTCACCGACGAGGTGGACGTGTCCCGCGGCGACATGATCGCGGCGGCGGACGACGCCCCCCGGTCGACCCAGGAGCTCGAGGCCACCATCTGCTGGATGGCCGATGCCCCGCTCGTGCCCGGTCGCCGGCTGCTCATGAAGCACACCACCCGCACCGTGAAGGCGATCGTGTCGGCGCTGCTCGACACCCTCGACGTCACGAACCTCGAGTCGGGGGATGCGACGCAGCTCGGACTCAACGACATCGGGCGTGTGACGATCCGCACATCGTCACCGGTCTTCGTTGATGACTACAATGTCGATCGCGCTACTGGGGCATTCGTTCTGATCGACGAGGCCACAGGGGCGACGGTCGCTGCCGGCATGGTCGGCAGCACTCTCGGGGGGAACGCGTGATGCACGGCTGGGACCGCACGCCCTGGGTGGGCTGGTGCGTGGACTCCTGCCGTCCCGGGACGCGATGTCTCGCGGCGCTTTCCGCCGCCTGACCCTCCTCGTCCTCCCCGTGTCGGTCGCCGACGCGTCCTCGAAAGGCTAGTTTTCCAGTGGGATTCCTCAAGAGATCAGTCGCTCTGCTCGGTGCCGGTGCCCTCCTGCTCGGTGCCGCTGCGTGCGGTGGCAGCAGCACGCCGAAGGCCAACGCCGACGGCTCCGCCTCCGAGCTGCGGCTCGGCTACTTCGCCAACATCACGCACGCGACCGCGATCTACGGCGTCTCGAGCGGCATCTTCCAGAAGGACCTGGGGAGCACGAAGCTGGTCCCGAAGACCTTCAACGCCGGCCCGGAGACGATCGAGGCGCTCCGCGGCGGAGCGCTCGATGCTGCCTTCCTCGGCCCGAACCCGGCCATCAACGGCTTCACGCAGACGAACGGCTCGCTGCTGCGGATCGTCGCGGGCACGACCAGCGGCGGCGCCTCGCTCATCGTGCAGCCGAACATCACCGACGTGTCGCAGCTCAGCGGCAAGAAGGTCGCGACGCCGCAGGTCGGCAACACCCAGGACGTCGCAGCGAAGTCCTACTTCAAGACCAAGAACGTGAAGGCCAACGTCGTGGCGGTCGCGAACGCCGACGTCGAGTCGGCCTTCACGGGCAAGTCGATCGCCGGTGCCTGGGTGCCGGAGCCCTACGCCTCCCGGCTGCTGCTCAACGACGGCGGCAAGAAGCTGGTGGACGAGGCGACGCTGTGGCCGGGCGGCAAGTTCGTGACGACGCAGCTCGTGGTGACACAGAAGTTCCTCAAGGCCTACCCGGCCACGGTGGAGGCGCTCCTCAAGGGCCTCATCGAGGCCAACGACAAGGTCGCCGCCAAGAGCCCCGACGTCGAGGCCGCAGTCAACGCCGCCATCAAGGTGCTCAGCGGCAAGGCGCTCAAGCCGGCCGTGCTCACGTCGGCGTTCGCCGCACTGACCGCGACGGTCGACCCGATCGCGAGCTCGCTCAAGACCGACCTCGAGCACGGCGTGGAGATCGGCGTCACGAAGCAGGCCGACCTCAAGGGCATCTACGACCTGACGATCCTCAACAAGCTGCTCACAGCGGCCGGCAAGCCGACCGTCGACGATGCGGGGCTCGGCGTGTCATGACCGTCCTCGACTCGCTCCGGCGCAGGCACGTCCCGGATACTGCTGAGGTGGACAGCGCTGCGGTGGTCGTCGACGGGCTCACCAAGCGGTTCGGCCGCGGCCCGCTGATCCTCGACGACATCAGCCTGCGCGTCGCTCCAGGGGAGTTCCTCTGCATCCTGGGCGCCAGCGGATGCGGCAAGTCGACCCTGCTCAACCTCATCGCGGGACTCGAGCAACCCACCGCGGGCCGGGTCGCGGTCCCGGGGCACAAGCCCTCGCTGATGTTCCAGGAGCCGGCGCTCTACCCGTGGCTCACCGCGGCGGAGAACATCGGTCTCGCGCTGAAGCTGCGCGGGGTCGACAAGGGTGAGCGCAAGGATCAGATCGAGCGGCTGCTCTCGCTGGTGCGGCTGGACGGCGCCGGGGCCAAGCGGCCGCACGAGCTGTCCGGCGGGATGCGGCAGCGCGTCGCCCTGGCCCGCGCGCTCGCGCAGGACTCCCAGGTGCTGCTGATGGACGAGCCGTTCGCCGCCCTGGACGCGATCACGCGTGACGTGCTGCACGACGAGCTGACCCGGATCCGCGAGGAGGTCGGAGCGACCGTGCTGTTCGTGACCCACAACGTGCGTGAGGCCGTGCGGCTCGGTGACCGCGTCGTCTTGCTCTCGTCCCGCCCCGGTCGCGTGGCGAACACCTTCGCGGTGGGCATCCCGCAGCCGCGACGCATCGAGTCGCCCGAGGTCGCCGCCCTGTCGGTGGAGATCACCGAGCACCTGCGCACGGAGATCCGCCGGCACGCACAGGCCCCCACCCGATGACGACAGCGACCGACGGCAACCGCGAGCTCGAGGCCGGTCTCGACGCGCTCGAGCTCGGCCCGATCGAGGCCCGGCGCGCCTGGTGGCGGCGGGCGTTGTCCGGTGGCCTGCCTCCGATCGTGGCGATGCTCGCCCTGCTCGGCATCTGGCAGCTGATCGTCTCGACCCAGCACCCGGTCAACCTGCCGACCCCCTCGGAGGTCGGCAACGAGTTCCAGGCGCAGTGGGACCTGGGCCGCATCCAGCAGGCGGTCGGCAACAGCCTCTACCACGGCATCCTCGGGTTCCTCATCTCCGCCGCCGTCGCGACGCCCCTGGGCGTCCTGCTCGCCCGCGTCTCGCTGCTGCGTCGCTCTTTCCGGCCGCTCGTCACCGGGCTGCAGTCGCTGCCCTCGGTCGTCTGGGTGCCGGCCGGCATCCTGTGGTTCGGGCTGTCGGCGAGGACGCTGTTCTTCGTCGTGCTCATGGGCGCCATCCCGTCGATCGTCAACGGCACGATCAGCGGCATCGACCAGGTGCCGCCGCTCTACCTGCGCGTCGGTCACGTGCTCGGTGCCCGCGGTCTCACTCTTGCCCGCCACGTGCTGCTCCCGGCCGCGCTGCCCGGCTACCTCGGCGGCCTCAAGCAGGGCTGGGCCTTCTCCTGGCGCTCGCTGATGGCCGCGGAGCTGATCGCGAGCAGCGGCTCCCTGGGTCTCGGCCAGATCATCGAGGACGCCCGCAACATCTCCAGCTTCCCGGGCGTCATCGTCGGCATCCTGGCGATCCTCGTCGTCGGCATCGCGGTGGACCTGGTCTTCTTCAGCCCGCTCGAGCGGCGCGTCCTGAAGCGGCGTGGTCTGCTGACCGCATGACGGTGCTCCTCGGCGTCGCCCACGGCTCGCGCGACGAGGCCGCGCAGCAGGTCGTCCGGGACCTGTTGTCCGCGGCGGGGCACCGCCTCGGGATCCGCGCCCTCGCGGCGTACCTCGACAACGCGCCGCCGTCGATCGCCGGTGCCGTGGCGGACCTGGTGGCCCAGGGGATCGACGACATCGTGGTGCTGCCGCTGCTGCTCAACGCCGCCGGGCACAGCAAGACCGACGTCGCGGCCTCCGTGCAGAAGGCGCGACGTGATCACCCGGGCCTCACGATCCGCTACGGGCGACCGTTCGGGGCGCATCCGGCTGTGGTCGGGGTGCTCGAGGAGCGACTCGTCGCGGCTGGTGCTGCGGAGCTGCCGGTGCTGCTGGTCGCCGGCGGGTCGCTCGACCCGGACGCCAACGCCACGGTCGCCGCCACGGCGCGGCTGCTCTGGGAGGGGCGGGGCTATCCGACGGTGGACTACGCCTTCGTCTCCACGACCGGGCCTTCGGTGCCTGAGGCACTGGCGAGGATCCGGGGGCCGCTCGCGGTCTCGCTGCTGTTCCTGGGGCCAGGGCAGCTGCCCGCTCGGGCCGCGGCTCAGGCCGGCGAGCACGTCGTCACGGCGCCTCTCGGCCCGGCAACGCAGCTGGTCGACCTGCTCGTCGAGAGATATCGCGAAACGCTGACCGGTGACATCCGGATGAACTGCGACGCCTGCCTCTACCGGATCGCCTTTCCCGGCAGAGAGCACCTCGTCGGCGCCCCCCAGGTGCCGCACACCCATCCTGACGACTGAGCTGGTCCGGGAACGACGAAGGGGCCCCGGCAAAAGCCGGGGCCCCAACGCATGTGGTCCTACTGAACGACGGTGACGTTCTCCGCCTGCGGGCCCTTCTGGCCCTGCGTCACGTCGAACTCGACGCGCTGGTTCTCCTCGAGCGACTTGTAGCCCTGTCCCTGGATCGCGCTGAAGTGGCAGAAGACGTCAGGACCGCCGCCCTCCTGCGCGATGAAGCCGAAGCCCTTCTCCGCGTTGAACCACTTCACTGTGCCCTGTGCCATGAGATTTTCCCTCTTACGGTGAAACGACGACCGCGTGCGCGAACGACGGGCTGGCGGAGCGTCGGCGCGGGGGTCCCAGATGTGAAGAACGCGTGCAAAAGCAACAACAGCCATCCGTGAGGCTACTCCCTAGGCTGCGGTTGTGCCGATCACTCCCCGAGAAGTTCGCCGACTGACCGTCGCAGGCATGATCGCCCTCACGGTGCTGGTCGGCTACTGGACCCTCTGGTACGTGGCGCGGCACGTCGTCCGAAGCGCCGACACCCACGCCTACTACGACTTCGAGAACGCCTTCCCCGTGGCCGACGCCTGGCTCGGTGCCTGCGTCCTGCTCGCTGTCCGGGCGGTCCGGCGGGGGAGTCCCACCGCCCTGCTCTGGCTGCTGACCGGCGGCGGCGCGGGCGGTTACCTGTTCTGCATGGACGTGCTGTACGACCTGGAGCACGGCATCTACGCCACCGGTCTGGGCGGCGTCATCGAGCTCGGGATCAACCTGCTGACGCTCGGCTTCTCGGTGTGGTTCCTGCGCTGGGCCTGGACGCGGCGGGATGCCTTGCTGGCCGGCGAGCTCAGCTCGCCTGGCTGACGCTGCTCATGTTGAAGTCGGGCACCCGCAGCGCCGGCATCTGGGTCCAGGTGAAGTAGTCGCTCCACTCGCGCGGGAGCGTCGGCCCGGACCGGCCGACCTCCGTGCACCGGTCGAGCAGATCGATCGGCGACTCGTTCCACCGGTAGTTGGTGACGGCGCCGGTCACCTCGCCGTCCTCGATGAGGTAGACGCCGTCGCGGGTGAGGCCTGTGAGGAGCAGGGTCTCCGGGTCCACCGCCCGGATGTACCAGAGGCAGGTCAGCAGCAACCCACGCTTCGTCGAGGCAACCATCTCGTCCGTGGTCGCCGTACCCGCTCCCGAGACGATGAGGTTGTCGATGAAGGGGGTGACCGGTGAGTCGGTGCGGACGGCCGAGGAACGGGTCTGGGTCAGGTGCTCCAGCCGACCGTCACGGATCCAGTCGGTCGGGCCGAGGTCGAGACCGTTGTCGAACACGCTGCTCGTGCTCGACGAACCGTGCGCCACCACGAACGGCCGCACCGGCATGGCCGTCGGGTCGCTGCGCATCGAGAGGCCCTGCGGGGCGAGGACCTCCCCGACACGCGTGCCACCGCCGGGCCGCGAGAACACGGTGCGGCCCTCGGCGGCGTCGCGGCCGGTCGCCGTCCAGTAGCTGTAGACCAGCAGGTCGGCGACCGCGCTCGGCGGCAGCACCGTGTCATAGCGCCCGGCCGGCAGGTCGACCCACCGCTCGGTCCACGAGAGGCGTCGCTGCAGCTCCGCGTCGAGGGACGGGATGGCGACGTCCGACCAGTCCGCGGTGTGCTGGCCCACCCAGGACGAGCCGCCAGGACGGTCGTTCTTCGCGGTCAGCTCGACATAGCCACGGGGCTGCACGTGCCGACGGCGCAGGCCGGTGGAGGAGCCCAGCCAGGTCGTCGTGAGCTCGTGCGAGGCATAGCCGTAGTGGCGCAGGCCGAGCGAGGACGCCTGCGCGAACGACTCGCCGAGATCGCGTGCCACGTCGGCGAAGACGCCCGTCGTCGTCCGCTCGGCGGCCTCGCCGAACGAGGCGTCGGCCGGGCCGGCGATCAGCGGCGCGTAGTCCGGTGCCGGGCCCGCCTCACGGGCGGCGGCCTCGCTGGCGCGGACGAGGTCCTCGACGTCGTCGAGGACGGAGGCGCTGCGCACTCCGACCGACTCGCCGACCACGCTGATGACGGTGAGGTCCCGCTCGTACAGCGCGCCGTTGGTCGTGAGCGTGCTGTTGGCCCACCGGAGGTTGACGGTGCTGGTCTCCGTCAGGATCACGACGCAGCCGTCGGCGACGGACAGCGACAGTGCCTTCTCGACGACGCTCGCCCCACCGGCGCTCATCGCCCTGCCTCCCGGTGCGTGTTGAGGATGCTGACGCCCCGGAAGACCGCCGTCGGGCAGCCGTGCGACACGGCGGCGGTCTGCGAGGGCTGCGCCTTGCCGCAGTTGAACGCGCCACCCAGGACGTAGGTCGAGGGGCCGCCGAGCGCCTCCATCGAGCCCCAGAACTCCGTGGTGGTCGCCTGGTAGGCGACGTCGCGGAGCTGCCCGACGATCCGACCGGACCGGATCTCGTAGAAGCGCTGCCCCGTGAACTGGAAGTTGTAGCGCTGCATGTCGATCGACCAGCTCTTGTCGCCGACGACGTAGATCCCGCGCTCGACGCCGGCGATGAGCTGCTCGGTCGTCGGGCCGTCCGGGGCGGGCTGCAGCGACACGTTCGGCATCCGCTGCACGGGTACGCGGTACGGGCCGTCGGCGAAGGCACAGCCGTTGGACCTGCTGACCCCCAGCGCGGCGCTGTTCTGCTGCGCCATCCGCCGGTCGAGCTGGTATCCGACGAGGGTGCCGTCCCTCACGATGTCCCACTGCTGCGCGGCGACGCCCTCGTCGTCCCAGCCGACTGTCGACAGACCATGCGGGGTGTGCCGGTCCCCGGTGACGTGCATGAGGTCGGTGCCGTAGCGCAGCGTGCCGAGCTGGTCGAGGGTGGCGAACGACGTGCCCGCGTAGGCCGCCTCGTAGCCCAGCGCGCGGTCGAGCTCGGTGGCGTGACCGACGGACTCGTGGATGGTGAGCCAGAGGTTGGACGGGTCGATCACGAGGTCGTAGCGGCCGGGTTCGACGCTGCTGGCCTTGGCCTTCTCGACCAGGTTGAGCGGGAGCTGCTCGAGCTCGGAGGTCCAGTCGTAGCCGGTGGTGAGGTATTCCCAGCCTCGGCCGACGGGGGCGGCCAGGGTGCGCATCGTCTCGAAGCCACCACCGGGGTCGAGGCGGGTGCCGGTGACCTGCGGCTGCAGGCGGATGCGCTGCTGGGTGGTCGTCGTGCCGGCCGTGTCGGCGTAGAACTTGCACTCCTGGGCCTGCAGCAGCGAGATGTCGACGTGGTCCACGTCGTCGTGCGCCAGCAGGCCGCGGCTCCAGTCGGTGAACAGCGCGACCTTGTCCGCGGTCGGCACGCCGAACGGGTCGATGTCGTAGGCGGACACCCACGTCACGTCGTCGTACACCGGCTCATCGGCGAGCGTGATCGGCTGCGAGTTCAGAGGTCTCGAGGTGCGGGCGACGTCGACGGCCTCACGGGCCAGCCGGCGGGCCTCGTCGGTCGTGACGTCGGCACTGCTCGCGAACCCCCAGGTGCCGTCGACGATCACCCGTACGGCCAGGCCGACGGTCACGTCGTCGGAGAGGTTCTCGAGCTCGGCGTCGCGCAGCGACAGCTGCTGGTTGCGGAGACGCTCGACGCGGACATCGGCGTGCTCGGCACCCGCGTCGCGTGCGGTCTGGAGAGCGGCGTCCGCGAGCGCCCGCAGCGGGAGGGCGAGGAAGGCGGGCTCGACGGTCACGCGCCTCACCCTAGGCTTACCCATGCGTATGGTCCGATCTGACCATGTTGTCCGGGTCGTCACCTGCCGAGACTTGTGAGGTGAGTGTTGCCGACGTGTCTGCGGGAGTGACCCGCCCGTCGTTGGACCTCGCCGAGACCCTGCAGCTGGTGGCGGACACGATCGTCGAGTCCCTGGGCTTCGAGGTCGCCGTGATCAACCTCGTCGACGAGCAGGATGCCACCTCACTCGTCGTGGCAGCCGTCTCCGGGCCGGACGAGGTGCGCGAGCTGTTGCTGGGTCGCCGCCAGGGCAACGACGGCTGGGCCAAGCTCATCGCGGCCAGCGAGCCGTGGGGCAAGCTGCGGTTCCTCGACCACGCGACGGCGCCCAGCGACCCTTCCGACATCCTCACCTGGATCCCTGACATGCCGGTGTCCGACGAGCCGGACGCCTGGCACCCTGAGGACGCGCTGTTCGCGCCGCTGCAGTCGGCCGACGGCCGCCATCTCGGGATGCTGTCGGTCGACGTCCCCCGGGACGGCCGCCGCCCCGGTCCGGCGACCCGGCACGCCCTCGAGGCGTTTGCCGTGACCGCGGCCCTTGCCATCGAGCACGCGACGCTCGCCACCGAGAGCCGCCGGGGCGTCCAGCGCTTCACCGCGGTCTTCGAGTCGAGCCCGGTCGCGATCGCCATCCTGTCGGCCGACCGCACGATCGAGCGGGTGAACGACGCGTACTGCCGGTTCCTCCGCCGAGACCGCTCGGAGCTGCTCGGTCACAGCCCGATGGAGTTCACGCACCCCGACGACCGGAGCCTGTCGGAGTCCTCATCCACGCTCGCCCGGACGGCCCTGCCCGGGCCACGCGAGCCGACCGACGCCGTCGAGAAGCGCTATCTGCTGCCCGACGGGTCCGTGGTCTGGGGACGCCTCCAGCTGGCGCCACTGAACCAGGTGCACGACCCGGGCGTGCTCGTGGCCCAGGTCGTGGACGTGACCGAGCGCAAGCGCAGCGAGGACCGGCTGGTCCGCCAGGCGCACTACGACGCGCTCACGTCCCTGCCGAACCGCGGCGAGTCGATGGTGCGGCTGCGTCGCGCGCTCGCCGACGACATCGACGCGGGGTCGATGACGGCGGTCTTCTTCTGCGACCTCGACCGGCTCAAGCTCGTCAACGACGGCCACGGGCACGCCGTCGGCGACGCCTACATCCGCGAGGTCAGCAAGCGCATCAGTGCCAGCGTCCGCGACGGCGACGGCGTGGGTCGCCTCAGCGGTGACGAGTTCGTCGTTGTCCTCAGCGGCATCGGTACGCCGACCGAGGCGATCGGCATGGCCGGCCGGATCATCGACAGCGTGCGGCAGCCGCTGCGAATCGGTGCAGCGTCCTTCACGCCCTCGCTCTCGATCGGGATCGCCTACAGCGCCGGTCCCGGGACGACTGCGGATGAGCTGCTCGCGCAGGCCGACGCCGCGATGTACCGGGCGAAGAACGAGGAGCGGGGGGCCTGGCAGGTCTACGACCCGAGCATGAGCGGCTCGGCCGTCGCGAAGCTCGAGCTGAGGCACGACGTCGAGGCTGCCCTGCGCGAGGAGCAGTTCGTCCTGCACTATCAGCCGATCGTGCGGCTCGCCGACCGCTCGGTCACCGGCTACGAGGCGCTGCTCCGCTGGCAGCACCCCACGCGAGGCCTGCTCCTGCCAGGACAGTTCCTCGACGTCATCCTCGACAGCGAGTACGAAGCGCCCGTCACCGACTGGGTGCTCAGGCAGGCGACGTGGGACGCGGCCCGCCTCGACGGTCAGCATCGGATGTCGGTCAACATCAGCTCGCTGCAGGTCGGGCGACGCGACCTGCCGCAGGTCGTCCAGGAGGCGCTCAGCCGGGCCGGCCTCGAGCCGGCACGGCTCGTGCTCGAGCTCACCGAGGACCGGTTGCTCTCCCGACCCGACGGACCGGCGCTGCTTGCCCGGTTGCGTGACCTCGGTGTCTCGCTCGCGATCGATGACTTCGGCACCGGCTATGCCGGCCTCGGCTATCTGCAGCGGTTCCCCACCCTCGACGTGATCAAGCTCGACCGGTCGTTCGTCTCGGGGCTCGGCCGCGAGCCGGTGAGCGAGCACATCGTCCGCTCCGTCGTCGAGCTGGCGCTCGGGTGCGGACTGCAGCTCGTCACCGAGGGCGTCGAGACCGAGCAGCAGGCAGCCGATCTGCTCACGCTGGGTGTGCGCTATGCCCAGGGATACCTGTTCGGTCGGCCCGTGCCGGTCGAGGAGGTCTGTCAGCCCGACGTCTCAGTGAGCTGTTAGAACCAGCGCGCTTCCATGTCGAGCGTCGTGCGGTCCAGGCTCGCGACCAGGTCCAGTTGCGGTCCCGCCTTGGGCAGCTCCCACGCGAAGAAGTACTGCGCGGCGCGGCGCTTTCCTTCGTAGAAGTCACCGTCCTTGCCCTCCGCCGCGAGCAGCTGCTCGAGCCACATCCAGGCGATGACCGTGTGCCCGACCGCTTCGAGGTAGGGCGTCGCATTGGCGAGCGAGAGCGCCGCATCGCCTGCGCCCCAGACCTTCTGGGTCACCTCCACGATCCGCTGGATGACCTCGCGGAGCTGGGTCGCGTACGGCTCGGGGGCCCGATCGCAGGTCGACGCGATGGCTTCCGCGAGTCTCGCCAGGCCGGCGCCGTCGTTCATCGTCACCTTGCGACCGAGCAGGTCCAGCGCCTGGATGCCGTGGGTGCCCTCATGGATCGGGTTGAGGCGGTTGTCGCGGTAGAACTGCTCGACCGGGTACTCCCGCGTGTACCCGTAGCCGCCGAGGACCTGGATCGCGAGGCTGTTGGCCTCGAGGCACCACTGGCTCGGCCAGCTCTTCGCGATCGGCGTGAGCATGCCGAGCAGCAGCTCCTCTCCCTGGTCGACCAGCTTTCCGCAGTACAGGTTGAGGGCGAGTGCCCCTTCGACGTAGGACTTCTGCGCGAGCAGCATCCGTCGGACGTCGGGGTGCTCGATGATCGGGACCTGCGGGGTCGTCGGGTCCTTGCCGGCGCGGCCCTGCGGCCGGCTGCGGGCGTAGTCGAGGGAGTGCAGGTAGCCGGTGTAGCCGAGCGCGGTGGCGCCCAGACCGACGCCGATGCGCGCCTCGTTCATCATGTGGAACATGTAGGCGAGGCCGCGGTTCTCCTCACCGACCACGTAGCCGACGGCGTCCTCGAACGCCAGCACGGTGTTGACAGTGCCGCGGAAGCCCATCTTGTGGTTGATGCCGGTCAGCGTGACGCCGTTGCGGCTGCCGTCCTCCAGGTACTTGGGCACGACGAGCAGTGAGATCCCTTTGCTGCCAGGGGGTCCGCCCGGGACCTTGGCGAGCACCAGGTGGACGATGTTCTCCGAGAGGTCGTGCTCGCCGGCGCTGATCCACATCTTGCTGCCGGTGACGCGGTAGCTGCCGTCGGGCTGCCGCTCCGCTTTCGTGGTGATGTCCGCGAGGCTGCTGCCGGCCTGCGGCTCCGACAGGCACATGGTGCCGAAGTAGCGCCCCTCGACCATCGGCAGCACGAAGCGCTCGACCATCTCCGGGGAGCCGTGGGCCAGCAGCAGGTTGGCGTTGGCGACCGTGAGCAGCGGGTACGCCGCGGTCCCGACGTTCGCGGCATGGAACCAGCCCATGAGCGCCTGGCAGATGACCGACGGCAGCTCCATCCCTCCGACGGAAGCCGGCATGCCCGCGCCGATGAAGCCGGCCTGGCTGTAGGCCTTGAGCGCCTTGCCGACCTCCTCGTGCAGGACGACCTTGCCGTCCACGAACCGGGGCTCCTCGAGGTCGTTGCGGCGGTTGTGCGTCGCGAAGTCCCTCGTCGCGATCTGCTCGGCGAGGTCGAGGACCGCGTCATAGGTGTCCCGGTCGCCGGGGACGTCGAGCCACTCGTAGAGCAGGAAGTCGAGGTCGCGGCGGCTCAGCAGCAGTGAGGACATGCACGCAGGTTACGTATGCCCGCGGGTCGCGACGTAGACGCTGTTGGAGGACGTGCCGCCGGTCAGCGGGTTGGGGAACTCCACGAGGTGGCCCTGTGCGGTGTCGAAGACCTCGAGCAGGACGCCGAGGAAGGCGTCGTCCGGCGGGTCATCGGACCAGAGCGCGAAGACGCCGGCGGGGTTGAGCCGGTCGGCGAGGCGCCGCAGGCCGTCGGTCGAGTAGAAGGCGGCATGCGACCCGTTGAGGACATGCGAGGGCGTGTGGTCGATGTCCAGAAGCACCGCGTCGACGCGCGCAGGGGTGCCGCTGCCGAAGCCGGAACCCCCTGCCACCAGGGCGAAGAAGTCGCCGTGCACGAGGTGGCAGCGGGGGTCGTCGGTGATGGCCGGGCTGAGGGGGAGCAGCTTCTGCTCGTGCCAGTCGATGACGGCGCCGAGGGCCTCGACGACGTGCAGCGACCGGACCCGGGGGTCGGCGAGAGCGGTGCCCGCGGTGTAGCCGAGCCCGAGCCCGCCGACGACCACGTCCAGCTGGTCGTGGTCCAGGGCGGTGAGGCCGAGGGTCGCGAGGGCCTCCTCCGCGACGGTGAACAGGCTCGACATGAGGAACTCGTCGCCGAGCTTCACCTCATAGACGTCGACCTGCAGCGCCGGCTCCAGGCGACGGCGGAGGCTGATCTCGCCGATCGGCGTCTCCCGCCAGTCGAGCTCCTCGAACCGCTTGCTCACTCCGGGGTCCTCTCCTTGGTCAGATCGGTTGCCTCCCTGCTGATGTGTGAGCTGGGGCCGCCAGCGCACGCTCACCGGCCGGCGGTGGGCTCAAAGAGGAGCAGGGAAGGTCAGAAGAGGACGGCGCCGACGGTCCGCGCCTCGAGGTCGAGCAGCCAGCGCTTGGCGTGCAGGCCCCCGGCATAGCCGACGAGGGTGCCGTCGGCACCGATGACCCGGTGGCACGGCGTGACGATCGCATTGGGGTTGGAGCCGTTGGCGAGCCCGACGGCGCGGCTGGACACGCGGGGGTCCTCACCGATCGCGAGGGCGACGTCGCCGTAGGAGCAGGTCGTGCCGTAGGGGACAGCGCGCAGCGCGCCCCAGACCCGCAGCTGGAAGCCGCTGCCACGCTCATCGAGGGGGAGGTCGAAGTCCTGGAGCTCGCCGGCGAAGTAGGCGTGCAGCTGTGCGCGGGCGGCCGGCAGGCAGTGCGCGCCGGCGTCGTAGCGCTCGTCGGTCGTCCACGGGACGCCCTTGCTCTCCGGCAGGTGCGTCTGGACCAGACCCTGCTCGGAGGCCACCAGGAGCATCTCGCCGATCGGCGTCCCCACCGTGCAGCTCCGGAGTCCCGTATCCACAGCCACCCCTTGACGACCAGCCTCTGAGGAGGTCTACTGAGGAGGTCGTTCGAACACATGTTCTCACGACCCGACGGGACCTGGCGGACCCTTCGGTGACGGTACCTCCGGACTGCCGAGGTGAGGGACTGATGCGCACGCCCGACACGCTGCTGCGGCTGGCGCACGAGGGGCTCGCGGAGGCAGGGGCGACCCTCTCGCCCAGCCGGCGCTACGCCCTTGCCCACCTGGCTGCGCTGCGGTCGGCCGCAGCGGTGCTGTCCTGCCGTGCCCAGGAGTCCCGCGGGCGCCCCACGAGCGCGTGGGTCCTGCTCGCCCGGGTCGCGCCCGAGCTCACCGAGTGGGCGCAGTTCTTCGCCGCCGGCGCCGCGAAGCGCGCGGCTGCCGAGGCCGGCATCGGCGGGGTCGTCACCCCGCGCGAGGCCGACGACCTGCTGCGCGACGCCGAGTCGTTCCTGCAGGTCGTCGAGACGACGCTGCTCGCCGTCGCGTCCCGGTGATCCACGGCGAGTCGGGTGCACTTTCTGAGGGTCCAGAACGACGTAGCTCTCCGTCGATCCCTAGGCTGGCGGCCATGGAGACGAGGCGCGGCCCCGCGGCGAACGTGCGCACGGCCGTCGTCTGGGAGGTGCTGTCGGCCGTTCTCGCGGGTGGCAGCCAGCTGGTGGTCGACGCCGGCGGCGGCACGGGCGGCTTCGCCGTCCCTCTCGCCGAGGCCGGTCACCGGGTCACCGTCGTGGATCCCAGCCCCGACAGCCTCGCTGCCCTCCAGCGCCGGGCCGCGGAGCGCTCGCTCGACGTCGCCGCCCTGCAGGGCGACCTCGGCGACCTGCCGTCGCTCGTCGCGGCGGGCAGCGCGGACCTGGTGCTGTGCCACTCGGTGCTCGAGGTCGTCGAGGACCCGGCAGCGGCCCTCGCCGCCGTCGCCGGTGTGCTGCGGGCCGGCGGCCGGCTCAGCCTGCTCGTCGCCAACCGCGACGCCGCCGTGCTCGCCCGTGCTCTGGCCGGCCGACCCGACGAGGCAGCCCACGCCCTCACCGACCCGGCCGGCCGGTGGGGCAGCGCCGACGGCATCGCCCGGCGGTGGACCCCCGCGGCCATCTCCGACCTCGTCACCGCCGCGGGTCTGGTCGTGGAGCAGGTGCACGGCGTCCGGTGCGTGTCCGACCTGGTGCCGAGTGCCGTCCTCGACACCGAGCCCGGAGCAGCGGCGGCGCTGCTCGCCCTCGAGCGCCGGCTGTCGGGCTCCTCGCCGTTCCGGGACCTCGCGACGCAGGTCCACCTGCTCGCCCGCAAGGGCTAGGCCGGACAGCCGGTCATGAGTCGGCGCAACAACCCGGCGGGTCCGCCCCAGGGACCGCCGGGCGACGACACCGACTGCCCGGTGCTGCACGTGGACATGGACGCCTTCTATGCCAGCGTCGAGCTGCGCGACCGGCCGGAGCTGCGCGGCCGGCCCGTCATCGTCGGCGGCGGGTCGCGTGGGGTGGTGCTGTCGGCGACCTACGAGGCGCGGGCCTTCGGGGTGACCTCGGCGATGCCGATGACCCGTGCCCGGCGGCTGTGCCCGCAGGGCATCGTCCTGAGCCCGCATCACGACCGCTACTCCGACGTGTCCGCCGGGGTGATGGCGGTGTTCCGGTCGATCACGCCGCTCGTCGAGCCGCTCTCGCTCGACGAGGCGTTCCTCGACGTACGCGGGGCGGTGCGCCGGTTCGGGGGCGCCCGCCTGATCGGCGAGTACGTCCGGGCCACGGTGGAGGACGAGCAGGGCATCACCTGCTCGGTCGGTGTCGCGCCGACCAAGTTCCTCGCGAAGCTGGCCAGTGCCCACTGCAAGCCCGACGGCCTGCTCGTCGTACCCGCTGCTGAGGTCGTCGGCTTCCTGCACCCCCTGCCGGTGGCGGCGCTCTGGGGCGTGGGGGAGAAGACCGAGGAGGTGCTGGTGCGGCTGGGGCTGCGCACCGTCGGCGACCTCGCCTCGACGCCGGTCGCCACCCTGCAACGTGCCCTCGGGCCGGCGATGGGAGCCCATCTGTCAGCCCTGGCGTGGGGCCGCGACGAGCGGGTCGTCACGCCGTCGGAGCCGGAGAAGAGCATCGGGGCGGAGGAGACCTTCCCCATCGACGTCGACGACCCGGCGGTCGTGCGCCGGGAGCTGCTGCGGCTGGCGGAGCGGACCGCCGCCCGGATGCGCTCAGCCGGGCAGGTCGGGCGCACCGTGTCGATCAAGGTGCGGTTCGCCGACTTCACGACGATCACCCGGGCGAAGACGCTGCGCGAGGCCACCGACGTGGGACGGGTCGTCTACGAGACGGCCCTCGGGCTCTACGACGCACTCGGCCTTGAGCGGGCCCGGCTGCGGCTCGTCGGGGTGCGCGTCGAGCAGCTCGTCGACAGCGAGCGGGCCCCCCGTCAGCTGCTGCTGGGGGAGAAGGAGATCGGCTGGCGGGAGGCCGAGCAGGCGGTGGACCGGGCGGCCCGCAGGTTCGGTGCAGGGGCGGTACGACCTGCTGCTCTGGTCGATCCTGAGAAACCGGCGCGATCTGGGGACTCCCCATGACGGAAGGCGTCGAGGGACCTACAGTAGAGGGGTCAAGCCCGGCACGAGGATCTGGAGGCAGCCACCGTGCCTCTCTCTGAGCACGAGCAGCGCCTGCTCGACCAGATCGAGCGCGCGCTCTACGCCGAGGACCCGAAGTTCGCGACGACCGTTCGCAGCACCGACCTCCGCACCCACATGCGCCGCCGGATCATCCGCATGGGTGTGCTGTTCGTCGTCGGCTTCGTGGCGATGCTCGTCGGCGTCATCATCGCGACGGTCTGGATCAGCGTGCTCGGCTTCGGCATCGCGCTCGTCGCGATGCTGCTCGGGGCCAACGCCTACAAGCGCATGAACGGCGGACCGGCACTGCGCTCCGTCGACGGGCCACCCAGGTCATCGCGGTCACCGCGCAAGTCGAAGTCCAGCTCCAAGGCTGAGGGCTCCGCGAAGGACCGGCTCGAGGAGCGCTGGCGCAAGCGCTGGGAAGAGCGCGGCGGACCGCAGTAGCACGTCAGCAGCACGTCACGCCTGCTCGGTCAGCGAGCGGCGCGACGGCGGACCGGTCGGGTGACGGCGGAGATGGTGTCGTCGACCGCGTCCATGATGCGGCCGAGGCGCTCGCCGAGGCTCGAGCCCGCCCAGCGCAGGGTCGAGGGCGCGAACAGCGCGGCCCGCAGGCGCACCAGCCGAGGTGCCTGCGCCTGCAGCGCGGCGCGCACGACAGCGGCGTCGTGCTGCAGGTCCTCGCGCAGCTGGCTCTCCGGCGGCGCGTAGCGAGCCCGCTCGGCCGCCGCGGCGATCCGGGTGAGGGCCTGCTGGGCTGCTTCCGGCAGGGTCACGGCGACGGCCAGCCGGCGCGCGGCGGCGCGGGGGGAGTCGGCGCCCTGCCAGGTCCATCCGACGTCGGTGGCGTCGTCGGTGAGCTGGGCCCATCCGGTCAGTGGGCCGGCGTCGGCCCATCGGAAGCGCCGCCGCAAGAAGGTGAGCGCCACCGGCAGGACCAGCAGCACCGCCGCCAGGATGGGCGCGACCAGCCACAGCGACCGGGTGCCGGTCCGGCTGCTGGCCGTGGTCGTTGCCGGGGTGGCGCGGTTGTCCTCGTTGAGCTGCTTCAGGATGCCGGCCGAGAGCGTCCCCGACGGCTTCGGGACAGGGGTGGCGCCCTGAGTCGGGTCAGGAGTCGTCGGGCCGTTGGGAGTCTGCCCGGCCCGCGCCGAGGTGTACGCCGGGATGCTCGCGCCGCTGGCGCCCGGCGTCGGCTCGAACCGCACCCAGCCCGTCCCGGGGAACCAGGCCTCGGGCCACGCGTGCGCCTCCTGCGTGGTGACCTCGTAGTAGCTGCTGCCGTCCTTGGCGGTCAGCTTGGCTCCGGCCGTGAAGCCCACGGCGACGCGGGACGGGATGCCGGCCACGCGAAGCATGACCCCCATCGCCGTGGCGAACTGCTCGCAGAAGCCGTGCTTGCCCTGCAGGAACGCGACGAGGGGGTCCTGACCGGGAGCGGCGCGGCTGGCCTGCAGGTCATAGACGAACTGCGGGTTGCGTGCGAAGTAGTCCTGGATCGCGACGGCCTGCTCGTATTCGGTGGTCTTGCCCTTCACGATCTGGTCGGTCAGCGTCGTGACGGTGGGGTCGACGGTGAGGGGGCGCTCGTAGACGGAGCGGATGTCGTCGGGAACGTTGTCGAGGTTCGCGGCGAGCAGGGCGTCGCGCGAGGGTGCGGCACGCGTCGCCTCGACCGTGTAGCTCTGCAGGTCCTTGGTGCTCTCGCTGGCGGAGAAGACCGTCTGGCTCCGCTTCTCCCACAGCCAGGCGACGTCGACGTCGACCTTCCGCGGTCCGAAGGGGACGGGCAGCCAGCGGACGTCGAGGGCGTGGTCGCGCAGGACCACCTTCATCGTGAGGTCCTGGTGCGTGCCGTTCTCGCCGTTGGGCTGCGCGATGCCGTTGCGGACCCGTGCCTTCTTGGGGTCGGCCTGCAGCTCGCTGGCCTGCCAGGTGCCGTCCGCATACAGGTCGAGGGTCGTCATCCTGACGTAGTCCGGCTGTGGGTCGTTGGTGAGGTAGTCGAACAACGGGACGCGCTGCTTGTTGTCGAGATAGCCGGCCAGCCGGGTGATGGGGTTGTAGGTCTGGGTCTTGACGGCTCCGCCGTTGCCGCCGCCACCACCGCCGCCGCTGCCCCCGATCAGGCGGTGGTCGAGTCCGGGAGTCAGCCACGGGATCAGGACCGCCGCGCCGACCGCGGCCACGCCGATCCGCCGACCGACCCGCCCGAGGCTGCTGTCGTCACCGCCCGGTCGCGTCCCGGGCAGCCCCGAGCGCATCGGCGTGCCCCATCGGCCCACCCGCTCGCTGCCCTCGACGAGCAGCAGACCCAGCCAGCCGATCGCACCGAGCACGAACGGCAGGCCGCCGATCCCCCCGGGCAGCACCGCGGACGGAACCGCGAGCAGCACCAGCAGCGGCAGCCCGGCGACCGCCGCGCGGTCGAGCACGACAGCCACGAGGTCCACGACGACGGCGACCGCGCCGACGCCTGCGGCGGTCAGGAGCAGGAGCCCGCGCGTCACCGGCACCGGGGGGCCGTAGTGCTGGATGTTGTTCTGGGCCTGGTGCCACAGCGCCTGGAGTGCGTCGCCGGTGGCGGCCGTCGGGACGATGCCTGCGCTCATGGTGTCGCCGACGAAGACCACGAGCAGGTACGCCGACAGGGCCAGCACGGCGAGCAGCGGCTGGAGGGGTCGTGGGACACCGAAACGCCGCGTGAGCAGCCCGGTCACGACGACGACCAGGATCGCGCCGAAGGAGTCCGTCAGCCAGCCCGAGCCCTGATAGATCGGGAAGAGGGCTGACATCGCGAGGGCGACAGCAAACCCGGCTGCCAGTGTCAGCTGCTCCTTGACGCTCATCAGCCGGCCGGCACCGAACGCGCGGAGGCGGCGGCCGCGAGCGGCCACACCGAGGCGAGGCTGGTGCCGTGCTCGACGCGCAGGACCCGCCAGCCTGCCGCTGCGAGCAGCGCCGCGGACGCCTCGTACGCCTGCCGGGCCTCCTCGCGTCGACGGGGTCCGCTGGGTGCCCAGGTCTCAGACTCGATGAGTACGCCGACGCAGGCACCGGTGCCGTTGCGCAGGCGGGCGAGCCGCCCGGCGTCGTCCGGAGTCAGTGAGCCGAGCAGCGCGACGAGCACGCCGTCGACCCCGTTGCGCCGGAGCTGCTCGGTCGCCGCCTCGAGCGACTCCGACCGGGAGGAGCCGACGCCGGCCAGTGCGTCGAGGACCGCGCCCTCGGTCGACGCCACCGATGCGGGCACCAGGTCGATGCCGGTGTCGATCAGGACCCGTAGCCCGTAGCCGGCCCGGTTGAGGTTCACCGCGATGCTCGCGACGCCGCTGACCGCCCACTCGAACGACGAGCCCGGACCATCGCCGCGGTGCGCGATGAGCCGACTGTCGAGCAGCACGGTGGCGCGGCTCTGGAAGGGCTGCTCCTCCCGGCGGACCATGAGCTCGCCGACCCGGGCGGTCGAGCGCCAGTGCACCTTGCGGAGGTCGTCGCCGTGCCGGTACTCGCGGGTCGCGGCGTCGTCGCTGCCACTGACCGCGACGGAGCGGGCTGTCGCGTCGCCGCCACCCGTCCAGTCGCCGCCCAGCCGGATGGACGGCAGCGGCGAGACCGTCGGGGTGACGATGAGGTCGTCCGTGGTGGAGAAGGACCGGGTCAGCTCGACCAGCCCGAAGGGGTCGGTGAGACGGACGGACAGCGGCCCGACGCGATACCTGCCACGGACGTCGGCCCGGACCGGGTAGCTGACCTCGCGGACCCCCTGCGGCTCGACCCGGTCGAGCACGAACCGTGGCCGGCCGCCGAGGACGTAGGGCAGCGCGTCCTCCATGAGCAGCACGCCGCTGGGGATCTTGGACACGTTGTCGAGGCGCAGCCGGACCGTCGCGGGACGGCCGGCCTCGACGCGTGGCGGGTCGAGCAGGCGCGAGCAGGCGAGCCGATAGCGGGTGCGGGCCACGATGAAGGCAGCGGCGAGCGGCAGGAAGATGAGGAAGACGGCCGCGCGGAGCAGGTCACGCTGCCCGAGCAGCACAGCGCAGGCCGCCAGCGCGAGACCTGCCGCGAGCAGGCACCGACCGCGCGTCGTCAGACCCGAGAGTGCGGTCCTGACCGAGCTGCGCACCGCGATCAGCGCCTCTTGCTGACAGTCGGCAGCGGGAGGCGGGCCACGAGGTCCTCGACGACGGACTCCGTCGTACGGCGGGCCACCTGGGCCTCGGCGGTCGGCAGCAGCCGGTGTGAGAGCACGGCCGCTGCGAGGCCCTGGACGTCGTCGGGCAGCACGTAGTCACGGCCGTCGAGAGCGGCTGCGGCGCGTGAGGCTCGGAGCAGCTGGAGGGAGGCTCGGGGGGAGGCGCCGAGCCGCAGCTCGGGTGCCTGCCGGGTGGCCGTCACGAGGTCGACGACGTATCTCTTCACCTCGTCGCTCACGTGGACGGCGCGGACGACGTCGATCAGCTTGCGCACCGTCAGTGCGTCCGCCACCGGCTCGAGCTCGTCAAGCGCCGCGGGACCGCCATGCGTGTCGAGCATGTCGATCTCGGCCTCGGGGCTCGGGTAGCCCATCGAGACGCGGGCGGTGAAGCGGTCGCGCTGGGCCTCGGGCAGGGGGTAGGTGCCCTCCATCTCGATCGGGTTCTGGGTGGCGATCACCATGAACGGCGCCTCGAGCTCATAGGTCGTCCCGTCGACCGTGACCTGGCGCTCCTCCATGGCCTCGAGCAGCGCCGACTGCGTCTTCGGGGAGGCGCGGTTGATCTCGTCGCCGACCACGAGGTTCGCGAACACCGGGCCCGGCTTGAACTCGAACTCGCGGGTCTGCAGGTCATAGACCGACACGCCCGTCACATCGGAGGGCAACAGGTCGGGAGTGAACTGGATGCGCTTGACGGAGCAGTCGAGGGAACGCGCCAGCGCCTTCGCCAGCATCGTCTTGCCGACACCCGGCACGTCCTCGATGAGCAGGTGCCCCTCAGCGAGCAGCACCACGAGCGACAGCCGTACGACCTCCGGCTTGCCCTCGATGACCCGCTCGACGTTGTCGCGGATCAGCCCGGTCGATTCGAGGAGGTCGTCCAGGCCGGCACCGCTCTCGGCTCGGGTGCGACGTACCACGGGGGTCCTCCTACAGCTCCGGGTCAGGGCGGGCGGGTGGAGTCTGGCATCGCCGGGGGTCCGGCGTCGCCCACGGTCTGGTCGCAGGCAGGTCACGGATGGATCACTGGATGGATCACTGGAGTGGACCAGGTCCGCCTCCAGCATGCGCCACTTCTCACCACTGTTCCCACGACGGCTCCCAGAACGGTTCGCAGAACGGCTCCCACCACTGGACGCGTGAGCGCAGCCGCCGGTTCCCTCGCACGCTCCTGACCGGGCCTCGGCCGCACTTCCCTCCACCCGCGCTCCACAGGCTTTGACCTGCGGGTTTCTTCCAGATTTACCGGTGGGATGGCCTCGAACATCGTTGACAGTGGGTAATAGTGGAGTAACGTGGAGCACACGGGAGCCCGAGGGGGCGACCAGGGGAGGTGGAGCCGTGTTTCTCGGCACCCACACCCCGAAGTTGGACGAGAAGGGCCGGCTGTTCCTGCCGGCCAGGTTTCGGGAGGAGCTGGCGGAGGGCGTGGTGATCACCAAGGGGCAGGAGCGCTGCCTCTACGTCTTCAAGCGCGCCGACTTCACCGAGCAGGCCGCCAAGCTGCAGGCCGCGCCCATCACCGCCAAGGTCGCTCGTGACTTCGGCCGCATGCTGTTCGCCGGCGCCGTCGACGACGCCCCCGACAAGCAGGGCCGCGTGACCGTGCCGGCTCCGCTGCGGAGCTACGCCGGGCTCGTCAAGGACTGCGTCGTCATCGGCGCCAACACCCGGCTCGAGATCTGGGACGCCGCCACCTGGGCGAGCTACGAGGCCGAGCAGGACATCGCGTTCGCGGAGCAGGCCGAGGAGGTGGTCCCGGGCCTCTTCTAGTACGGCACCACCCCCTGCCGTCTGGTCTCCGACCGCTTCTCCTCCTGGCACACCTTCCCCGGTGCCAGGCGGGGGAGCGGGCGGGGACCAGGAAGCAGGGCCGCACACCACCGCTTTCCGCCAGAGGGGGTCGAGATGCACGAACCCGCCCACACGCCTGTGCTGCTGGACCGCTGCGTCGGCCTGCTCGCCCCCGCGCTGCTGTCCGCCGAGGACGTCGTCGTCGACTGCACCCTCGGGATGGGCGGCCACGCCGAAGCGCTCCTGGCCCGGACTCCCGCGCGGCTCATCGGCCTCGACCGCGACCCCGAGGCACTCCGCCGCTCGACCACGCGGCTGGCCCCCTACGGCGACCGGGTCACGATCGTGCACGCGGTGTATGACCGCCTGCCGCAGGTGCTCGCCGATCTCGGGCTCGACGCCGTGCAGGGGATCCTGTTCGACCTCGGGGTCAGCTCGCTGCAGCTCGACGAGCCCAGCCGTGGGTTCTCCTACGCACAGGACGCGCCGCTCGACATGCGGATGGACCCGACGACCGGCGTCAGTGCCGCCGAGGTCGTCAACACCTATGAGGGGCGCGCGCTCACGCGGCTCCTCAAGGAGTACGGCGACGAGCGGTTCGCCTCCCGGATCGCTGACGCGATCGTGCGGGAGCGCACCAGAGCCCCGCTGACGTCGAGCGCCCGGCTGGCCGAGCTCGTCCGCGACGCGATCCCCGCGGCCACCCGGCGTACCGGCGGGCACCCGGCCAAGCGCACCTTCCAGGCGCTCCGCATCGAGGTCAACGACGAGCTGGGCGTCCTCCGGCGCGCGATCCCGGCGGCCCTGGACGCGCTGTCCGTGGGGGGCCGGATCGTGGTCATGAGCTATCAGTCGCTCGAGGACAGGATCGTCAAGGCGGAGCTCGTCGCGCGGTCCACGACCGATGTCCCCGTCGACCTGCCCTTCGTCCCCGAGGGCCAGCAGCCGGAGCTGCGGCTGCTGGTGCGCGGGGCGGACAAGGCCTCCGAGGCCGAGATCGCCGACAACCCCCGCGCGCAGTCGGTCCGGCTGCGCGCCGCCGAGAAGGCCCGTGCCGCATGACGCCCCCGTCCGCCGGCGCAGCCCGGGTGATGCCGCTGCGGTCCCCGCTGCCCAAGGAAGCGCCGAAGCGCACCTCCCCCCTGCGCCTCGTCCCGCCGCGCCGCTCCTCCGCCTCGAAGGCGCCGTTCGTCGTCGTGCTCGTCGTCCTGCTCGGCGGAGGGCTGCTCGGCCTGCTGCTGCTCAACACCCTGGTCGCGCAGCAGTCGTTCGCGATCCACGACCTGAGCGCCAAGGACAGGGCGCTCGCCCAGCAGGAGCAGGACCTGTCCCGTCAGGTGCAGGGCCTGCAGGCCCCCGCCTCGCTGGCGGCCCGGGCCACCGCGCTGAAGATGGTCCCGAGCGGCCCGCCGGCCTTCCTGCGCCTGTCCGACGGCAAGGTGCTGGGGAGCCCGCAGGCAGGCGTCGCCCCCGTCGTGACGCCACCGAAGAGCTCCACCACCTGGACCGCGCCGAAGCCCCCCACCACCACTACCACCACCGTCAGCACGCCCACGGGAGCACACGGGTGACCCCTCCACAGGCACGCCGCCCCACCCGCAAGCCCGTGCGGGCCAGACGCCGCCCACTCGGACGTCCCGGCGTGCGACTGCGCAGCGGTCTCGTCATCCTCGGCGCGGTCGTCATGCTGCTCGCCGGCCGACTCGTGCAGCTCCAGGGACTGCAGCCGACCGCGTCGGCCGACCAGGGCGTGCAGCGCACCCAGGTGATCACCATCCCGGCCCTGCGCGGCGCGGTGCTCGACCGCAACGGCAACCCGCTCGCGGTCTCGCAGCTCGCCCGGAACGTCTACGCCGAGCCGACCACGATCGCCAAGGCGGTCTGCCAACCGACGGCGCTGCTTGCCTGCACCCCCGCCGCCATCGCGGCGAAGGTCGCGCCGCTGCTCGGCCTCGTCACCGCTGACGTGACGACGAAGCTCAGCTCCGGGCGGTCCTTCGTCTACCTGAAGCGCGGCGTCGACCCGGCTCTCGCGCAGCAGGTCATCGACCTTCGGCTGCCCGGCATCGGGCAGGAGACCACGACGGTCCGCACCCACCCGTCCGGCAGCCTCGCGGCCGCGGTGCTGGGCTACACCGACATCGACGGCGTCGGCAAGGCCGGGATCGAGAGTGCCTTCAACTCGGTGCTCGCGGGGACACCCGGCAAGACCGTGGCGCGGCACGACGCCTACGGCCGGGTCATCCCGACCGGCACCGACAGCCACGTCGACCCGATCGACGGCAAGGACGTGCAGCTGACGATCGACCAGGACCTGCAGTGGTATGCGCAGGACCTGCTCGCCAAGCAGGTGCAGGCGACCGAGGCCAAGAACGGCACGATCGTCGTGATGGACGTGAAGACCGGCGAGGTGCTCGCCTTCGCCTCCGCACCGACGTTCGATCCCGACCACGTGAAGGCCGGCGACCCGGTGGCGATGAACGGTCTTCCGGGCATCGCGCAGGTCTATGAGCCAGGCTCGGTCAACAAGGTCATCACGGCGGCCGCGGCGCTGCAGCGCGGCATCGTCACGCCGTCGACGGTCATCGACGTGCCGTCGAGCCTCCGCGTCAGCAACAAGGTCCTGCACGACGCCGAGAAGCACGGCGACGAGCACCTCACCTTCACCGGCGTGCTCGCCAAGTCCAGCAACATCGGCACGGTCAAGGTCGCGCAGCAGGTCGGTGCGCAGGCGCTCTACGACACGATGCGGTCCTTCGGCTTCGGCTCCAAGTCGGGCATCGGTCTGCCGGCCGACAGCCGCGGGCTGCTGCCGAAGCCTGCCGACTGGTCGGGTACCTCGATCGCCAACATCCCGATCGGCCAGGGCGTGTCCACCACCGTCCTTCAGGTCGCATCGGTCTACGCCACCATCGCCAACAACGGCGTGCGGGTGCAGCCGAGCATCGTCAAGGCGGAGCGCGACAGCGCCGGTCACCCGATCGCCGTACCCGCGCCGCCGACGCGGCGGGTGATCTCGACCCAGGTCGCCACCGAGATCCGCCAGATGCTCGAGTCGGCCGTCTCCGAGCAGGGCACGGCACCGCTGGCGGCCGTGGCCGGCTACCGCGTCTCCGGCAAGACCGGCACGGCGCAGCGCGTCGCGACCGACGGCTCGCGCAGCGGCTACTACGACGGGACCTACACCTCCTCGTTCGTGGGGATGGCGCCGGCCGACGCACCGCGCTTCGTCGTCGCCGTCGTGCTGCAGGGCACCGGCAAGCGCGGCTACTTCGGCGGACAGGTCGCCGCCCCGCTGTTCAGCAAGGTGATGGGATTCGCGCTGCGCTCGTATGCGGTCCCGCCGACGGGGACGGTGGCTCCGCGGTTCCAGCTCGTCGCGCCCTAACCTCGAACCCGTGCTCCGCCCGTCGCACCCGACACCGCGCGCGCTCGCCGAGGTGCTCGGCGAGGTCAGCGGGCTGCGAGTCGTGGGCCGCCTCGACGGCGTCCTCGTCACCGGCTGCACCCACGACTCCCGGGCGGTCCAGCCCGGCGACCTCTACGCAGGACTCCCCGGCGCCCGTGCGCACGGGGCTGACTTCGCGGCCGAGGCGATCGCGGCGGGCGCCGTCGCCGTGCTCACCGACGAGGCCGGCGCGGCACGCATCGGCGGCGTCCCTGCGCTCGTCGCGGGTGCCCCCCGGGCGGTGCTGGGCGAGATCGCGTCCTGGGTGCACGGCCACCCGTCCCAGGCGCTGACCGTGCTCGGAGTCACCGGCACCAACGGCAAGACCACGACGGCGTTCATGCTGGAGGCCGGCCTGCGGGCCGGTGGGCACCGCACCGGCTTGCTCGGGACGGTGCTGACCCGCATCGGTGACGACGCGGTGCCCAGCGTCCGGACGACCCCGGAGGCGACCGACCTGCACGCCCTGTTCGCCGTCATGGTGGAGCAGCAGGTGACGGCGGTCGCGATGGAGGTCAGCTCGCACGCCCTCGCCTACGGCCGGGTCGACGGTGTCCGGTTCGATGTTGCTGCGTTCACCAATCTCTCCCAGGACCACCTGGACTTCCACCACGACATGGAGGAGTACTTCCGGGCCAAGGCGTCGTTGTTCGAGCCCTCCAGGACCGACGTCGGCGTCGTCAACGTGGACGACCCCTATGGCCGCCGGCTGCTCGCCGAGGCGCAGGTCCCGATCGTGTCCTTCGGTGCCGAGGGCGACTGGGTGCTGCACGACGTCGAGCTTCGCAGCGACGGGAGCACCTTCCGGCTGGGGGAGGTCAGCGCGTCGGTGCAGCTGCCGGGTGGGTTCAACGTGAGCAATGCCGCAGCGGCGGTCGTGAGCCTCGTGCAGGCAGGCGTGCCGGTCGCGGTCGCGGTCGCCGGGGTGGCAGGGCTCCCGGGCGTACCCGGCCGGATGGAGCGGATCGATGCGGGGCAGCCGTTTGCGGTGCTGGTGGACTACGCGCACACCCCCGATGCCGTCGCGACCCTGCTGCGGTCCGTGCGCGACGTCACGCCCGGCCGGGTCATCGTCGTGCTCGGCTGCGGTGGCGACCGGGACCGCGGGAAGCGACCGCTCATGGGGCGAGCCGCGGTCGAGGGAGCGGACATCGCGATCCTCACCAGTGACAACCCGCGCAGCGAGGATCCGCTCGCGATCCTCGCCGAGATGGCCCAACCTGACGCGCGACAGGAGGTCGACCGCCGCGCGGCGATCGCCCTCGCAGTGTCGTTGGCGCATGCGGGCGACGCGGTCGTGGTGGCCGGCAAGGGGCACGAGACCGGGCAGGACGTGGGTGGGGTCGTGCTGCCGTTCGACGACCGCGAGGTGCTTCGCGAGGTGCTGTCCTCGTGACGCTGCTCGTCGTGGAGCCCGCTGAGGTGCGGGCGGGGTTGCGTGACCTGGCCGTAGCCAGCCAGGGCAAGACCCGCCGGACCTTCGCGGTGCTCAGTGGGGTGCCCGGTGCGCGGGAGGAGCTGATGGACCTGGGGCGCTACCTCGTCCGCCTCGACATCACCTCGCTGGTCGTGGTCGGTGATGCCGGGGCAGTGCACGCCGGCGCCGTCCTCGAGGGCTCGTGGGGCGAGGAGTCGCGACACGTCGCAACCGAACAGGACGCCCTCACACTGTTGCGGGCCGAGCTTCGGGACCATGACGTCGTGCTCGTGTCAGGCCTCCCCCGGATCGCCGCTGCCCTCGGTGCGCGCGCGTGATCTCCGTCCTCACCGCGGCGATCACGGCGCTCGTCCTCAGCCTCATCGGCACCCCTGCCGTCGTGCGGTTCTTCCGCCGGCAGGGATACGGCCAGGAGATCCGCGAGGACGGCCCGGCGAGCCACGCCACCAAGCGCGGCACGCCGACCATGGGCGGCACGGTCATCCTGATCGCGACCCTTGTCGGTTACCTCGTGGCCCACCTCATCGCCTTGCGCAACCCAGGCCGTGGCCCGACCGCCAGCGGCCTGCTGGTGCTGGGGCTGATGGGCTCACTCGGGCTGGTGGGCTTCCTCGACGACTTCATCAAGATCCGCAAGCAGCGGTCGCTCGGTCTGACAGCGCTTGCGAAGTTCGGCGGCCAGCTCGTCACCGGCGTCGGGTTCGCGGTGCTCGCGCTGCAGTTCAAGAACCGCACGACGCACCTGGCACCCGCCTCGACGCACCTGTCCTTCCTCCGCGACTACCAGGCCTGGTCGCTGGGCACGCTCGGCTTCATCGTGTTCGCCTACCTGGTCATCACCGCGACCTCCAACGCGGTGAACCTCACCGATGGCCTCGACGGCCTGGCGTCCGGCTCGATGGTCATGGTGCTGGGCGCCTACGTGATCATCGCGTTCTGGCAGTTCGGCAACGCCTGCACGGCCAAGGCCGCGACGGCAGGCTGCTATCAGGCCCGCGATCCCCTCGACCTCGCGCTCGTCGCCGCGGCGGCCATGGGAGCCTGCTTCGGCTTCCTGTGGTGGAACGCGTCGCCCGCAAAGATCTTCATGGGGGACACCGGCTCGCTGTCGCTCGGTGGGCTGCTCGCCGGGCTCGCCATCGCCACTCGCACCGAGCTGCTGCTGGTCGTGCTCGGCGGTCTGTTCGTCATCGAGACGCTCTCGGTCGTCATCCAGATCGGCTTCTTCAAGCTGACCCGGAAGCGGGTGTTCAACATGGCGCCCATCCACCACCACTTCGAACTCGCCGGCTGGGCCGAGAACACCGTCATCGTGCGGTTCTGGATCATCTGCGGCCTCGCGGTCGCCTTCGCGCTCGGCCTGTTCTACGCGGAGTTCCTGTCGCACGGACCGCTCGGCTGATGGACTGGCACGGGCTTCCGGTGACCGTCGCGGGTGCGGGGGTCTCCGGTACGGCGGCAGCGCGGGTCCTGCAGGACCTCGGCGCCCGCGTCACGGTGGTCGACGACAGCGTGACGGAGCTCGACGGGTTCCCAGTGCAGCGCACCCTGCCGGACGAGCTCGCGCTCGTCGTGACCTCGCCTGGCTTCCGGCCCACCGTCCCGATGCTCGTCGAGGCCGCGTCGCGAGGCGTCGAGGTCATCGGGGAGGTCGAGCTCGCCTGGCGCCTCCGGAAGCCTTCGGCGGCGCCGTGGCTCGCGCTGACGGGCACCAACGGCAAGACGACGACCGTGAAGATGCTCGAGGCGATGCTGACGGCGGCCGGCCACCGGGCAGTGGCCGCCGGCAACGTCGGGCTGCCGCTGCTCGAGGCGGTCCTCGACGACTACGACGTGCTCGCGGTGGAGCTGTCCAGCTTCCAGCTGCACTGGTCGTCCACGGTCAAGCCCCACACCGGCACCATCCTCAACCTCGCGGATGACCACACCGATTGGCACGGGTCGTTCCGCGAGTACGTGCTGGCCAAGGCCCGGATCTTCGACGCCGACGTGGCGATCGGCAACGGCGACTCCCACGACGTACAAGCCCTGCTCGACGGGGCTCGTGGGCGGCGGGTCTCGTTCACGCTGCGGCCCCCTCGCGCAGGTGAGGTGGGAGTGGTGGAGGAGTTGCTGGTGGATCGCGCCTTCCCCGACGTGCCAGGGGAAGCGACCGAGCTCGCGACCCTCGCCGACATCGGGGTTCCCGGCGCCCACAACGTCGCGAACGCGCTCGCTGCGGCAGCCATGGCCCGATCCTTCGGTGTCCCGGCAGCGGCAGTACGCGACGGGTTGCTGGCCTTCGTCCCGGAGGCACACCGCAACACCCTCGTCGTCGAGACGGACGGCGTCGCGTGGGTCGACGACAGCAAGGCGACCAACCCGCATGCCGCGGCGGCCTCGCTGGCGGCCTACCCCTCGGTGGTGTGGGTCGCCGGCGGTCTGCTCAAGGGCGCCGATGTCGATGATCTCGTCCGCGCCGCCGCACCGCGGCTGCGCGCGGTCGTGCTGCTGGGGACAGACCGGGCTGTCCTGCGTGAGGCACTGGAGCGACACGCCCCGGATGTCCCCGTCGTCGAGGTCTCCCGCCTCGACACTGAGGCAATGCAGGAGGTCGTCGCGGCGGCCCGGTCGCTCGCGCGTCCGGGCGACACGGTGCTTCTCGCGCCTGCCGCCGCCTCCATGGACTGCTTCATCGACTACAAGCAGCGCGGCGACCTGTTCGCGAAGTGGGCGCGCGCATGACGGCGGTCACGGGCGTCCGGGTCGCCAAGAAGGATGCGACGAAAGAGGCGGTGCGCAGCTCGGTACTCCAGGGCCCGCTGGCGTCCTACTACCTCGTCCTGGTGACCACCGGGTTGCTGCTCGCCATCGGCTTCATCATGGTGCTGTCCGCATCGAGCGTCCGCGCCTACTCCACCTATGGCTCGGTCTTCGCGATCGCCGTCAAGCAGGGCGTCTTCATCGCGATCGGTCTGCCTGCGATGTGGCTGGGCTCGCGCATCCCCGTGCGGATCTATCGCAGGTGCGGCCTGCCGCTGCTGCTCGTCGCGTTGTTCCTGCTCGTCGCGGTGCTCCTGCCCGGCATCGGCCGCAACGTCGACGGTGCCCGCCGCTGGATCCCCCTGCCGATGAGCTTCAACCTGCAGCCGTCCGAGCTCGCGAAGCTCGGGCTCGCGCTGTGGGGTGCCGACCTGCTCGTCCGCAAGCGCAAGCTGCTGGGCGAGTGGAAGCACCTGCTGGTCCCGCTGGTGCCGGTCGTCGGCCTCGTCGCGGTGCTCGTGATGCTCGAGCCCGACATGGGCACGACCATCGTGGTGTCGGCGATCCTGATGTCACTGCTCTGGGTGGTGGGCGCGCCCGGCAGGGTGTTCGGGGCGCTGCTCACCGGAGCCCTCACGCTCGGCGCGCTGCTGGCGGTCGCCGAGCCCTACCGGCTCCGCCGGCTCACGTCGTTCTCCAACCCCTGCTCGGCGACGCAGCGACTGGACCACGGGTTCCAGGCCTGCCAGGGGCTGCAGGCGCTCCACACCGGCGGCATCTTCGGCCTGGGGTTGGGAGCTTCCCGCGAGAAGTGGGCCGGCGGGCTCCCGAACCCCTACACCGACTACGTCTTCGCCATCATCGGGGAGGAGCTCGGCCTGCTGGGCACCCTGACCGTGCTGCTGCTGTTCGCCACCCTGACCTATGCCGGCGTGCGGATCGCCAAGCGCACCCATGATCCCTTCGCGCGGCTCGCCGCAACGGGCATCACGGTCTGGATCGCCGTGCAGGCGCTCGTCAACATGGCCACCGTCGTCGGCCTCGTGCCGATCACGGGCATCCCGCTCCCGCTGATCTCGTTCGGTGGCTCCGCGCTGATCCTCACGCTCTTCGGACTCGGCATGCTGCTGTCGTTCGCCCGCACCGAGCCGGGCGCGCAGAAGGCGCTGGCCGCCCGCAAGGGCGTGGTCCGTTCGCGGGTGCTGCGCGGGAAGTCGTCGGTCCCTCGTCAGCGCAACGCGGCCGCGTCCCGGCGCCCGGCATCGCGCAAGCGGTGACCATGCACGTCGTCCTCGCCGGCGGCGGGTCGGCGGGCCACGTCTCTCCCCTTCTCAGCACCGCAGACGCGCTGCGTCGCCGCGACCCTGACGTCGGCATCAGCGCCCTCGGGACGGCGGAGGGCCTCGAGTCCCGACTGGTCCCCGAGGCCGGCTATCCGCTCTCCGTCGTCCCCAAGGTGCCGCTGCCGCGCAAGCCCACCGTCGACCTGCTCCGGGTGCCAGGGCGGTTGCTGGCAGCGGTGCGGGCGGCCGGCCGGCACCTCGACGAGGTGCAGGCCTCGGTGGTGGTCGGGTTCGGCGGCTATGTCGCCGTGCCCGCCTACCTGGCGGCGCGGCGGCGACGCATTCCGATCGTCGTGCACGAGGCCAACGCACGGGCCGGCATCGCCAACAGGATCGGGGCCCGTTGGGCTGCCGTCGTGGCGACGACCGTGCCGACGGGGCTGCGGGGCGAGGCGGTGGTCGGGCTACCGCTGCGACAAGCCATCACGACCCTCGACCGTGGCGCGGCTCGGGCATCGGCACGCGAGTCCTTCGGGCTGCGGCCGGACGGCCCGGTGCTGCTCGTGACGGGGGGTTCGCTGGGTGCCCGGCGGCTCAATGCCGCAGCGACCGGCGCGGCGCAGGAGCTCGACCGCGCCGGTGTGCAGGTCCTGCACGTCACGGGAGAGAACAACCTCGAGGACGTCCGGGCCGCGCTCGGTCAGCCGCCGGCCGGCTACCACGTCGTGCCCTATGTCGACGGCATGCAGAACGCTTATGCCGCCAGCGATCTCGCCCTCTGCCGTGCCGGGATGAACACCTGTGCAGAGCTCGCGGTCGTGGGCTTGCCGGCGGTCTACGTCCCGCTGCCCATCGGCAACGGCGAGCAGGCCCTCAACGCCCGCCCGACAGTCGCTGCTGGCGGTGGTCTGCTGGTGGACGACGCCGCCCTCGACGCCGACTACCTCATGTCCACGATGCTGCCCTTGCTGCTCGACGGCGAACGACTCGCCCTGATGTCGCAGGCCGCCCGCAGCACCGCCCACCCGCATGCCGACGAGGAGCTCGCCGGTCTCGTCCTCGGGGCGGCGCGATGACCCGCGTCCACTTCATCGGGATCGGCGGCGCCGGCATGAGCGGCATCGCCCGGGTGCTGCTCGCGCGTGGCGCGTCGGTCTCGGGCAGCGACGTCAAGGACTCGCTGGCCATCGCCTCGCTGCGGGCGCTCGGCGCTGACGTGCACGTCGGCCACGACGCCGCGCAGGTCGAGGGCGCCGACGTCGTCGTGGTGTCCACTGCGATCCGCGAGACCAACCCCGAGCTGGCGGCCGCGCGCGCGGCCGGCCTTCCGGTGCAGCGCCGGGCCGAGGCGCTCGCAGAGCTGCTCGTCGGTCATCGGGCCGTTGCCGTCGCGGGCACCCACGGCAAGACCTCGACGACCTCGATGCTCACGGTGGCCGCCCAGCACTGCGGTGTCGACCCGTCCTTCGCTATCGGCGGTGACCTCAACGAGGCTGGCAGCAATGCCCACCACGGAAGCGGCGACCTGTTCGTGGTGGAGGCGGACGAGAGCGACGGCAGCTTCCTGGTCTATGCGCCGCACGCCGCGATCGTCACGAACGTCGAGCCCGACCACCTCGACCACCACGGCACCGCCGAGGCCTACGAGCAGGTCTTTCGCGATTTCGTCGACACCGTCACCGGCTTCCTCGTCACCTGCGCCGACGATCCGGGCGCGCGCGTGTTGGCCTCGTACGCAAGGGATCGCGGGCTCGAGGTGCACACCTACGGCACCGCGCAGGACGCTGACCTCCGGTTGCTCGAGCTGACCGCGACGGGGGGCACTTCGACCTACCAGGCCGTGCTGCGCGGCCGGCGTCTCGGAACGGTCGTCCTCCCCGTCGCGGGCGAGCACATGGCGCGCAACAGCGCAGCGGCTTTGCTCACCGCGGTGCAGCTCGGACTGCCTGAGGCGCAGGTCATCGAGGGTCTCGCCGGCTTCAGCGGCGTCCGCCGTCGGATGGAGCTCAAGGGCACGGCGGCCGGTGTCCGGGTCTACGACGACTACGCCCACCATCCGACGGAGGTGCGGGCGCAGCTGCAGGCCGCGCGCGGCATGACCGGCGGTGGCCGGCTCATCGCGGTGTTCCAGCCGCACATGTACTCCCGCACGGCGACGTTCGCCGACGCCTTCGGTGCCGCGTTGTCGCTCGCGGACGACGTGGTGGTCATGGACGTCTACGGCGCCCGTGAGGACCCCGTTCCGGGTGTCACGGGAGGCGTCGTCGCCGCCGCGGTGCGGTTGCCCGCTGAGCGGGTCCTGTTCGAGCCGTCGTGGACTGCTGTGCCCGCCGCCGTCGTGTCGCGCGCTGCCGCGGGCGATCTCGTGCTCACACTCGGAGCAGGTGACGTGACCTTGGTCGGTCCTGAGGTCCTGCGATTGCTGGAAGGGGGTGAGGCATGAGCAAGCTGCCACGCGTCGTCTCCGCCGCGCCGAAGCTCCAGGCACGGGCCACGGCGGCCCGTCAGGTGCGCCGCACCGCCTGGCTTCGACGGCTCGCGTGGGGTGCGGCGGGTCTCGTCCCGCTCGCCCTCATCGCCTGGTTGGTGCTCGGGACCTCGATGCTCGGCGTCCGCAAGGTGGTCATCACGGGCGAGCACCGGCTCACGGCCGCCGAGGTGGCGCGGGCAGTCAACGTCGCACGCGGCACGCCGCTCGCACGGGTCGACACCGCGGCGGTCGCCAGGCGCGTGCGCGCCCTCGACGCGGTTGCCTCGGTGACCGTGACGCGGGGCTGGCCCGACAGCTTGCGGGTGCTGGTCGTGGAGCGCACGGCCGCCGTGGCCGTTCCTGACGGGTCGCGCTACGCCCTCCTCGACGACCAGGGTGTCCGGTTCGACATCGTGAGCACCCCGCCCCGCGGTGTCGTGCGGCTGGAGGGCACGACCGACCCCGCCGCGCGGGAGGCCGCCCTCACCGTCGTGCGTGACCTGCCGCTGGCGCTCCGCAGGGCCGTCTGGGTGGTGCGCGCCTCGTCGCCCCAGCAGGTCTCGCTCGTCCTGCGCGGCAACCGCGTGCTGGTCTGGGGGAGCACGGACCAGTCGGCTCAGAAGGCTGCCGCCGCCCTCGCGCTCCTCAAGCTGCCCGGGAAGACCTATGACGTGAGCAGCCCGACGGTGGTCACCCGGCGCTGAGCGACTTGCGGTGCTCCTTCAGGCTCAGGCCGACGGCACCCGCGCAGATGGTCAGCGTCACCGCCACGATCAGCCATGGCCGGCCGACGGGGCTGCCCGTGTAGTGGTCGGTGACGCACGTGGTCTCGCTCTTGGGCGGCTTGCAGGGGCCCGGAACATGGTTGAGGGTGCGCGGGCCGTCGACGAGGCGCATCGCGCCCAGCACGACGGTGGTGGCGATGATCAGTCCGCACACCACGAGGCCGAGCCGGGTCAGCGTTCTCTCCACGCGGGCAGCCTAGGTTCCGCAGACCTCCGCTGCCAGGAGCACCAGTGCTTCCGTGACCTGGACGAGCTCGTCGACCCGCACCGACTCATCGGGGGCATGGGCGTGGCGGACGTCTCCCGGCCCGTAGTGCAGCGTCGGGATGCCGGCGGCGGTCAGCAGTCGCAGGTCGGACCCATACGGCGCGCCCTGCACGGCCGGGAGAGATCCGGTCAGGGACCGGTGCACCTCGGACACCTGCCGCAGCAGGGGGCTGTCGGCAGGCAGCATCCCGGGCGCGAACTGGCCGCCGTACCACTGCACGGCGATCGGGTGACCGAGGTCGGCGAGGCACTGCTCCAGGTCGGCCCGGGCGCTCTCGACGGTCTCCTCGAGGGCGACGCCGAGCCGGCCTTCCGCGACGAGCAGGTCGGGGACCGAGGACGGCCAATCGCCGGCCCGCAGGGTGCCGACGGACAGCGGGTAGGGGATCGGCCGGTGCGCCATCAGCGGATGCGGGTCGACGTTGCGGCGGGACTCGAGGTCGCGCAGCGCCTGGTGCACGCGCACATAGACGTCGAGGACGTCGAGTCCCTCGTCGCGCACGCTGGCGTGCGCCGAGCGGCCCCGGATGACGAGGCGGAACGTCAGTGCACCCGCACACGCCGGGACGACGGCGAGCGAGGTCGGTTCGCAGATCACCGCGACGTCGCCCGTGTGGCCGCGCCGCAGGGTGGCGAAGGTGCCGAGGCCGCCGTCCTCCTCACCGACGACGCTGTGCACGGCCAGCCGGCCGCGCAGGGGGACCCCGGCCTCCGCGAGCACCGTGGCCGCCATCAGCTGGCAGGCGAGGCCCGCCTTCATGTCGCAGGCGCCCCGGCCGAGGATGGCTCCGTTGCGCAGCTCGCCTGCCCACGGATCGACGGACCAGGCGCTCAGGTCCCCGACGGGCACGACGTCGATGTGGCCGTTGAGGACCAGGGTGGGGCCGTCCGTCCCACCCATCGAGCCGGCGAGCCCCCAGGCGTCGACGCGCGCCGCCTCCGAGCCGGGGAAGGCTGGGTCGGCTGTCACCTCGTCCAGGTCGATCTCCCAGAGGTCGGTGTCCATGCCGATCGCCCGCAGCTGCGTGCCGAGCAGGTGCTGGGCCTCGCCCTCCGCCGCCGAGCCCGTGATGGAAGGCACCCGCACGAGCTGCTGCACGAGCGCGGTGAGCCGATCGGGTGACACGGCGTCCAAAGCCTCGGTCAGGGCACGACCATGGGTCGCGGCGCGTTGTCTGGTGTGCACGGTCACAGGGTGCCGGATCGCAGCGGCGCATGACGGCGAAACGGCAGGGAAGGGGGCAGCAGAGGAGGCACAGGTGACCACGCAGGCCACGGAACGCGCAGCCGAAAGAGCACTGCGCGCGCGGCAGAGCATGCGGGTGCTGTCGACGAGCGCCGACGTGTTCGAGACCTTCTTCGACCACGCCCGGATCGGACTCGCCCTTGCCGACCTGTCGACGGGCTACGTGCGGGTCAACCAGACCTACGCCGAGCTCGTGGGCCGCCCACCCGAGGACCTCGTCGGCGTCTCCTTCACCGATGTTCTCCATCCTGACGACCGGGCTTCCGAGCTGACCCGCATCGAGGACCTGCTGAGCGGCCGCGAGTCGAGCCTCAGCGCCGAGGAGCGGTACGTCGACCCGGCCGGCCAGGTCCGCTGGGTGCTGCACGGCGTCTCCGTGGTCCGCGACGCGGAGGGGACGCCGGCCTGGTTGGCCGTCAGTGCCCAGGACATCACCGAGCGCCGACGGGTCGAGTCCGACCTTCGTGCCCTGACCGCGACGCTGACCGAGCGCGCGGTGCGCGATCCGCTGACGGGACTCGCCAACCGGACGCTGCTGCTGGAGCGGCTGCGGGGCGTCCTCGCCCGTGATGCCCGCACCGGTCAGAGCACCGCGGTCCTCTTTCTCGACCTCGACGGCTTCAAGGCGGTCAACGACCGCTTCGGCCACGCGGTCGGGGACGAGGTCCTCACCAGCGTCGCGACGCGGTTGGCGGGGGCTGTCCGGCCGTCCGACACCGTCGCACGGATCGGGGGAGACGAGTTCGTCGTGCTCGTCGAGGGCGCGACGGAGGAGGCCGTCGAGGTCGTCGTCGAGCGGCTTCGCGAGGCCGTCACCGCGCCGCTGCCGACCCTCGACCTCGAGGTGGGGGTGAGCATCGGCGTCGCGCTGTCCGAACGGGGGAAGGCCGAGCCCAGCGCGCTGCTCCACGCGGCAGACCAGGCCATGTACCGCCACAAGTCCCGCCATAAGAAGGGCGAGAAGTCGGTCACACGCCGAGCCCGGACAACCCGCTGAGGTTGACCGCATCGATGGTCGCCCTCTACCGTCACGCGGCACGACAGGTTGACATAACTATAAGGGTCTACCTGAGGGTGAGAGTACGTGGTGACTTCCCTGCACCACGAGTTCATCCGGACGAACGAAGGTGCGGGAGAGCCCTGCACGCGCGCGACACGAAGGGCCCCCTAGCACCGTGGCTGCACCGCAGAACTACCTCGCCGTGATCAAGGTCGTCGGCATCGGAGGTGGCGGTGTCAACGCCGTCAACCGGATGATCGAGGTCGGCCTCAAGGGCGTCGAGTTCATCGCGATCAATACCGACGCGCAGGCCCTGCTGATGTCCGACGCGGACGTGAAGCTCGACATCGGGCGTGAGCTGACCCGAGGCCTCGGCGCCGGAGCGGCTCCCGAGGTCGGGCGGCAGGCAGCGGAGGACCACCGCGACGAGATCGAGGAAGTGATCAAGGGCGCCGACATGGTGTTCGTCACGGCCGGCGAAGGCGGTGGCACCGGCACGGGTGGCGCCCCGGTCGTCGCGGCCGTCGCGCGTTCCCTCGGGGCTCTGACGATCGGGGTCGTGACCCGTCCCTTCTCCTTCGAGGGCCGCCGGCGCGCGAGCCAGGCCGAGGAGGGCATCGAGTCGCTGCGGTCCGAGGTCGACACCCTCATCGTCATCCCCAACGACCGGCTGCTGTCGATCAGCGACAAGCAGGTCTCGGTCATGGACGCCTTCAAGAGCGCCGACCAGGTGCTGCTCTCCGGTGTCCAGGGCATCACCGACCTCATCACGACGCCGGGCCTCATCAACCTCGACTTCGCCGACGTGAAGTCCGTGATGCGGGGTGCCGGCTCGGCCCTCATGGGCATCGGCTCGGCCCGTGGTGACGACCGCTCGATCGTGGCCGCCGAGATGGCCATCGCGAGCCCGCTGCTCGAAGCCAGCATGGACGGCGCGCACGGGGTGCTGCTTTCCATCGCCGGTGGCAGCGACCTCGGTCTCTTCGAGATCAACGAGGCCGCGCAGCTCGTTGCGGATGCCGCACACCCCGACGCCAACATCATCTTCGGTGCGGTCATCGACGACGCTCTGGGCGACGAGGTGCGGGTCACGGTCATCGCCGCCGGCTTCGATGGGGGAGCCCCGGCCTACAAGAAGGTCGAGCCCCGTCGCGTCGTGCAGCCGGAGCCCGTTGCGGAGCCAGAGCCGGAGAAGGCCTACGAGGAGCCGGTCGTCCGTCGCAGCGAGCCGACCTACACGCCCCCTCCGGCCGCCACGCCGGACCGTCCGCGTCGCACCGTCGTCTTCGAGGACGACCTCGACGTTCCCGACTTCCTGAAGTAGTGCTCGACGCGGGACTCCCCCTTCCCGCGCACGGCGTCTTCACCACCCGTGCGGGGGGCGTCAGCCTCGCGCCGTGGGACAGCCTCAACCTCGCGGTCCACGTCGAGGACGCGTTCGCAAAGGTGCAGCGCAACCGCGAGCTCGTCGTCGCGCAGCTCGGCCTGGACGGGCTCGCGTTCGGCAAGCAGGTGCACGGCAGCGGCGTGCGCGTCGTCCGAGGGCTGTCGAAGAAGACCAGCCGCGGGCTCGACGACACCGACGGCCTCGTGACGTCGGTCCCCGGGATCGGCCTCGCGATGATGGGTGCCGACTGCCTCCCGGTCCTCTTGGCGGCGGACGGTGTCGTCGGTGCTGCCCACGTGGGCCGCCCTGGCCTGGCGAAGGCACTGCTGCCCGAGGTCGTGCGCGTCATGCGTGACGAGGGTGCCCGCGACATCGCCGCCGTCATCGGTCCGGGGATTTGCGGTCGCTGCTACGAAGTGCCCCCGTCGATGGCCGGCGAGGTCGAGAAGGCCGCGCCCGGCAGCCGCTCGACGACGCGGCAGGGAACTGCCTCGGTCGACCTGACCGCCGGCGCAACGCGGCAGCTCGAACAGCACGGCGTGACGGTCTCGGTCGTCGGTGGCTGCACTCTCGAGCAGCCGGACCTCTTCTTCTCCTACCGCCGCGACTCCTACCGCCGCGACGGCCTCACCGGCCGGCATGCGGGCATCGTGTGGCTCTGATGACGCGCCGTGAGGAGCTGGCGGCGAACCTCGCCGACCTCGAGGAGCGGATCGCCTTGGCCTGTGCGCAGGCGGGGCGTGTCCGCGACGAGCTGACGCTGGTAGCCGTGACGAAGACGTGGCCCGTCAGCGACTGCCGCCTGCTGCGCGACCTCGGCCTCACCGACCTCGGTGAGAACCGCGACCAGGAGGCCGCCGAGAAGGCCGCGTCACTCGACGGCGTCCGGTGGCACTTCGTCGGTGCCGTGCAGACCAACAAGGCCCGCAGCGTCGCCTCCTACGCCGACGTGGTGCACAGCGTCGACCGGCCCTCGGTCGTCTCGGTGCTCGGTGACGGCGCCGTCCGGGCCGGCCGCGTGGTCGACGTGCTGCTGCAGGTCAGCCTCGACGGCGATCCCGCCCGGGGAGGCGCGGACCCTGCCGCCGTACCCGGTCTGGCGGACCAGGTGGTGGGGACCGCTGGCCTCCGGCTGGCAGGGGTGATGGCCGTCGCGCCGCTCGGGGCAGACCCGGCCGCCGCCTTCGCGCTGCTGGCCGAGGTCGCCGGCCGGCTCCGGGTTCTGCACCCCGCGGCGAAGGCCGTCAGCGCGGGCATGACGGGTGACCTCGAACAGGCGGTGGCGGCCGGTGCCACACACCTGCGTGTCGGGACGGCGTTGCTGGGCGCCCGATCGGCCCCCCTCCGGTAGCATCCGAGCACCGTTCCCCATCAGTCACGAGGAGCACGACATGCCGGGCACCATGCGCAAGCTGGGGCTGTACCTCGGCCTGGTCGAGGACGACGAGAACGACCACTACGACCACTACGACGAGGACGAAGGCGCCTACGAGGAGCCCGCCGTCCGTCGCTACCCGCCGACGACGGCCGCCACGTCGGCTCCGGCCGGCTCCCGCCGGTCCTTCGACACCCGTGGAGCGACGGCCCTCGACAGCATCCCGCGCCCGCAGGCCGTGCCTGCGGCGCACGAGGAGGGCTACCGCATCACGACGCTGCACCCGCACAGCTACAACGACGCGCGGGCCATCGGCGAGCACTTCCGTGCCGGGACCCCGGTCATCATGAACCTGTCGGAGATGGATGACGCCGACGCCAAGCGGCTCGTCGACTTCGCGGCCGGGCTCATCTTCGGCCTGCATGGCCGGATCGAGCGGGTGACCAACAAGGTCTTCCTGCTGTCGCCCGAGCACGTCGAGGTCACGGCCGAGGACAAGGCGCGCATCGCCGAGGCCGGGTTCTTCAACCAGTCCTGACGCGCATCCGCCCCCTGCTGGAAGACTGCTACCCGTGATCGTCGGTCAGGTCGTGCACTTCGCACTCCTGTTGTTCCTCGTGCTGCTGATCTTCCGGCTCGTCATGGACTACGTGTTCATGCTCGCCCGCGGCTTCCGGCCGCAGGGGCCGTTCGCGATCGCCCTGGAGCTGACCTACACCGCCACCGACCCCCCCATCAAGGCCGTCCGCCGTGTGCTCCCGCCGTTGCGCGTCGGCAACGTCTCCCTGGACCTGGCCTTCATGGTGGTCTTCTTCGTGACGATCGTGCTCATGCGCGTCGTGCCAACGTGAACCACTCCCACCAGCAGGACGGTGCGACCCGATGCCTCTGACTCCACAAGACGTCGTCAACAAGCAGTTCGGCAGAGAGCTGCGCGGCTACAACCAGGCTGAGGTCGACGAGTTCCTCGACGTCGTCGAGCAGGAGCTGGTCCGGCTCCTCACCGAGAACGCGGCCCTGCAGCAGCAGCCGGCCCCGCCGCCGCCCACGGAGACCGAGCCGCCGACCAGCGCCCCCATCGCTCCAGGGGAGCCGCAGGAGGCCGCGCTTCGCACCCTGCTCATGGCACAGCGCACCGCCGACCAGGCCATCGCCGAGGCGCGGGCGGAGGCCGACGCGCTGCTCGCCGAGGCCAAGGGCCGGCAGTCCCAGATCGACGCGGACATCAACGCCCGGACGGCGAACGCGATGGCTGAGCTGGAAGCCCGTCGCGGCGAGCTGGAGACGCGCATCGAGGACCTGCGCGCCTTCGAGCGCGAGTACCGGCTGCGCCTCAAGGCCTACCTCGAGGGCCAGCTCAAGGAGCTGCAGGGGCGGACGGCGCCGGACGACGGTCCGGGAACCGGTGTACCCGCCGCGGCCCGCACCGCCGCCATCACCCCGCCACCCCCACCGCCGCCGCCGCCGCTGCCGGCCGCGCCCCCGGTCGCGTCGCCCGGGCCGGCTCTGGAGCTCCCGCAGGTCCAGCTTCCGGCCGAGTGGGCCGAGCTGCACGAGGGCCCCGAGACCACCGAGCCCACCGAGCCGCCGGCTCCGGGAGGTCCGCCCCGGGAGGCGCTGCCCCCCACGCTGCGCGCGGTACCGCCGCTCAGCACCGACCCGGAACCGATGGGTCCCTTCACTGTGGTGCCTCCGCCGGTGACGGTGGAGCAGGTCGACGACGGTCCCGAACCGCCGGCAGAGCCCTGATCGTGCCGCTACACCCCTGCCCGAGACCGACCGAGACGGGGCATCAGTAGGATGCCCAGGCTCATTGCCCCTTCCGGAGGACTCTCCCTGTGATCGTCATCAGCGGTGCGCTCGTCGTCGTCGCCCTCATCCTGCTCATCATCGGGCTCGCCGGTGTGGGCCTGCCGCTCGTCTACGCGTCGATCGGCGTCAGCCTGCTGTCGTTCGTGTTCCTCGTGATCGGCATCCTGCAGCGCCGCAAGGAGGTGCCGGGCGCCGAGACGCCGGTCTCCGCGCCGGTCTCCGCTGCGGTGCAGGAGGCCACGGTCACGACCCTGCCGGCCGACCTCGCGCCCGTCACGGTCGTCGGCGCGGCTGTCCCGACAGGCGGTCAGGTGCTGGTCGTCGCGGGTCGTCCGCGCTACCACGTGGCCGGCTGCCGCTACCTGACCGGCAAGGACGCCGACTCCGTGGACGTGACCGAGGCGCGCGCCAACGGCTTCACCGCCTGCGGCGTCTGCAAGCCGGACGCGGCCCTCGTCGCAGCGGACGTCCCTGTCGTCGAGCCGCCTGCCGAGCCCACCGCCGAGTCCACCGCCGCGCCCACCGCTGAGCCGGCCAAGGCCGCTGCGGCCAAGGCGGCTCCGGCCAAGAAGGCCGCGCCGGCGAGGAAGGCTGCAGCTCCCGTGAAGAAGGCGGCTCCGGCGAAGAAGGCGGCTCCCGCCAAGAAGGCTGCAGCTCCCGCCAAGAAGGCGGCAGCTCCCGTAAGGAAGGCGGCTCCGGCCAAGAAGGCCGCCGCTGCTGTGAAGAAGGCCGCTCCGGCCAAGAAGGCGGCGCCTGCCAAGAAGGCCCCGGCGAAGAAGGCCCCCGCCAAGAAGGCGCCGGCGAAGCGCGCGTAGCACCTGTGTGTCGAGCATGACGGCGGAGGGTGCCCGGAGCACAGGGGGGCGGCCCCGGGCACCCGCCGTTCCGCGAGCCAGCCCTGCTCGCGGGTCTGTGGCTTCTAGAGACGGCCGCGCAGCGCGGTGCTCCGGAAGGGGTCCCGCGGCGGCGGGACGGGGAGCGAGAGGATCTCGCCGTTGGCGTCGAGGCCGCACAGGCCCAGAACGCGAGACAGCAGGGTGTGCGTGGTCTCACCGGCCCGGACGCCCTCGGCGGTGAGGAAGACCCGGTAGATCGTGATGTAGTGCCGCACCGGGGTGTCATAGCTCCAGTCGATGGAGCCGTAGTGCAGCGACTCGCCGCGGCTGCCGCTCGCGCCGTCCCACGGAGTGCTCCAGATCTGCACGCCGGCCGGACCTGCGCTGTAGAGGCCACCCGTCGACACGTCCTGAGCCTGAGCGGCGGACAGCAACGCGCGGCCTTCGCGCTCGGGGAGTACGAGCGCGGGGCGGACCTGTGACTGCAGCGCGACAGCCGACCCCGGCTTGGTGAGCCGGAACGACTTGTGGACCGGTCTGGCCTGCTCCAGCTCGACGGTGTGCACAGTCACCGGGGCCTCCTGCTGCCTTTGTGCTCCGGATGGAGCAGTGCTGGGTGTCAGGAGGAGCATCGGCAGGCAGGTGGCCCGAACTGACTGCGCCGTTCGGGTGGTTCTGCCAGGTGGGATGTCTAGGTGCCCGCGAGGCGGAGCCAGAAACGGAGGCCTAGCTCGGGGTCGTCGTGATGGGCGACGTCGGCCGTGGGCCGGCCCTCCTTGATGCTCACGGCGAGCACCTCCTCGGCGAGCTTCAGCGAGCCCTCGTGGAGTGCCTCGGCAAGCTCGCCCTCGGCTGCCCACCACAGCTCGATGCGGTCGCTCACCTCGAGGCCGCTGTTCTTGCGGGCGTCCTGCACGAGCCGTACGACGTCACGGACCAGGCCGGCCCTGCGCAGTTCCGGGGTCAGGGTGAGGTCCAGCGCGATCGTCTCGCCGCCGAAGGTCGCTACCGCCCAGCCCTCGCGCGGCGTCTCGGTGACGAAAACGTCGTCGGGTGCCAGCGTGACCTCGTTCCCGTCCACGGTCACGGTCGCCGAGCCATCGCGCAGTGCGGCGGCGATGGCCGCCGCATCGGCCTGGGCGATGGCCTTGGCCACGCCCTGCACCTCCTTGCCGAAGCGCCTGCCCAGCTCGCGGAAGTTGGCCTTCGCCGTCACGTCGACGAGGTCACCTGACAGCCGCTCGAGGTTGACCACGTTGAGCTCGAGCGCCACCAGGTCCTGCAGCTCGGCCGGCAGCGACTCCCAGCGCTGTGCGGACACGAGCGCACGCGACAGCGGCTGACGGGTCTTCGTCCTCGATTCGGCCCGCGCCGTCCGACCCAGGTCGACCAACCGGCGTACCAGCGCGACCTGATCGGCGAGGTGGGCATCGACAACCGCGCCGTCGACCCGCGGCCAGTCGCGCAGGTGCACCGAGTCAGGCAGGTCGTCCCAGACGCTGACGACGAGCGCGTCGTGCATCACCTCGGCGAGGAAGGGTGTGAAGGGAGCCATCAGTCTCGTCAGCACTTCGAGGACCTCGTGCAGTGTCCCGAGCGCGGACGGGTCGCCGTCCCAGAACCGACGGCGGGAGACCCGGACGTACCAGTTCGAGAGGTCGTCGATCAGCTTCTCCAGGCGCTTGCCGGCCCGCAGCGAGTCGAAGCCCTCCAGTGCCTCGGTGACGTCCAGCACGGTGGCGTGCAACTCCGACATCACCCAGCGGTCCAGCAACGGCCGGTCCGCGAGTTCGGGAACCGACGTGACGCCGGGCTGGTAGCCGTTGACGTCGGCGTAGAGGGTGAAGAACGAGACGGTGTTCCACCAGGTGAGCAGCACCTTGCGGGTGACGTCCTCGAGCTGCGCGTCACCGATGCGTCGCGATGCCCAAGGACTGCCGCCGCAGAGCATGTACCAGCGCAGGGCATCGGCCCCGTGCTTGTCCATGAGCTCATGCGGATCCAGGACATTGCCAAGGTGCTTGCTCATCTTGCGGCCCTCACCGTCGAGGATGTGGCCGAGGCACAGCACGGTCTCGTAGGAGCCCCTGTCGAAGACGAGCGTCCCGATCGCCATCAACGTGTAGAACCAGCCGCGCGTCTGGTCGATGGCCTCGCAGATGAAGTTGGCCGGGTACGCAGGCTCGACCCCGGTGTGCGGGTAGCCGACCTGGGCGAACGGCATCGAGCCGGCGTCGTACCAGCAGTCGATGACCTCCGGCACCCGGCGGGCCTCGGCGCCGCACCGGCAGGTGAGGGTCACGTCGTCGACGAACGGCCGGTGCGGGTCGAGGGCGGACACGTCCTGGCCGGACAGCTCGGACAGCTCCTTGAGCGACCCGACGACCGTGAGGTGATCCTCGGGGCAGCGCCAGACGGGCAGCGGCGTGCCCCAGTACCGGTTTCTCGACAGCGCCCAGTCGACGTTGTTCTCGAGCCAGTCGCCGTACCGGCCGTTCTTGATGGTCTCCGGGTGCCAGCCGGTGCCCTCGTTGACCTCGAGCAGGCGGTCCTTCACCGCGGTCGTGCGGATGTACCAGGACGGAAGCGCGTAGTAGAGCAGCGCGGTGTCGCAGCGCCAGCAGTGCGGGTACGGATGCTCGTACGGGACGTGCTTGAAGAGCAGGCCGCGGTTCGTGAGGTCCTGCACGAGCGCCGAGTCCGCCGTCTTGAAGAACAGCCCGCCGACCAGTGGGATGTCGTCGCGGAAGGTGCCGTCGGGGCGTACCGGGTTGACGACGGGCAGGCCGTACTTGCGGGCGACCTGCAGGTCCTCCGCCCCGAACGCAGGTGCCTGGTGAACCAGGCCGGTGCCGCTGTCCGTCGTGACGTAGTCCGCCGTGCCGACGAAGTGCGCACCGGGGATGTCGACCCAGTCGAAGGGGCGCTCGTAGGCCGTGTGCTCGAGCGCCGCACCAGGGAAGCTCGCGAGCACCTCGACGTCGTCACCCAGCACGTGCAGCAGGGGTTCAGCGACGACCAGCACCTCAGTGGCCGTCCGCGCGACCACATAGGTCACCGTCGGATGCACGGCGACGGCGGTGTTGGACACCAGCGTCCACGGGGTCGTGGTCCAGACGAGGAGGCTGGCCTTGCCCGCCCACTCGCCGGAGGTGATCGGAAACCGCACGTAGACCGAGGGGTCGACGACGGTCTGGTAGCCCTGCGCCACCTCGTGGTCGGACAGTCCCGTGCCGCACCGTGGGCAGTAGGGCGCGACCCGGTAGTCCTGCACCAGCAGGCCCTTGTCGTAGATCTGCTTCAGCGACCACCACACCGACTCGATGTAGGACGGCTGCATGGTCCAGTAGGCGTCCTTGGTGTCGACCCAGTAGGCCATCCGCGTCGTGAGCTTCTCGAACTCGTCGACGTGCCGCTGGACGGACTCACGGCACTTCGCGTTGAACTCCGCAACGCCGTAGGCCTCGATGTCCTGCTTGCCGGAGAAGCCCAGCTCCTTCTCGACGGCGAGCTCGACGGGAAGGCCGTGGCAGTCCCAGCCGGCCTTCCGTGGGACATGCCGGCCCTGCATCGTCTGGAACCGCGGGAAGAGGTCCTTGAACACCCGCGCCTCGACGTGGTGGGTGCCCGGCTTGCCGTTGGCGGTCGGCGGACCCTCGTAGAACACCCAGGGCTCGCCGTCCTTGGTCTGCTCCAGGGAACGCTCGAAGATCCGGTCCCGCTCCCAGCGGGCGAGCACCTCGTGCTCGAGCGCGGGCAGGTCGACCTGGGATGGCAGCTTGTTCATCCGAGTCATGCGGCACGGCCTCCGTCGTCAGTGCTCCGACGGAGGGACGAGACCTCGCGGTCCCGCGGTACCACCCTCCTTGCGGGGCGTGCCCCGCCGCTCTTGCCGTGCAGCGTCGCTCAAGGGGTGATCTTCACCCCGTGCACACCCCTGGGCTCACACCGTCCCCAGGTCGCTCGTGGCTGCGTCCGGAGCTACTCGTCCCCGTCACTGCGACTCCCACCAGCCTAGTGGGCCCGCCCTCGCGCGTCCTCCGAGGACGCACCGGTCGGGCTCGGTTGGACAGCACTAGGTAGTCTGTCCAGTTCGCGGTCGGGATCATGCGGCGTGGCTCTTTGTGGGCGCCTCGGCAGACACGTAGCATCCCGGCCCGTCCGATCATGTCTGGGCCCATCGCAGGGAGTCGTCATGGCCACCGGCAAGCGCTTGCGGAACGTCTTCTCACGCAAGGAGAAGACGACCGGTGCCGCCGCGCCCTCGTCCGCTCCACCGAAGGCCGTCGCGGCCCCCCTGCCGATACCCGCAAGGGCCGCACCCGCACCCAAGCCCGTCCCGCGCGCCCGCCCGACCGCCAAGCCCCCCGCCAAGCCGACCGCTCAGCCAGCCCGGAAGGCGCCCACCGCGGCACCTGTGAAGAAGGCGACGACAGTGACCAAGAAGGCGGCCCCCGCCGCGAAGGCTCCTGCCAAGAAGGCTGCGCCGGCGAAGAAGGCCGCGCCCGCCAAGAAGGCCGCGCCGGCGAAGAAGGCTGCGCCGGCGAAGAAGGCTGCGCCGGCGAAGAAGGCCGCCCCCGCCAAGAAGGCCGCGCCGGCGAAGAAGGCCGCCCCCGCCGCGAAGGCTCCTGCCAAGAAGGCTGCGCCGGCGAAGAAGGCCGCCCCCGCCAAGAAGGCCGCGCCGGCGAAGAAGGCCGCCCCCGCCGCGAAGGCTCCTG
>JAODND010000096.1 GCA_025465465.1 Frankiales bacterium | reverse complement strand
AGCCCGAGGCCGGCGCCCTTGTCGTTGTCCTGCACCGCGATGCTCGAGGACGCCAGCGATCCGACGACCGCACCCGCAGCCGCGAGCACTGCCGTCAGCCGGGCGTCGCCGGGCACCCGGCGCTCTGCCGCCACCAGGACGTCGACGGCCGCCAGGCCGGCCAAGGTCGTGGCCACGACCGGCCAGCTGGGTTCGGCTCGCACCATCAGCAGCACGACAGGCAGCTGTGTGAGCACCACGGTGGCGATCCGGCTGAGCCGCAGCGGGACCGCCACGGCGTACGCGCCGGCAAGCAGAGCCAGCAGGGCGGTCGCCACAACGGCATAGCTCAGGCCGTTGGTTCCCCCGGCGAGCCCGGCTCGGCGGAGCACCCACGCGTCCAGCGCGGCCAGCACCAGCGCCACCCCGGCGAGGGCTTCGGCGCTGGCGGTGAGGCCGCGGGCCTTGAGCCGTCCGGGAGCGACCGTCGCGGCCGCAGTCAGCACCAGCAGGATCAGCGCGCGCCCGACCGGCCCGACCTTCTGGTAGGTCACGGCAGCGAACACGATCCCGGCCACCGCGAGCAGCAGCGCCCCCAGGGTGAGCAGGGTGTTCTGCACCTGGTGCGGCGCGGCCTCCGGCCGGGCTGGGCGCGCCCTGACGGGCGAGCTCGCGAAGGGATCAGCCGGTCGAGCTGCGGTGCCGCCGGTAGGGAAGACGAACGCGTCGGTGGCGGCGACGGTGTCGCCCGCTCGCAGTGCTGCCAGCAGCCGCTCGCGCTCGGCGGTCAGCGTAGTCTGCTCGTTCTGGACGACAGCCAGTCGCTGGTCCACCTGCCAGAGCCGCGCGGCTGCCGGCCCTTGCAGCGGCAGCCCGCAGGACGCGCAGGCGGCAGCACCCGTGAGCGGGGCCCCACAACCCGGGCAGGGTGTGATCATCGCCCCAGCATGCTGCGTGGCGCCCCGGTCTCCTAGTCCCGTCCGGCGATGTCGCGCGTGTAGACCTTGTCGTTCACGTCGTCGAGCACGTCGTCCCGGCGGTTGGCGATGATGACGTCCGAGCGCCGCTTGAACTCCTCGAGGTCGTTGACCACCTCGGAGTTGTAGAAGGTGTCTCCGTCGAAGGCGGGCTCGTAGATGATCACCGGCACGCCCTTGGCCTTGATGCGCTTCATGATCCCCTGGATCGAGGAGGACCGGAAGTTGTCCGAGCCGGTCTTCATGATCAGCCGGTAGACGCCGACGGTGCTCGGCCGGCGCTTGAGGATGTCGGCCGCGATGAAGTCCTTGCGCGTGGTGTTGGCGTCGACGATCGCGCTGATGAGGTTCTGCGGCACGTCGGTGTAGTTGGCCTGCAGCTGCTTGGTGTCCTTCGGCAGGCAGTACCCGCCGTACCCGAAGGAGGGGTTGTTGTAGTAGTTGCCGATGCGGGGGTCGAGCCCGACGCCCTCGATGATCTGGCCGGTGTTGAGACCGTGCGTCAGGGCGTAGGTGTCCAGCTCGTTGAAGTAGGCCACCCGCAGCGCGAGGTAGGTGTTGGCGAACAGCTTGACCGCCTCCGCCTCGGTCGAGTCGGTCAGCAGCACGGGCGCGTCCTTGGACAGAGCCCCCTCGAGGAGCAGGTCGGCGAAGCGCTGCCCGCGCTCCCCTCGGTCCCCGACGATGATCCGGGACGGATGCAGGTTGTCGTGCAGTGCCCGGCCCTCACGGAGGAACTCGGGGGAGAAGACGATGTTGGCCTGCGGGTGCGTCTCCCGCATCCGCGCCGTGAAGCCGACGGGGACGGTCGACTTGATGACCACCGTTGCCGCGGGGTTCTTCGCCACGACGTCGGCGATCACCGACTCCACCGAGCGCGTGTTGAAGTAGTTCGTCGTCTCGTCGTAGTCGGTGGGTGTCGCCACGATCACGAACTCGGCTCCCTCGTAGGCCACCGCGGGGTCGAGCGTCGCCGTCAGGTCGAGCGGCTTGCTCCGCAGGTAGTCCTGCAGCTCCTCGTCGATGATCGGCGACTCGCGCCGGTTGATGAGGGCGACCTTCTCGGGGTCGATGTCCAGCGCGACGACGGTGTTGTGCTGCGAGAGGATGACCGCGTTGGACAGGCCGACATAGCCGGTACCGGCGACGGCGATGCGCGGGCGTGAGGTCATGGCCGAAGGCTACCGGGGGCTGATTACGCTCGACGCCATGAGCGACTACTCCCTCTACACCCTCACTGACGAGCACCAGTTGCTCCGCGCCTCCGTGCGGCAACTGGCGGAGGACAAGATCGCCCCCCGGGCCGCGGAGATCGACGAGACCAGCGAGTACCCCTGGGACGTCCATGAGGAGCTCAAGCGCAACGACCTCCTCGGACTGCACATCCCCGAGGAGTACGGCGGTGCGGGGGCCGACAAGATCGCGCACTGCATCGTCGTGGAGGAGATCGCGCGGGTCTGTGCGTCGTCGTCGCTCATCGTGGCCGCCGGCAAGCTCGGCACGATGGGGCTCATCCTGTCGGGCTCCGAGGAGCTGAAGAAGACCTATCTCCCACTGGTGGCCAGCGGCGAGGCGGCGTTCTCCTACGCGCTGTCCGAACGTGAGGCCGGGTCGGACGCGGCGGCGATGAAGACGCGCGCGGTCCGCGACGGCGACAGCTGGGTGCTCAACGGCTCCAAGACCTGGATCACCGGCGCCGCGGTCAACACCCACTTCACCGTGATGGCGTCGACCGACCCGTCCAAGGGCGCGAAGGGCATCTCCGCCTTCGTGGTGCACAAGGACGACCCCGGCTTCTCCGTCGGCGCCAAGGAGCGCAAGCTCGGCATCCACGGGTCCCCTACGTCGGAGATCTACTTCGAGGACACCCGGATCCCGGCCGACCGGATCATCGGCGAGGAGGGCACCGGCTTCATCACGGCGCTGAAGACCCTCGACCACACCCGCTCGATGATCGGCGCGCAGGCCGTCGGCATCGCGCAGGGCGCGCTCGACCAGTCCATCGCCTACGTGAAGGAGCGCAAGCAGTTCGGCAAGGCGGTGGCCGAGTTCCAGGGTGTGCAGTTCATGCTCGCCGACATGGCCATGAAGATCGAGGCCGCACGGCACCTCGTGTATGTCGCGAGCGCGGCTGCGGAGCGCGGCGACGCCAACCTCACACTGCTGTCGAGCGCCTCGAAGACCTTTGCCTCGGACACCGCGATGCAGGTCACCACCGACGCGGTCCAGCTGTTCGGCGGATACGGGTACACCCGCGACTTCCCCGTCGAGCGGATGATGCGAGACGCCAAGATCACCCAGATCTACGAGGGGACCAACCAGATCCAGCGCATGGTGATGGCGCGGGCCCTGCTGAAGTAGCAGGTGGGACCATCGGGGGTACGACGGGAAGGTGACCCACATGACCAAGCGCGTCGTGATCGTCGGCTCGGGCTTCGGGGGGCTGTTCGCAGCGAAGGCGCTGAAGCGGGCCGACGTCGACGTCACGCTCATCGCCAGGACGAGCCACCACCTGTTCCAGCCGCTGCTGTACCAGGTCGCGACCGGGATCCTGAGCGAGGGCGAGATCGCGCCGGCGACCCGTGAGGTCCTCAAGCGGCAGAAGAACACCCGCGTGCTGCTGGGTGACGTCACGAGGATCGACGTCGAGGCCCGCACCGTGACGAGCGAGCTGCTCGACCGGACGACGACCACCGGCTACGACGAGCTGATCGTCGCTGCGGGCGCGGGCCAGTCGTACTTCGGCAACGACCACTTCGCGCGGCATGCGCCCGGGATGAAGAGCATCGACGACGCCCTCGAGCTGCGTGGCCGGATCTTCGGCGCCTTCGAGATCGCCGAGCTGGCAACGGATCCCGAGGAGGTCGACCGGCTGCTGACGTTCGTCGTGATCGGCGCCGGGCCGACCGGCGTCGAGATGGCCGGCCAGATCAGCGAGCTGGCCCGTCGGGCCCTGGTGGGCGACTTCCGCAACATCGACCCGAGGACCGCCCGGGTGGTGCTCGTCGACTTCGCCCATGAGGTGCTGGGCACCTTCGGCGACCGGCTGTCCGCCGCCGCGGCCAAGCGCCTCCAGGACATCGGCGTCGAGGTCCAGCTCGGCACGAAGGTGGTGGACGTCGACCGTGACGGCGTGACCGTGGAGGACGAGCACGGCAGCCGCAGCCTCATCCCCAGCTTCTGCAAGGTCTGGGCGGCCGGCGTCAGCGCGTCGTCCCTCGCGACCCAGCTGGCGGAGCAGACCGGCGCGGAGACCGACCGGGCCGGCCGGATCAAGACGCTGGACGACACGACCCTGCCGGGGCACCCCGAGATCTTCGTGGTCGGCGACATGGCCAGCCTCCAGGGATACCCAGGGGTCGCCCAGGTCGCCATCCAGGGGGCGCGGCATGCCGCCAAGGTCATCAAGGGCAAGCCGCCCACCCCGTTCGTCTACCGGGACAAGGGCTCGATGGCGACCGTCAGCCGCTTCCACGCGGTGGCGAGCGTCAAGGGCCTGAGGTTCAGCGGCTTCATCGCGTGGCTGCTCTGGCTGGCCGTGCACATCGTCTACATCGTCGGCTTCAAGAGCCGGGTCACCACCGTGCTGCACTGGTTCGTCAGCTTCCTGGGCCGCGGGCGCTCCGAGCGGGTCGCGACCGAGCAGCAGGTGCTCGCCAGGCTGGCCCTGGAACAGGTCGGTGACTCGTTCAGCCTCGGCAGCGAGGGGCAGATCACCCGGCGGACGGCGAAGGCCAGGTAGACCCGAACGGGGCGGCGAGATTTCCCGTTGTACCACCCTTTCGGCCCTGTGGGAGCAAGCCGGACCTGTCGAAGCAAAAGGTGCACGCTTCCCCCCATGAACTAACCGAAAAAGGTGAGGACGCCCATGACGTCCCAGACCGCTGCAAGCCAACGCGCCATCGATGACCGCGTCGTCGCCCTGCTCCGCGCGCACATCCCGCTCACCCTGATCCTCGACCTCGCGGGCAGCGACCCGCACTCGCGGGAGCTCTACGAGAACGAGCGCGTCACGCCCTCCTGACGGGCGACTGCCTCCGCATCGCCCTCCCGCAGCAGCACCAGCGCCGACCCGGCGCGCAGCGCCCCGAGCAGAGTGCCCAGCCCCTCCGCGGTGCATGGATCCTGCGAGGTGAGCACCCGGTCCTTCGGACCCACACCGAGGACAGGTACGACGAGCAGCTCGCCGTCGACCTCGACGCGCGCCTGCGTGGGGCGGCCGCCGAACCGGTCGCCGTAGCCCGGGATCTCGACGGCGGCGTCGCTCACGCCGGCCGGCAGCTCCGCCAGGCGGGACGCGAACGGCGTCAGCGAACAGGCGAAGACCTCTTCCACGCCCGCGTCGAGGGCAGCTTCGGCGGTCTCGGCGGTCGTGAACGCGAACGCACAGCCGGTGAGGCCGGCCGGGTCGGAGCTCACGACGGCCGTCGCGCCGGCGGCGACGGCCCCGAGCAGCAGGCACGGCAGCTGCCAGTGGAGCGGCAGCAAGATCCCGACCCGCGCCGGGCTGTCGTACCCGTCGACGAGCAGGTTGGCGGTCTTGCAGACCCAGTTGGCCGTGGTGGCGCCCGACAGCTCGATGCGGTCGGGGCCGGCGACGTAGGTCAGCAGCGGCTGGGCGGGGTCGCGGTCGGGGACCAGGCCTGCCGTCAGGTGGGAGAGCACGCGATCACGCTAGAACGCCCTCACTCTTCGGCGAGTCGGCAGGAAGCGGGCAGGTGTCCACTTACCCTCAGATGCATGCGTTCTCGTGCTCTTTCCTCCAAGTCGATCGCCGTGTCTGTGGCTGCCCTCAGTGCCGTCAGCACGATGGCGGCCTGCAGCGGCTCGGGTCACAAGGTCGCGGTGAAGCCGGCCGCGGTCACGACGCCGTCCGCGAGCGCCAGTCCGGCGCCGGCGCCCGTGGTGGCGCGCGACGCCCTCACCGGTCTGGCGGCCCGGGGCGGACCGGTCGTCGCGGTGAAGATCGACAACGCGCCGCTCGCCCGGCCCTACCAGAAGGGCCTCGGACGCTCCTCGGTGCTCTACCAGGAGCTCGTCGAGGGCGGCCTGACCCGTTTCCTCGCGATCTATGAGATCAAGGCCTCCGGGACCGCGGACGTCGGCCCGGTGCGCTCGGCGCGCGAGTCCGACGTGGGTGTGCTTCGGGCCTACGACCAGCCCCCGCTGGGATTCTCCGGAGCCAACAGCGGCGTGCTGGCGATCTTCCGGTCGGCTCAGCGCTCCGGCTGGCTCAAGGACGGGTCCTATGACGACTTCTCGAGCGCCTACCGGCTGGGGGCCCAGCGGCGCGACGCCCGCAACTTCTTCGTCGACCTCGGCAAGCTGTCGTCGCTGAACTCGACCAACACCGTCAAGGACGTCGGCTTCACGTTCTCGGCGGGCACCCCGACCACCGGTGTGCCCACGCCGTCGGCCTTGGCGGCGTTCTCGTCGTTCACCCGCGTCGGCCTGACCTACCACCCGTCGGCGCACACCTGGTCGATCACGCAGAACGGCACGCCGATGACGGGCGTCGCCCCGGCCAACATCGTGGTCCAGCGGGTGGCCATCCAGCACAGCCGGTTCGTGGACGTGCACGGTCAGCCGACGCCGTTCACCAAGACCGACGGCAGCGGCTCCGTGACGATCCTGCGCGACGGCCAGCGCCTCACCGGCACCTGGAAGCGCACCGGCTTCGGCGCTACGCGCTACTACAACGCGGCGGGCAGGCAGATCGCGCTGCGCCCCGGCAAGACCATGGTGCTGCTGCTCCCGACGTCGGGCTCACTGACCTTCTGACGTCAGGCGGTGCAGGGGTTGTTCGCCGCGGTGCGGACCGGGGCGGCGGCGGTCGTCGACGGTGGGGTTGAGGCGTGCGGCGTGACGGTCACCTTGTGCGCGCCCGTGTAGTTGGTCCCGATGACCAGTGTGAGGGTCCGACCCAGGCTCGTGTCCTCCTGCAGGACCGACCCCGGGATCGCCGCCTGCAGCGTCTTGGCCGAGTCGCTCTTCGTCGGGCCGTAGTAGATGACGGTCTGCGTCGCGCCGGAACCTCGGGTCTGCGCCGGGCCGGCGATCGTGAAGCCGACACCGGCCAGGTCGTTGGCCGCCTGGCGGCCCTTGCCGGTCACGCCCGAGCCGTTGAACACCGAGACGCGGACGGCACTCGGGGCCACGATCAGGGTGACCTTGGTGGGTGTCGTCGGCTTGCTGGTCCCGGGCGCCTGGTCGTTGCGCAGCGCCGTGAACAGCGCGGTGTCCTTCGCGTCGTCGAGCAGGACGACGCTCGCGCCGTTGCGGCGGCCGCCGATGTCGGAGATCGGCACCGTCGTGAAGATGACGCCGCCGGAGTTGAACTTCCGCATCCGCAGTGCCAGGTTCTTGATGTCGTTGCCGGTCAGCCCCTTGTCGACCTGCAGTGACGACGTCGCGGCGTCCAGGAAGCCGTTGAGCTTGAGCGGGTTGAGCAGCGTGCCGGCCGACAGCACCTTGTGCGACAGGGATCCGATGAACTGCTGCTGACGGGCGATCCGGTCGATGTCGCCGTTGGCGAGGCCGTGCCGCTGGCGTACGAAGGCCAGGGCGACGTCGCCGTTGATGCGGTGGTGACCGGCGCTCAGGTTGATGCCGGAGAAGTGGTCCTTGGCGGCGCTGGTGAGGCAGACGTCGACGCCACCGACCTCGTTGACCATCTTCTTGAACCCGGTGAAGTCGATCTGCACGAAGTGGTCGATGCGGATGTTCGACAGGTGCTCGATCGTCTGGATCAGCAGCGTGGGGCCGCCCTCGCTGAAGGCGCTGTTGAGCTTGTCGAAGTGAGCTGCCCTGGTCGTATGGGTCTTGGGGTTGGTGTAGGCCGGGATCTCCACGTAGGAGTCACGCGGGAAGCTCACCATCTCCACGTTGTCGCTCTTGCCGTAGAGGTGGGCCAGGATCACCGTGTCCGAACGCTGGCCAGTCACATACGTGGCGCCCGAGCCCTGCGTGCCGACCCCGTTGCTGCCGTCGCGGCTGTCCGACCCGACGAGCAGGAAGTTCTGCGCCTTGTTGTGAGCCTTGGCGGGCCGGTTCTTGATCCCGCCGAACGCGTCAAAGGTGTGGATCTGCCCGACGTAGTGGTTGAAGGCCAGATAGAGCCCGCCCGCTGCGACCAGCACCACGACGGCCATGCCCAGCGCCAGCCAGGACAGCGCCCTCGCCACGCGCTGGCCACCGCTGCGGCCGGCCCGGGAGGGACGGCGGACGGGCTCGGGAGCGGCGGGTGGCCGCTGCCGGGGGGCGGGGCCACCCCGGGCGGCCTGGCGATAGGCGTTCGTCACCCGCGGCGGGGCGTTCTTGCGGCCACGGGGGTCGAGGTGGGGCGGCAGGCCCGAGTCGCCGGACGGCTCGTCGCCGTCCCGCGGTCCTCGCGGGTTCGTCACGCCTCGTCACTCCTCGGGTCGGCCGGTAGCGGTCCTCGCCGTACCTTCCGAGGACGCCTGACCGGCACAGGGGGTTCCCTGCAGGGTACGAGTCGGACCCCCGGAGGAACCTGAACCTGCCCTTTCGCGCGCGGCGGCAGGCTCCGGCTGTGTCCGGTGTCTCAGCCCACCGTGAAGCTGCTGGTCGAGGTGCCGTTGTCCACGATGCCGAGGCCGAGACCCGTAGCCCCGCCGTAGGAGGGAACGCCGGACGGGACGACCACCCCGTGGAAGTCCTCGATCTCCCGTACCTCGAAGTAGAGGTTCGTGAGCTTCTTGCTCACCTTGAACTCCTTGGGCAGCGCGCTCGCCGGCACGGTCCAGGTCATCGTGTTCCCGGTGATCGTCGGAAGGGCGAGCGGGGTGAGGCGCGTGGCGCCCTCGAGGTCGTCGCGCAGTGCCGACTGCGGCTGGTTGGGGTCGCTGCTCTTCGACGTGTAGTAGACGGGGCCGAGGAACAGCGTGCTGTCGCCGTCGACCTGGCCGAGCATGCGATAGACCAGCGCGGTCCCGGCCGGGGCCGTCGGGGGCGCCGAGAGGGTGGTGGTGACCGTGAAGCCGCCGAAGACGCTCCTGGTGCCCTGCTTCACCGTGTAGGGCCGCCACAGCACAGCGGTGACGTCGGCGTACGCCTGGTTCGTCGGACCGCTGGCGGTTGGCCCGTTGACGAATCCCTGGCCGTTGACGAAGGTCGCGTCGCCCGCGGGGTCGGTCACCTGCGGGGCCGGCTGGGACGCGACGGCGGACGGTGCGGCGAGCACCGCCGCCGCGGACGCAATGAGGACGAGGCTGCGCAGGCGCATGGGTGTCTCCTGGGTGAGCTGGGTTCGTGATCTTTCGCCGTCGAGCGCTGCGTTCCTGCTCGCACCGCCCGGTTGCCGCAAAACGGACACTTTGCGGTCCCGGGCAGGAGGCGTCCCCAGCGCGGCGAATCTCGCTCGCAAGGCCCAGCCCTGCAACCACCCAGGAGAACCCGTGAAGCTCGTCCGTCCCGCGGTCGCCGTCGCCCTCGGCGCCTCCCTCGTCGTCGCCGGCTCGGCCGGTGCAGCCCCCAAGCCCGTCTGCAACCTCGTGACGGACCCCGCGGGCGACGCCAGGCCGTTCGGGGTGGTCCCGAACGACGACACGATGGACCTCGTGAGTGCCGACTTCGGCAACAACGCCAAGATGCTCACCGTCGTGGTGCGCGTGAAGAAGGCGGCCACGACGAGCAGCACCTACCCCACCGGCCTCAAGTGGCAGACCACGTTCACGTTGGAGGACAAGACCTACTTCGCGTCGGTCGTCAGCGACGGCGGGGTCTCCGGTGCCTTCGGCACGACCGGCACCGGGAGCAACACCATCCTCACGCGGCCGGCCGCTGTCATCGACCCTGCCAAGAACGAGATCCGGATCACGGTGCCGCTGGCCGACTTCCCGAGCACGCCGTCGAAGAGCGCGACCATCTCCGGCATCAGCGTCAGCTCCGCGACCACCAAGGCGTTCAACACCCCCGCCATCAGCGGCAGCCTCGGCGGCATCTCGCCGGACCAGGCGACGACCGACAAGTCGTTCAAGCTCGGCACTCCGTCCTGCGTGGTCGTCGGCAAGTAGCAGCGCTCCGGACGGGCCCACGACGATCTTTGGAAGACTGTCCGCATGCGCATCCTCATCACCGGCGGAGCCGGCTTCATCGGCGCCAACTTCGTGCACTGGACCCTCGCGAACCGTCCTGAGGTGGAGGTGTCGGTCCTCGACGCGCTCACCTACGCCAGCGACGGCAGCGCGCTCGACAGCGTGCGGGACCGCATCCGCTTCGTGGAGGGCGACATCAGCGACGCCGCGCTGATCGACTCCCTGGTCGCCGACGTCGACCTGGTGGTGCACTTCGCCGCGGAGTCTCACAACGACAACTCGCTCAACGACCCGTCGCCGTTCGTGCAGACCAACCTGATCGGCACGTTCACGATCCTCGAGGCGGTCCGCCGGCACGACAAGCGGCTGCACCACGTGAGCACCGATGAGGTCTACGGCGACCTCGCGCTCGACGACCCGAAGCGGTTCACCGAGGACACGCCGTACAACCCGTCGTCCCCGTACAGCTCGACGAAGGCCGGCTCGGACCTGCTGGTGCGTGCGTGGGTGCGCAGCTTCGGCGTCAAGGCGACGATCTCCAACTGCAGCAACAACTACGGGCCCTACCAGCACGTGGAGAAGTTCATCCCGCGACAGATCACCAATGTCATCGACGGGCACCGGCCGAAGCTCTACGGCAAGGGTGAGAACGTCCGCGACTGGATCCACGTCGACGACCACAACAGCGCCGTCTGGACCATCATCGACAAGGGCCGGATCGGCGAGACCTACCTCATCGGTGCCGACGGCGAGAAGAACAACAAGGAGGTCGTCGAGGCGATCCTCCGGGCCTTCGGCCGATCCGCGGACGACTACGACCACGTGACGGACCGTCCCGGGCACGACCTTCGCTACGCCATCGACGCCGGCAAGCTGCGCACCGAGCTGGGATGGACCCCGACCTACGGCGACTTCGACGCTGGGCTGCTCGCCACGGTCGAGTGGTACAAGGCCAACGAGGCCTGGTGGCGCGGGACGAAGGACGCCACCGAGCAGAGGTACGCCGCCGCCGGCGAACGGGTCGTCTCCTGATGGCCCTCGCCCTGCTCATCACCGGGTGCAACGGCCAGCTGGGGTCCGAGCTGGTCCGGCAGGCGCGAGCGGCGTCCGACATCGCCTTCAGCCGAGGCATCGACCTGCCGGAGGTCGACCTCACCGACCCCTTCGCCGTACGCGACACGGTGCACGAGTGGGCGCGGGTCGTGCGCTCCGACAGTCCCGACCACAAGCTGGTCGTGCTCAACCCGGCGGCCTACACCGCGGTGGACAAGGCCGAGGAGCAGGAGGACCTGGCGTATGCCGTCAACGCGACCGCCCCGGCGCTGCTCGCGACGGCCTGCAAGGAGGCCGGCGCGTGGCTGGCGCAGGTCTCGACCGACTACGTCTTCCCGGGCGACGGCACCGTGCCCTACGAGCCGGACGACCCGAAGGGGCCGACGAACGCCTACGGCCGCACCAAGCTCGCCGGCGAGCTCGCGATCCAGGAGATCCTGCCCGACGCGTCATGGATCGTGCGCACGGCGTGGCTGTACGGCGCCGGCGGCCCGAACTTCGTCAAGACGATGGCGCGGCTCGAGCGGGAGCGCGAGACGCTCACCGTCATCACCGACCAGGTGGGGTCGCCGACCTGGGCGGGCGACCTCGCCCGCGGGCTGCTGACACTGGCCCGGTCGGACGCACCTGCCGGCGCCTACCACGGCACCAACCGGGGCTCGACGTCGTGGCACGGCTTCGCCAAGGCGATCTTCGAGGAGCTGGGCGCCGACCCCGCTCGCGTGCACCCGACGACCGCGGCGAACTTCCCCACCCCGGCGACCCGTCCGGCCTACAGCGTCCTGTCACCGGCCGCCTGGGATGGCGCGGGGCTGCCGCCCTTCCCGGGCTGGCGCGAGGCGCTCGCCGAGGCCTTCCGCGTCGAGGGCCCCGCCCTCCGCACCTGACCCCTTCAGTTCACATCCACGCGCAAGAGAGTTAGACGATGATCGTTCGGCAGCCGAGGCCGGCGGCGGTGCCGGGGGTGTTGCTCACGTTGTCGGCGGCCGCGCAGATCGTGTGCCTGCCCTTGCCCGGGTGCAGCAGCGTCGAGAAGCCGTGCTTCGGGCCGTAGTCGGGGTAGGCAGACCCGACATCGGCGCGGCTCAGCACGGCGCCGAGCAGCCGCACCTGCTTGCCGTCGAAGGTGATCCGGACGGTCGCGCCGCCGGTGGTGTCCGGGTCGATGGCCCAGCCGAAGACCGCGAGGCCGTCGGCGCGCTTGGTCACCGAGGTGAGGTTGCCGAACGGCGAGTGCTTCACGACGGTCGTGGTGCAGCCGAGCAGCGCGTTGCCGCCGGTGCCGACGTTGATGCCGTAGGCGCAGACCCGGTGCGAGCCCGCGGTCAGGTCGAGCGGGACCGTCCAGCCGTGTGCGCTGCCGTAGCCGTTCCAGGGTGCGCTCAGGTCGGAGCGGGTCGCGGACGCGACCGTCTTCACCACGAACTTCCCGTCGACGTAGACGTGTGTCTCGAGGGCATCTGTGGTGTCCGGGTCGACGGCCCACCCGGAGGCGACGACGGCGTTGCCGCGCCGGCCGAGGACGGGTGCGACGCCGACGGGGCTGTGCCGGACGACGGCGGTCGTGCACGGCAGCGCCGTGGGCGAGCCGGGGCTGCCGGAGACGTTGAGCAGGGTGGCGCAGACCTGGTGCGAGCCCGCCGCCAGGTCGGCCACCACGACCCGGAAGCCATGCAGGGCGCCGAGGGCGGGGTAGCCGGCGGCGATGTCGGGGCGTGACAGGTTCGCGCGGGTCTCGACCGGCGCAGCGCTGTCGACGGCGACCCGGACGGCGGAGGAGGCCGCCGTGTCGGGGTCGAGGGCCCAGCCGGTGACGACGAGGCCGTCGGCTGTCTGGACCACGCTCTCGACGGCGCCCTTCGGCGTGTGCGTCACCGCGACCGACTGGCAGCCGAGCAGCCGGTTGCCACCGGGCGTACCCGGCCGGTTGAGGGCGTAGGCGCACACCTTGTGGGTGCCGTCGGCCAGCGTCAGCGAGGTGCTGAACCCGTGGTTGTCGCCCCACAGGGCATAGCCGGACTCGGCCGGCCTGGCTGTCGAGGCGGGCGTGGTACGGGCATAGGCGCCGTCGACGTAGACGTCGGCGTTGACCGGGGCGGAGGTGTCAGGGTCGAGCGCCGCGCCCGACACCGTGACGGTGCCCGGGGGAGTGGCGAGCGGGTCCAGGACGCCGACGCTGCTGTGCACGACCGTCAGCGTGCGGCAGCCCAGCAGGTTGGCGCTGCCCGCGGTGTTGTCGGCGTTGATCCCGAAGACGCAGACCTTGTGCGCACCGTCGGACAGGTCGAGCGGGACGACGAACCCGTGGCCCGCCGCGTAGTCGGGGAAGCGCGTCGCGAGATCGGGGCGCGGTGTCTCGGCTGAGGGCACGACGACGGTGGTCGTGTCGTCGACCAGCAGGTGGACCGCGATCGGCGAGTCGGTGTCACCGTCGAGGGCCCAGCCGGTGGCCTGGATGCCATCGGGCGTCTGGGCCAGTGCCTCGAAGGCGCCCACCGGTCCGTGCTGGACGTTGGTGGTCAGGCAGCCGAGCTTGCCGGTGGCTCCCGCGGTGCCGGTCGCGTTGAGCGCGTAGGCGCAGACCTCGTGGGTGCCGTCGGTCAGGTTGAGGGGGACCCGGTAGCCGTGCGCCGCGCCGTACTGGGTGTAGGTCGACGTGATGTCAGGTCGCGCCTGGTCCTCTGTGACCGACTGCGCGAAGGCACCGTCGACGTAGACGTGGATCTGGAGCGGCACGTCGGCACCGGCGTCGATCGCCCAGCCGGTGACGTTCATCGGGCCGCGAGCGGGGTCGACGTGCTCGACGGCACCGAACGGCACTGTCGGCTTGGGGAACAGCCGCAGCCAGGCAGCGGGCGTCCAGCTGGACGAGACGGTGAGGCCCTGCTGCCGCTGGAACTGCTCGACGGCCAGGGTGGTGTCGCTGGACCACGTGCCGGTGCCGTCCCGGTGCAGGCCCTTCTGGAGCGCCGCGACGGCGCTGCCAGTGGAGGAGGGCGTCAGCGTGAGGCTGCCGAAGCTCGCGAGGACGGGGAGGTTCGACGGCACCGCGACAGGGCTGACCGTCGGGACGGTCGGCTGCGGCGGGCTGCTGTTGGGGCCGTAGTCGATCGCGGCCACGCGACCGGTCCAGTAGGACGTCGCCTTCTTGGCGCCGGCCCAGCCGAACGAGAAGTGCACGTGGTCGGTGTGCTCGCTGACCCCGCTGTACGCCTGCCAGCCCTTGTCAGCCTGGTAGCTCTTCCAGATCCGCTTGTTCCAGATCATGTACATCAGGCCCAGGCGGCGGACCATCGCGTCCTTGTTGCCGTACTTGTCGGTGGCGAGCAGCCACGCCATGAGGTCGTTGACGTGCCTGACGTCGGTGGCGTTGCTGGCGGAGACCTGCCAGTCGAAGGCCCGGCCCTCCTTGTGCTCGCTCTGGCCGCCGATGCCGCAGTCCCGCACGATCCCGTCGCTGCCGGTGTCGGGATAGGTGGCGAGCAGCAGGTTGAGGAACGCCTTGACGCCGGGCTTCGCGATCGGGTCGCACGTGGACTGGCCGACGTAGGGCTGGAAGTCCTCGATCGTGGCGGTCAGGCCCGACGGGGTCGCAGGGGCGGCGGCAGCGGGCAGCCCGAGGACCGTCGACAGCATCGCCGCGGTCGTCACGACCACCAGCACCCAGCGGCTACGCACGTCTGCTCTCCTAGCGTCCTGCTCTGTCCATCGGTCTGTCCGTCGGCCTGCACGAGCCTCTCTGGGGCTTCGTCGCAAAGCGACTAGCGCTTGAGCCACACACGTGTCATTTCGCCCTCACTCGTCATCGCCCAGGCGGTGCACCGGCGAAACTCCCAGCTTGTGGTCACACACCCGCAGGGTCGTCGCGACCTTCTTGGGCTGGTTTGTCCCTGGCAGGGTGACGGTGATCGTGGTCGGGTCGGAGCAGCTGGCACCCGTGCGGCCGGTGGCCAGCGCGAAGCTGAGCGAGGTCGCCTTCGACAGCGTGTACGGCTTCACCGTCTCGGCCGGCAGGCCCGAGCCGCCGTGACTGACGCTCGCCCCGCTGACGAGCACGGTCGGGTAGCCCATCAGCTGGCACGGGCTCCCCGTCGTGCGCAGCACGTAGACCTCGGCGCGGTAGCTCGTGCCTCGGGGGGTCACCGTGTCGGCGTCCGTGACCGTCACGGCCGACGCCTTGCAGGTGGGCTGCCCCAGCGGAGCAGGTGACTCGCTCCCGCTCGGTACGACGGGCGCGACCGTCGCGGACGGGGTGGCGGACGGCGTGGGGCTGGGGGTCGGGCTGACGGTCGGGGTGGGGGAGACCGTCGGTGCCGGCGTCTCCACGGCGGTGGGGGTGGAGCCCGAGCACGCGGCCGCGAGCACGAGGGTGGCCAGGCTCACAGCGCCGCTCAGTCTCCGCATCCGACTGAGGCTACGGCCCCTCTGCCACGGGGTCCGGGACCCCGGTGGTGACGTCTTGATCCCCTAGAGTGAGCAGGCTCCCGAACCCGTACAAGGTCACAACCTCCAACTAGACGAGACCGATGCCGCAGCTCACCGAGATCTGGACCTACCGGGGCCTGATCGGCAACTTCGCTCAGCGCGAGCTGCGAGGGAAGTACAAGGGCAGCGCGCTGGGGCAGCTGTGGTCGCT
>JAODND010000087.1 GCA_025465465.1 Frankiales bacterium | reverse complement strand
GCCAGCGGCCAGTCGATGCCGAGCGCGGGGTCGATGGGCGTGACCGCCTTGCCGGTCATGCCGGGCACCCACTCCGACTCGAACCCGTAGAGGTACTGGGTGCCGTCCTGCAAGGACTGGAACCCGTTCCCGACGCCGCGCGGGACCAGCACCTGCGTGCCCGGGCGCAGCTCCACGGTGACGACCTTGCCCGCGGTGGGGGAGTCGGGACGCAGGTCGACATAGGCACCGAAGGCAGCGCCGGCGGCCACCGTCACGACCTTGACCATGTCCTCGGCATGCATGCCTCGGACCCCGCCCCGGTGGGTCTCGGTGAGGTTGAGCTGGAGGAACGGCCCGAGATCGGGCAGGCCTGCGGCGATCCACGACGACTGCCGGTAGTACTCGCGGACGACGCCGCGCTCCTCCAGGACCTGCTTGAGCGTGATGACCTTCAGGCCGTCGATCGCCGAGTCGGCGACGCTCATGTCCGTGATCTGCGGGTAGGTGCTCACGCCCGTCAAGGCTACCGGGACGTCACGAGCGCTCAGTGCAGACGATCGTGACGTTGCTGACGTCGGCGTCACCGACCACCACCGACCTGGCTGCGCACCGGACCCGCCCGTCGTTGTAGGCGGAGCTGAAGGCCTCGGCCTCGTAGGTGCCCGGCGGGAGTCGGAGCGAGAAGGTGCCGTCGGCCGCGACCAGCGCGATGGCGACCCTGCCGTTGGTGACCTTCTCGAGCAGCTGGACGAACTCCGCCCCCGGGTGTGCCCGGAGGGCGCTGGTGTCGACGACACCTGAGACAGCACGACTCCCGCTGGGATCGAGAGGTTGCACGTGGATGACGATGGTGCCTGAGGATCCTTGGCTGCCGGTGCCGCGCAGGGTGACGGTGCCGGGTCGCGTCGCCGTGTAGCGCTCGCTGAACACGCCGTCTGCCTCGGGACGCGCGCAGCAGCCGTGCTGGAGTTCGCTGGGCGCCGGTCTTGGTGACGTGTAGACCGAGACGTCGGTGGCGTTGGCGGGGGCGGTGCTGCCGTCGGGGTCGGACGACGTGACGGTGCCGTGCTCGCCGCACCCGGACCAGCCCACGGTGACGTGGCCGAAGACGGGGACGGTCACCTCGACGCGGCCGCCGTCGTGCGGGAACGCGACGGACTGCTCGGTGTCGCTGCCGGCGAACGGGCTGGCGCACGGCGTCGTGCTCGAGCTGGTCGGCTGGGTGGGGCTGGTCCTGACGCCCGCAGCGATGGCGACCCCGCCGAGCACAACCACGGCACCCGCCGCGACCAGCAGGGTCTGGCGGCGGCGGCGAACGCGCGTCCGGGCGCGGCTGAGCACGGCAGTGCTCTGCAGGGCGGGACCCTGCCCCGGCGGCGCGGCGTGCAGCAGGTCGCGAAGGCGGTTCTCGATCATGGTTCTGCTCCTTCGACGAGCAGCTCTCCCAGACCCGGGAAGGCCCTCAGCTTGTCCAGGGCACGGGAGGTCTGGCTCTTGACGTTGCCGACGCTGCATCGGAGCGCCTCAGCGGTCTGCGCCTCGGTCAGGTCCTCGAAGTACCGCAGCACGACGGCGGCTCGCTGGCGCGGGGGGAGCGACAGCAACGCGCTCTTGACGGAGGTGCTGATGGCGAGCTGCGACGGCTCGTCGCGGCCGGCAACGTCGGGCACGTGGCCGGGGACCTCGCGTCGCCACTTCCGCCGCCACCACGAGCTGTAGGTCGTGAGGAGCGTCCGTCTGACGTAGGCCTCCGCACCCGCCGACCCGACCAGCTTGGGCCAGTGCGGCCACGACTTGACCAGGGCGACCTGCACGAGGTCCTCCGCGAGGGCCAGGTCACCTGTCAGCAACCACGCCGCGTGACGCAACGAGGCCTGCCGGCCGTCGACGAACGCGCAGAAGTCGGCCTCGACGCCCGCGTCATCCGTCCCCACGTCACCTTCAACCGTCGAGCCCCCGGAGAAGGTTGCATGTTCGGCCTCCTGACGCGGCTCCAACAGCCATGATGTGCCAGTGAAACGCGCTCTCGCCCTTGCTGTCCTGGCCCTGCTGGCGGTTGCCCCGGCGGCCTCGGCGGCAACGCCGGCGGTCTATCAGAACTGCACCAACCTGCACCGGACCTATCCGCACGGGCTGGGGCAGACGACGGCGAAGGACCACGTGACGAGCGGCAGGCCGGTCACCAACTTCACGAAGAACAACGCCCGGTTCGCGCAGGCCATGAAGTACAACAAGGGCCTCGACCGCGACCGGGACCACATCGCCTGCGAGAAGCACTAGCCCCTCCCCGCGCGTGGATGTGGACATAGGGGGTGCCGAGGGGTCTGGTGGCGACCCCACATGTCCACATCGACGGGGAGCGGGCTTGGTGTGCCTGCTGGCGGCGAGGGCGACGTAGGTTCAGGTCATGAGCTCTCTCGCCGACCTGACCCTCGCCCGCATCCGCGCACTTCACGACGACCTGGTTGATCGCGCGACGACCGCGACCGACGAGCAGCTCGCGGCGACCTCGGGCGCCTCCGAGTGGCCGGTCGCGCAGGTGTTGTCGCACCTCGGCAGCCAGGGGGAGATCGCCCTGGCCGGGCTGCCCTCCTTCCTCGAGGGCGGTGACGCTCCCGGTCCGGAGTTCAACGAGGCGGTATGGGCCCGATGGAACTCCCTGGACGACCGGAGCAAGGCCAACGGCTTCGTGGAGCACAGCAGCGCGATCGTGGCCGCGCTCGAGGCTGTCCCGGGGCGCGACGAGCGGACGGTGACGCTGGGCTTCCTGCCCACGCCGTTGCCGTTCGCAGCGGCCATGGGGATGCGGCTGAACGAGTACGCCCTGCATCACTGGGACGTCGTGCAGGGCCTTGACGGCGACGCCCGGATCGACGAGGAGTCGGCTGCCCTCATGGCGCAGCACCTGGCGGGCGGGATGAGCTTCATGCTCGGCTTCATCGGCAAGGCCGACCAGCTCGTCGAGCCCGTGGTGCTGAAGGCCGGTGACCTCGTGCTCACCATCGACGACGCTGTTGGCGTGACCCCTGACGCGACCCCGACGGCGACCCTCGACGCCCCGCTCGAGGCGGGCATCCGGCTCGTCAACGGCCGCCTCCGCGAGGACGTCGCCGTCGAGGGAAACGTGACCCTGGCCGAGCTGCGCAAGGTCTTCCCGGGCTACTAGCGGCGGCTCAGCGCGCCCACTGCGGCGCCGGCGACCAGCACGAGCAACCCGGCACCGGCAGCGACCGGGATCGGAATCCCGTCGTCCTTCTTGCGGGGCACGACCGCGACTGTCGAGGGCTCGGAAGGCGTCGGCGCAGGCGTGGGCGTCGCCGTGACGGCAGGCGTCGTGGTCACGGAGGGCGTCGTCGGCGCCGTGGTGGCCGACGGCTTCGTGGTCGGCTTCACCGTCGGCTTCTGCGTCGGCTCGCGAGTCGGCGAGGGCGTGGCCTTCGGGGTGCTCGTGGCGACGCCAAGTGCCCGCTGCACGTCGATGAGACCGCTCCCGGCACCCGAAAGCGGGTGCGCGGTGCTCTCGATCCGGGCGATGACCGTCGACCGCGAGCGACCCGGAGCCTGTGCGAAGAGCAGCGCCGCGAGGCCACTGACGTGCGGGGCCGCCATCGACGTACCGGCCGCGACGGCCAGCTGGTTGCCCGGGTAGAGCGAGAGGACGCAGGTCGCGATCGCGCAGTTGTTCTTGCTGTCGGGCTGCCCACCCGGTGCCGCGAGGTTCACTCCGGCTCCGTACTGGCTGTAGGAAGCCAGCTGACCGCTCGGACCCGTTGCCGCGACGATGAGCGCGTCGGACCCGTACGACTGTGACACCGGCAGGTCGGCGTTGCCGGCCGAGAACACCACAACCGCGCCGGCCTGCGCCGCCTCGTGCACGGCCGTCGGGATCGCCGCGTTGGTGCCGCCCGGGTTGTCCGGTCCGAGCGAGAGGTTGAGGACCTTGGCGCCGTGAGCCACCGCATACCGGATGCCCGCGGCGACGCCGGCCGGGGTGCCGGTGCACTCACCCTTGCTGTTGCTCGAGAGCACCTGCACCGGCAGGATCCGCGCCTTCGGTGCGACGCCGACGTTCGACGCCCCGACCGTCCCGGCGACGTGCGTGCCGTGCTGCGCTCCGCAGTTCTCTGTCACCATCCCGGCGTGGCAGCTGCCGCTGCGGCAGTCCGCCCCGGGCAGCACCCGGCCCTCGAAGTCGGGGTGCGACCGGTCGATCCAGCCGTCGAGCACGGCGACGGTCACCCCGGCCCCGCTGTGGCCGGCGGCCTGGGCGCCGTACATGTGGATCTGGTTGCCGTGCCACGTCCGTTGGGTCGGCTCGCCCGCGGCAGACGCCGGTACGGCGGTGAGCACCGTCAGCACGGCGGCGGAGGCAAGCAGGCGGCGGATCACTCCGCCCACGCTATCGGCTAATGCTCGAGGTGCAGGGCTGCTTCCTCGGCGCTGAGGGCCGACCCGTCACCGGAGTCACGCGCCACCAGGTCGGGCTCGGTGTCGGCGTGCGCGCCCTCGTCCGGGGCGACCAGACGGCCGACGTCACGGGGCTCCTCGGCGTAGTCCTCTGTCGCCTCACGCGCCAGCCGGCCCGCGAGCGGCTCGCCCTCGTGCTGCTCCGCTGGCGTCGTGCCCCAGCCCTCGGCGCCGAGCGGCGAATCGTGGGGTGGCTCGGTGGTCAGGTCCAGCTGTCCTGTGGCCTCCTGCTCAGGCGTGAGATCGCCCGGGTCCGGAATGCCCTCTTCCTCGAATCGGCTGCTCATGACCCGCCCGTACCCCGTGTGCGGCTGCGCTATCGTTTTCGGCGCCATCCCCCATAGCTCAATTGGCAGAGCATTCGACTGTTAATCGAAGGGTTTCTGGTTCAAGTCCAGATGGGGGAGCGTTTCGACGTCAGCAGCGAGGGTGGGCGCTGACTCCCCGCTTCAGGACCCCGACCGTGTCCTTCTTGCCGTAGGTGACCGTCCACCAGGGCTGGCCGTTGCCCGCTACGAGCGCATCGACCTCACCGGACGCCCAGTAGGCCGTGGCCCAGACGTCCGCACAGCGTGCGGAGACGCCCTCGACGGCATAGGCGTAGGCACCCGTGATGCCCTTGTTGGGGACCGAGACCGATCTGCTCCAGAGCCGCGCGAGGGTGTCGCCGCGGACGACGTCGAAGCGCCACGCACTCGTGTGGTGGGTGAGGAGCACTCGGTCGTCGCCGTGCCCGTCGACGCTGCCGTAGAGGGGCTCGGCCGAGGACCTGTCGAGCTCCTGGCCGTTGGCGCCGCGCAGGACGAGCGGATACCTGCCATCACCGGTCAGGTCCAGGTATGCGTACCCGACGAGCCTCGGGTCGACCTGGCCGTCGCCGTCGAAGTCGTTGCTGGTGTCGAGGGCGATGAAGGAGAAGCCGCACACGGGGGACGCGACGGTCACCGAGTAGCTGTGCGTGTCCAGGGCCACGCCGTCGGCCTGCACGTCGTGGAACCGGTACGTGATTGTGGAGCTGAGGCCGGACGTCACCGTCGTCGTGAAGCCGACCGCGAGCACCGGCACGTGCTGGGCCCCGTAACGCCCTGTCGGATAGGCCATCGACCCCGGCAGCATCCAGGCAAGGTCACCGGTGCCGCCCGTGACGAGTGCGACGTTGCTCGTCGTCACGTCCGTGCCGGTGCCGAGCACGTCGACGCCGCCCGTGCCGTCGACGATCACCGCGAGGTCGTGGAGGTGCCTCTCGGTGCTGGTCAGGACGCCCGCGTCGATCACGAGCAGGGACTGCGTCGGAGGCAGGATCAGTGTGCGCCAGATCGCGCGGCCGGTGTCGCCGCGATAGGTCGTGAGCACGGGTTGCAGGCCGAGGACCGCGGAGTAGACGTCGTCGCGTCGGTCGCCGTTCTGGTCCGGGACGACGCCGAACTGCGGCACCTGCTGGACGGCCAGCAGTGAGACGTCGAGGCCGGCAGGGAGGTCCGGCAACGTGCGGGTGCCGTGCACCGTGGGGACCAGCGTGCGGGTCCGGCCGGAGTCCCCGGCGATGCCCATCAGCCGGCCGGCGTACCCGCTCTTGTCGTCGCCGGAGTAGAAGGCCACGAGAACGTCTTCCACGCCGGGCCGCAGCCGGGCGACGTCGATGATGTAGGGAACGTCGGTCTCGCTGTCGGAGACGAATGCCACCGACTCCCCGTGTCCGACGAACACCCGCCGCCAGCTGGTCCTGCCCGTGCCGCGGGCCAGCTCCAGGTCGTACCGGACCGTCGACCGGTCCCGAACTCCCACACTGTCGACCGTGATGCTGAGGTGGAGCACGAGGACCCGCACCTGGCCGGGCCCGGCCTGAAGCGGGAAGCCGAACGCGATGCTGGAGTTGTTGAGTACAGCGGAGCGCCGCCACCAGACGTGGCCCGTCCTGGCATCGCGGAGATTGAGGACCCAGGCGGTCGTCTTGTCTGTCAGCGCGATGTAGTGGTTTTCGATGACGTCCGGACGCCCGTCACCGCTCATGTCGCCGCCGGCGACGAGGGTGCTGGAGTAACCGCTCTGGAAGACACCGCTGCCTGCGCGCACGCACACGAGTGGCGGAGTCGCGGTCAGCCGGTAGCCGATGGCCGCCCGGGGGACACCACCCGCCACCAGTCGGTCGAGCTGGCGCACGAGCATCGCCTGCTCACGGCTGAGCCCGCGGTGGACGTAGTCCGCCAGCTGACCGACCCGTCCGGTCACCGGGTCGAACGAGACCCGCGCGGGTGCGGCACCCGACCCTGTCGATGTCGGTTGCGCCAGCGTCGGCAGGCCGAGCAGCATGGCGAGGGCTGATGCCGCAGCCAGGACCAGGCGTACGGCACGCATCGAGCCCTCCCCCCGGCCCGGCTGGGTGCAGGCCCTGGCGTGATGGTTCGTCGCGAAGGGCGGACCTCCTGCCCGGCAACCGAAGAGAGCGCGGCTACGTCGCTGACGGGGCGAGCCTGAAGCGCCCCACGCCGGCTTGGGGGCATCGGCGCGGGGCGCGGTCCGGGACAGGCAGAGACCCGCACTCAGCGTGACAGCGACCTCCTGTGAACTTCGTGACCGAGGCGGCTGCTCTCAGGTTGTTCTCATCGCCGCGGCGGCTCGGCCGACGCCGCCCGATAGCGTGCAGCGCGTGGACCTCGCAGGGCGTCGACTTCTCGCCGTGCTGCTCGTGTGCGTGGGGCTCTTCACCGTCGGCGGCTACCTGCTGAAGGCCCAGTGCATCGGCGTGGACAACTACAACGCCAAGCGCGACAAGGCCCTGTGCAGCAATGACATCCAGGTGCTGTTCTGGCACCGGCACCTCGACCAGCATCGCTTCCCGTACATCCACGGCAAGCTCATCACGCTGCCCGACGGGTCCATCGACCTCACCGGCGGGACGGTGGAGTACCCGGTCCTGACGGGTCTGTTCGCGTGGTTCCCGGCGCTGTTCGTGAGCAGTGATGGTGGCTATCTGCGGCTCAGTGCGCTGCTGCTCGCACCGTTCAGCTTCCTCACGGTCTTCCTGCTGAGCCGGATGGTCCGGTGGCGGGCGCTGCTCTACGCCCTCGCGCCACCACTGATCTGGTACTCGTTCCACAACTGGGATCTGCTCGTCGTGTGCGCGACGACCGCGGCCCTGTACTTCTGGTGGCGGGAGCGCTTCGCGTGGGCAGGGGCGCTGCTGGCGATCGGCGGGTGGCTGAAGTTCTGGCCGCTGCTACTCGTCGTACCTCTTGCTCTTGACCTGTGGCACCGGAAGAAACGGCAGTCGCTGTGGTCAGCGGCGGGCGCGTTCGTGTGGGTCAGCGTGCTCGTGAACGTCTACTTCATCGTGCGGTCGCCAGCCGGATGGTGGGCGCCGTACGCGTTCCAGAAGGCGAGAGCCGCGGACATCACGGCCAACTCGATCTGGTACTGGGGCTTCAGCAAGCCCGTCGCGACGAGCACGCTCAACACCGTCGTCCCGCTGCTGGTGCTGCTCGGCATGGTCATCGCGTGTGGCTACGGCTGGCGGCGGGCTCAGCGTGAGGGCGTGTTCCCGTTCCTGCAGGTCTGCGGCGCGATCCTCGCGGTCTTCATGGTCACCAACAAGGCACACAGCCCGCAGTACGCACTGTGGCTGCTCCCGTTCTTCTGCCTGCTTCGGCTGCGCTGGGGTTGGTGGACGGCCTACATGGTCGCCGACCTGCTCATGTACTTCGGCCTGTTCCGCTGGTACTACGCGCTCGGGTCACCGGCGCCGGACTACGGACTGCCCTACGAGGCCCTGATCCTCGGGATCTGGGGCCGCGCCGCGCTGCTCGTGCTGCTGTTCGTCGTCTTCCTGAGGGCGGAGCCGGCGCTCGACCCCGTGCCGGCTAGGCGGAGCGTGCCCGGCGGGCGCGACGCGGCGCGGGAGCCCGCTGGACATCGGAGCCAGTGAGCTCGGAGGCGAGCGCGATCCGCATGCCCTCAGGGTCCAGCAAGTCGATGAGAAGCGTCATCGGGATGCCGTCCTCGAGGAGGCGCAGCGCAAGCGGGACAGCGGTCATGGTCGTTGTCTCGACCGCTGGTCGAGAGTTCCGTAGGGCCAATCGGGTGAACGAATCACACGGTTGTGGTTTGGCCATGGGTCGTCCTGAGGCCGATGGCGCTGGTCGTTAGGGTCGCTGAGATGAAGGGACGGGGCGCCGGCGTTGTCCTCGCGGCTGTGCTGCTGCTCGGCGGGGGCGGGTTCGCTGCGCTGTCCTCGACCGACTCGTCGTCCCTGCCGACGGCTCCGGGGCCGACGCCCTCATCCTCGTCGCCCGGCATCCTGCGGCTGCTGTCGGAGAACCGCTACCCGTCGCTCGACCCAGCGCGCCTGACCTCGCCGCGCGAGCGCGACGTCGGGCGGCTGCTCTACCGGACCCTGATGACCTACGGACCAGACGGCACCTCGCTCGTGCCCGACCTCTCGTCAGCTGCGGGGGTCCCGTCCGACGGCGGCCGCGCGTGGACCTATCACCTGCAGCCTGGTGTGGAGTATCAGAACGGCCGGCTCGTCGTCGCCGCGGACGTCGTGCGAGGCCTGACCCGCGCGGTCGCGGCGCATGCTCCGCCAGGGGAGCTGGTGACCGCGACGGCGGTCAACCCGTCGACCGTCGTGCTCCGCTTCGCGAAGCCGTTCGTCGATGCCGATGCCGTTTCCACATTGATGGCCACGGCACCGGTGCCGGCGACGGGTCCCCTGGCGACGGGCCCGTACACCGTGGCGAGCCTGCGGCCGGGGGTCTCCTTCCGGCTGGCCCCGAACCTCACCTGGTCGGGAACGACCCTCAAGGTCGATGCGGTGGAGATCGACGGCGAGCTCGGCCTCGACGGCGCGACCATCGACCGGCGGATCCTCGCCGGCCGGGGTGGCGACGCCTGGGCCGTCACCGACAAGCCGCTGTTGGAGCCGACCACGTCGGCGCCCAAGCAGCGCGTCATCAAGGGACGGGATGCGTCGGTGCTGTTCACCGCGCTCAACACCCGGCGCGGGCCGTTCGCCGATCTCAAGGTGCGGCAGGCGTTCGAGGTCGCCTACCCGTTGAAGGCGACGCGGGCAGTTGCCGGCGGCAGTGCGGTCGGCGACTTCGCGACCGACCTGCTGCCGCCGTATCTGCCCTCACATGTCGATGCGGACGTCTATGGCCAGCAGGAGCACGACTTCACGGGCGACCCCGTGCGCGCCAGGCGGATGCTCACCGATGCCGGTTATCCGGACGGCGTCAGTGTCACGACGGTCGTTCCCACAACGGGTACGGGGGCCGCGGATGCCCTTCGAGCCGGGCTCGCCCCGGCGGGGTTCCGCCTCAGGATCAGGACGGTCGCGGCGGCCAGCTACTACGCCGTCATCGGGGTGCCCGCAACCCAGCCAGACCTGGCCGGCTACGCCTGGTCGCCGGACTGGCTGACCCCGGGTGCCTATCTCGCGCCGCTGTTCACGTGTGCTGCGTTGACGCCGCGCGACAACCACAACGTGGCCGACCACTGCGATCGCGGCTTCGACGCCCAGCTGGACGCGGCCTTGGCCGAGACCGACAACGACGTGAGGGAACGCGAGTGGTCGGCGCTGAACCGACGGCTCGTCGAGGAGGCGGTCATCGTGCCGCGCTTCTATGGTCTGAGCAGCTCGCTGGCCGGCGCCGGCGTCGAGGGCGCCCGGTCCTCGCTGGCGTTCGGTGGCGCGGTCGACGTCGGCAACGTCACGGTCCGCTGACGGGTGGACCACGGCCGCCAGACCAGCAGACCGACGATCGCCACCACGTCTGCCACCAGGCTGACGCGTTGGGCCCGCACCGCGCCGATCGGCAGCGCCGCCATGCCGGACAGTCCGGCCAGCAGCGCCCCCCACCACCAGAGCCTGGTCCGGCCGGCCAGCATGAGAAGCACCGCGGGCGCGACATACCAGGGCCACACCGTCGGCAGGGCACCGATGCCGGCGACCAGGAGCACGCTGGCCAGCACCGGCACCTCGAGGTCGCGCCGGCGCAGCGCCAGCAGTCCGACGACGACGGCGACACCCATCACGGCGTACCGGGAGACCTCGAGGAGGAGACCGGCGTGACCAGGGTGAAGGTGACCGAGGACCTGGTAGAGCGTGGACGACGGCGCATAGGGACTCCAGCCCTTGGTCGCGCCGTGCAGGTTGCCGATCCAGCCCCACGGGTCTCGTGGGTAGATCACGACTGACATGCCGACGCAGGCGACCAGTGCCGCGACGAGGTGAGGTGCGAACCTCAGCCCGCGCTGCCGCAGCGCGTCGAGGGCGAGGACGGCGACGACGACCAGGGCGAAGGCCTTGATCTCGCAGGCAACTCCCGCGACCAGCAGTGACCAGATCACGTGACCCTGCCGGGCCAGCAGCACGCTAAGCACGAGCAAAAGGCTGAGCTCGGCCTCCCAGTGCGTTGCCGCCACGAGCTGGAGCAGGGTCAGCGGGCTCAGCGTCAGCCACGTGACCAAGTCGCGGTGCTGGGGCGGCGCAGCTCTGCGCAGCAGGAGCACCACCCCGAGGACGCTCATCACGGCGAGCAGCCGCAGGACGACGAACGCGCCGACTCCGTGGCCGCCGACGACGGCGCTGACCTGGGCGAGCCGGAGCGCCAGCGGGCCGTAGGGCGCGGGGGAGGAGCGCCACTGCGGATCGACCGCCTGCACGAGAGGGTCGTGACCTCCGAGGGCGCTGGGAGCTGTCGTGTAGGGGTTGAGGCCGTGCTCGAGGACGGCGCCCTGCGCCACATAGGCGTAGACGTCCCGGGAGAGAAACGGTGCTCCCAGCACGAAGGGGGCCGCCCACAACCAGCCGACCCGGCGCACCCATCGAGCAACGACGGGAGTCGTGCTGACCTGCCACGCCACCAGTCCCCACAGCGCGACCAACAGGGCCACCGCGCCGATCATGGCGATGGACGGGCGACCCGGCAGCTGGGGAACGGACGACCAGCGGTACCACGATCCCAGCAGCTGCTTCTCCGGTCCGCTCTGGAGCTGCACCCCGGTGCCGACCACGCACACCGCCACGACCGGGCCGGCGAGGATCGGCGCAAGCGCGAGCCAGCCCGTCCGGCGTGGGCCGCTACTGGGCCGGCGAGGCCCGGTGCGGAGCTCCTCGTACAGCGTGCCGGACATGGCGCCACAGTCTCGCGTCCGCCCTGACGGCTTGCTGAGGCTGGGTGACATCTGACGGGGGCTCATCCGCTGCGGGGCGCGCCGAACCACTCGAAGTGCGCGCCGTCGGGCCGGAGGAATCGACCGCCCCACGTGAAGCCGTGGGCGGCCATGATCGCCACGAGTCGGGGGTCCTGGTGCGGCGTGGCACCGAGCGGGTTGACGTCGACGTTGATGTCCACCGCGATGCCCCAGGCGTGCGCCGAGAGCTGACCGCCACCGAGCCGCTGGACGCGCGGGTTCCAGCAGCCGCCCTCGCGCTGGAAGTCTGCGGTGTGGACGAGCGAGCCGAGACCTCGTCGTGTGATCTCCTCCATCGCCGCGCGCAGCGGTCCGACCACCTTGCGGTTGCAGGTCACGACACCGAGCTGGGGAATGCGGGTGGAGGTGATCCAGCGCTGCTCCCAGGTGCTCTCGAGATGCAGCTGGCCGTCGGTCCCGGTGCGCACACCGAACTCGCCGAAGGCCGCCTTGATCTGCGCCTGCGTCAGCACCGTGTCGGAGGAGCTCATCAGACCGTTGACCGTGTGGGCCTCGACGCGCAGGTCTCGGCTCGGCAGGGCCGCCCGCAGCCGACGTGCCGTTTGCCCGGAGTCGGTCCCGGAGTCGAGGAGCAGGTACGACGCGGCGCTGCCCGCTGGGTGGCCGAGGACCGCCTCGGTCGTCGCGAGCTCGTAGCCGCCCAGCACGCGGTCCTCGACGACAGCGGTGACCGGCAGCGTGCGACCGGAGTCGAGGAGCAGGTGCCCCCCGGCGCCGAGGTGGCGCAACGCCGCGCCGGTCCGGGAAAGCACGACCCCGGACTCGAGCTGGTGGCGGAGGCTCGAGACGCCGGCCGCGCGGGCATAGGCCGCCGCGTCCACGGTGAAGGCCTCGACGGGCACCGTCGGGTAGGACGTGCTCGCCCCTCGAACTGCGAGCTCACCCCCGTGCACGGCCGTCACCTGCCCCGGGGCAGCGGCCCGCAGGACGCTCACCTCGGAGGCAGTGAGTCCGTGCCGCCCGTATACGAGCAGCTGCCCAGCGAAGGGTGTCGCACTGTGGCCGGGCCTCGGGACCAGTGCGGTCACGGCGTGGAGCGTGCCGCGCACCCCGTGCAGCGGCAGGGCGAGCACCAAGGCCGCGGCCACCACCGCCAGGGCGACGAGTGCCCGGCGTGCGCGCGGCGTCATGGCTGTGCGGGCATAGGTGTTCTGCATCATCGTCGTGACCGCGCCCACCAGCCAGGGGAGCGGAGCCGTTCGCGGCGCAACCGGGCGACCTCGTGATCCGGGAGGGGTTCGAGGACGAGGCCGGTGGCCCGCTCGAGCAGGTGGTCTGCCAGCGCCGGGTTGCGGGCCAGCACGGGACCATGGAGATAGGTGGCGAGGATGCTGCCCTGCACCGCCCCCTCGTCCCGGCCGAGCGGGTGGTTGGCGGGACCGCGCCGGACCCGGGCGAAGGGCCGGGCCTCGTTCCCGAGCACCGTCACTCCCGCATGGTTGGTGAAGCCCGTCAGGAGCGGCAGGTCAGGGTCGACGGGGACGGCGACGACCTCGCCGATCGAGCGGCGATGTCCTGCTGTCGTGACGGCGTCGAGAACCCCCGCTCCGGCGACCGTACTGCCCGCGGCGGTCTCGAAGCTGTGTCCCAGCAGCTGCAACCCTGCGCAGACGGCGAACAGCACGGTGCCTCGCGACAGTGCCTCGGGCAGCTGGCGCGCGAGGTCGGCAGCGACGCGGGTCTGGGCGTCGTCCTCGCCACCGCCCAGGACCAGCAGGTCCACCTGCTCGGGGAAAGGCGATCCCACGGGGATCGGCAGCACGTCAGCTGGGATCCCGCGCCAGCCGAGTCGACGGCGGAGGACGTGCACGTTCCCGCCGTCGCCGTAGGTCCCGAGGACCTCGGGGTACAGATGACCGATCCGGACCCGACGCGAGCTCAGCTGCCACCGCCGAGAGGCTGCAACCGCCGGTTCGCGACGGCGAAGGCGGTGTAGCTGGCAACCACGTCACAGGGCCCCTGTCCCACCGCGGCGAGCGCGCTGCTGAGGTCGCCGGTGACCTCATGATCGACCTGCGCATAGCGGAGGCGGACCGAGAGGTCGGAGCGCCGGCGTCCGGTCACCAGCACCTGCCGACCGCGCAGCAGCTCGAAGGGGACGTCCCAGAGCCACGACGGGTCGCGACCGTCGGCGGCCTCGGCATTGAGCACCAACACGATCGGGTGTGACTCGAGCAGCACCAGGTCGAGCACGGACCGGGCACTGGCGGGATTCTTCGCGAGCAGCAGCCGCACGGTGTGACCGTCGATGCTGCCCTGCGCATAGCGACCGTTGACATCGCTCACGCTGCTCATCCGGCGGAGGGCAGCCTCGGGATCGACACCGAGAGCGCGGGCCGCGACCAGCGCCATCGCAGCATTCGCGAGGTTCCACTCACCTGGGAGGTCGAGGTCGATCTCCAGCGGTTGCTCGCCCTTGAGCAGCAGCACATCGTCGAGCCGGAGTCCCTGCAACGGCGGACGCCGCAGACCGCAGCCGGTGCACCACCAGTCGCCGCCCTCAAACGTGATCTGCTGGCGGCACCGACGGCACCCCCGGGCGTCCTCCTCCCAGAGCAGCCCGGCACCCACCCAGGTCACCGGCGCCCGAGCGCCCTGGACCGCCGCCGCGAGCAGGGGGTCGTCGGCATTCACGACGAGCCGTCCGACCTCGGCCTGGCGCAGAGCGTCCTGCCACCCGCGGACGTGGCGAGACACCTCACCCACCCGGTCCAGCTGGTCCCGGGCCAGGTTGAGCAGGACGACGAGCTCGGGTGACGTCCGCTCCACGACGGCCGGCAGAGCCAGCTCGTCGACCTCGAGGACGACTCTCGAGTGCGGCGACCTCATCAGCGCGCTGGCCACGCCGCCCATCAGGTTCGCGCCCTCGTCGTTGGCGGCCACCGGGCCGGAGGTCCGCCAGGCTTCGGCAAGCAGTCGAGCGGTGGTGCTCTTGCCGTTGGTGCCGGACACGAGCACGATCCGGCGGCCCTGGGCGAGCCGCCCGAGGGACGCGGGCGAGAGTGCCATCAGCACGCGTCCGGCGATGGCGACACCGCTACCCCGTCCCGTCGTTCGCGACGCCCATCCCGCCATCGCGGCGAGCCGGATGGCGACACCATGACGGAGAGCACTCGTCGGGCGATTGCTTGGCACCCAAGGAGATTGTCCCGCCAGCACTGTGGTGCCCCTGTGGCGCTCAGGCACAGCACAGGCGGGACCTCGCTGTCAGGTCCGGGACAGTCAGCCACCTCACAGCCAGGACTTCCTACCGTCACGGACTGTGAGCCCCAGCGCAGTGGCGCACGTCCTCATCGGCGGCGTGAGCCTGGCGACAGATGTCGCCCTCCTCATCGCCCTCCACGGTGCCCTCGGCGTGCCCGTCGCGACCCTCGTCGCCTTCCTCGCCAGCGTCGGCGTGAACTTCAGCCTCAACCGCTGGCTCCACCTCCGCGGTGAGCGCAGCCACCGGCAGGTGCTCCGCTACGGCGCCCTGCTCGGCCTGAACGCCGCGGTCACGCTGGTCATCGTCAGCGCCGGTCACCGCTGGTACCTCGAGGCGAAGCTGCTCGCCGTGGCAGTCACGACGACCTGGAACTTCCCGCTCTACCGCTTCTGGGTCTTCGCATGAGCGTCCTCGCGATCGTGCCGTGCTTCAACGAGCAGGACAGCGTTGCCGCCGTCGTCGCTGACCTCCACCGGCACCTGCCCGAGGCAGACGTGCTCGTCGTCGACGACGCGTCGACCGACGGCACTCGCGACATCGCCCGGCTCGCCGGTGCGACGGTCGTGTCGCTGTGCGTCAACCTCGGGGTGGGTGGCGCGATGCGCGTGGGCTACCGGTACGCCGACGAGCACGGCTACGAGCAGGTGCTGCAGGTGGACGGTGACGGCCAGCACGACAGCAGCCAGGCCCCACTCCTCCTGGACGCTCTCGGCGGAGCAGACCTCGTGATCGGTGCCCGCTTCGCCGGCACCGGTGACTACGACGTACGCGGGCCGCGGCGCTGGAGCATGCAGCTGCTCGCAGCGGTGCTGTCACGGCGTACGCGGGTGCGCCTGACCGACACCACCTCGGGCTTCCGGGCCACCGGCCCGAGGGCGACGCGGCTGTTCGCCCGGCACTACACGGCCGAGTATCTCGGCGACACGGTCGAGGCCATCGTCCTGGCGCACAAGGCCGGCCTGACCATCACGCAGGTACCGGTCGTGATGCGGGCGCGCACGACTGGTCGACCGAGCGCCCATCCGGTGCAGGCCATGCTCTACCTCGGTCGCGTCGCGCTCGCCCTCGTGCTCTCCTCGGTGCGGAAGTTCCCATGACCGGCGTCTTCCTCGTCGGCCTGATCGGCGCGGCGACCACCCTGCTCCTCATCGGAGAGCTCCTCCGCCGACGCCAGCTCCGGGAGAAGTACGCGGTCCTCTGGTTGCTCGTCGCTCCGGCGATCGCCGTCCTCGCACTGGTGCCGTCACTGCTCGATGCCGCGGCGGACGTCGTCGGTGTCGCCGACCCCGTCAACCTGCTGCTGTTCCTCGGCGTCCTCGTGCTGCTCGGGGTGTGCCTGCACCTGTCGTGGGAGTGCAGCCGCCTCGAGGAGGAGACCCGGAGCCTCGTCGAGGAGGTCGGGCTGCTGCGGCATCGCGTGGACCGGTTGGAGCGGCCGTGAGGCGGTATGCCGTCTCGCTCGTCCTGCTCCTCTCGCTCATCGGCCTCTGGGAGCTGGCGACGCCACTGCTCGCCGCGCCTGACGAGCCGCAGCACCTGGTGAAGGCGGCTGCTGTCGCTCGCGGCCAGTGGTTGGGACGTGGTGACCCGATCGGACCGCGTACCCACGTGTCGCTGCCCGCCGGCTTCGGCGAGCTGGGTCGCTACCCCCGCTGCTTCGCCTTCCGGCCCCGACGACCCGCCTCCTGCGCACCGCAGGTCACCAGCCATGCCGGACCGCTGGTGGACGTGACGACGACCGCCGGCCGCTATCCGCCGGCCTACTACGGGCTGGTCGGCCTCCCGACCCGTGCGGTGACCGGCATCGCTTCCGACCGGGCCGCCCGGGTGCTCAGCGGACTCCTCTGCGCGCTGCTGCTTGCGGCCGCGATCACCTGGGCTGCAGGCGATCTGCTGGCACTCGCGGTCCCCGTGCTCGTGACGCCGATGGTGCTCTTCCTGGGAGCCGTCGTGAACCCGAGCGGTGTCGAGGTGGCCGCTGCCGCTGCGACGTGGGTCGGCCTGCTCCGGCTCGTCCACGGCGTCGGCCCAGTGCCGCGGACCCGACTGATCGGGGTGACGTCCGCAGCCGCCGCGCTGGCGCTGGCCCGTCCCATCTCACCGCTCTGGCTGGTCCTGATCCCGCTCACGGTTGCTTTCTCGGCGCCTCGGCCGCGGCTGCGAGAACTGGTGCGCCAGCGGTCGGTGCAGCTCGCCGGGGCCGTCCTGTTCGTGGTCGCCGTCGCCCAGACGGCCTGGGTCATCCTCGCTCAATCCACCCGGCTGTCCGGCAGGCCGGTGCACGTCAGTCGGTTCGGGGCTTTGCGCCGACTGCTGACCGCGCGCCACGTCGGGCACCTGAGCACTCAGCTCGTCGGGCGCTTCGGGTGGCTCGACACCGGGGCGCCCCGGGTCAGCGTCGCGCTCTGGGCTGGTCTTGCCGTCGTCATGCTGGTCATCGGTGTGATGGCCGGCCGGCGCCGACTGAGGATCGCCTTTGTCGGGGCGCTGTGCCTCGGCATCCTCGTACCCGCTGCCGTCGAGGCGTCGTCGTTCCCGCGCATCGGGTACTGGTGGCAGGGCCGCTACTCGCTGCCGTACCTCGTCGGCCTCCCGCTCCTGGCCGTGGTCGGGCGCTCCCTCGGGCACCTGCGGACCCGGCTGCTGGCGGCGGTGGTCGCCGTCGCGGTCGTCGTCGCCCAGCTCGACGCGTTCGCCAGCGCGCTGGCTCGCTATACCGTCGGCGTCGGGCACGGCTGGGGGTTGGGGCGGGTGTCCTGGCACCCGCCGCTCCCGCCGGTCACCCTGGTGATCGCCTTCGGCCTGGTCGTCGTCCTCTGGACCGCCTGGTCCTGCTGGCTCGCGCGCGGGCACGAGGGAACGACGCCGGCGGAGCGGTAGCTCAGCTGGTCCGTCTCGCCCCGCCCAGCGGGCGCTCCTCAGCTCCTAGACTCGCGCCTGTCGTTCGGCGCAGACGCTTGGAACAGAAGGAGAGCGAGTGCAGGTCGGACTGAACAGGCTGGTCCACCCGGAGCTCGCGAGGCACGTCCCCGAGTGCCGGGCGTTCTATGCCGAGCGTGGGGAGCGCCGAGGACCCGCCTCCCTCGAAGAGCTGCGGGAGGCGCGTGCCGAGCAGGTCGCCCCTGGCGGGGCCACCGTCGAGCTGGCCGTGGATGCATCCGGGCAGGAGATCCCGTTGCGGATCTTCATGCCGACCAGCACGAAGGTGCAGGGCGTGTACCTCGACATCCCCGGTGGAGGCTTCACTCTCGGGCCCACGGCGGGTGGTGACGCGCGCAACGCCGCGCTCGCGGAATCGCTCGGGATAGCAGTCGTCAGCGTCGACTACCGGCTCGCGCCCGAGAACCCCTGGCCGGCGGCGCCGGCTGACTGCGAGGCGGCCGCGCTCTGGATCATCGACCACGCCGAGGTCCGGTTCGGCACCACCAGGCTTGCGATCGGCGGCAGCTCGGCCGGCGCCACGCTTGCCATGACGACGCTGCTCCGGCTTCGGGACAAGGGCCACGCACACTCGTTCGCCGGCGCCGTCTTGCAGTTTGGCACCTACGACCTGAGCGGCCAGACGGCTGCGGGCCGACGTATCGCTGACGAGTACTTCCTCACGGCCTACGTCGGGCACGTGGCTGATCGCACGGTTCCCGACGTGTCGCCGATCTTTGGCGACTTGCGTGACCTGCCGCCGACCCTCCTGATCGTCGGTGCGTTGGACATCCTGCTCGAGGACAACCTGGTCATGGCGGCGCGCCTTTCGGCTGCAGGAGGTGACGTCGATCTGCGCGTCTACCCCGAGGCGCCACATGGCTTCTCCGGCCACCCGACCGGCATGGCGAGAGCCGCGTTGAACGACCGGGACTCCTGGCTCGCCGAGTGCTTCACGGCACGCGCCACGTCCCGATGACCCTGCGTGAGGGCCGCCACCCCGGATCTGACCTGCGACGATGCACCCATCAGGGGCGGTAGCTCAGCTGGTCAGAGCAGGGGACTCATAACGTGATCTTGAGTCAATCTCGGCACACCGCAACCGCACCAATCACCTCGAACTGAGCGTGAACTAGCGGTTTTGCGACATTAAGTTGATCCGCAGGAGACCGCTCTTGTCCGTTCGATGTGGCACGTATGTGGCACGAAATCTGGCGCCTACGCGAGGTGAGGTAGCGGCACTTCTCCAAAGTCAGACGGCGGATGTGGTGCGGCCCCGGCTGGCGTCGACGCTAAGGGCTAGGAAGGCGAACAGCAGCATCACACCGAAGGCTGCCTCCGTGAACCAGATGAGGTGTGGGTTGGGGAGTCGACCGACGTGCCGGAACCAGGCGTAAGGCTCGAAGACGAACGCCAGGCCCAGAGGAACGCCGAGGAAAAACCGGCGACGTTCACTCCAAAGCCTGCCCGTCAGGCCGAACGTGGGGCCGGTGAACAGGCCCCCGCCGAGGAAGCGGAGGTCGGCACTCGTGAACTGGTTCGCGCCCTGCACAACTGCCCAGCCATAGAAGGCCGCGAGAGCCACCAGGGTGAGGGTGAGGCCGAGCAGGGCCGCGCTGCGGCGGGTTGTCATGAGGGTTGCGCCGGCGACGAAGGGGATGAGCAGCCAGACGGAGGAGACGTTCGATACCCAGAACCCGGCCCCTCGACCGAGGTAGAGGTGCGCGTCGGTGATACCGAACGCCGTAGCACCCGCGAAAGCTCCGGCGAGGCCCATCCTGTCACTTCTCATCGTGAACCCTTCGTAGGCGCGTCTGGCCAATCTGCCCTGACGGTCAGCAGCCGCGCAAGACGGGTCATTGGGCACCGACCGGCAGGCGACAGGGCCGGCTCTCCTCCGGTGATAGCGCCGCGTATCGGCTGGCGGCAACTACTCGCAGTCTGGGCCGAGGGCCACGTCGAACTCCCGTACCCGCGAGCCACCCTCGATGCGGTAGACCGACAACGCCACCGCGTCACCCGCGAACGACAGCGCCTGCTCTCGCGCTGCCCACTCCATCTCGCGAAGCGCCTTCGGGTCGCGCGTCCTACCAACGGTCATGTGAGGTACGAACCGAACCGGTTTTGGCAGTGCGCCGAGCGGTCCCGCGTACAGGCGATCGTGCAGGACCTGGATGGAGGCTTCTCCGATGTCGGCCAGCAGGAACAGGTACTCCTCGTCCTCTGTAGCCACCCGTTCCAGCTGCACGGGGAAGGGCTCTACCTCACGAGCCACGCGGCTGAGCGTGGCGGCGAGTGCACTTGGGGACTCTTCGCTCTCGAAGGGGTACGCGAGGGTGATGTGGGCAGCCACGGCAGTAGCCAGCGGGTCCCATCGTTGACGGAACGTCTCCACCGCCGCGGGGTCCCCGACAGGGAACAGGACCACGACTCGCTTGGACACCGGCCGAGGCTAGCGCCGGGTCCCCAGCACGAAGAACGGCACTTCTCGTGCAAACGGGGGGCGGCTCATAAGGTCTCGTCATGCCAATCTTCGAGCGGAAGCGCGGACTCGTCGAAGAGCCCGCTGCGGACCCGTTTCCCGGCGTGCAAAATCCCGCCGAACTCAAACAGTTGGCTGGGAGCTGGGTCGCCTCGGGGCTTGATGCTGACGGCTTCAAATGGGTCAAGGCGGGTGAGGTAGTCCGCAAGATCGGAACGCGCCGCGAATACGTGTCCTGGACGGCAAGCAAGTACAACTCCGCTGCTACCGGCAGCAAGTTCGACATGTTCGCAGTGATCATGGACTTGGGGCTGGAGCGCTGGCGTGGAGAGAACGCTGATCGCGTCACGCTTACCAGCAACTTCGTCACCAACCAGGCGCACAAGCATCACGCGCTCACGTTGTCCGTCGGCGATATGCGCCAAACGCGTCTGGACGACGCGTTGCGTTGGTACCGCCAGGTCCCGCTGCCGTGGTTCGACATGATGAGGAACCCCGATCGCATGGTGCGGGAGGTTGACCGGATCTACATGCCCGCGAGCCTCGTCGAGTGGCTGATGTGGCTCAATCGGGACGACCTAGTACCGGCGCTGCTCGAGCGGGTATGGCACGAATGGCGTACCGGCAAGGGCTACACGGAGAAGGTCTGGGACAGCTACGAGCTCGGGACACAACTGGCCCGCGACGGAGAGCCTGCATCAAAGACTCTCAGCAGCACGGCCTCGGCCCTGGGATGGCTGCTTGAGCGCAACGGATACACAGATCCCCGCCTCAAGATCGTGCCCGTGCGCTGAACGACTCGCAGTGTGAAGCGCCTGGTCTCCGTGGTGGAGAAGGCCGGCTCTATTCGTCCCCCACGTGCGCCTGCCCGCTAACGGTCTTCGACGAGTGCATGCCAACGTGCCAGCGCCTGCAGGCGTTGCAACGCCACGTTGCGCGCTCCCACGTGGATTCGGGCGCGTCGTCACCGAAGAGGCTCACAAGGTGCTCAGGCTGCCCGCAGTCCGGGCACGGTCGTTCTCGCTCCGTCACGCATTCAGCATGACACCCGATGACCTTGGTGATCGGTCGAGAGGACCGGCTACGCCTTGAGCTGCGGCTCTCACCGCCGGCAGCCAGTAACGGCGCCGACAGCTTGGCGTCACGCGGTCACCAGGGCCAGGTGGGTGGCGTCCGCCGGATAGCCGACCGCGCCATGCGAGGAAGACAAGCCGCAAGCGCGACGCCAAGACACCATGAGAAGACGGCGAAGGCCCCGTGTCGCGTCGCGGCCTCCACGAACGTCAACGAGGCCCAGGCCGCCCAGAACAAGGTGAACCAGACCGAGAAGTACCGACGCCGCTCCCCCTTTGCCACAGACCGGATTGTCAGCGCGCTCCCTGTGGCTGTCTAGAGAGGTGGACGATGCTCAGCGTGGAGCAGGGCGGTGAGAAATGCCTGTTGCCGTCGGAGAGGAAGGCCGGATCTTCTAGCGGCACGTCCTTCCTGAGATGCCACTATGCGGCCATGGGGACGACGTCCGACACCGCTGTCACGCAAGGGTCCTTGGCTGCCTTGGCGAATGCGAACGGCGTCGTCCTCGGCGGTGTCCTAGTCGGCTGGCCCCTGTGGCACTACACCGCGGGCATCGCGCGGGTGCTGCTCATGGCGGTACTGGTACTGGCGGGGGTTGTGGCCGACCGGGTGGCCCTGACGCGCCGTGGCGGCAGGGCCACGCTCGCTGTCGCCATGGCCGTTGCGACAGCAGGTGCCGCGGGTATCGCAGCTGGGGTGCTGGCCTCGATCGGGTGGTGGTTGTGGCTGGGGGCTCTACTTGCCGTTGTCGTGGTGCACGCGTCCTGGTGGGCGCGCGGGCGTGCATTGTCAGGCAGGTGGAACGGGCCGGCGGTCGTCACGGCGGTCCAGGTTGCCGGTCTGCTTGTGTGCCTCCGACGCCCCTGGAGCCCGCACGCGGAGCAGTGGTCGCCAGCCGCGGCGGGCTTTGCGGCTGCGGCGCTGCTTTCCCTTGTCGGGGTCGTGTTGATCCTGCGGCCGCCTTCGATCGACAGGTAGCGCCGTCTGGCGAACAGCAGAGAAGGCCGGCTCTCGGTGATGGGGACAACGCGTTCCCGCGGGAAGGTCGACAACGGAGAGCGCTGCCTGCTGATCGGCCCTATTTGGCGAGGAGAGCGACAAGCACGAACACGCCCAACATGGCAATCGCGTAGCGGAGCAACACGCCTCCCGCGTCGCTCGTCGGTAGTCGTGAAAGTGGCACTCTCCGGGGTAAGCGTCCCGGTGTGGTGAGGTGCCAGCGACCAGGCGGTAAGGGGGCGGAACGCCAGCCGGAGCATGGCTCCCCCGGAGGTGCCGTGCGGTTTGTCGGCCCGGACAACGCACGGGGTCCCTGGCTTGACCTCGACTCGGAGCTTCGGGGAGCGGAACCACCAAATGCGTACTCGCACTTCGTGATTCCCCGGCGAGACCTCGAGATCCAGGCGGCCACGGAGTGGGGCCAGCCCAGCCCCCAGGTGTCCACTTGTGGCCGCGAGTCGCGGGTCGCCAACCCATCGATAGTCGTGGACGACCCCGTGATGGATCCGACATCGGCCGGCGCTGCGCTCACGGCTCGAAGGCTAGGCGATGGCCCGTCGTCACCTGCATAGATAACGATGCTCATCGGGCACTACTTGGGCGTAACCATTAAGACGGGGACGTCCAAGGCCGAGATTGTCGTATGGCCTCCCTTGCTTCCGCTCGCGACGCGTCCACGCGTGGTCGAGCCCGCGCGGTCGTGGGTTCGCTTCTCGCCGCCCTCGCGCTTGGCGCTCTCGTCGTTGCGTTCGCGCTCGTCGCGCAGGCGGCGGCGGACGGCGCCGCGGTGTCGGCGCACTATCCCGCGCCCTCGCATGACTCGGTGACGATGCACGCCTTCGCGATGGTGGGCCTTGGAGGCTTCGCTGTTGCGGTCTCCGTCGCGCTCTGCCGCTTGGGTTGGGCGCTGCTTGCGGCTCCGGTGTTGCTCGGCGTCACCCTCGGGCCTATGACCCTCGTGGCAGTTCCGGTACGAAGCTCACTGATCAACGCTGAGGGTTCCGACACCACCGGGACATGGCATCTGGTGGTCGGGGCCGTCGTCCTCGCCCTCCTCAGTTCCTGGACTTGGTGGATGGTCCGGTGCCTGGACTCCGTTCCCCTTGAGCGCCGGGCCTCGAGCTTCGCTGGCTGGCCACTGGCGTTGTTCGCTGCCAGCTTTTTGGCGGCCCTCGTGGTGCATCAGCAGCTGCCGGAACAGGTGAACACCCCTGCGAGTTCCGCTGTCACAGGCTGGGAGCTGCTCGCGGCGGGGACCGCGGTTGCAGTTGCGGTTGCGGTCAATGCACGAGCAGCTGTGTGGTCCTTGCTCGGCATCAGCGCGGCACTCGGGCTGATCGCGCTGGCTTACACCAATACCGGAGGCTGGCCCGGCGTCGCAGGTTGGGAGACGATCCAGCCGCCGATCATCACGTGTTGGGTGTCGACCCTAACTGTTCTCTTCGCACCGATCGCGGGTTTCCTCGCACGTCCCTTGCGAAGCCTGCGCGTCGTGACCGTTCAGGACGTGACCGTCAACTGATACGGACAGGCCAGGCACCGAATACACCGTGCCCGCCGAGTCTGGCTGGGCCAAGCTAACGCCTGTTCGTGATCAGACCCTCGACCGCTGGCGACCGCGATAGTGCGTCACTATCCGCTCCCGCGGTCGTCGCCGGCCAGCGGCACCTATCCGGGCGCTGCCCCTTTGTCCCTCTTGCTGAGACGCATGTAAGACACGCCGATCACGACGTAGCCGAGCGCGTACACACCCGCTGCCACCCACCAGACCGGCTTGGGCATCTGGTCGTAGAGGACGGCCAGCACGATGAGCAACGTGCCGTAGGAAGTGAGCAGGGAGAGGCGCTTCCGAGAAGGGACTGTCTTATCGAGGCGTCGCTGGTCCCGGTAGATGGCGGCTAGGCGGTGTCCGTCCACGGGTGGACCACTGCCCGTCGCATGCTGCGCTCTAACGTCACGGCGACGTGAGGTCCGCTCACCGCCAGCGGCCCCCGACACGCAGATCGCCAGAGCGACAGCAACCGCAGGGTGCGCCGCATCTTCACGCTCGGGAGCGGCCATTCTCCGGCTTCGCCGCCCCCGCATCAATGCTTTGGTCACCTACCTGTCAGGCGAACCTACGGCTCCGCCCGAGGCCTGCGTTGCAACACGTCCCTCGCCTGCCGGGCTTTGATGCGCAGGTAGATGGCGCTCAGGACCACGGCGAGGATGACCACTACCGCGAGGATGAACCCTTGACCTGGCCCGTTGTAGTGATAGGCCTTCGCCAGGGTCATCGCTGACTCCTACGCCAAAGCAGGAAGGCCCCGAAGGGCAACAGGAAGAAGACGAGGAGCGAGAACCCTGCGATGTCCGGCGCGACTGATCCGCTTGCTGACTGGTAAAGCAGCGCGCCGCCAGCGATGAGGACGATCAGACCACCAAGCAAACGGTTCTGTGTTGGTGTCATGGCTGGCCTTTGCCCCGCCGCTGCCGCGGATAACTACCGACCCTCGCAGGTCTCAGACCAGCCGGGGACGGAAACCGATCATCGCAGCCGCATCTCCGAGGCGGCCGACGGTAGCCCCGCATAGCCTTGGCGGCGCGCAGGAGACGCCGCATCCCGGCGACGGGAGCCGGCACTACGAATCTTGCGCTTGGGAGCGGAAACGGTAGGTACCCCCCGCCACGAACTCGGCGCGGCCTGACGACGGAGAACGCCCCCTCCCGAGCACACGGCGGCGGGCTGGTCCCTCGGCACGCGCCGCGTCAGGAGTTCTGCGCGGGCAGCCCGCTCGCTGCGGTCATGTGCTTGACTCGCCGGCACTAGCGTCTGGAGGTACAGGGTGAGCCAGGGAGCCGAGCCGGTCTCTTACGAGGGTGTGCCGCGCGGCGTGCCGGTGCAGTCTGCCTCAGGCAGCCCGTTCGGGACGCTCGACAAGGTTCTTGAGATTCCGTCGGAGGACCTGTTCGACGGCGTGATTGTGAAGACGCGCCACGGGCACCGGTTCGTGGATCGGGATCAGATCAGCGAGATCACCACTGAGTACATCCGGTGCACGTTCGATGATGCCGCGGCTGCCAACCTTCCTGAGCCGTCGGGGACGGGCAATTATGACGCTGACGCTGGCTACGGTGAGGGGAACACCTTCCGCGAGTGGGTCCACCGGACCTTCGGCCACGGGGGCTGGAAGCGCGAGTAACGCCGCCTCCATCAACAGCGAAGAAGGCGGTTCCGGGCGGGTGCCCTGACATCTACCTTCGGATCCATGAGCGAGCAGCAGAGCTTCCCTTCGGCCGAGGCTGCCGCCCTCTCGGCATGGGCTCACACTCCGGCGGCGGCGGCTCGCGTCGTCGAAGTGCGACCCGGCGAAGTGGACGATGCCGTGTGGGTCGTTGTGCAACTCGGAGAGCCGACGGGCTTCCACGACCAGGAGATCGTGACCTGCGTACGGCAGGCCGACGGCACGTGGATCGAAGGCGGCTCGACCGGTGCCAGCAGCGACTGAGGCCTCTCCTCAACGCAGAGGAGAACGGCCCTTCTTCACTGTCCATCCGTGGCCGCTAAGGGCAGCTAGTTCTTGTCGATGACCTTGCGCCCGGACGGCAGGGAGATGCCCGTCTCCTTGAGAAACCATCGACGCTCAAGGTTCAGGCGAGTACCCCAGACCCCCGGACCGATGATGAATGCGCCAATACCCAGGTAGGCGAGCCATCGATGGAGGGTGACCGCGCCGACGATGAACAAGGGCAGGCCGAGAATCGTCAGCCAATTGCCGATGCGCCCCACCCATCGGGCACGACGCAAGGCGGGAGGCAGTTGTGGATCTTCACTGTTCGGGCCCGCGTGGCGTCCCCGTCTTCGCGTCACCAAGTGATCCTGACAGGGGCTAATGATTGGCGGAAGGGGCCGTGCAGAACGCCGCATCCTTGCGTCGAGAGCACGCGTCGTGGCCCCACACCGGGCACACTTGTTCAGTGCGCACTCGGATCATGTACATCGAGCGCAAGGCGGGCGAGCTGACAGGCAGCGCCAGGATTGGGCGCGTCAGATTCTCCAAGACGATGAAGCGGGTCTACTACGGCGACCAGGTCTTTCAGCGCAACGAGTACCCAGAGTTCAAGTCGAATCACTACGACGTCGCGACCGGCGACCAGTACTGGATCTCAGGCCCCAAGAAGCGTGGGGGCGACCGTCTGTACGGGGAGCGGGTGCCCATCTTGATCGATGAGGATGTCCGCGAGGAGTACTGGACCGAGATCCGTCAGGAGCCGGAGCGGGTGAACGAGACGGACGCCAGCCGGTAGCGCAAGAAGCGCCGCCGATTGACCGTCCGCCTACTCGACCAGGTGCTCGTCGATGATGTCTCGCACTTCGCTGACCAAGACGTCGCGGTCGACTCCGCTACTGCCGACCCATCCGTCGAGTAGGGCGACCATGACCGCGATGATCCCCGACCCTGCGGCACGGAAGTCCAGCGTGAGGTTCCCGGTCTCATCGTCCTGAAGGATCTGGATGGACCCGACTTCGCGGAGGCGGTCCAGTACCAGCCCGGTCATCTCGTCCCGTGCGTCGTCGTCCGTCGCATCGTTCCGATTATGCACAGCGACCGCATCTAAGAAAATGTGTGCCGTCTGACGACTTGCTTCAGGGTTCAGCATGGTCGTCACGCTATCGACCGCACGGGCATGGCCTGGGTAGTTCGTTCGGTAGCTCCGCCTCGTGATCTTCACTCGGGGGCACCGTCGGACCAGTAGACCGTCATGGACCACCGCTCGCCCTCAACGTCGTCGTCGATCGAGCTCGACACTGTGACGTCCACGATCTGATCGCTGGTGATGCCCTCAGCCTCTATGGCGTCTGCCATGCGTCGCAGGAGGTGCGGCAAGTCTGCCGGCCGATCGTCCACGGCGTTCGAAAGCGAGAAGTGGTTGGCAAGGTAGCGCGACACGCGTCGGAGCGTAGAACGCCGCCTCCATCAACAGCGAAGAAGGCCGGCTCTCGCCGCAGACCGAGCGGGCTTACCGAGCAGGGTGGGTAACGTGCGACGCGGCTGGGGTGAGACGGCCAAACTGGTAGGTCCACGTGGTGGTAGCACGGCCGCTCGGGCAGCACGTCGGGTCATGGGTGCCGTAGAAGACCTCGCGGATGAGCAACCGGTGCGGTGTGACCACGACCGCGTTGTCGAACG
>JAODND010000055.1 GCA_025465465.1 Frankiales bacterium | reverse complement strand
GCGGTCCGCGCCGAGTCGGCAGTCGCGGCGGGCCGGCTGCTCGCGGCCCGCGGCGACGACCCGCGGCCTGCGTTTGCCGAGGGGCTGCGTCATCTCGAGGAGCGGCCCTTCGCGGCAGGCTTGGTACGACTCGAGCTCGCGGCGGCGCTGGCGCTCACCGACGCCCCCGCGGCGATCGCTGAAGCGCGGGCGGCGTTGGCCTGCTTCACGCGACTCGGTGCCACCGAGGCCCGCGACCGGGCAGCCGCGCTGCTCCGGGAGCTCGGCGACACCGCTCGCGCGCGGCCGCGGGCGGTGGGTGAGCTGACCGACCGCGAGGCCGACGTGCTGGAGCTGCTCCAGCACGGCCTCAGCAACGCCGAGATCGGCAGCCGCCTCTACATCAGCGGCAAGACGGCCGAGCACCACGTGAGCCGGATCCTCGCCAAGCTCGGTGTCCGGACCCGGGCCGAGGCGGCGGCGCTGGCAGCGCGCTCGGGGGCGAAGTAGGGGGGATCCCCCGATGTCCGAGCCGGACCGGAGCAGGACGCTGCAGGCATGACACAGCCAGCGTTCGAGACCCAGGTCGACGAGATCGCACCCGACCTGATCCGGTTCTCCACCTTCATCCCCGACGTGGGCCCGACCGGCTTCACGTTCAACCAGTTCCTCATCCGCGACGACCAGCCCTTCCTGTTCCACACCGGGATGCGGCAGCTGTTCCCGTTGGTCTCCCAGGCGGTGGCCAGCGTGATCCCGCTCGAGTCGCTGCGCTGGATCTCGTTCGCCCACGTGGAGGCCGACGAGTGCGGAGGCATGAACAGCTTCCTGGCCGCGGCACCGCACGCGGAGGTCGTCCACGGCCCGCTCGCCTGCATGGTGTCGCTCAACGACATGGCGGACCGGCCGCCGCACCTGATCGGCGACGAGCCCCTCGACACCGGCCGGCATCGGCTGCGCTTCGTCCCGACACCGCACGTGCCCCACAACTGGGAGAGCGGGCTCTGGTTCGACGAGACGACCAGGACCTTGCTCGCCGGCGACGTCCTCACACAGCTCGGCGGCGGACAGGCCCTCAGCGACACCGACCTGCTCGAGCCGGCCCTGTTTGCCGAGGAGGTCTTCCACGCCACCTCGCTGTCGGCCAACCTCGTGCCGACGTTGCGCGGCCTGGCGGACCTGGAGCCGACGACGCTCGCCACCATGCACGGCCGCTCCTACAGCGGTGACGGCGGCGCTCAGCTCCGCGCGCTGGCCTCGGCCTACGCAGCCACTCAGGCCGAGCTGCTGCCTGCCTAGCGTGGCGGGTGGCACACCAGGTCGACGACCTCGCGACCGTCGCGGTGCGCCCGCCTTTCGTATCCCGTGACCGGACGGTCCCGCCGGTCCGTCACGACGGTCCAGCCGGCCAGCGCCTCACGGGCGTGCTCCTCATACCCGGGCCAGTCGGTCGCGAGGTGGAGGAATCCGCCGGGAGCCAGCACCCGTGCCAGCAGGGCCGCGAAGGACGGCCTCAGCAGTCGCCGCTTCGCGTGCCGGGCCTTCGGCCAGGGGTCCGGGAAGAACAGCCGCACCTCGTCCAGGCAGCCGTCCGGCAGGGCCTCGAGGACGGGGACGGCGTCGCCGTGCCAGATGCGCACGTGGGTCAGGTCGGCCGCCTCGAGCCGGCGCAGCAGCGCGGCGATCCCGGCCGGATGCACCTCGACGGCCAGCAGCTCCGCGGCTGGGGCGGCGGCCGCCATGAGGGCGGTCGCCTCGCCCATGCCGAAGCCGATCTCGACGATCCGCGGCGGGCGGGCGAGCACCGCAGCCAGCTCGCTCTCGCCGTAGACCGGCCAGAGCCGTTCGAGGGCGGCGCGGGAGGTCGGACCGGTGCGCCCGCGGCGTACCAGGTAGCTCCGGATCTCCGTGTGCGCCATCCCGTCGGAGCGGGCTGTCAGGCGACGTACTCCTTGAGGCCGTCGGCGCGGCCTTCGAGGCGGAGCTCGGCGAGGGTGTCGCGCTCGATCTGGCGGATCCGCTCGCGGGTCAGGCCGAGGTGGCGGCCCACCTCGTCGAGCGTGCGCGGGCGGCCGTCGTCGAGGCCGAACCGCATCCGGACGACGATCGCGCTGCGCTCCGGCAGCGAGTCGAGGACCTGGGACAGCTGCGTCTGCAGCATCTGGGTCTCGATCGAGGCGACCGGGTCGACGGCCTCGGTGTCGGTGATGAAGTCGCCGAGGGTGGCGTCGTCGTCGCCGACCGGGCTCTGCAACGACAGGGTGTCGCGGCCGAACGCGATGATCTCCTCGACCTTGGCAGCCGTCATCTCGAGCGGCAGGCCGATCTCCTCGGGGGAGGGGTCGCGACCGAGCGACTGGGTCAGCTCGCGGCGGACGCGGGTGACCTTGGTGATCAGCTCGGCCATGTGGACCGGCACGCGGATGGTGCGGCCCTGGTCGGCCAGCGCGCGCTGCAGCGCCTGCCGGATCCACCAGGTGGCGTAGGTGGAGAACTTGTAGCCCTTGGCGTAGTCGAACTTCTCGACGGCGCGGACCAGGCCGAGGTTGCCCTCCTGCACCAGGTCGAGCAGGTCGAGGCCGCGGCCCTGGTAGCGCTTGGCGAGCGAGACGACGAGGCGCAGGTTGGCCTCGAGCAGGTGCCGCTTGGCCTTGTCGCCGTCGCGGATGATCCAGGTGAGGTCGCGCTTCATCGTCGGGGTGAGCTTGAGGCCCTCCTCGCGGTTCTGGCGGAGCTTCTCGGCGCCGAACAGGCCGGCCTCGATGCGCTTGGCGAGGTCGACCTCCTCGACCGCGGTGAGGAGCGCGACGCGGCCGATCTCGCGCAGGTAGGCCTTGACCAGGTCGATGCCGGGAGGCGCCTCGTCGAGGGCCATGGGCGCGTCCTCGGACTCGTCGGCCTCGGCCTCCGCCTCCGCCGGCGCGGCGGTGGCATCGGTGACGACCTCGGGCGCGGGCGCCGGGGCGCTCTCGGCCGGCTTGGCGGCAGCGGACTTGCGGGTACGGGTGGTGGGGGCGGTGCTCACATTGCTCACTTCGGTCGTGGCCGACGCGCGTCGGCCCTTCTTGGGCTCGTCTGCTCCGATGACCAGTCCACCCTCGGTCAGACGCCGCAGGACGGCGCGCGCCTGGGCCGGGCCGATGCTGGCCTGTTCGAAGGTGGTGCGCAGCTGAGCGAGGGACATCTGACCCTCAGCAGCAGCACGCTGGACCAACGCCTCGACCACGACATCGTTGTCGGCGGGGCGGGCAGCGGTGGGCATGACGAACTCTCCTTGGGTTTGGCGTGCAGCTGAGCCGAGCGGTGGGGCGAGTACGCTGAGGGTGCAGCCGCTCGTGCGTCACAAGCGGTGCGCAGGCGTGCGCCCACCTGTCTTGCACCAACGATCTCAGGCTCTGAGGTGTTCCACTAGTTACCGGCGGGTGAACTCCCTCACAGGACAGTCTCTCAAGCCCACCCCAGTTCATGCAAACGATCTTCGTCGATCCCGACATGGTGGCCGAACTCGTGCAACACGGTCACCCTGATCTCGCGGACCAGGTCGTCGAGACCGACCGCGTGCCGGCACAGCGGCAGCCGGAACAGCGTGATCCGATCGGGCAGTACGCCGCTGTAGTGGCGGCGCTCCGTCAAGGGGACGCCCTCGTAGAGGCCGAGCAGGTGCGGCTTGCCGGGCCGCTGGTCCTCCACGACGACGACGACGTTGGAGAACTCGAAGCCCTCGGGCAGACCGTCGAGGGCGTCGGCGACGAGCTCCTCGAACAGCTCCTGGGGGACCGGCTCCACGCGTCTTCAGCTAGTCCTCGAGGTAGTCGCGGAGCTTCTGCGACCGGCTCGGGTGCCGCAGCTTGGACAGGGTCTTGGACTCGATCTGGCGGATCCGCTCGCGGGTCAGGCCGAACTCGCGCCCGATCTCGTCGAGGGTGTGCTGCTGTCCGTCGGCGAGCCCGAAGCGCAGCTTGACGACGGCGGCCTCGCGTTCGGTGAGTGTCGTCAGGACGTCGTAGAGCTGCTCCTGCATCAGGCTGAACGACACGATGTCGACGGCGACCGGTGCGTCGGCGTCCTCGATGAAGTCGCCCAGGCTGCTGTCGGCCTCGTCGCCGACGACCGCCTGCAGCGAGATCGGCTCGCGTGCGTAGCCCTGGATCTCGAGCACCTTGTCGACGGTCAGCTCGAGCTCCTCGGCGATCTCCTCCGGGGTGGCCTCGCGGCCCAGCGTCATCAGCTTCTCGCGCTGGAGCCGGGCGACCTTGTTGATCTGCTCGACCATGTGCACCGGGATGCGGATGGTGCGGGCCTGGTCGGCCATCGCGCGGGTGATGGCCTGCCGGATCCACCAGGTGGCGTACGTGGAGAACTTGTAGCCCTTGGTGTAGTCGAACTTCTCGACGGCGCGGATCAGACCGAGGTTGCC
>JAODND010000026.1 GCA_025465465.1 Frankiales bacterium | reverse complement strand
GGCCGGCCCCGCCGGGCGGCGCGCCACCGGGCCCCGGCTGGGCGGCGGCGGTGCTTGCACTGGCCCCGCCGAGCTGGGTGAAGGCGAGGCCACCACCGAGCAGCAGCGCCCCGGTCGTGGCCGCAGCGGCGATCTTCGTGCGGCGGCTCATCGGTGGCCTGGTATCGGGGACGGTCATGTGTACTCCTCGTCGGCAGGCCCCGGCGGGGCCCTTCACCTGCCCACGGTCGGAGCCGGCGCTGGAGCGCGGCTGGGTGATGGCTGCGACCTGGCTGTGCTTCTCAAGCGTGAGAACGCGTTCTAGAGTCCGGGTCGTGACGATCACCGTGCTGACCGGCGACAGCGCCGTCACGGTCGCTTCCGAGGGGCTGCTGCTCACCCGCGGGCAACTGCTCGAGGCCACCGGGTGGGATCTGAAGGACACCGGGCTGTGCCGGGGTGAGGTGTGCGTCCCGGTGCGGCTGACCGAGCCCGTGTCGCTCGTCGACGTGGCCGCCGCGCTTCGCCGGCCGCTCGCGGTGGAGGAGGTCGAGGGCGCCGTCGTCGCCGTGCTCGGTGAGTCCGGCGGCCAGGTCGCCCTCACCGGCGAGGTCGCGCCGCCGCTGACCCTGCGCGACGTCGACGGCAACGAGGTGGCGCTCACCGGCACCGGGCGCAAGACGGCCGTGGTCGCCTGGTCGACCTGGTGCGGCTGCCGCTACGAGCTGCCGGCATGGAAGCAGCTCGCCGACGAGCTCAGGGCCGACGGGCTGCAGATCATCACGGTCGCCGTCGACGAGGACGTCGACGCGGTCAAGCCCTGGGTCCAGGAAGACCTCACGACGGCGGTCGACCCCGAGCACCGGCTCTCCGACGTGTTCGGGATCGTCAACGTGCCGTCGACGGTCTGGCTCGACGAGCAGGGTCGCGTCGTGAAGCCGCCGACGATCGCTCCCGGGGACGACCAGTTCATCGAGTTCACGAAGGTCGACGCGGACCAGCACCACGACGCCCTCCGCAGCTGGGCCCGTGGTGGCCCCGCGCCGGTCGTGGACGACCCGGCGGACGATGAGGCGGTGCGGCAGGCCCGCGCCGAACGGCGGCTGGCGGCGTGGCTGCACCGCCACCACCACCTGGAGCTCGCCGAGAAGCACTTCCAGGCCGCGGTCGCCCTCGCACCCCTCGACTTCAGCATCCGGCGGTCCTCGATGCCGCTGCGCGGCAAGGACCCCTTCGGCCCGGAGTTCTTCGAGCTCTGGGAGGAGTGGAGCGACGCCGGCCGCCCGGGCCACCAGCTCACCTGAGCTACGACAGCAGCCGGGTCACGGCATAGATGGCGAGTCCGGCGAGGGCACCGACAGCTGTGCCGTTGAGACGGATGAACTGCAGGTCGCGGCCGACGGCGAGCTCGATGCGGCGGGCGGCCGACGTCGCGTCCCACCGGGCGACCTGGGTGCGGATGAGCGACGTGAGCTCGTCGCCGTAGTTGTCGACGGCGTGCCCGACCACGGACTCCGCGAGCCCCTCGACGCGCTGCCGGAACTCCACGTCCTCGACGAGCCGCGCGGCGAGGTCGAGCACGAGGGCCGAGAGGCGCTGCTGCAGCTCCCCGTCGACGTCGCGGAGCGACTCGCGTACGGAGCCGAGAGCGTCGGTGACGAGGTCGTGCAGCTGGGCCAGCGCCGCCGGGTCGTCCAGGAGCTGCAGGACGGCCTGGTCGACCCGCGCGGCGACCTGACGGTCCTCCTGGAGCGCCCGCGCGATGTCGCGCAGCAGGCCCTCGAGCCAGAGCCGCACCCGGTGCCGGGGGTTGCGCTCCATCTCCTCGAGCAGCGTGGCGAGGTCGACCAGCACGTTGCGCAGCCGGCGGTCGGAGACGAGCAGCGCTGCCAGCCAGCCGCGGTCGTCGACGAACTCGCGCAGCTGCGGCAGCAGCGCCTCGCGGTGCGCCCGGAGATGGGTCTTGCCCCTGCTGAGCACGACGTCGAGCAGCGGCCGGTGGGCGCCGCCCTCGGTGGCCCGGGCGAGCGCCTTGCCGAGCACCGGCGCGTAGGAGCGGCGAGCCTGGTCGCGGCGTACCAGCTCCACGACGGAAGCCACGAGCGCCTCCTCATCGAGGGTGCCGAGCAGGGTGCTCGCGTTGAAGGCGACCTCGCGGGCGAGGCGATCGGCGATCCCTGGCTCGCGCAGCCGGGCCGCGGTCCGCTGCAGGAACTGCGCCTCATGCAGCTGCTCGACCACGACCTCGCGGGTGAGGAAGTGGCCGGTGACGAACTCGCCGAGCTTGAGGGCGATCTCGTCCTTCTTGCGCGGCACCAGCCCGGTGTGCGGGATCGGGAGGCCGAGCGGCCGGCGGAACAGCGCGGTCACGGCGAACCAGTCCGCGAGCCCTCCGACCATGGCCGCCTCGGAGGCCGCCGTGACATACCCGACCCACGCCCCGGACAGCTGCAGGCTGACGCCATAGACGACGGCGGACGCCACCAGCAGGCCCGTGGCGATCGCCTTCATGCGGCGCAGCCGCGACAGCGATGCCGCGTCCTGGTCGAGCAGCGGCATCACCACGCCGGAAACGCTAGTCGGCGAGGGCTGGGACCGGTCCCGCGTGCGGCTCGCGGATGCGGAGCACCTTGGCGCACCACGAGGGCATGTACCAGTTCCACTCCCCGAACAGCGAGATCAGCGCCGGCACCAGCAGCGACCGGACGATGGTCGCGTCGAGCAGGATGCCGAACCCGAGCGCGGTGGAGAAGAGCTTCAGATCGGTGTTGGGACCCGAGGACAGCGCGATGAAGGCGAGGAACAGGATGAGCGCGGCACTGGTGACCAGTCGTCCGGTGCGGGCGATGCCCTCGATGACGGCGCTGTCGGTCGTGGCGCCGTGCTCGTCCTTCTCCTCGCGGATGCGGGCGAGGATGAAGACCTCGTAGTCCATCGAGAGGCCGAACAGGAACGCGAACACCATCATCGGCACCCAGAACGTCACGGCGCCGGTCGAGTGCACGGAGTAGAGGGAGTCAGAGCCGTAGCCCTTCTGCCAGAACAGCACCATGAACCCCAGGGTCGCTCCGAGGGTCAGCATGTTGAGCAGCACGGCCTTGAGCGGCAGCAGCACCGATCGGAACGCCCGGGCCAGCAGGATGAAGGTCAGGATCGCGATGATGGCGAGCATCAGGGGGAAGTTGCCGTAGACCCCGTGCAGGAAGTCGATCTGGTCCGCGCCCAGCCCGGCGATCCCGAGGATCGCCGGGTTCTTGCTCGCGACCGAGCGCGCCTCGCGGACGGGCCCCACGGACTTGGAGTTGACCGTCTCCTCCTTGGGGATGGCCACGACGACGGTGTGTCCGTTGCGGTTGTTCGCCGGGTCGGTCGAGACCACCACCGTGTCGATCCCGCTCACCTTCGCGAGGTCTGCGGCAGCGCTCTGGGCGCCCCCTGTGGTGGTGAGCACCTGCAGCGGGGTCAGGGTGCCGCTCGGCTCGCCGCCCTTCGTGAGGGTCTGCAGCGCGGTGTACGCAGGACCGCCGTGCGCCAGCGAGGCGGAGTTGGCCTGTCCGATCTTGATCTGGGTGAAGGCCAGGATGAAGGCCCCGAGGACCACCACGCCCGTCCCCGCCGCAACCCAGCGACGTCGCACCACGGCCGTCGCCCACCGGGACCAGACCTTGCTCGCGGTGTTCTCGTGACGGATCTTCGGCCAGTCGACCTTGGGCCCGATGGACCCGAGGATGACAGGGGTCAGGGTCAGGGTGGTGAAGACGCTGGCGAGCGGGATGAGGGCACCGCCGAGGCCGATGCTGCGCATGAACGGCACCGGCAGCACGAGCAGCGCGATGAGGCCGATCGCCACCGTCACGCCGCTGAACACGACTGCCTTGCCGGCAGTCTGCATCGCGACGACGACCGCCTCGTGGTTGTCGCGCCCGTGATCTCGCTCCTCACGCCATCGGGTCACCAGCAGCAGTGAGTAGTCGATCGCGACGCCGAGGCCGATGAGGGCGACGAGGAACTGCACGATGACCGACACGTTCGTGGCATAGGTGATGGGCAGCAGCATGAGGAACGTGAGCAGGATCGAGCCGGCTGCCACGACCATCGGCAGCAGTGCCAGGAACGACGCGAACACGAACGCCAGCACGATGAGCGCACCGAGCGCACCGATGAGGAGCTCGACGAAGACTCCTGGTCCGTTGGAGTTGGAGTCGCCGACGGCCAGGACGTCCTCGCCGGTGACGCCTGTCGTCCAGCCGGCCGGTGCGTGCTGCTTGAGGGAGTCGGTGATCGCCGGCGTCGGCGGCTTGGCGCTCGGGTCGGTGCCGAAGCTGTAGAACAGCATGCCGTAGGTCGACGTGTCGTCCTTCGACCGGAAGACCTTGCTGCCGCTGGTGGCCTCGTCGACCAGGCGCAGGTGTGGCGCCGAGGTGGCGACGGCGGCGAAGGAGGCGGCGACCTCGGCCTCGTGGCCGGTCACCCGCTGGCCCGCCGGTGCCGTGAGCACGACGAGGTAGGGAGAGGAGTTGCCGCCGTTGCCGAAGTCGCTGATGATCTTGTGCGCTGCCTCGGTGCCCGGTTGGCCGGGCAGGAAGAAGTCGATGGTCATGTGCTTGTTGACAGGACCCACCGCAGCGCCCCCCGCGATGGCGAGAAGCAGCCACCCCACGGCCACGAGTGCTCGATGGCGCAGGACGAACTCAGCGAAGCGACGCATGGACCGGACTCCCCCTCATGATCTGACGGCCGGGAGCGTAGCCACCCGGTATGACGTTCTCCTACCGAGTTACGACGTCAGGTCGGCGCAGAACTCATCGGTCAACTCATCGGTCAGCGTGTGACCAGCACTCGGCGATCACGTCGGCGAGCTCCCTGCCGACGTCACCGAGCCCGTGCCGGCCGGCCCGGACCACCTGCCGTCCGCCGACCACCACGTCTGTGACATCCGCCGCCGAGGCCGCCAGCACCAGCTGCGCGGGATCCGCTCCCGCCGTACGCGGGGAGTCGAGGCGGACGGCCACCAAGTCGGCGACAGCACCGGCGCGGAAGCTGCCCCCGTCCCAGCCGAGCGCCGCGTAGCCGGCGCTCGTCGCTGCCGTGACGAGCTCGGTCGGTGTGAACCGTCCGCGTTGCAGCGACCTGAGCCGCTCGTCCATCTCGAGCCCGCGGGCCTCCTCGAACGGGTCCACGACGGCGTGCTGGTCGCTGCCCAGGCAGACCTGGCCGCGGTGGGCGCGGACCCGCCCGATGCCGTCCGCCAGGTCCCGCTCCGTCGTGGGGCACATGCAGACGCTGCTCGTCGCGAGCCGGGACAGGTCGTCGTCGGTGACGTGCGTCGCGTGCACGACACAGGCACCGGCACCGAGGAAGCCCGCCTCGTCGAGGAGCTGCGTCGGTGTCATGCCGTGGACCGCGAGGCAGTCGGCGTTCTCGGCCGGCTGCTCCGACAGGTGCACGTGCCTCGTCGGGTGCGCCGCGAGGGTGGGAAGGTCCGCCCGCGCGACCGCCCGGACGCTGTGCGCGGCGGCACCGTGGCGCAGCAGTGACCCGTCCTCGAGGTCGGCGGTCCTGCTGCTCCAGGCATCCACGTCACCGTCGCCGAAGCGCAGCTGCGGGCCCTCGAGCGGCCGGCCGTCCAGGCCGCCCTGCAGGTAGCAGGCGTCCAGCAGCGTCAGCCGGACGCCCGCGTCGGACGCCGCCTGCACGAGCGCGTGACCCATCGCGTTGGGGTCGTCGTAGCGGGAGCCGTCCGGCCCGTGGTGCAGGTAGTGGAACTCCCCCACCACCGTGTATCCGGCGAGCACCATCTCGGCGAACGCCGCCCGCGCCAGCCGGAGGTAGCGGTCGGGGTCGAGGACGGCCGCCACCCGGTACATCGACTCACGCCAGGTCCAGAAGCTCCCGCCGTCGGCGTGCGTGCGGCCGCGCAGGGCGCGGTGGAACGCGTGCGAGTGCGCGTTGGCGAGTCCCGGCAGCACCAGTCCCTGGAGCACCTCGTCACCCGGTTGCCGCACTCCTGGCGCGACCTCGGTGATCAGACCCTCCACAGCGGTCACCCGCAGCCCGGCAACCGGCCCGTCGAGCCATCCGAGCTCGCACCACCAGGTCATCCGGCCAGCTCCTGGACGACCGTGGTCAGTGCCGCAACCCCGGCCAGGCAGTCGTCGAGGTCTGCGTGCTCCTCGGGCGCGTGGCTGATCCCAGTGGGGTTGCGGACGAACAGCATCGCGGTCGGGATCCCGTGCTCCTGCAGCACTCCGGCGTCGTGGCCCGCGCCGGTGGGCAGCCTCGGTACGGCGGACAGGCAGTCGCTGAGGCGGTCCGCGAGCTCGAGGTCGAACCGCACCGCCGACGTCCACGACTCCTGTGTCGGGTCGCCCCCCAGCCGCTCGAGCAGCTGCAGGAGCAGGTCCTCGGTGGGCGCCCGCGCATCCAGCCAGGCGCGCACGAGCCCTGGGACGGCGTTGACGGCGTTGGGACTGACCTGCAGCCTGCCGAACGTCGCCAGCAGGCCGAGTTGCTCAGCATGTCGCCGGGCGGCAAGGACCATGGAGGCGAACGCCAGCACGGGGTCGTCGCGGTCCACGAGGCGGGTGGTGCCGGCGTGGTTCGCCTGGCCTTCCAGGTCGAACCGCCAGCGGCCGTGCGGCCAGATCTCGGTGGCGAGACCGACGGGGACCTCGAGGGCCCGGCCCTGCTCGACGTGGAGCTCCACGAAGCAGCCGATCCGCGCGAGCGCTTCCGGGTCCTTGTCCGGCCGGTCGGATCGCGCCTCGGCCATCGTGATGCCGTCGGCGTCCTTGAGGGCCAGGGCCTGCGACGGGTCGAGGGCTCCGGTCAGCAGCCGCGACCCGGCACAGGCCGTGCCAAAACGCGCGCCCTCCTCGTCGGCGAAGCACGCGACAGCGACCGGCCTCGCCAGCGGGCCGGCCGCCTCCACGGCGAGCAGCGACGAGACGATCCCGAGCGGACCGTCGTACGCCCCTCCGTCGGGCACGGAGTCGAGGTGCGAGCCCAGCACCACGCCTGGCTCGGTGTCGGGATCGCCCCACCACGCCCAGAGGTTGCCGGCCCGGTCGGGGACGACCTCCGCGCCGCGCGCCACCGCCTCACCCGTGAACCACTCCCGCAGCAACCGGTCCTCGCCGGTCCAGGCAAACCGCCGGTATCCCCCCGAACCGGTCCGGCCGACGTCGGCGATCGACCCGAACAGCGCAGAGAATTGTTCGGCCATGCCCCGCATGCTCTAGTAGGCGCGTGCCCAGGCAAACCATCACGCTCGGCGGGTCGCCGATCACCGAGTCCGCCCTGGTCGCGGTGGCGCGCGACGGCGCCCCGGTGGAGCTGTCCGCAGACGTGGTCGAGGTGCTCGGCAAGGCCCGGGCACACGTGGACCAGCTGGCGGCCGGGAGCACTCCGTCCTACGGCATCTCGACCGGGTTCGGGGCGCTCGCAAACCGCCACATCCCGGTCGAGTCGCGTGCGCAGCTGCAGCGGTCGCTGGTCCGCTCGCACGCGGCGTCGAGCGGCACTCCGGTCGAGGCCGAGGTCGTGCGTGGCATGGCGCTGCTGCGGTTGCAGACGATGGCGACCGGCCGCACCGGCGTCCGTCCGGACACTGCCCGGGCGTATGCCGAGCTGCTGAACGCCGGCATCACCCCCGTCGTCCGGGAGTACGGCTCGCTCGGCTGCTCCGGCGATCTCGCGCCGCTCGCGCACGTCGCGCTCGCGGTGATGGGCGAGGGCACCGTGGTGCTCGACGGCATCGAGATGGAGGCCTGGGAGGCCTTGGCGCACAAGGGCATCCAGCCGCAGGAGCTCGCCGAGAAGGAGGGCCTCGCCCTCATCAACGGCACCGACGGCATGCTCGCCACCCTGATGCTCGCGTGCCACGACCTCGGCGCCCTCCTCAAGGTCGCTGACATCACCGCCGCCATGAGCGTCGAGGCCCTGCTGGGCACCGACCGCACCCTCGCGCAGGACCTGATGGCGCTGCGGCCGCACCCGGGCCAGCAGGCGTCGGCGGCGAACATGCGAAGGGTGCTCGACGGCTCGGCGATCGTTGCCTCCCACGCCGGGCCTGAGGACACCAGAGTCCAGGACGCCTACTCACTGCGGTGCGCGCCACAGGTCGCCGGCGCTGCCCGTGACACCCTCGACCACGCCCGACTGGTCGCCGCACGGGAGGCGGCAGCCACCATCGACAACCCGGTGCTGCTGCCCGACGGGCGCATCGAGAGCAACGGCAACTTCCACGGCGCCCCGCTCGGCTATGTCCTCGACTTCCTCGCCATCGCCGTCGCCGATGTCGCCTCGATCAGCGAGCGGCGCACCGACCGGATGCTCGACAAGAACCGGTCGTTCGGCCTGCCGCCGTTCCTCGCCCACGACCCGGGCGTCGACAGCGGCCTGATGATCGCGCAGTACACCCAGGCCGGGATCGTGAGCGAGCTCAAGCGGATCGCGGCACCCGCATCGGTCGACAGCATCCCGTCGTCGGCGATGCAGGAGGACCACGTCAGCATGGGCTGGTCCGCCGGCCGCAAGCTGCGGCGGGCGATCGACGGACTGAGCCGGGTGCTCGCGATCGAGGCCCTCACCGCCGCCCGCGCGCTGCAGCTCCGCGCGCCGCTGCGCCCGGCAGCCGCGACGCACGCGGCGGTCGAGGTGATCGGCCACGAGCCCGGCACCGACCGGTTCCTCTCCCCCGACATCGAGCACACCGTCGCGCTCGTGCAGAGCGGCGCGCTGCTCGCCGCGGTCGAAGTCGTCACGGGAGGGCTGGACTGATGGAGTGCCAGGGCTGGCTGCAGGAAGCGGCGCTGCGCTGCCTGCGCAACAACCTCCACCCGGACGTCGCCGAGGACCCCGCGAACCTCGTCGTCTACGGCGGGAACGGCAAGGCGGCCCGCGACCACGCGTCGCTGGCGAAGATCGAGCAGACGCTGATGCGGCTCGCGGACGACGAGACCCTCATGGTGCAGAGCGGGAAGCCGGTCGCGGTGTTCCGCACCTTCCCGCACGCCCCGCGGGTCCTGATCGCGAACTCGCTGCTCGTGCCGGGCTGGTCGACGTGGAAGGACTTCTGGGAGCTCGAGGCCATGGGCCTCACGATGTACGGCCAGATGACCGCCGGATCGTGGATCTACATCGGCACCCAGGGCATCGTGCAGGGCACGTTCCAGACGTTCGCCGCGCTCGCCGAGCAACGGTACGACGGCACGCTGCGCGGGCGCGTGGTGCTCACCGCCGGCCTCGGTGGGATGGGCGGTGCGCAACCGCTCGCCGTGACGATGAACGGCGGCGTCGCACTGTGCCTCGACGTCGACCCGGCGCGCATCGCCAAGCGACTGGAGACCCGCTACCTCGACGAGCAGGCCGACTCGCTCGCTGACGGCCTGGCGCGTGCCAGACAGGCTGCAGCGCAAGGGATCCCACTCTCCATCGGGGTCGTCGCCAATGCGGCGGAGGCACTCCCCGCGCTGCTCGCCGCGGGCGAGACCTTCGACGTCGTGACCGACCAGACGAGTGCCCACGACCCCCTCAACGGATATGTGCCTGCCGGGCTCGCGCTCGACGAGGCCCTGGCCCTGCGTCGCGACAAGCCGTCGGACTACATCGACCGGGCGCGCGCCTCGATGGTCGAGCACTGCCGTGCCATGGTCGGGTTCGGGCAGGCCGGTGCCGAGGTGTTCGACTACGGCAACAACCTGCGTGGCGAAGCGCGCGAAGCGGGGCTGGCGAACGCCTTCGACTACCCCGGGTTCGTCCCGGCATACATCCGCCCGCTGTTCTGCGAGGGGATCGGGCCGTTCCGCTTCGTCGCGCTGTCGGGCGATCCGGCAGACATCGCCGCCGCCGACGACGCGCTGCTCGCGGCGTTCCCAGACAGCCCGTTCGTGCAGCGATGGATCCCACTGGCACGCGAGAGGGTCGCGTTCCAGGGCCTGCCCGCCCGGATCTGCTGGCTCGGCTACGGCGAGCGCGCGAAGGCCGGTGCGATCCTCAACGACCTCGTTGCCACAGGTGCCATCACGGCGCCGGTCGTCATCGGGCGGGACCACCTCGACAGCGGCTCGGTCGCCTCGCCCTACCGCGAGACCGAGGCGATGATGGACGGGTCGGACGCCATCGCCGACTGGCCTGTCCTCGATGCACTGCTCAACGTCGCGTCCGGAGCCGCCTGGGTTGCCGTCCACCACGGTGGCGGCGTCGGGATGGGCAAGTCGATCCACTCCGGGGCGCAGGTGCTCGCCGACGGCTCCGCCGACGCCGCGATGCGCCTCGAACGGGTGCTGACCAACGACCCCGGCATGGGTGTGGTGCGGCACGCCGACGCGGGCTACGAGATCGCACGCGACGTGGCCCGCACCCGTGGCGTCGACATGCCGATGCTGTAGTGGCCACCGTGTTCCGCGGCGGCTCGTTCGTCGCCTGGGCGGACGAACCGGTCACCGCCCTGGTCGTCGAGGACGGCCTGGTCGTCAGCCACCGCGAAGGACCCGCCGACGAGGTCGTGGAGCTTGCCGGTCGCTGCGTGATCCCGGGCTTCGTCGACAGTCACACCCACCTGGTGTTTGCCGGCGACCGCAGCGAGGAGTTCGAGGCACGGTTGGCCGGGATCCCTTATGAGGCAGGGGGAATCCACGCAACCGTGGCTGCCACCCGGGCCGCCGGCACCGCCCAGCTCACCGCGTCAGCCGAACGCCTCGCCGCCGAGGCGCTGCGCTCGGGGACGACGACGCTCGAGGTCAAGTCAGGATATGGACTGACCGTCGACGACGAGCGCCGGCTGCTCGAGGTGGCCGGCACCATCACGCCACACACCACGTTCCTCGGCGCGCACGTCCCGGACGGCGACGGCTATGTCGCTCTGGTCACGGGGCCGATGCTCGATGCCTGCGCCCCCCTGGCTACGGCGGCCGACGCGTTCTGCGAGGCGGGTGCGTTCGACGTCGACGAGTGCCGCGAGGTGCTGCTGGCGGCGCAGGCCCGCGGCCTCGACCTGCACCTACACGCGAACCAGCTGGGTCACGGCGGCGGCGTCCAGCTCGCGGCCGAGCTCGGGGCCCTGAGCGCTGACCACTGCACCCACCTCAGCGACGCCGACGTCGTCGCGCTGCGCGACGCCTCGGTCACTGCCGTGCTCGTGCCGGCGGCGGAGTTCAGCACCTTCTCGCCGTACGCCCCGGCCCGGAAGCTGCTGGACGCGGGAGTCACCGTGGCACTCGCGACCGACTGCAACCCGGGCACCTCCTTCACGACGTCGATGCCGTTCGTCATCGCGTTGGCCGTGCGGATGCAGCAGCTGTCACCGGTGGAAGCGCTGCGGGCCGCCACGGAAGGCGGTGCCGCGGCCCTCGGCCAGAGCGATGTCGGGCACCTGCGCCTCGGTGCCCGCGCCGACCTCGTGGTCATCGACGCGCCGTCGCCGACGCACCTTGCCTACCGGCCGGGTGTCGACCTGGTGCGCCAGGTGTGGCGAGGCGGTCAGCGGCTGCGCTGAGTCGCGCAACCGATGCACGACCTCGTCGCGGGCCGGGCCTCGAGACGCTCGGCGCCGATCTCGGCACCGCACTCCTCGCAGCGGCCGTAGCTGCCCGCGGCCCGTGCGGCCAGGGCGGCCTGTGCAGCGGCGACCGAGCGCTCCGCCCCTGCGAGCAGCGCGGCAACCTGCTGCCGCTCGAAGGCGATCGTCGCGCCCTCGGGGTCGTGCTCGTCGTCGCCGTTGGCACCCTCGGCCGCCGCGACGATCTCGGCCCGCGAGGCCGTCAGCGCGTCCACATGTCGCCGGGCGCTGTCGAGCACATCCTGGAGGGGGTCCACGTGACCCTCAACACTCTGGCGGCCGCGACCCTTCCTCGTATGTCATCATCTGATGACATCACCCGCTGACTCCTGGAGGTGGCCGGCGTGCCGTCGCGGCGTCTCGTCCCCGTTCTCGTCTACGTCGGGATGGTGGCCTCCGTCGTCAGCAGCCTGGGCGCTCCCCTCGTGCCGACCATCGCCCACGACACCCACGTCTCCCTCGCCTCCGCCCAGTGGTCGCTGACGATCAGCCTGCTGATGGGCGCGGTTGCCACCCCCACGCTCGGCCGGCTCGCAGACGGCCGGCACCGGCGGGCGACCGTCCTCGCCGCGCTCGGCGCCGTGGTGCTCGGCTGCGTGCTGGCCGCCGTGCCCGGGCCGTTCTGGCTGCTGCTCCTCGGCCGCGGCCTGATGGGCGTCGGGCTCGGGCTCATCCCCCTGACCATGGCCATCGCGCGCGACGCCCTCGACGGCGAGCACCGCACGCGCGTCGTGGGCCTGCTGTCGATCACGGCGGTTGCCGGCATCGGGCTCGGCTACCCGCTCACCGGCCTGATCGCCGAGCACCTCACGTTCCGCGCCGGCTTCTGGTTCGGTGCCGCCGTCACGTCTGTGGCGCTGCTGCTGGCCTGGGTCACCGTGCCGTCGGTGGCCGACCGGCCCGCCGTACCCCTCGACTGGGTCGGCTCGCTGCTTCTTGCCGTCGGGGTGGCCGGACTGCTGCTCGCCCTCGGGCAGTCCGAGGTGTGGTCCTCAGCGCTGATCGCCGTCTTCGTCGCCCTGAGCCTGGTCCTGCTGGCCGGCTGGTTCCGGCACGAGCTGCGCACCGACCACCCGCTCGTGGACCTGCGCCTCGTGCGCGACCGGACCGTGCTGACCGCCGACCTGACCGGGTTGCTCGCCGGGATCGGCATGTATGCCCTCATGTCGATGATCATCCGGTTCGCGCAGACCCCGCGGTCCACCGGCTACGGCTTCGGCTCCAGCATCGTCGTCAGCGGGCTGCTGCTGCTCCCGCTGTCGGTCATGTCGATGGTCTCCAGCCGGATCGCGCCGCTGCTCGGCCACCGCTTCGGGCAGCGGGCCGTGCTCCCGATCGGGTGCGGCACCTTCGTGGCGGCCAACCTGCTGTTCGCCCTCGACCGCAGCAGCCCATGGACGGTGGTCGTCGTGATGGCGCTGGCGGGCCTCGGCATCGGCTGCACCTTTGCCGCGCTGCCCGGTCTCATCGTCGGCAACGTGCCGGCACACGAGACCGGCAGCGCGATGAGCTTCAACCAGGTGCTGCGCTACGTCGGCTACTCGATGGGGTCGGCGCTGTCCGCGACCGTCCTCGAGGCACACACCCCCGCAGGCCGGCGACTGCCGGAGGCGGGCGGCTACACGACCGTCGCCCTGCTGGGCATCGCGGTGCTCGTCGTCGCCGGCGTCGTCAGCGCGGTCGTCCCCGGTCGCGAGTCGGAGCCGGACCCGGAGCTCGTGCTGGCTACGGTGGACTGATGGCCCGCGGTCAGCAGCTCCTCCTCGCGGCAGCACAGCTGCTGTTCGCGGAGCGCGGCTACGAGCGGGTCACCACCCGCGACATCGCCGAGCGGGCCGGCGTCGACGCGAGCCTCATCGCGCGGTACTTCGGCAGCAAGGCAGGTCTCTACCTGGCCGCCCTGCGGATGGAGCTCGGGGACGGGCCGCCCCCTGACCTGCTCGAGCCCACGCGCATGACGGCACTGCTCGGCAGGGTCGACGACCGCGGCCCTGGCCCGGTGTTCCAGTCGGCTGTGCATCCGCACGAGGACGAGTCCGTGCAGGCGCAGGCGCGCGAGGCCTTGCACGCCAGGCTCGTGACCCCTCTTGCCGAGCGGTTCGCCGCGGCGGGTGTCGAGGACGCCCAGCTGCGGGCGGAGCTGGCGACAGCGGCCTTCGCCGGCGTCGCCCTCGGCCGGGCCGGCGGGGCGTTCCCCTCGCTGCAGAAGCTACCGCCCGAGGAGCTGGTCGCCCTGCTCCAGGACCTGCTCACCCCATGAGGTGGTGGTTCACCGACCGCACCACAGGTCGGGTGGTGGTCGCCCAGCTCCCGAACGCACCGCTGTGGGCCTGGGTCGTCGCGACGGTGGCGCACCGCATCACCGGCTGGGAGCTGCTCCGGTGGTTGGCCACCGGCAGTCTCGTCCTCTGGGCGCTGCTCGAGCTGGCCCGCGGAGCCAGCCCGTTCCGGCGCGTGCTGGGGGCCGCGGTGCTCGGCTGGGCGCTGCTCGCCTGATCAGACCTGGAGCGGGAGCGCGTCTTCGAACGTCGCCCTCATCTTCTCGATCCAGGTCGTGACGACCACCGGCGCAGTCGGCAGGCCGAGGGTCTCCAGCTCCTTGGCGACCGGGTGGGTGCCGAGGGTCAGCGAGACGCCGTCGCCGAAGCCGATCGAGGAGCCGGAGCCGCCCTGCGTGAACCGGGTCGCGTGCGGCGTGCCGTCGAGCAGCGTGTACGACGTCATCGGCAGCGGCGGCATCTCGTCGGTGCCGCCGCGCGGGACGGTGACGTCGAGCACCAGCTCGCCCCCCATGCTGAGGACCCAGCGCGACGTCGTGTCGGTCTGCGTGACGTCGATCTGCTCGACCGACTTCGGGAAGCCCCAGATCCGGTTGCCCGCGGCACAGGTGAACTCCTGGTCCACCGGCAGGTGCGTGATGAAGTTGCCGTCGTCGCCGCCACCGGTCGGGCGCACGAACAGGATGGTCCCGACCTCGTGGTAGGCGCCCAGGTCGTTGACGCGGTAGTCGATGAGAGCCAGGGCGAACTGTGCCCGGCCAGGGGCGGACTCGATGACGTCGAAGCCCTCCGGCGCGAGCGCCTGCGCCGCCGTGAGGTCGACGTCGAAGATGACCGTGCCCGCGGAGGCGTCAGCGACCTCGACGGGCATCGTGACGGTCTGGCCGAGGATCTCGTGAGTGGTCGTCATGGCCGACATGAGAACACGTTCCACCGCAACAGGGAAGGCCCCCGCCCTAGGGTGCGGCCATGACGGATCCGTGGAACCAGCCCCAGCAGCCGCCGCCGGGCTACGCCATGCCGGCCCACGGCTACACCTACGACGGGCCGCCCGGCCGGATCCGCCCGACGGGCGCCTCGATCCTGCTGTTCGTCGTGACCTTCGGCATCTACGGCTACGTCTACAACTACCAGGTGCACGACGAGATGAAGGGGCACAGCGGGCGAGGCCTCGGTGGCGGCATCGCGCTGCTGCTGACGTTCCTCGCCAACATCGCGATGCCGTTCCTGACCCCGCACGAGGTCGGCAACCTCTACGAGCGCAAGGGGCGGCAGGCGCCGGTGAAAGCGATCACCGGGCTCTGGCTGCTGGTCCCCACGATCGTCGGGTATGTGCTCGTGGTCGCCGGCTTCATCGGACTGGTGGCGAGCTCCAGCCCGCAGGACCCAGCCACAGGGCAGTCGGTCGACCCGTCGGGTGCTGCCATCGCCTTCGCGGTCGTGGGTGTGGTGCTGTTCTTCATCAGCACCGTCGCGGGCGGGATCGTGTGGTTCGTGAAGACCAACAACGCGCTCAACCGCTACTGGGAGACCCTCGCGCGAGGCGGATTCACCGCACCGTCAACGTGACCGCTCCGGCCCGCGTCGCCTTCACGAGCAGGAGGTGCGCACCTGGCTTCGACACCACGCTGCCGCCCGTCACCGTGGCGCGGTAGGCCGACTGCGGCACCCAGACCTCGGTCAGGCCGGCCGAGGGCCGCGCCGTCCAGCTGGCGGTGAGGACCCGGCCACTGAGCACGGTGCTCGTCGGCGTGCCCGCGTAGGCCCGGACGTAGGGCACCTCGAGCAGTGCGAGCTTGGCCGCCTTCGCCGTACGCAGGTCCTTGTCGTCCGTGAACAGGCCCTGCCCGCCAGAGCCCTGGGACTCCGTGGTCGGGTCGGCCCACTCCTTGTAGTGCCAGTAGACCCAGCCCGTCAGGGCCTTGTCGGCCGACGAGGTCACGCGGCTGATGTCGCCGAGGTCGTCGGACGCGCCGAACTCCGTCATGAGCGTCGCCCAGCCGTTCTGGGTCGCCGCGGTGTTGGCGTGGCCGAAGACCAGGTCGCCCTGCGGTCCGCACTCGGGCGTGGCCTTGCCGCCGGAGGAGTGCGTGAGGCCGGCGCTGGTGCAGTACTGGTGGAACGACAGCCCGAGGCCGGCGCCCTTGAGGTCGAGGTTGGTCTGCGATCCGTCGTTGAACAGCACCTGCGGTTCGATCCAGACGAGGTGCGCCCTGTCGACGGCGCGGATCGCCGCGAGCGCCTTCTCATAGACCGGCTGCAGCACCTGCTGGTCGAACACCGGGCAGCCGGCCGGCTGCGCGCAGGTCGCGAACTGGGTGCCGGGCCACGGCTCGTTCATGAGGTCGTAGCCGAGCACGTACGACGTGCTCCGGAACCGCTGGGCGACGGCCGCCCACGCCTTCGCGTAGAGGTCGGCAAGACCGTTGGTGTTGGCGTAGAAGTTGTCGAAGGCGCGGCTGGTCGACGGCTGGAAGTAGTTGCCAGGGAAGCCGGCGTCGACCGGCGTGGGCAGCCCGTCATCCTCGACAGCCCAGGCCGGGAAGCCCTCGCCGGAGAACTTCTCGGAGTACAGGTCCTGGTGGAAGTCCAGCAGCACCCAGATCTTGCGGTCGGTCAGCAGCTTGGCCTCGGCGACGATGCGGTCGAGGTAGCGCTGGTCCACGACGCCGCGGTGCGGCATCACGCCCGCGAAGATGACTCCCATCCGCACGACGTTGAAGCCGCGCGCGGCGATCCAGTCGGCGTCCTTGGCGGTGAAGCCCGCGGCGGTCGTCGGCGGCACGTAGGGCGCCCGCTTCCAGACGGCGTTGACGCCGTGCAGCATGACCACCCGGCCCTGCGCGTCAGCCAGGAACCGCCCCTGCTCGTGCAGCACCACCGGGCCGGTCGCGCCGGACGCAGGTGCGGCGAGGCAGCCGGCGATGACGACGAGCAGTGCGGTGAGGTGGCGGGAGAGGCGGCGCATCCGTCTGGGTTCGACGCCGGCTGCGCATTTCCTGTTGGTGTGACGCGCTACAGCTCGAGCCCCGTGAGCACCATGACCCGCTCCTCGGTGAAGTCGTTCATCGCCGAGCGCAGTCCCTCGCGGCCCCTGCCGCTGTCCTTCACCCCGCCGTAGGGCATCTGGTCGGCGCGGTAGCTCGGCACGTCACCGACGACGAGGCCGCCGACCTCGAGGGTGCTGAAGGCCTTGAAGGCGACCTGGACGTCGGTGGTGAACACGCCGGCCTGCAAGCCGAACCGGCTGTCGTTGACCTTGGCGAGGGCCTCGTCGAGGTCGTCGAAGGCCTCGAGCACGAGCACCGGCCCGAAGACCTCCTCGGCCACGACCTTCGACCCGGCCGGGGCGCCCTCGAGCACGGTGGCCTGCACCGCCGTACCGTCCCGGCCGCCGCCGGTGAGGAGGGTCGCTCCCGCCTCGACCGCCTCCTGCACCCACTCGACGACCCGGACGGCGGCCGACTCGTCGATGACCGGCCCGATGTCGTCGGCGAAGCTGAGGCCGTCGACGGCCTTGACCAGCTTGTCGCGGAACACGTCCAGGACCGCGCGGGCGACATAGACCCGCTGCACGCCGACGCACGACTGACCGCCCTGGTACATGCCGAAGATGGCCACCCGCGAGGCGGCCCAGTCGAGGTCGGCGTAGTCGGCTGTCACCACGACGGCGGCGTTGCCACCGAGCTCGAGGACCACCTGCTTGCGGGGTACGGCGTCGCGGATCCCCCACCCGACGGGGACGGACCCGGTGAACGACACGACCGGCAGCCGCGGGTCCCGCACGAGCTTCGCGGTGGTGTCGTTGTCGAGCGGCAGGACCGACCAGGCGCCCTCGGGGAGGGCGGTCTCGGCCAGCAGCTCACCGAGCAGCAACGCGGACAGCGGGGTCGCCGGCGCGGGCTTGAGCACGATCGGTGCGCCGACCGCGATCGCCGGCGCGACCTTGTGGGCGACCAGGTTGAGCGGGAAGTTGAAGGGAGCGATCCCGAGCACGGGGCCGTAGGGAACGCGGCGCGTCACAGCGAGCCGGCCCGTCGCCGCGGGGTCGGTGTCGAGGCGCTGCAGGTCGCCGGAGAAGCGCCTGGTCTCCTCCGCCGCCCAGCGGAACGTGGAGACAGCGCGCATGGTCTCGCCCATCGCCCACTTCAACGGCTTGCCGTTCTCGCGCACGATGACGTCGGCGAACTCCTCGGCGCGGCGCAGGATGCCGGCGCTCACGTGGTCGAGCGCGGCGGCCCGCAGGTGCGCCGGACTGGACCGGAACTCCTTCGCCACCGCGGCTGCCGCCGCGACGGCCCGCTCCACGTCCGTCGCGTCCGGCACCGCCACCGTGCCGACGTGCGAGCCGTCGGCCGGGCTGGTCACCTGTCGGGTCTCGCCGCCTGCGACGGCCTTCCCTGCCACCCATGCTGGTGTCGTCATGGGTCCTTACTACTCCAGTGCGCTCATGACGTGCTTGACGCGGGTGTAGTCCTCGAAGCCGTAGACGGACAGGTCCTTGCCATAGCCGGACTGCCCGAAGCCGCCGTGCGGCATCTCCGCCACCAGGGGGATGTGGGTGTTGATCCAGACGCAGCCGAAGTCGAGGGCGCGGGCCATGCGCAGCGCCCGGCCGTGGTTTGCCGTCCACACGGAGGAGGCGAGGCCGTAGTCGCTGTCGTTGGCCCAGCGCAGCGCCTGCTCCTCGCCGTCGAAGGGCTGCACCGTGATGACCGGGCCGAACACCTCGGTCTGCACGATCTCGTCGTCCTGGTGCAGTCCGCTGACGACCGTGGGCTCGAAGAAGTAGCCGCTGTCGCCGACCCGGTGACCGCCCGTGTCGACCCGCGCGTGCGACGGCAGCCGATCGAGGAAACCGCTGACCCGGGTCAGCTGGTTGGCGTTGTTGAGCGGTCCGTACAGGACGTCCTCGTCGTCAGGCATACCGGTGCGGGTCGCGCGGGCCGCGGCGACGAGGGCCGCCAGGAAGTCGTCGTGCACCTCCTTGGCCACGATGACCCTCGTCGCCGCCGTGCAGTCCTGCCCGGCGTTGAAGTACCCGGCCTCCGCGATCGACGACGCCGCCCCCTCGAGATCGGCATCGGCGAACACGACGACCGGAGCCTTGCCCCCGAGCTCCAGGTGCACGCGCTTCAACGACCGCGAGGCCGACTCGGCCACCGCCTTGCCCGCAGCCACCGAGCCGGTGATCGACACCATCGCGGGCACGTCGTCGTCGATGAGCAGCGCTCCGGTCGAGCGGTCGCCGCAGATCACGTTCAGCACACCCGGCGGCAGGTGCTCCTGCGCGATCTCGGCGAGCATCGCCGTCGTCACGGGCGTCGTGTCCGACGGCTTCAGCACGACGGTGTTGCCCGCGGCGATCGCCGGCGCCAGCTTCCAGACGGCCATCATCATCGGGTAGTTCCAGGGGGTCACCTGCCCGACGACGCCGATCGGTTCCCGCCGCACCCAGGAGGTGTAGCCGGCGAGGTACTCCCCGGAGCTGCGTCCTTCCAGGAGCCGCGCGGCACCGGCGAAGAAGCGGATCTGGTCCACCATCGGCGGCACCTCCTCGCTCGTCGTGAGGCCCAGCGGCTTGCCGGTGTTCTTCGACTCGGCGGCGACGAGCTCCGCAGTGCGCGCCTCGACGGCGTCGGCAAACCGGAGCAGCGCCAGCTGGCGCTCCGACGGCGTGGTCAGCTTCCACGTCTCGAAGGCGGTGGCCGCCGCAGCTGTGGCGGCCGCGACGTCCTCCTTGCCGGAGAGCGGCGCAGTGCCGTAGACCTCGCCGGTCGTCGGGTCGATGAGGTCTGTGGTCTGGCCGTCGGCGGCCGGGCCGCCCTTTCCCGCCACCACGTTCTGCACGACGGTCACAGCTGCCCCCACGCCCGGCCGAGCACGTCACGCAGGACCTGCTCGATGAAGTCGAAGTGCTCCTGGTCGCAGCCGAGCGGCGGCGCCAGCTGCACGACCGGATCGCCCCTGTCGTCTGCGCGGCAGTAGAGACCCGCGTCGTACAGCGCCTTGGACAGGAACCCGCGGAGCAGGCGCTCCGACTCGGCGTCGTCGAACGTCTCCTTGGTGGCCTTGTCCTTCACGAGCTCGATGCCGTAGAAGTACCCGTCGCCTCGGACGTCACCGACGATCGGCAGGTCGTGCAGCTTCTCGAGCGTCGTCCGGAACGCCTTCTCGTTGGCCAGCACGTTGCCGAGCAGGTCCTCGCGGTCGAACACGTCGAGGTTCTCCATCGCCACCGCCGACGACACCGGGTGCCCGCCGAACGTGTAGCCGTGGGCGAAGTACTGCGTGCCGCTGCGGAACGGCTCCATGAGGCGCTCGCTGGCGATCATCGCCCCGATCGGGGAGTAGCCCGAGGTGAGGCCCTTGGCGCACGTGATGATGTCCGGCACGTAGCCGTACTTCTCGCAGCCGAACATCGTGCCGAGCCGGCCGAAGGCACAGATCACCTCGTCGGAGACCAGCAGCACGTCGTGACGGTCGCAGATCTCGCGCAACCGCTGGAAGTACCCAGGCGGTGGCGGGAAGCAGCCTCCGGAGTTCTGGACCGGCTCGACGAAGACGGCCGCGACGGTGTCGGGGCCCTCCATCTCGATGGCGATCTCGATCTGGTCGGCTGCCCAGCGGCCGAAGGCCTCGAGGTCGTCGCCGTGCTCGGGAGCCCGGTAGAAGTTGGTGTTCGCCGCCTTGTGCGCCCCGGGTACGAGCGGCTCGAAGTACATCTTGGCCTCGGGGATGCCCGTGATCGACAGTGCCCCCTGCGGCGTGCCGTGGTAGGCGATCGAGCGGCTGATCACCTTGTGCTTCATGGGTCTGCCGGTGAGCTTGAAGTAGTTCTTGGCCAGCTTCCAGGCCGTCTCGACAGCCTCACCGCCACCCGTCGTGAAGAACACCCGGTTGAGGTCCCCCGGTGTCAGCGACGCGAGCCGCTCGGCCAGCTGGATCGCCTCGGGGTGCGCGTAGGACCACAGCGGGAAGAAGGCCAGCTCGGAGGCCTGCTTGGCCGCCGCGGCCGCGAGCTCGGCGCGCCCGTGGCCGGCCTGGACGACGAACAGGCCGCTGAGGCCGTCGAGGTACTTGCGCCCGTTGCTGTCCCAGAGCCAGGGCCCGTCGCCCTTGACCATGATCGGGACGGCGCTGCCCTCCTCGAACGTCGAGTGCCGGGTGAAGTGCATCCAGAGGTGGTCACGTGCAGAGTCGGACAGCGCCGCGTCATCGAGGCGCCGCCACGGGGTGGGGCTCATGTCAGGACTCCTACAGGGTCTGGGTGATGGGCTGGGGCTGGGTCTCGGGCAGGTCGTTGCGCGGGCCGGTGCGGAAGAACTCGGGGGCCTTGAGCTCGTAACCGACCATCACGAGGACGCCCAGCACCAGCGAGCCGATGCCGAGGAGGAAGACGCCACCGACACCGTGGAACGACGTCGACCCGTAGTCGCTGGCGAACATGTCCTTCGCGCTCTTGATGAACGCGGCGGTGAGGATCAGCGCCCCGACCCCGGGCAGCACCCCCTTCACCCAGGCGTCCTTGAAGCTCCTCCCCAGCTCACGACGGAACTGCCACACGCAGGCATATCCGGTGAGGGCGTAGTAGAAGGCGATGAGCAGGCCGAGCGACAGGATGGAGTCGGCAAGCACGTTCCCGCTGACCAGGACCAGGCCGACGTAGAAGGCGATCGAGGCGACGCCCATCGCGATCGTCGAGGTGGTCGGCGTCTGGAACCGCGGGTTCATGCGCGCGAAGGAGTTGGGGATGGCCCGGTGCGCCGCCATCGACAGCGTGGTCCGGGCCGTCGGCAGGATCGTCGTCTGCGTCGACGCCGCGGCGGACGTGAGCACCGCGATGATGACGAGCTTGCCGAGGGTCGTGCCGAGCACCTGGTTGCCGATGACGGCGAGCACGTCGCCCTGGTCCTTGATCGAGTCGATGCCGCCGAACGCGATGCAGGCGACCGACACCACGAGGTAGATGGCCAGCAGCGCGAGAGTCGCGATCACGGCGGCCCGGCCAGGTGTCCGCTTCGGGTCGGAGGTCTCCTCGTTGCAGGCCACCGCCGTGTCCCAGCCCCAGTAGATGAAGACGGCCAGCAGCACACCTGTCGACAGCGCCGAGAAGGAGTTGATCGCGAACGGGTTGAGCCAGTCCAGGGACGGGTGCACCGAGCCCTTCGGGGCGTCGCCGCTGTAGACCTTGACCAGCGCGACGACGGCGAACAAGGTCAGCGTCGCCACCTCGACGGCCAGCATCAGGAACTGGAAGCGGGCCGAGAGCTCGATGCCGCGATAGCAGACATAGGTCAGCGCCGCGATCCACAGACACCCGACGAAGGTCGTCCAGAAGGTGCTGCTGGCCAGGCCGTCCGCGCCGAACAGCAGGAAGCCGTACTGACCGGCGATCTGCGCGAGGTTCGCCATCACGACGATGTCCGCGACGATGATGCCCCAGCCACCCATCCAGCCCGTCCGGGGTCCGAAGGTGCGCGCGGCCCACGTGAAGGTGGTGCCGCAGTCCGGGTCGATGGCATTGAGCTCGCGGTAGGCGTAGGCGATGCAGAACATCGGGATGAACGCGAGCAGCATCACGGCCGGCGACTGCAGCCCGACCGCCGTGGCCACGAACCCGAGGGTCGCCGCGAGGCTGTAGCCGGGAGCGGTCGAGGACACCCCGATCACGACGCTCGACAGCAGGCCGATCGCACCCGACTTGAGCCCCTTGTCCGGCTCGTCCACCTCGGCCACCGCCACGTGCACTCCCTCGACTCAGAACAGGTGACACGGTTCTCGCAGATTTTGGCGCCCATGACAAGGGTTTCCGTCGTAGAAACCTGCCCACAACACTTGATCCGTGCCAGCGCGAGGGGGACGATGCGCCGCATGCAGCCTGTCACTCTGGACGCGACCGGCCTGGCGATCCTGCGCGAGCTGCAGGAGGACGGCCGCCGCTCCTACACCGCCATCGCCGGCGCGGTCGGCCTGTCGGAAGCGGCGGTCCGGCAGCGGGTCCGTGCGCTGCTCGACACCGGTGCGCTGCAGATCGTGGCAGTCGCCGACCCGCTCACGCTCGGGTTCGGCGTCATGGCAGGGGTCGGCGTCACCGTCGACGGTGACTCCCGGTCGGTCGCGGACGCCCTCAGCGCACTCGAGGAGGTCGACTACTGCGTGCTGACCACCGGCCGCTTCGACATCCAGCTCGAGCTCGTGTGCCGTGACAACGAGCACCTGCTGTCCGTCATCAACGACCACATCAGGACCGTGCCCGGCGTGCGCGAGACGGAGACCTCCATGTATCTCAGGGTCCACAAGCAGACCTACACCTACGGCACGCCGTGAGCCGGGCGACGCCGGCGCTGCTGCATCCCTTCGCCCGGCCGGCCGCGACCGACTTCGTCTCGATCGTCCGCGGCGAGGGGGCCGTCGTCTGGGACAGCACCGGCAAGCGGTACGTCGACGGCCTCGCGTCGCTCTGGTACTGCAACGTCGGGCACGGGCGTGGCGAGGTCGTCGACGCCGTCGCGCGGCAGCTGCGGGAGCTGGAGACCTACCACTGCTTCGAGCGCTTCACGACCCCGACGACCGACGCACTCGCCGAACGGCTGGTGGCGCTGGCGCCCGTGCCCGACAGCCGGGTGTTCCTGACCAGCGGTGGGTCCGAGGCGGTCGACACCGCCCTCAAGCTGTCCCGGATCGCGCACGCGCAGTCCGGGAACCCGCACCGCACCCTCGCCATCAGCCGGTTCCCGAGCTACCACGGGGTCTCCTACGGGGCCATGTCGCTGACCGGGCTGCCGCTGAACCGCAAGGACTTCGGCCCCGGGGTGGGCGACGTCGAGCAGGTGCACAAGGACGACCTCGACGCCGTGCGCACGCACCTCGAGGGCGGTCGGGTGGCCGCCGTCTTCGCGGAGCCTGTCGTCGGCGCGGGTGGCGTGTGGCCGCCCGTGGAGGGCTACCTGAAGGGTCTGCGCGCGCTCTGCGACGAGCACGGCGCGCACCTCGTCCTCGACGAGGTCATCTGCGGGTTCGGCCGGCTCGGCTCGCTGTTCGCCGGGGAGCACTTCGGCATCGCCGCCGACATCACCACCTTTGCGAAGGGCGTCACCAGCGGATACGTGCCGCTCGGCGGCGCGCTGATCGCGCCCAGCGTCCATGAGCCGCTCGCCGCGGACCCGTCGTTCGTGCTGCGACACGGCTACACCTACTCCGGGCACAGCGCCGCCGCCGCGGCCGCCCTCGCCTGCCTCGACCTGACGGAGCAGGAGGGGCTCGTCGACCGCGCCACCCAGATCGGCGAACGGCTCGAGCCGCAGCTGCGTGCGCTGGAGGCCGACGGTCTCGTCACCGCCGTGCGGGGTGTCGGCGCGCTCTGGGGGGTCAGCGTCGAGGAGCCGGTCGCCGTCCGCGACCGGATGCTCGCACTCGGGGTCATCGTGCGGCCCATCGCCCCGAGCACCCTCGCGATCTGCCCGCCACTGGTCATCGGCGACGACGACCTCGACGCGATTCCCGCGGCGATGCGGACCGCGCTGACGTGATCCTCTGGCAGGAGCAGCTCCCCGCTGCTGCGCCCCGACCTGCGCTGCCCGGTGACACCCAGGCCGACGTGTGCGTCGTCGGTGCCGGCTACACCGGGCTGTGGACGGCCCTGCACCTCAAGCGCCTGGACCCGGCGCTGCGCGTCGTCGTCGTGGAGCGGGACGTCGCCGGCGCCGGCGCCTCCGGCCGCAACGGGGGCTGGTGCTCGGCGCTGTTCCCCACCTCCTGGCACCGGATCTCCCGGGACGCCGGTCGGGAGGGTGTCCTGGCCATGCAGCGCGCCCTCGAGGACAGCGTCGACGAAGTGGGTCGCAGCGGCATCCCGTGCGACTTCGCCAAGGGCGGCTCGATCGCGCTGGTGCGCTCGCCGGCGCAGCTGGCCCGGGCCCGCGAGCAGGTGGCCGAGGCCCGCGGCTGGGGCTTCGGGCCGGACACACTCGACCTCGTCGACGCGGCGGCCGTCCAGCCGCGGCTCGCCGCGTCGCGGGTGCTCGGGGCCGTCACCACCGAGCACTGCGCGGCGCTGCACCCGGCCAAGCTCGCCCGCGGGCTCGCGGTCGCGTGCGAGGACGCGGGCGTCGTGATCCACGAGCAGACCGAGGCAGTGCGCCTCGAGCCCGGCAAGGTCGTCACCGAGCACGGCACCGTCACGGCCGAGGTGGTGCTGCCGGCGACGGAGGGCTACACCGCCCAGCTGCCCGGGCACCGTCGCGACCTGGCGCCGGTCTATTCGCTGATGCTTGCCACAGCGCCGCTCCCCCAGGACGTGTGGGACCAGATCGGACTCGCGGACCGCGCGACCTTCACCGACGAACGCCACCTCACCGTCTACGGGCAGCGCACCGCCGACGGACGGCTGGCCTTCGGCGGCCGAGGGGCGCCCTACCACTTCGGGTCGCGCGTGCGTCCCTCGTACGAGCAGGTGCCCCGGGTCCACGAGGCGCTCGCGCGCACGCTGACCGAGCTCTTCCCCGTCCTCGACGGGGTGCCTGTCACGCACCGGTGGGGCGGCAACCTCGGGGTGCCGCGCGACTGGTTCCCGAGCGTCGGCTTCGACCGGACGACCGGCGCGGCCTGGGCCGGTGGCTACGTCGGCGACGGGGTCGCGACGGCCAACCTGGCCGGCCGGACCCTGGCGCACCTGATCACCGGCGTGAACAGCGAGCTCGTGCGGTTGCCCTGGGTGCGGCGGCGTACCCAACGATGGGAGCCGGAGCCGCTGCGCTGGATCGGGGTCAACGCCGTCACCTTGCTGATGCGCCGGGCGGACCGGGTGGAAGCTCGCACGGGCCGGCCCTCACGGTCGGCCGCGCTGTTCTGGAGGTCCCTCGGGCACTAGCGGTCAGGCGAAGTGGTGGTCGACCAGCTTCGCCAGCAGCTTCTCGAGCTGCTGTTGCTCACGGACCGTCAGCGCGCCGTAGAACTCCTCGTCGACCTCGCGCGACACCTCGCTGAACCGCTGCAGGACCTTGCGCCCCTTCGGGGTGATCGTGAGGTCGTAGCGGCGCCGGTCGCCCTCGGCACGCACCCGGCTGACGAACCCGTAGGACTCGAGCTGATCCACCACCTTGACGATCTCGGAGGGGTGCACGCCCAGCCGCTCCGACACCTCGCGCTGCGACACAGGGGCCGAACGGGCGACGATCCGGAGCGCGCCGATCGAGGGTGGTCGCAAGCCCCAGTCGGACAACTCGCCGTGCTCCTCGAACCGCGCGCGCATCGCCGAGCGGTACGCGAGGGCCAGCCGCCCGAGGTACATCTCCACGTTGTCGAGAGTAGTACGCTTCCCCTATGATTGAAAAGACCAACGGTTTGGAGAGCGCATGAATGCGGTCGAGGTGCGTGGCCTCACGAAGTCCTACGGCGCGGTGGAGGCGGTCCGCGGCGTCGACTTCGACGTGCGGACCGGCGAGACGTTTGGCTTCCTCGGTCCCAACGGGGCTGGCAAGTCGACGACCATCAAGATCCTCTGCACCCTCGCGAAGGCCACGGGCGGCAGCGCCTCCGTCGCCGGCTTCGACGTGCAGGGGCAGCGCGACGACGTGCGCCGGCACATCGGGCTCGTGTTCCAGGACACGACGCTCGACACCTACCTGTCGGCCGAGATGAACCTGCGCTTCCACGCGGAGCTCTACGGCATGCCCCGGGAGTCGGTGCAGCCGCGCCTCCAGCAGGTCCTCGAGATGGTGGGGCTCTGGGAGCGCCGGGCGTCGAAGGTGCTGACCTTCTCCGGCGGCATGAAGCGCCGGCTCGAGATCGCCCGCGGGCTGATGCACTCGCCGCGCGTGCTGTTTCTCGACGAGCCGACGGTGGGGCTGGACCCGCAGACCCGCGCCTCCATCTGGGACTACATCGAGCGGCTGCGCAAGGAGGAGGACATCACCATCTTCCTCACCACGCACTACATGGACGAGGCCGAGCACTGCGACCGGATCGCCATCATGGACGAGGGCAAGCTGGTCGCCCTCGACACGCCGGCGGCGCTCAAGGCCAGCGTGGGCACCGACCGCGTCACCATCCGCACCGACGACGACGACGAGGCTCTCGTCCGGCTGCCCGGTGCGATCCGGACGTCCGAGGGCGTCGTCATCAACGTCGAGGACGGCGAGGCCTACGTGCCGCAGCTGTTCGAGAGCCTGGGGGTCCCCATCACCAACGTCAGCATCAGCCGGCCGTCGCTCGACGACGTGTTCCTGTCCTACACCGGGCGGACCATCCGCGACACCGAGAGCGCCGGGCCACAGCTGCCCCCGTTCATGGCGGCGGGGCGGGGGCACCGATGACCACCATCGCTGCCGTCGCCATCCCCCGGCGCTCCATCACCCTCGACCTGCGGGCCGTCAAGATCGTGATGCAGCGTGATCTGATCCGCACCTACCAGGACCGCACCCGCTTCGTCTCCGCCCTGGTGCAGCCGCTGCTGTTCCTGTTCGTCCTCGGCTCGGGGCTGAGCTCGCTGACCAAGGGCAGCACCGGTCCGATCGACCTGCGGACGTTCATGTACCCCGGCATCCTCGCGACCTCGACGCTGTTCACCGCGATGTTCAGCGCCATGTCGATCGTGTGGGACCGCGAGTTCGGCTTCCTGCGCGAGATGCTCGTCGCGCCGGTGCGCCGGAGCTCGATCATCCTCGGCAAAGCGCTGTCGGGCGCGACGATCGCGACGCTGCAGGGGGTGCTCGTGCTGCTCCTGGGGTTCTTCGTCAACGTCCCGCTGACACCCGGGCTCGCCGTCCAGCTGCTCGCCGAGGTCTTCCTGCTGTCGTTCACCCTCACGTCGCTGGGGCTCGCGATCGTCTCCCGCATCACGCAGGTGCAGACGGTGATGGGTCTCATGCAGGTGTTCCTGCTGCCGCTGTCGTTCCTGTCGGGGGCGCTCTACCCGCTGTCCAACCTGCCCACCTGGCTGGGCATCGTCGTCCGGCTCAACCCGCTGACCTACGCCGTGCACCCGATCCGCACCGCGGTGTTCGACCGCCTCACGCTGCCCGACAGTGTCCGCGCGCAGCTGAACCCTGCGATCACGTGGTTCGGGTGGTCGGTGCCGACCGCCGTGCAGCTGCTCCTCGTCGCCACGATCGGCCTGACGCTCTTCGTCGTCGCGGTCGCCCAGTTCCAAAAGGTCGAGTGACCCCTCCCACTAGGGATGGGGCGGGCGGAAATGCCGCTCGGCGAGGTCGCGCAGCGCGCGCTTTGCCAGCTTTCCGCCCGACGAGCGTGGCAGCTCGTCGAGGACCAGCAGGTGCTCGGGCCAGCTCTCCTTGCCGAGCCCCGCACCGTCGAGGTGCGCGATCAGCTCCTCGAGAGTGAGCGTCGTGCCAGGTACGAGCGTCACGACGGCGCACACCCGCTCCCCGAAGACCTCGTCGCTGACCGGCACGATCCCGACCGCGTCCACCGACGGGTGGCTGTCGACGGCGTTCTCCACGGCGACGGCACTGATGTTCTTGCCGCCGCGGATGATGATGTCGCTCGTCCGCCCGACGACCGTCATCCAGCCGTCCTCGTCGATGCTGACCAGGTCGCCCATGAGCATGAAGCCGTCCGGCGCGTAGAGCAGCTCGTTGGCGGCCTCGTCGTCCCAGTAGCCCTGGCACAGCAGCGGGCCGCGGCCCGCGGGGATGCCGGTGCCACTGGTGACCGCACCCGTCTCGTCGTACAACCGCACCTCCATCGACGGGAGCACCCGACCGACCGTGGTGAGGCGCTTGTCACGGGGATCGTCATGACGGGTCGCCGTCAGCGCGCCTGTCTCGTTGGAGCCGAAGAACGACAGGACGACCGCGCCCGTGCGGTCCTCGAACTCGCGGGCCCGGTCCGGCGGGATCATCTCGCCACCGGTGAACATCACCTTCAGCGACGACAGGTCGTGGTCGGTGGACGCGGGGTGGTTGAGCAGCATCCGGAACTGGGTGCTGACGCAGCACAGCACGGTGACCCGCTCCTCGGCGATCATGCGCGCCATCGTCGGCACGTCGAACCGCGGCAGCACCACGCACGGCGCCCCCAGGACGATGGGTGCGACGTGGGAGGTCCAGAGCCCGAAGCCGAACGGCGCCGGGATCACCGACATGAGCCGCTCGTCGGCCCCGAGGTCGCCGCAGTCGACCGCGTGCCCCACGAACCGGATCCAGCGGTCCATGGTCTGCGTCACGACCTTCGGCATCCCGGTCGTGCCGGAGGTGCTGTTGAGCAGCCAGAGGTCCTCCCGCCCGAGTGCACGCGCTGGGTCAGGCGACCCAGGTGCGCTCGGGAGCGAGGTGAGCACCCGGCGAGCGCCGGTGCGGCGGAGCAGGTGCGCGACCTCGGCCTCACCGGCGCGGGCGCCGATGCCGACCCCGATGACGCCGGCCCGCTCGGTGCCGAGGAAGGCCGCGTGCACGGTCTCGTCGTCGGGCAGCCGGACCCCGACCCGCTCCCCCGGCTCGAGGTCACGCAGGGAGACGGCCACCGCGTCGGCCATGGCATCGAGCTCGCCCCAGGTCGTGCGCCGGGTCGGCGTGACGTAGGCCGTGCCCTCCCGCGGGAGGCTTCGGACCAGGTCAGACAGCGACGCCGGCACTGAAGCTCTCGGGGTTGTCGATCACGGACTGCGGCACCGGGTGGTTGTAGAGCTTCGAGGCGTTCTCCCAGGTGATCTTGCGGACGTCCTCGGCGGGCAGCCCTCTGAGCGACTCGGCGATGACCGACTGGGTGCGCGGCCACAGCGAGTCGCAGTGCGGGTAGTCCTCCTCGAGCAGGATGTGCTCGACGCCGATGCGGTCGCGCAGAGCGAAGGCAGTCGGGTCCTCGACGGCGCAGAACCAGAAGTTGCGCTTGAGCACGTCGGCGGGCATGACGTCGGTGATCCCGTCCCACGTGCCGTACATCGACTGGTAGGTCTGCATGTGGTCCAGCCGGTCCAGCAGCGCCGGCACCCACCCGATCCCACCCTCCGACAGGGCGATCTTGATGTCGGGGAAGCGCACGGGGATCTTGGAGTAGAGCCAGTCGACGGCGGCATACATGGCGTAGGCGAAGAACAGCACGCCCACGACGTCGGACGGGGCGTCGGGCGACGTCGACGGCGACGTGCCGGAGGAGCCGATGTGCAGGTTGACGGTGGTGCCGGTCTCGGCGCACGCGCGCATGATGGGGTCCCAGTGGCCGGTGTGCAGCGACGGCAGGCCCAGCATGTGCGGCGCCTCGGTGAAGGTCATCGCCTTGAAGCCGCGCTCGGCGTTGCGGTAGACCTCCTCGGCACCCACGGCGGGGTCGAGCATGTAGGGGATCTGGCACGGGATGATGCGGTCCGGGTAGGAGCCGTGCCACTCCTCGAGGTGCCAGTCGTTCCAGGCTCGTACTGCTGCCAGCGCCAGCTCGGGGTCCTTCGTCGAGAGCTGCAGCCGCTGACCACCGAACCCCGGCAGGAACGACGGGAAGCTCAGCGACGCGTAGACACCGGAGAGGTCCATGTCCCGGACCCGGTGGTGGATGTCCCACGAGCCCTGCCGCATGTCCTCGAACCGGGTGGGGTCGAAGCCCCACTCGTCGACGGGCCGGCCCACCACGGCGTTGAAGCCGACGTTGGGGAACAGCTGGCCGTCGTAGGTCCAGAGGTGTGCACCGTCCTTCTCGATGACGCGCGGCTGCTGCTCGGCGAACTTCGCCGGCATCCGCCCCTCAAAGGTGTGCGGGGGCTCGACGATGTGGTCGTCGACGCTGATGAACAGGTAGTCGCGCTTGGCCCGCGGCGGGTCGGGGAGCAGCGTGACCTTGCCCTTCACCGCTGTCGTGAAGCTGCTGCCGTTGTTGACGAGCTCGTCGAGGTCGGCCATCAGGTGAGAACCTCCGGGTCGGTGCGGAGCAGGGAACGCACGGCGCCGTTCCAGTAGACCTCGGTGCCGCGCTCGAGCAGGGACTTCTTCATGCCGACCTTGATGCCGCGGCCGATCGGCAGCGGGTCGCGGCCGATGGCGAGCAGGTCGTAGGCGAGTCGGCACACCCGGTCGATCGAGGCGGCCTTGTAGGTCGCCTCCTCGATGGTGGGTGCCGTCACGATCACGCCGTGACTGGCGAGGATCGTGGTGGAGTAGTCGCCGATCTGCTCCGCCAGCCGGACCGCGAGCTCGGCGGTGTCGACCTCGCCGCTGTATTCCTCCACGAGGTGCAGGTCGCCGTCGAACAACGAGCCGGTCTGGTGCACCAGCTCGGGCAGGATGCCGGCACCGGCGAGGACGCTCACGTGGTAGGGGTGGTTGTGCACGACGACGCGGGCGTCGGGGCGGCGACGGTGCAGCTCGGTGTGGATGTGGATCGCCGGCGTGACGTCCCACTTGCCCTCCAGCACGCGACCGCCGGCGTCGACCCGGCACAGGTCGGAGGCCTTCACCTCCTCCCACCAGAGTCCCCACGGGTTCACCCACATCGAGCCGTCGTCGGTGGGGGCCCACGTGATGTGGCCGGCGATGTTCTCGCTGAAGCCGGTGCGGGCCAGGACCCGGAACGAGCAGGCGAGCTGCTGCTGCGGGGTGAGCTCGACCCCGATGCCCGGGGTGATGGCCGGCGACCAGACGTCGCGTCCGCCGGCGCGGACCTCTTCCACAGCGGTCATGACTTCTCCAGAAGGGTCGTGAGCAGCTGCTCGATGCGTTCGTTGGACGCGCGGGTGCCGGCCATCTCGGCGTGCAGCCGGGTCAGCCAGAAGGCGAAGTAGCAGAACCCACCGGCGATGACGAGGCAGCCGCCCAGGATGCCACCGCTGATGAGGTAGGGGATCTGCTCGAAGACATAGATCGTGTGCGAGGCACCGAGGTATCCGAGCAGCACCAGCGCGAGGCCGAGGGAGACCGACGCGCCCCCGACGAGGAACAGCGCCTTGGACCGGTCGGTCGAGGTCTTCCCGCGCAGCCTCGTGGCTCGTTCGGTGAGGTGCTGGTATCTCCCGGCCATGTCGGCTGACAGCTCGGTCATGCGTCCTCCTCAAGGGGGCAGCGGACGGGTCGGGGTTCGACGAGGACGAGGCCGGGCGCGCGCCACATCCCGCCGAGGAGCAGGGCGGCTCCGAGGGCGACGAGCAGCACCGACCACGTAGGAGCGGTGGTGCCGGAGGCGACCGGCTGGAGCGCCTCGGTCCCCGGGCCAGGCGAGCTGAGCACGGGTCCGGGGGCGGCGGAGCTCGAGGGCACGGGCCCGAGGCCGACAGGCGCCTGGCCCGGCTGCGTGACCACCGGCGGTGCGCCGGCCACGATCGGAGGCAGCCCGGCGGGCAGAGGCAGCGGCAGCAGCGACGACCGGCTGGCACCGCTGAGCACGCGGGAACCACCGAGGCTGGCGGTGAAGACGTTCACCGAGCCCGGTGGCTTCCAGACCATCGTCAGCGACCCCGCGTCGTAGCTGATCGTCCCGGCGTCGCGCGTCTGCGTCGGAGTGCTGAGGGCGATCGTCATGCCGAGGGCGTGCAGCGCCGAGTTGACCGTCGCGACGGCCGCCGGCGGGACCGCGCCGTGCTGCGTCGAGACCGTGACGCCGTGGTCGTCGACGACGACCGGGACGCCGGCGACCGTCATGCCGCTGACCGTCGTCTTCCCCTTGCCCGTGGCGGTCAGGCCGTCGGTCACGGCCTCGGCGTGCGACACGACCGAGCCGATCTTGACGACGCCGCTCGCGAGGCTGACGTCCTTGGCGGTGCTGTCAGCCGTCACGCTGCCGGTCTGCCGGCCCAGCACCGCGGTGCTGGCGCTGGAGGTCCGCCCGAAGCCGACGAGGACGCCGGCGGCGCCACCGTCGAGCCGCGCGTCAGCGGTCGTCCGGGCACCGGAGGCATCGGCGGCCATGTGGGCGCCCGGCACCGAGTCGTTCGTCGAGGAGTGCGAGGCGCTGCCGGTGCGGGCCTCAGCCCGCACGGGGTCGTTGAGCGAGCGCACCTGCGAGGGAGCGCCTGGCTGCACGAGAAGGATCAGCGATCCGGCGTTGCCGAGCAGCGCCCCGGGCCACGCGACCGACGACAGCGCATAGCCGACGGGTCCGCTGGTGAGGCTGACCTGGCTCTGCGGGAGATCGGCCTCGGCCTCGGGATGGGAGTTGGCGCTGGGCTCGTCCTCGGTCATCTGCAGTGCCTGCGACTGCGCCGTCAGGGTATAGCCGAAGAAGCCGCTGCCCGGGCTGTCCGATGCGTGCGCGGGCGCGAGGAAGCCGGCGGACACGAAGCAGCCGACAGCTCCGGTGAGGAGCAGGACCCGTCTCATGCCGCACCTCCGAGATAGGCCGCGGCGAGGTGTTCCTCGACCTCCGCGGGCGTGCCGGTGCGGGTGACCCGCCCCTGGGACAGGATCACCGCGGAGTCGGCGACGGCCAGCGCGGTCTGCGCGAACTGCTCGACGAGCAGGATCGCGATCCCTTGCTGCGCAAGGGTTCCGACCAGCTCATAGAGCTCGGCGACGATGATCGGGGCCAGGCCCATCGAGATCTCGTCGAGCAGCAGCACGGCGGGGTCGACGACGAGGGACCGCGACATGGCGAGCATCTGCTGCTCGCCTCCGGACAAGGTCCCGGCCAGCTGCGCGCGCCGCTCGCCCAGCCGGGGGAACCGCCCGAAGGTCCGCTCCGCGACCTCGGCGGGCCGGAGGTCCCCGACACCGGTCCACATCCGCAGGTTCTCGGCGACGGTGAGGTTGGGGAAGATGCCGCGCCCCTCAGGGATCCGGCAGACGCCGGCCTGTGCGAGAGCCGCCGCGTCGGCGCCGTTCACGTGCACACCGCCGACGTGCAGGCAGCCGTCGGTGGTGGCGATCGTGCCACTCGCCACCTTCAGCAGCGTCGACTTGCCCGCGCCGTTGGGCCCGAGCAGCGCCACCACGGTGGCGGCCGGCACCACGAGGCTGACCCCGTGCAGCACCTCGATGCTGCCGTATCCCGCCCGCAGTCCGATGAGCTCCAGGGCGTTCATGCTGCCGACGTCCCGAGATAGGCAGCCTGTACGACGGGATCGCGCTGCACCTGGTCCGGGGTGCCGGTCGCGATGATCGAGCCGAAGTCGAGCACGTGGATCTGCTGGCAGACCCGCATGACCAGCTCCACGTCGTGCTCGACCAGCAGGATCGACCTGCCGTCCCGCACCAGGTCCACGAGGAGGTCGCCGAGCGCCTCCGACTCGTGCGTGCTGAGCCCTGACCCGGGCTCGTCGAGCAGCAGCAGCCGGGGCCGCGAGGCGAGAGCACGCGCCACCTCGACCAGCCGCAGCAGCCCGGTCGGCAGCTTGTCGACGCGCTCGCGCTCGACGTCGCCGAGGCCCACCCGCTCGAGCAGCTCGCTCGCGGAGCGCGCCGGCTCGGGCTCGTCCCTGCCCCAGCTGCGACGCGCCTCGGCAGCGGCGAGCACGTTCTCGTGCACGGTCAGCGAGGAGAACACCTCGATCCGCTGGAAGGTCCTGCCGAGCCCACGCCGCGCACGCTGGTGCGGCGGCAGCGAGGTCACGTCCTGGTCACCCATCAGCACGCGTCCGCGGAACGGCTTCTCCAACCCTGTGATCACGTTGAACAGCGTCGTCTTGCCGGCGCCGTTGGGGCCGATCAGCCCGACCAGCGCGCCGTCCGGCACCTCCAGCGACACACCCTTCAAGGCCTGCACGCCGCCGAAGCGCACCTCCACGTCCTCAACCCGCAGCACGAGCCACCCCCACCCGCTGCAGGCGCAGCGCCCTCAGCTTCTCGCCCGCGTCGGCGAGCTGACCACCGACGCCATAGCGGTTGCGGCCCAATGCCAGCACACCGAGACCGGTGAGGAGGAACTGCACCTGTCCGAGCTCGGGGACCAGCTTCTGGAGCTCGGGGAACAACGCGTACGACATCGCCGCCAGGAACGCACCTGTCGGGGTGTAGAGCCCGCCGAGGGTGGCGAGCAGCAGCAGCACGCAGGAGTTGAGGAGCAGGAAGTCATTGGGACTGACCGACCCGTGCAACCCCCCGAGCAGCGCACCGCCGAGCCCTGCGACGGCCGAGGAGACCGTGAACACCACGAGCCGGGTCCGCACCGGGCTGACGCCCATCGTCGCGCTGGCTGCGGGGCTGTCGTTGAGGGCGATGAGCCGCCGCCCGAAGGCACGTCGGCGCAGCACGAGCAGACCCACCGAACCGAGGGCGAGCACCACGGCCAGCAAGACGAAGTAGACCTGGTCGTCGGCGGTGTCGACGAAGGGCAGCCGGGGTCTGGGGATCGCCAGCGTCCCGCCGTACCCGAGGGCGTGGTTGAAGAAGATCTGGTCCATCGCCTGGGCGAACGCGAGCGTCGCGAGGGCGAGGAACAGCCCGCGCAGCCGCACGACGGTGAGAGCCACGAGGGCACCGGCGGCCGCGGGCAGGGCGATGGCCGCGAGCAGTCCGAGGGCTCCCCCGCCGGTCTTGCCCATCGCATAGGCACCGAGCCCGGCAAACGTCAGCTGGCACAGCGACACCTGGCCGCCGTAGCCCGACAGCAGCACGAGGCTGAGCATCACGAACGCCAGCACGAGGCCCTGGCTGCCGATCGCCAGGTGCGCCGGCGACAGCTGTCCCGAGACGAAGCCGGCGACCACGACGAAGACGACCCCGACCCCGACGGACTGGCGCAGCCCCGTCGTCCGGGGCATCCGGAGCCCGGCGAGCGAGCCGGCCCGCAGCCGTTCCTGCTTGAGGAACAGCACGGCGATGAACAGCAAGATCATGGGGATCGCGGGCCGGACGTAGTTGACGACCTGCGGGCCGGCGTAGCCGAGCACGAGGCTGCTCGACACGCCGATGACCAGCGCGCCGGCCACGGTGGCAGGGAGGTTGCGGAGCCGGCCGGCCATGGCGGCGGCATAGCCGTTGATGACGAGCAGCGTGAGCTCGGTGACGTTGAGGGTCTGCAGCGGTGCCAGCAGCACGCCTGCGAGGGCGGCGAGGCTGGCACCCATCGCCCAGGACAGCTGCGACACCCGCTCAGGCTTGGTGCCCGCGAGGGCAGCGAGCTCAGGGTCGTCGACCACAGCGCGCATCGCGATGCCCAGTCGGGTGCGGCTGAAGAACAGCCGCAGACCCACGGCCACGACGACCGACGTCACGATCACGAGCAGCTGGTTGTAGTCGACGACCAGGGAGAAGACCGTGACCGTGTGCCCTTCGAAGAACTTCGGGAGCACCCGGGTCGTGTCGGGCGGCCACACCAGGAACCCGACACCCAGCAGCGTCACGAGCAGGCCGAGGGTGGCCACGAGGGTGACCCCGATCGGAGCTCCGTACAGCGGGCGGATCAGCACCCGCTCGACCACCGCGCCGAGCAACGGCGCGAGCACGAGCAGCACGGCCAGGAAGGCGAGCGGCGCCGGCCATCCCCAGCCCACCGACAGCTGCCAGTAGGTGAACGCCGCCACCATCCCGATGGCCCCGTGGGCGAAGTTGAACACGCCGCTCGTCGTGTAGGTCACGACCAGGCCGCAGGCAGTCAGCGCATAGATGCAGCCGACCACGAGCCCCGTGATGCTGAGTGCCAGGAAGGTGGTCATGGCTTGTAGTAGAAGTAGCCGCCGCAGCGGAACGACGTCGCGGGCGTGTCGGTGCGCTGCCACGCGCCCTTGACCACGCGCAGCACGATGTAGCAGGTGTTCGGCTTCTTGCCCGCCGGGTCGGCCTTGGCGAACATGCCGCCGCCGTCGAAGGTGTGGATCGTGCCGAGGGCCTTGAGGAAGCCCGCGCGGGTCAGGTGCGCTCCGGCCGCTTTCAGCGCCTGGACGGCGAGCAGGGCGGAGCCCCAGCCCCACGCGCTGTAGAGGTCCTCGTGCCTCGCCGCACCGGTGTTCTTCATCCACTGCTGGTAGAGGCCGACACCGGGGATGGCGGCGTCAGACGGGTTGAAGAAGGCGGCGTGCGGCTGGTCCGCGTAGATGCCCTCGGAGGCCGCACCGGCCTCGGGGATGAAGCTCGGGTCGTAGGCCGCGTCACCGGCGCCGACCGCGATGAGCTGCGGCTTCCAGTTCTGCTGCTTCGCCGCGTTGAGGACCTTCGCGATGGTGTGGGAGTCGGCGGAGACGAAGTAGAGCAGCTGCACCCCGGCATTGCGCATCTGGATGATGTCGGCGGTGAAGTCGGTCTCGCCGGGTGAGTAGTTGCGCACGTAGGACCACTTGTAGCCGATCGACTCGGCCGCCGCCCTGATCCCCTTGAAGATCTCGACGGCCGAGCCGATGTTGCCGACGAGTGAGGCCGAGTGCGTGATCGCGTTCGGGAACTTCGACTTGTAGTACTGGAACGACCCGAGCCGGTAGCCCGGCACCAGGGGGTTGAGGCTGAAGCTGTTGGGGAGCCCGCCGGCCTGCGTGCTGAAGGTGACGGCCACCTCGGACATGTCCTTGTGCTGCTGGAGGACAGGTGCGCCGCAGTTGTCGTACAGCGACAGCGAGCTCACCCACCCGAAGACGTGGTCGGCCTGGGCCAGGTGCTGGGTGCGGTTCTGCCCGCAGTCGAGCTGGTCGTCCGCCGCCTCCAGCCGCAGCTGCCGGCCGTAGATGCCGCCCTGGCTGTTGATGTAGGCGAAGTAGGCCTGGGCGCCGTAGATGTCACCGGCGAACAGCCCGGGCACGGGGCCGGACAGCGTCGTCACCGCACCGAAGTTGATCGAGGTCGCGGTGACGCCCACGGCGGTCGCCCCGCCGTTGCCGCCGGGTGGCGCGCTCGGGGCCACACCTGTCGTCGACGTGCGCGACCCGGTCGTGCCGCCGCTCCCCGTCCCCGTGCCGCTGCCGGGACCGGTGCCCGTGGTGCCGCCCGGTCCGACGGCAGTGCCCGTGCTCGCCGGGCCGGTCGCCCCTCCCGCCGAGCCACCTTGGACGGCGGAGCCGGTCCCTGCGCCGGTAGCGCCGCGGATGCCTGTCTCGCGCAGCGAGGAGGTGACCCGCAGGCCACACGAGCTGACGGTGAGGGTGACCGCGCAGAGCGCTGCTGTCGCGGTCAGGGTCTGGACAAAGGTGGAACGCTGGGGCAACACGCCTCGAAACGTAGCCCCATCATCATAATGATGGCAACAACCGTAGGATGCCCGGTGTGGACGGAACTCCCGGGAAGCCCGCGCGTCGCTCGCGCGCCAAGCTCCGCCAGCCGCGGGTCGCCGAGATGCTCGCCGACGTCTTGCGGGACCGGATCCTGTCCGGTGAGCTCGCGGACGGCGCCGTGCTGCCCAAGCAGGACGACCTGCTTGCGGAGTTCGGCACGTCGAAGGCCTCGGCCCGTGAGGCGTTCCGGATCCTCGAGACCGAGGGACTCGTGACGGTCCTGCGCGGCAACGTCGGCGGGGCCGTCGTGCACCGTCCCAAGCCGGAGACCGCGGCCTACATGCTCGGGCTGGTCCTGCAGTCCAAGGCGGTGCACCTGTCAGACGTGGGCGCGGCGCTGCAGTATGTCGAGCCGCTGTGCGCGGCGCTGTGCGCCGGACGGCCGGACCGCGGATCGGCGGTCGTTCCCCGGCTGGAGGCCGCGCACCAGGCACTCGTCGACGCAATCAACGACGGGGACGAGGCAGGTGCCGTGCCTGCCTCCCGGACGTTTCACGAGGAGCTCGTGAAGTGCTCCGGCAACGAGACGATGATCCTCGTCGCCGGCGCACTGGAGTCGCTCTGGTCTGCCCACGAGGAGTCGTGGTCCGTGGCGGCCAGCGAGGCCGGCCGGTTCCCCGAGCCGCTGCTGCGCAAGCGCGCGCTGCAGGAGCACGAGCAGCTCATCGAGGCGATCGCCGCCGGCGACATCGACAGGGCCACCCGCACCGCCCGACGGCACCTGCTCACGGCCCAGCAGTACCCACTGGGGGACGGCAGCGGCGGTGCCGTGCAGGCGTCGTACCTGAAGCGCTTCCCTTAGCCCTCAACCGTTCCGGATGAGCAGGCGTGGGACGGTCCCGTCGATGTCGGTGAAGGAGTACTCATCGGCGAGGTCTGCCACGCGCAGGGCGCGGCCGGTCTTGGTCAGCACCTCCGGGTCGCCGGCGAGCGCCGCCACGCCCCTGCCGACGAACCGCGGCGACTCGGCGTCCTTGAGCTCAAAGGCCCCCTCGTCCCCGAGGTCGAGGTACTGGCTCCCGTCGTCGCGGGTCTGCGCCCCGAACATGACGAGCTCCGTCTTGACGAGGCCCGGCCAGACCGAGACAGCGGCCACGCCGTGCGGCCGCAGCTCGTGGGCCATGTCGGCGGTCATCTTGTCGACCGCGGCCTTGCCCACGCCGTAGGGCACGTTGTGGGCGTACTGCACCGCGCCGTCGCTGGTCACGTTGACGATGAGGCCGCGCTGGGCCGCGACCATGCTGGGCGCCGCGAACGCACTGGCGACGTAGTGCGAGCGGCAGCCGATGTCGATGACCTCGTCCCAGGCCTTGACGGGCAGCTCCCAGAACGGCTTGCCGAGCCAGCCAGCCAGGTCCGGCGCCGAGAAGACGTTGTTGACGAGGACGTCGATCGCGCCGTGCTCGTCGAGGACGCGCGCGATCGCCTTCTCGACCTGCGCGTCGTCGTGGTGGTCGACGGCGAGCGCGATCCCCTTCCCGCCGAGCTCGTCGATCTGCGCCGCGGTCTCCCCGACGGTGCCGGGCAGCAGGCCGCCGTCGACGGTCCTCCCGGTGACGTAGACCGTCATCCCGACCGCTCCGAGCTCCAGCGCGATGCCCTTGCCGATCCCCCGGCTGGCACCCGTGACCACTGCGACCTTCGACATTTCAGCCTCCCTTGTGCGCAACATACCAATGATGGGATGTTGCGGACATGATCCACACCCACAACGGAGACCTCACCGGCGTCCCCCTCGCCGGGGCCACCGGCTACCTCGGCATCCGCTATGCGGAACCGCCCGTCGGCGAGCGCCGGTGGCGGCCGCCCACCCCGGTCGCGGCCTGGGAGGGCGTCCGCGAGGCGACCTCCTTCGGACCGTCGGCACCGCAGCTCGAGGGCCCGTTCTCCGGGCTGGTCCCGGGCATGACGGTCGGCGACACCAGCGAGGACTGCCTGACCCTCAACGTGTGGTCGCCGGACGACGCGGTCGACCTCCCGGTGATGGTGTGGTTGCACGGCGGCGCGTTTCAGATCGGCGGCAGCTCGCTGGCGACCTACGACGGGCTGCTGCTCGCCACCGAGCAGCGCGTGGTCGTCGTCTCCGTGAACTACCGGCTCGGGGCGCTCGGCTGGCTCACCGGCGCGGCGGGCGTCACCCCCAACTGCGGCCAGCTCGACCAGGTGCTCGCGCTGGAGTGGGTGCGCGACAACATCGCCGTCTTCGGCGGCGACCCGCACTGCGTGACGGTCTTCGGCGAGTCCGCGGGCGCCGGCTCGGTGATCCACCTCGCGACCCTGGGCACGGGCCTGTTCCACCGCCTCATCGCGCAGTCGCCCGGTGCGGGGCAGACGCTGCCGCCCGAGATCGCCCAGCAGGTCGCGGACGCGATGATGTCCCGCATCTCGCTGGACTCCCCCGTCGACGACATCCTCGCCGCCCAGGCCGAGGTCGCCGCCGAGCTGCTCCCGGTCGTCGGCTCGATGCCCTTCCACCCGTCGGGAGAGCCGGTGTTCGGCCGCACCGGCAACCTCCCGCTGCTCGCCGGCAGCACCGCCCACGAGATGCGGCTGTTCGTGCCGGCGATGGAGCTCGACGCCGCGACGCTGACGATGCTGCTCGAGCCGCTGCTGTCCGCGGAGGCGCACCGCGCCCTGGGCAGCGCCGCCGTTGCCGCTGTCGTCGACGCGTACGCCGGCCCGACCGCCATGGGCGACATCGCCACCGACGTCACGATGCGACTCCCGTTGGGAGACCTCGTCGACTCCCACGAAGGACCTGTCTTCGCCTACTCCTTCGCGTGGGAGTCGGTCGGCTTCGGCGCCTGCCACGCGGTCGACCTGCCCTTCACCTTCGGCACCTTCGACCGCGAGGGCTGGGCGGACTGGGTGGGCGGCTCACCGCAGGAGCTCAGCCGGGCGATGCGGGAGGCCTGGGCGGCGTTCGCCCGCGACGGCGTGCCCGCGGCGAAGGGGTTGCCGACGTGGCCGGAACACGACGAGAGCCGGCTGACGATGCTGCTCGGCCGCACCGTCGAGATCGTCGAGGACCCGCTGTCACAGGCCCGGCGGCGCTGCGCTCCCGTGCGCGGGGCCGCTACCTAGCAAGGAAGTGCTGCACATCGGCATAGTCCTTCTCGAGGGCCTTCGTCACTGCGGCACTGAGGGGGGCGAAGGGCTCGAGGGCACCTGTCGACACCGTCCAGGTCGCGACGGCGCGGCCACGGACCAGGGCGATCGGCTTGAAGATGCCGTTCAGCGTGACCACCGACGTGTTGCCCTGCAGGACCTCGTCGCGCGACTCCCATCCGAGCAGCAGCTCGTCCCAGGGCCCGAGCAGCACCGGCCCGGGCATCGGGGCGTCGTACGACGGCGGGCTCAGGCCTTCGAGGGCCAGCCGGGCGTCCCGCAGACCGATGCCCGCCCACTTCGCCAGGTCGCGGTCTGTCGACGGCCCGTGAGCGGCGAGGTAGCGCGCACCCAGCTCCCGCAGCGCCGCGGACCGGTCGACGCGCGGCTGCTTGCCGAGCCAGTCGGCGACGAGCACGAACCCCTGCTCCCGGCCGAGCATCGGGCCGCGGACGCAGATCCCGGCCAGCGTCGCCTTGAGGAGCAGGTGCACGACGGCCTGCCCCGCGACCGGGACTCCCTTGCTCTGGAGCGCGTCCCGGATCTCGGCCCGGGTCGCCGGACCGTGCGACAGCGCGCGCTTGATGATCGGCAGGGCACGGTCGGCCTGGGCGGTGGTCACACCTTCCTGCCGCAGCCGGGTGGCGTTGGCTGTCGCGAGCTGCGGTGTGGTCAGTGCGTGCAGCCACGGGTAGTCCTCGGACCGGATCAGGTGCAGCGTGCCGCGGTTGGCCCAGGTCACGACGGCCGAGCGGTCGGCGAGCACGGCGTCGACGTCGGCGACCGACAGCCCGGAGCTCCGGGCGCGGACCCCGAGGTGTCCTGCCCGGAGCTCCTGGGACTGGACGGCGACGCAGCGCTGGAGGACCTGGAGGACCGAGGTCGCCTTGGGACCTGCGAGCAGCTGTGCCGCAAGCCGTTCGGTCATCCGGCGAGGGTAGGCGCCTCACCTGGCGATCGGCACGCACCTCGAGAGCAGGGCCAGCAGGACCACGTCGAGCTCCGGCTCAGGCGCGTTGCAGGCGAGTTCGTCGAGGTGCAGCACCACGCGCGTGGCGTGCGGGCCGAGCGGCTCCAGCACCCACGTCAGCCACACATCGGGCTCGTCACCGTCACGGACCGCGTGGACGAGCTGGCGCCCCGCACAGGCCTGGAGCACCTCGGTCTGCCCAGGCCACAGATGGTCGAGCAGGGCTCGCAGCTCCCCCCATGCGCGCTCCGCGCACGCCGGGACGAGCGTGGTGGCAGAGCAGGTGTCCAGCAGCTCGTCCATGCGACCAGGGTCCCCAGCCCAGCGCCGGCGCGATATGCCCCGAACGGACGGTTCGGAGGGCTCAGTGTGAGGATGGGCTCATGCGCCTCGGTATCCAGATCCCTGACTTCACGTTCCCCGGCGGCAAGGAGACCCTCGGCAAGGACCTCGCCGCCATCGCCCGCACCGCAGACGACGCGGGCTTCAGCGCGATCGCCGTGATGGACCACTTCTTCCAGATCGGACCCGTCGGGCCACCCGACATGGACATGCTCGAGGCCTACACGACCCTCGGCTTCCTCGCGGCCCACACGTCACGCGCGCAGCTGCTGACCTTGGTGACCGGCGCGATCTACCGCGAGCCGGCCCTGCTCGCCAAGACGCTCAGCACGCTCGACGTGCTCAGCGGAGGACGCGCTGTCCTGGGCATCGGCGCCGCGTGGAACGAGGAGGAGAGCACGGGCCTGGGGTTCCGGTTCCCGCCCGTGGCGGAGCGCTTCGAGCGGCTCGAGGAGGTGCTGCAGATCTGCCGCCAGATGTTCGACGGCACCGACGCGCCGTACTCCGGGAAGCACTTCACGCTGGGGCGCACCCTGAACGTGCCGTCCCCCCTCTCGGCGCTGCCGATCCTCATCGGCGGCGGCGGCGAGAAGAAGACGCTGCGGCTCGTGGCGCAGTACGCGCAGATGTGCAACCTGTTCCCAGGACCCGACCTGGCCCACAAGCTGGAGGTCCTGCGCGGCCACTGTGAGGCCGTCGGCAGGGACTACGGCGAGATCGACAAGACCGTCTACTACGCCTACGACACGTCGAAGCCGACGGCCCAGCTGGTGGACGAGCTGGGTGTGCTGAAGTCGCTGGGCTTCGACATGGCCATCGGGGGCGTCAAGGACGTGAGCACGCTCGCGCCCCTCGAGCTCATCGCGTCCGAGGTCATGCCGCAGGTCGTCTAGGTCTTGCCCGGGGTGAGGCACGACCAGCGGAAGTGCCGGTGCGGCTGCAGCTTCACGGTGATGCGCACCCCGGGGGTGCCCTGCCGCTTCTCGTCGGAGGGCACGACCGTGCGGGCACCCTTGCCGCCGTGGTCGATGCTGATCACGTCGAGCCCGCGGGTGTAGTCGGCGACGTAGACCAGGTCGTCACGACCGGGGAAGAACACCGCCTGCGAGGCCGTCGTGCTGTCGCCGGCCCACACCCCGATGGGGCGCGGGTGCCTCGGGTCCGACACGTCGAGGAAGCGGACCCCTGCGCCGTACCAGCCGTCTGCCACCACCTTGTTGCTGTTCACCGTGAACCAGTGGCTGCTGCAGTACTCGCTCTGCGTGAGCGGCCCGTGCTGATCGGACCCGGTCGGTGCGTTCCAGCTGCCGATGGGCCGGAGCAGCTTGGCCTTGCGGTCGATCCGCCAGGTCTCGAAGCGCCCGTCGTTGGTGCAGCCGGGTGCGTAGCTCTCCTCGGTGATGAGCCAGGTGTCGCGGTCGAGCCGCTTGCCGCCGTGCAGGATCAGGTTGTTCTCGGCCGCGTTGTCCGCGGGGGTGATCCGCGCGACGAGGCTCGGGTGCAGTGGGCTGCTCCCGAGTCGGTGCACGGCGACGCCCTTGCTGCCGTAGACGGTGATGTCACCGAACCGGTCGACCTCGGCGTCGTGGATCGAGCCGCCCGCCGGGGACGGGAAGGAACCCAGCACGCGCGGGTGCGTGAGGTCGCGCACGTCGACCACGACGACGGCCTTGCCGCCCGAAACCCACAGGTAGCGGTCGTGGTCGACGAGCGTCGAGGTGTGCCCGACGCCGCTCGGCAGGTCGACGAAGCCGATGACCGCGGGCTTCGCCGGGGTTCGCAGGTCGACGAGGTTGACCCTGCCCGGGGCACCGGGCTGGCTGTCCTGGCTCATCACCGCGAACCGCCGTGCCGCGGAGACGCTGATGTCCTCGTTCTGGTAGTTCGGCAGGTCGAGCTTCGCGAGCTGCTTGGGCGCCTTCGGGTTGCTCACGTCGAAGACGCCGAGACCACCGGTCAAGGACTTCAGGGTGGCACCGCCCTCGTTCCACACCAGGTCGGGCTCGGACAGCACATAGAGCTTGGTGCCCAGGAACGCGCCGCTGACGGCGCCGCCGGTGTCGAACGCGTGCGAGACCAGGTGCACGTTCGGCGTCGCCACCCCGGAGGCGCTCGAGGGCAGCTGACCGGGCGCGGCCTGCGCAGGCGGAGCCAGCACGGCAGCGGCGACGAGACCGACAAGGGCGAGGCGGCGCATGTCACGAGCTTCGACGCACCGGACGCGATCCCTGCCGCGACGACGGGGTTGCTGTGGGTCGGCGGACCTCGACTCGCCATTCTGCAGCCGCTCGGGCCAGGATGGCGGTGTGAACCACACCCGACTAGGACGAACAGGGCTCCGGGTCAGCCGGATCTGTCTCGGTTGCATGAGCTTCGGCTCCCCCGCGCGCGGCAACCACGAGTGGACGCTGGACGAGGACGCGAGCCGGCCGCTGCTGCGTCGCGCCTACGAGCTCGGGATCACCTTCTGGGACACCGCCAACGCCTACTCCGACGGGAGCAGCGAGGAGATCGTCGGCCGGGCGATCAAGGAGCTCGCCAGCAGCCGCGAGGAGATCGTGCTGGCCACCAAGGTCTTCATGCCCATGCGCAAGGGGCTCAACGGCGGCGGCCTGTCCCGCAAGGCGATCCTCGCGGAGATCGACAACAGCCTTCGCCGCCTCGGCACCGACTACGTCGACCTCTACCAGATCCACCGGTGGGACCCGCACACGCCGATCGAGGAGACGCTCGAGGCCCTGCACGACGTCGTGCAGGCCGGCAAGGCCCGCTACGTCGGCGCGTCCTCCATGTGGGCCTGGCAGTTCAGCAAGGCGCAGTACACCGGCCCGATCCGGTTCGTCTCCATGCAGAACCACTACAACCTGCTCAACCGCGAAGAGGAGCGCGAGATGCTCCCGCTCTGCGCGGACC
>JAODND010000017.1 GCA_025465465.1 Frankiales bacterium | reverse complement strand
ACCGGGACGGACGAACCTCTGGTGTGACAGTTGTTCTGCCAAGAGCACTGCTGTTTAGCTACGTTCGGCAGGGATAACCGCTGAAAGCATCTAAGCGGGAAGCTCGCTTCAAGATGAGATCTCCCACTGGGTCAACCAGGTAAGGCCCCCGGCAAGACCACCGGGTTGATAGGCAGGAAGTGGAAGCGTGGCAACACGTGCAGCTGACCTGTACTAATAGGCCGAGGGCTTGACCACAAACTGCTACTTCTTCGGGCGACCGAATGAATACACGCGTCCACTGTGCGGTTCCCGAGATACGGTCGGGAATCGAGGTTCCGCCCCTGCCACGGGGTGGACCACCGATATATCTCCATAGAGTTACGGCGGCCATGGCGAGAGGGAAACGCCCGGCAACATTCCGAACCCGGAAGCTAAGCCTCTCAGCGCCGATGGTACTGCCCTGGAGACGGGGTGGGAGAGTAGGACGCCGCCGGACACACTTTTCAAGGAGGGCCAACCATTCGTGGTTGGCCCTTCTTGCATTTGTCCGCCCTTTCGTCAGGAGCCGTGTATGTCCGAGCCCGATTCCGGCGCGTCCCGTGGCCGCGAGCGGCGGCCGGCCGCCGGCCGGTCGTCAGGACGCCCGCCAGCGTCCCGCTCCGGGGCCGACAAGCGGTCCGGGCAGGGGGGCGACCGACGGCCGACCAGCCCGGAGCGGCGGGCGGAGCTCGAACAACGCCCCTACGACCCGCGCCGGGAGGCGCGCCGCCAGCTCGCCCGGGTCGCCCTTCCCGGCGACGTCGAGGCCCGGGAGCTCGAGCCGGAGTCGCGCCGCCAGCTGTCGTCGCTCACCAAGGAGACGGCGGACCTGGTGGCCCGCCACCTCGTGATGGCCGGCCGGCTGGTCGATGACGAGCCCGAACAGGCGCTCGCTCATGCCCGCGCGGCACGCGCCCTGGGCGGCCGCGTCGGCGTCGTGCGGGAGGCGAACGGCCTGGTGGCCTACGCCGCGGGCGAGTGGGCCGAGGCGCTCAGCGAGCTGCGCACCGCCCGCCGGATCACCGGTGAGCCGGACCACCTTCCGGTCATGGCCGACTGCGAGCGGGCCCTCGGCCGCCCGGATCGTGCTCTGGTCGTCGCGGAGGACCCGCAGCTGGCCCGCCTCGCGCCGGCCGCACGCGTGGAGATGATGATCGTGGCGTCCGGCGCCCGCCGCGACCTGGGCCAGCCGGAGGCCGCGGCGGCCTCGCTGGAGGTCCCGGCGCTGGAAGGCCCGGTGCGACCCTGGACCGCCCGACTTCGCTATGCCTATGCGGATGCGCTGCTGGAGTCCGGCCGCGAGGACGAGGCCCGCACCTGGTTCGCCCGGGCAGCCGAGGTCGACGAGTTGGCGCAGACCGACGCCGACGAGCGCGTCCTCGAGCTCGACGGGGTGGTCTTCGAGGACCTCGAGGAGCAGGACGAGCCAGTTGTCGATGAGTCGACAACCGGCGCATCGTCGCAGGTCAGCGGTGGTGCCCCGGCGCCAGAACCGGTCGGGGACACCGAGCTTCGGCTCTTCGACTAGTTGTCCACAGCCGTGCCGCGAGGTGTCCCATGAGGACGCTCGGCACGTCAGGCTCTGCCCTTCGCATCCGAGGAGGAGCAGTGCAGAACGCAGCGCGCAACGAGGTCCTGCTGGTCGGTCGGGTGGCAGCGACGGCCACACCGCTTGACCTGCCGAGCGGCGACCGGCTGACCAGCTTCCGGCTGGTGGTCGACCGCGGTCCGAGCCGGCGACCCGTCCCTGAGGGCCGCCGGAGGGCGACCGTCGACACCTTCGACTGCGTGGCGTGGACCGCGGGGCTGCAGCGCACGGCGCAGAGCTGGCAGCCGGGGGACACCGTTGAGGTGCAGGGCGCGGCCCGGCGGAGGTTCTTCCGAGCGGGAGCGAGCGTGCAGTCCCGGTTCGAGATCGAGGTCGCAAGGGCCAAGCGGATCAGCAAGGCGGCCTGATCAGGCGTCCCGGTGGTCGCGAAGCACCAGGCCGGTGCGCGGCTTGGGCGTGAACAGCGTCGACTTGCGCGGCATCCGCTCGCCGCCTTCGGCGACGGTGGTCACCGCCTCGACCGGGGTCGGGTTCAGGAGGACGGCAGTGCCTGCGGTGGCGGCTGCCGCGGCGACGGCAGCCTCGGCGTCGTGCTCGTAGCGCACCGACTCGACGTCGTCGACCAGCCCCCAGACCTCCGAGACCAGATAGGCGTGCAGGACGGACACGTCGAGGTCGCGCCACGCCGGCGAGCGCTCGTCGGGCATCGCTGCTGCCAGCCGTTCGGGATCGGGCGAGGTCAGCAGCCGCATCGTGCCGCCGTCACCGCTGACGAGCAGGAACGCATGCTTGCCCGCTGAGGCCAGGGCGTGCAGCCCCGCCGACAGGTCGTCGCCGTCCAGGTCGTGCACCGTGGTCGCGCCGTCGCTGCGGCGGGCCAGCTCGAACGCCTCGACATCCGGGATGACCCGATGGATCGGGTGCACCTCGGGCCCGAACGCTGAGGAGTCGACGAGGAACGTCAGCCCGAAGTCCCAGGGCCCGGCGCCGCGGCCCGCAGCCCACGCTGCAGCCTGCCGCTGCAGGTAGGTCGCGTAGCGGTGGTGGCCGTCGGCGATCACGGCGGTGCGGTTGCGCAGGTCCGTGGCCACGGCCGCGAGCACGGCGGGGTCGGTCACCGCCCACAGCCGGTGCCGCCGGCCGTCGGCCAGGGCGACGTCGATGAGCGGTTCGCCCGGGGGAGCGGCCACGACTTCGGCCGCCCGCCCCCCTCCGCCGTACAGCAGGAAGATGGGTTCCAGGTCGGCATCGACGGCCGTGTAGAGCGCGAGCCGGTCTGAGACGGTGCCGGACATCGTGTTTTCGTGCGGCAGCACGATCCCGTCCTCGGGCGGGGTCAGCGCCAGCGCGCCGAGCAGGCCGCGCTGGGTGTGCGTCGGGGAGGCCTGCTCGTAGACGTACAGCGCGGGCTCGGGATCCGGACGAAGCACCTCAGAACTGCGCCACGCCTCGAGCGTGGTTGCGGCGCGCAGGTAGCGATCCCCCTCAGAACGGTCGTCGCGTGGGAGGATCAGCCGTACGACGTTCTCGTCGCTCGCCTGCTCGAGTGCCGCGACGCCGGCGGCGTCGATCACGTCGTACGGCGGCGAGGTGACCGCGCGGAGGTCGACGTGGGCGGCGTACCTCAGGGCACGGAACGGCGCGAGCACCAGGCCGTCCGGGCGTGGAGGCGAGAGCGAAGATGATGACGTGGGCATTGGCGGCATGCTAGATCGGGCACGAGTCCCGACAAGCACGGCGTTCGTTGGAGGAGCAGACAGGGCCCGGCTGGGGCCACCGGTGCACGAGGAGAGGAGAGGGCGTGTCCGACAGGTACGACCCCCGCTACGACCCCAGGGCGCCGGACGACGAGAAGCCGCGACCGTTCTCCGACCTGCCGCCACCACCCCCGGACGTCGCCCCTCAGGGCGACGCCTACGACTGGTACAGCCGCGGGCTCGAGCTGCTGGAGACGCAAGACGCCGCCGCTGCGGTGCAGATCCTCAGCCACGTCGTCGAGACCGCCCCCGACAGCCGGATGGCCCGCGAAGCGCTGGCTCGGGCGCAGTTCGACCTCGGAATGTATGAGGAGGCCCGGGAGAACTTCACCTGGATCGTCAGTGTCAACCCGGCCGACGACTACGCGCAGTTCGGCCTCGGGCTGGCCGCGACCAAGCTCGGCGACCTGGCGGGCGCCGTGGAGCACCTCGCTCTCGCTGCCGCCATGCGGCCCGACATCGCCTACTACAGCACTGCCCTTCGCGGTGCCCGGGCGGCGTTGACCGCCAGCCGCCGGTAGGTGCTGAAGCCCTCGACCGCGCGGCTGTGCGACAGCTACGACGCCGCGCTGCTCGACCTCGACGGGGTCGTGTACCTCGGGCCAGACCCGGTTCCGCAGGCCGCGGTCGCCGTCGCGACGGCGCGGGCCGCCGGGATGCGCACCGCGTTCGTCACCAACAACGCCTCGCGCCGCCCGGCAGCGGTGGCGCAGCACCTCAGCCAGCTCGGCATCCCGGCGCAGCCGGCCGATGTGGTGACGAGCGGGCAGGCGGCGGTCCGCTGGCTGGCTGAGCGGCTCGCGCCTGGAGACAAGGTCCTGGTCCTCGGCAGCGTCGGGCTTGCCGAGGAGGTGGAGGCGGGTGGCTTCGCGCCGGTGCGTCACGCGACCGGCGTCGCCGCGGTGGTGCAGGGCCTGGAACCCCGTACTGCCTGGACAGACCTCGCTGAGGCAGCGGTCGCCATCGAGGCGGGCGCGCTCTGGGTGGCGGGCAACACCGACGCGACCTACCCGAGCGCCCGCGGCCTGCTGCCGGGCAACGGAGCGCTGGTCGAGGCCCTGGTCCTCACCACCGGCAAGCGCCCCGTGGTGGTCGGCAAGCCTGAGCCGGAGCTGCACCGGGCCAGCGTCGACCGGGTGCAGGCACAGCACCCGTTGGTCGTCGGTGACCGGCTCGACACCGATGTCCTCGGCGCCAACCGAGCCGGGACCGACAGCCTGCTCGTCCTCACCGGCGTGACCCGTCGCGAGGAGCTGCTCGCGGCCCCGCCGGAGCTCAGGCCGACCTACCTGTCCTCGGACCTGCGGGGGCTCGTGAGCAGCCACCCCGAGGTGGTCGTCGAGGGCGACACCGCGTTCTGCAGGGACGCGCGGGCCTGGGTCGACGGCGGCATGGTCATCTCGGGCAGCGATGCCAGCGACGATGCGCTGCGCGCCAGGTGCGCCCTGGCGTGGCTCAGATCAGGGCCGTGAGCCGGAGCATGTCCAACGGGCTGGCCTGCACCCGGACCTTGCCGGTCGCGAAGGCGCTCGGCAGTGACTGACGGCCCTCTACCAGTGCGAGCAGGTCGTCGCTGCCGACCGAGATCCGCACCTGGGCCTTCGCGTCCTCGCCGGTGGTCAACCCGATGATGCCCTCGTCGCACAGCCGGGCCGACCAGGTGATGTCCAGGTCGTGCACGCGGCAGGAGACGGTGCGTTCCAGGACGTACTTGCTGCGGACGTCCGCAGGCACCCGCGCCAGCATGTCGACCAGAGAGCGCAGCGCCTTGTCGCAGTCGGCCTCAGTCGCCACGCCGCACCTCGAGCACGAGCGTGACGGTAGCCGACTCGCGGTAGCGTGCTGAGCGCGGCGACCGTGCCGCCCGAGGAGGACCACGTGAACGACGCGCTGAAGGGCTATCTGGCCCTCGCGACCGGTCTGACCGAGGTGACCAAGCAGCGCGCCACGGCAGCTGCGAAGGCCCTCGTCGCGCAGGGCGAGGCTGCGGCCGGGTCGGTCCAGGCCGTCGCCGACGACCTCATCGCGCAGAGCAAGAGCAACCGCGAGGCCGTGACGGCGCTGGTGAAGTTCGAGGTCGACAGAGCCCTCGGCCGCGTGGGCCTCGCGACCGCCGAGGAGGTCAGCGAACTGACCTCTCGCATCCGCCAGCTCGAGAAGCAGCTGCGCGAGGCCAAGAAGGCTCCCGCCGCCAAGGCGCCCGCGAAGAAGGCTCCCGCCGCCAAGGCTCCTGCGAAGAAGGCTCCCGCCGCCAAGGCTCCTGCGAAGAAGGCTCCTGCGAAGAAGGCTCCTGCGAAGAAGGCCACGCGTGCCTGAGCAGGTCGACAGCGCGCTCGCGCTGCTCGACGGGCTCGATGAGCTGGCCGTGGCGGAGCAGGTCGAGGTCTTCGACCAGGTGCACCGGTCGCTGCAGGACGCGCTGGCCACGCTCGACGAGGCCTGAGCTGGCCCGTCGGGCGCGCCTCGACGCGGAGCTGGTACGCCGCGGCCTCGCCCGCAGCCGCGAGCACGCTGCGGGGCTGATCGCCGAGGGCCGGGTGAAGGTCAACGGCGCGGTCGCCTCCAAGTCGGCCACGGCCGTCGAGCCCGGCACACCGGTGCTGGTCGAGGAGGACCCGGGCGCCCAGTGGGTGTCGCGCGGCGCCCACAAGCTGCTGGGCGCTCTTGATGCCTTCGGGGTCGACCCGACGGGCCGTCGGTGCCTGGATGCGGGTGCCTCCACGGGCGGGTTCACGGAGGTCCTGCTGCGCAGGGGGGCGGCGCACGTCGTGGCGGTCGATGTCGGCTACGGCCTGATCGCCTGGTCGCTGCGCACCGATGACCGGGTGACCGTCATCGAGCGGGTCAACGCGCGCAACCTCGAGCTCGAGCAGGTGGGAGCGCCGGCCTCGCTCGTGGTCGCAGACCTCTCGTTCATCCCGCTCGGGCTGGTGCTGCCAGCGCTGGTCGCCTGCGCGACGGCCGACGCCGACCTCCTCCCCATGGTCAAACCGCAGTTCGAGGTCGGCAAGGAGCATCTCCCGGCCGGTGGCGTCGTCCGCGACCCGGTGGCCCGTGCGGACACGGTGCGGCGCGTGGCGGCGCAGGCCCAGGCGCTCGGATGTGGGGTGCTGGGCGTGACTGCCAGCCCCCTGCCCGGCCCCAGCGGCAACGTGGAGTACTTCCTGCACCTCCGGCGTGACGCGCCGCCGCTCGACGACTCGGACCTCCTCCGTGCTGTCGAGCAGGGACCGCAGTGAGAGGCTCTGCCACGTGACTCGCAGTCCTGACGCGCGGAGCCGCAGTGTCCTGGTCCTCGCGCACACCGGCCGTGCCAAGACGGCCGAGGCTGCCCGCACCGTGGCGCTCCGATTGCAGGAAGCCGGCATCCGGGTCCGGCTGCTCACCGAGGAGGCAGCGGAGATCGGTGTCTCAGGAGTTGACCTCTACGACGACGGGGCGGCAGCCGCCCTCGGGGCGGAGCTGGTCATCGTCCTCGGCGGCGACGGGACGATCCTGCGTGCGGCCGAGGTGGCCCGCGACTGCGGGGTCCCGCTGCTGGGCGTGAACCTCGGCCGAGTGGGGTTCCTCGCCGAGACCGAGGCGGCGGACCTCGACGGGACGGTCGAACACGTCCTCGCCAGGGACTACGTCGTCGACGAGCGAGTGACCATCGACGTCACGGCGACCCTCGACGGCAAGCTGCTGGGGGAGACCTGGGCGCTCAACGAGGCCTCGGTCGAGAAGGGCGCCCGGGAGCGGATGCTCGAGGTGGTCGTCGAGGTCGACGGCCGGCCGTTGTCCAGGTGGGGCTGCGACGGCGTCGTCGCAGCGACCCCGACCGGTTCCACGGCCTATGCCTTCAGCGCCGGCGGGCCGATCGTGTGGCCCGGCGTGGAGGCGCTGCTCGTCGTGCCCATCAGCGCGCATGCGCTGTTTGCCCGACCGATGGTGATCGCCACCAGCTCGGAGGTCGCCATGGAGGTGCTCCCGAGCGGGGCCGACGCGCTGCTGTCCTGCGATGGGCGACGCACGATCTCGCTGCCGCACGGGTCCCGGGTGGAAGTGCGCAGGGGCGCCAACCCCGTGCCGTTGGCCCGCACTCCCCACCCGCGGACCTTCACCGACACCCTCGTGGAGAAGTTCGACCTCGACGTCGACGGCTGGCGCGGCCGGCCCGACGGCTGACACTCGGGTCGCAGCAGGTCCCCCGGACCGTCGCTCTGGCTGGCTAGAGTCGAACGCATGCTCGAAGAGCTGCGCATCGCCGGTCTCGGCGTCATCGACGAGGCCGTCCTGGAGCTGGCCGCTGGCCTCACCGTGGTGACCGGCGAGACCGGGGCCGGCAAGACGATGGTCGTCCAAGGCCTCTCGCTGCTGTTCGGGGGTCGCGCTGACGCGGGCAGGGTGCGCCCGGGCAGCAACAAGGCTGTGGTCGAGGGCCGACTGCTGCTCGCACCGGACCACCCGGCCGTCGACCGGGTACGCGACGCGGGCGGCGACCTCGACGACGACACGCTGCTGGTGACGCGGACCGTCGGAGCGGACGGGCGCTCGCGGGCCCACGTCGGAGGACGCAGCGTGCCGGTCGCGGTGCTCGGCGAGGTCGGCGAGCAGGTGCTGGCCCTGCACGGGCAGAGCGACCAGCTCCGCCTCCTGAAGCCGGCACAGCAGCGCGAGGCACTCGACCGGTTCGCCGGCCCGGAGCTGCTCGCCCTCCGCGAACGGTTCGCCGGCGCCTGGGCGCGGTGGAGGGACGTGCAGACGACGCTCGCGCAGCTGGAGGCCGAGGCCCAGGAGCGAGTGCGCGAGGCCGAGCTGCTCCGCCTCGGTGTGGCCGAGGTCGAGGCCCTCCAGCCGCAGCCGGGGGAGGACGTGTCGCTGCACGCCGAGATCGAGCGGCTGGCCAACGCCGACGACCTGCGCCTGGCGGCTTCCAGCGCGCAGCAGGCGCTCACGGGGGACGAGAGCGCGGACGCCGTCGACGCGCTGCAGCTGCTGACGGCCGCCCGTCGCTCCCTCGAGGTCGGTGGGGCGCACGACGCCACTCTCGGCGAGCTCGCCGGCCGGGCGAGGGAGGCCGCGGTCCTCGTCGCCGACCTCGCGCAGGAGCTGGCCTCCTACGTGGCGGGAGTCGACGCCGATCCGGTGCGGCTGACCGTCGCCCAGGAGCGCCTCGCGGCACTCACCACGGTCATCCGTCGCCATGCGGCCGCGGATCTCGAGGGCGTCCTCACCTGGTCTGCGGGCGCGAGCGACCGACTGCTCGCTCTCGACAGCACCGGTGACACGGTGTCGGCGCTGCGCGAGGAGGAGGTGGCGCTGAGCCACCTGCTCGGGCAACTCGCCGAACAACTCAGCGCGGCCCGCCTAGCGGCCGCGACGCGCTTCGGGAAGGCGGTGACCGCGGAGCTGGCAGCTCTGGCGATGCCGCAGGCCGTGGCGGACGCCGCGGTCACCCAGCGGGAGGCGCCGGACGGGCTGACGGTCGGCGATCGGCGGCTGCATGCCGGCGCGCACGGGGTCGACGACGTCGAGCTGCTCCTCACGCCTCATCCTGGCTCGCCCGCACGCGCACTGCACAAGGGCGCGTCCGGCGGTGAGCTCTCGCGCGTCATGCTCGCCGTCGAGGTCGTCTTCGCCGGCTCCGACGGCACCCCGATCATGGTCTTCGACGAGGTGGACGCAGGGGTCGGGGGCGCCGCCGCGGTCGAGGTCGGCAAGCGGCTCGCTCGGCTCGCCCGCGACCACCAGGTCGTCGTCGTGACGCACCTCCCGCAGGTCGCAGCGTTCGCCGATCAGCACCTGCAGGTGCGCAAGGACAGCGGCAGCGGATCCGTCACGCGCAGCGGCATCGTGGCTCTCGACGACGCGGGACGGATCGCTGAGCTCAGCCGGATGATGGCCGGGTCCGACACGGGCCTGTCCCGCGGGCACGCCGAGGAGCTCCTGGCGGCTGCCGCGGTGGCCAAGTCGCGATGATCGCCCGGTCCTCACCGGCGACGACTGGTCCCGGCCTGCCGCCCAAGATGGCCGACTCCTTCTGACGACACGCCGCCCTCCCTCCCCGGACCCCTCATGGGGAGCGGCTTCACTGCAGGAGTGAGACGTGTCGTGGACGAGCTCGACGGGGTGACCGGCGTCGCCCGGGTCGGCCGCGAACCGGCGCGCGTCACCCAGCGTGTGCACCGGGGCGAGATCGCGGTGCTCGACCAGCTCGACCTCGATGGCGCCACCGCGGAGGAGCTCGTGGCTCGCGGGGTGGTCGCCGTCGTCAACGCCTCACCCAGCACGAGCGGCCGCTATCCCAACCTCGGTCCCGCGGTACTCATCGCTGCGGGGGTCCTGCTGCTGGATGCCGTCGGCGAGGAGGTCTTCGGCAAGGTGGCCGACGGTGACGAGGTACGCCTCGAGGGCGACACGCTGTTCGTCGGCGGCACGCCCGTCGCCCGTGGTGCCGTGCAGGACCACCTGAGCGTCGCGGCCAGCGCGGCGAGCGCCCGCGCCGGTCTCGCCGCTGCGCTCACCGACCTCACGGCCAACACGACCGGCCTGCTGCTCGACGAACGCGAGCTGCTCATTGAGCGGATCGGCATCCCTCGACTGACGACGGAGCTCACGGGCCGGCACGTCCTGGTGGTCACCGGCGCCTACACCGGTGACCTCAAGCAGCTGCGCGGCTACTGCCGGGAGCACCGGCCCGTCCTCGTCGGGGTGGATGGCGGTGCCGACCTGCTGGTTGCCCGCGGACTCCGGCCCGAGATCGTGCTGGGGGACGCCCAGGTCATGAGTGACAAGGCCGTTCGGGGCGCGCGCGACGTCGTCGTACCCCTCGACGCTCCAGGTCGGTCGCGCCTGGAAGCCCTCGGAGTACGGCCCGTCAGCTTTCGGACAAAGGCGCCGTCGGAGGACATGGCGCTGCTGGTCGTCGCCGCCCATGAGCCTGCTCTGGTCGTCGCAGCCGGGCTGCCGCTGTCGGTGGAGCACCTGCTCGACCGCGGACGCTCGGCTGGTGCCTCGGCCCTGCTGACCCGGCTGCACGTGGGGGAGCGACTCGTCAGCCCGGTGGCAGTCGCGGAGCTCGTGCCCCGGCGCGCGATCTGGCCGGCGGTCCTGTTGCTGATCGCCGCACTGGCTGCTGTGGTCCTCACGAGTCTCATGATCACCCCGCACGGATTCGACGCGGGGGTCCTCAACGACCGTTGGCAGCGCCTCCTGGAGCAGTTGCCGTGGTGAGCTTTCGCTATCACCTCGTCTCGTTGGCAGCGGCGCTGCTCGCGCTGGCAGTGGGCATCGTCGTGGGCACGACGTCGCTCGCCGCCGAGCCGCTGGCGGGCAAGGTGCCGGCGGCGACCGTGCCTGCCGTGACCGACACCAGCGGTGAGGACCTCGCGCAGCGCGTGCAGACCCGGCTGCTTCGCAACGCTCTTCCCGGCGAGCGCATCCTGCTGCTCCTCGCCCCCGACGCACCCGCCGGCGCCGCGCGCACCGTCGTTGCGGCCCTGAAGAGCGCAGGCTCCACAGTCACCGCCCAGGTGCGGATCCTGCCGACCCTGCTGGACGCCTCAGGTGAGCCCACGGTGAACGGCGTCGTCAGCGGGACTGCACCGGCAACGCTGCAGCTGCCCGCCTCGGGGGCGATCGCGCGGGCGGGCGCCCTGCTGGCCGCCTCGCTCGTCACGTCCGCCCAGGGCGCCGAGGTGACCGGCACGGCCCAGCAGAAGGTGCTCGGAGGCTTCACGGGTGGCAGCCTGCTGGCGGTCGACGGGCCGCTGCCCACGGCCCGCGCCACCCTGGTGCTCCTGCTGAGCGGCCCGGCCCGCGGCCCTTCGCTGGCCACCCTCGCAGCGGCGTTCCAGGCCCGGGTCGGCACCGTGGTGGCTGCGACGCCGGCGTCCGCGCGCGGACGCGGGGTCGTCGCGACGCTGCGCGGGCTCAGCACCGGTGCCTCCGACGTCGACGCGCTCGGCACCGCCACCGGCCTGCTCGGCGTGGTGCTGGCGCTGGGGGAGCAGGCGTCGGGCGGCGCCGGGCACTACGGCACCGGGCCGGGAGCCACAGGACCGGTCCCCGACCATGGCTGACCGCGCGTCGTCATGGTCCTGACACAGAGGGCTGTTACTCTGGACTTCCGTGCAGCAAGCCACATCGCTTGCTCCAGAGCACGGAGGATTCCTTGGCCCGAGAGACCTGCCACCTGTTCGTCACCGGAGGCGTCGCCTCCTCGCTCGGCAAGGGTCTCACCGCCTCCTCTCTCGGACGGCTGCTGAAGGCGCGCGGCCTCCGGGTCACGATGCAGAAGCTCGACCCCTATCTCAACGTCGATCCCGGCACGATGAACCCGTTCCAGCACGGCGAGGTGTTCGTCACCGACGACGGTGCCGAGACCGACTTGGACGTCGGCCACTACGAGCGCTTCCTCGACGAGGTCCTGCACGGGTCGGCCAACGTCACGACCGGTCAGGTCTACAGCGCGGTCATCGCCAAGGAGCGCCGCGGCGAGTACCTCGGCGACACGGTCCAGGTCATCCCGCACATCACTGACGAGATCAAGAGCCGGATCCGTTCGCTGGCCGGTCCCGACGTGGACGTCGTCATCACCGAGGTCGGTGGCACCGTCGGCGACATCGAGTCGCTGCCGTTCCTGGAGGCCGCCCGCCAGGTGCGGCAGGAGGTCGGGCGGGACCGGTGCTTTTTCGTGCACGTCAGCCTGATCCCGTACATCGGGCCGTCCGGTGAGCTCAAGACCAAGCCGACCCAGCACTCCGTCCAGGCGCTGCGCACCATCGGCATCACCCCCGACGCGATCGTGTGCCGCTCCGACCGGCCGATCCACGACGGCATCAAGCGCAAGGTCGCGAACATGTGCGACGTCGACATCGAGGCCGTGGTCTCCGCCGTCGACGCGCCCTCCATCTACGACATCCCGAGGGTCCTGCACTCCGAGGGCCTCGACGCGTATGTCGTCCGCAAGCTCGGTCTGCCGTTCCGCGACGTCGACTGGACCGACTGGGACAAGCTGCTGCAGCGCGTGCACCACCCGGCCCGTGAGATCACGATCGGCCTGGTCGGCAAGTACGTCGACCTGCCTGATGCCTACCTCTCGGTGACGGAAGCGCTCCGCGCCGGCGGCTTCCACAACGACGCCCGCGTGAACATCAAGTGGGTGCCTTCCGACACCTGTGAGACGCCGGCCGGTGCCGCCGCTGCGCTGGGTGACGTCGACGGCGTCCTGGTGCCCGGGGGGTTCGGCGTCCGTGGCATCGAGGGCAAGCTCGGCGCCCTCACCTACTCCCGCACCCACGGCATCCCGACGCTCGGCATCTGCCTTGGCCTGCAGTGCATGGTCATCGAGGCCGCGCGGTCGCTCGCCGGCATCGAGAAGGCGTCGTCCGCGGAGTTCGACCCGGACACTCCTGACCCCGTCATCGCCACGATGGCCGACCAGGAGGACGTCGTCGCCGGGGAGCGGGACATGGGCGGCACGATGCGGCTCGGGCTGTGGCCGACCAAGCTGCTGCCCGGATCGGTCGCGGCGAAGGCCTACGGCGACGATCCCGGCACCGAGCGGCACCGGCACAGGTATGAGGTCAACAACACCTACCGCTCCGCCCTCGAGGCGGCCGGGTTGGTGTTCTCCGGCACGTCGCCTGACGGCAACCTCGTCGAGTTGGTCGAGCTGCCGGCCGACGTCCATCCCTTCTACGTCGGTACGCAGGCGCACCCCGAGTTCCGCTCGCGCCCGACCAGGGCGCATCCGCTGTTCGCCGGCCTGGTCGCTGCCGCCCTGCAGCGCAACGACTCCCAGCGGCTGCCGCTCTAGGTGGCGCACGACTACGAGGTCATCACCTCCGACACGGTGTACCAGGGCCGCGTCGTCGACCTGCGACGGGACATCGTGGCGATGCCTGGCGGCACGACCTCCCAACGCGACGTCGTGCTGCACCCGGGCGCAGTCGGCGTCGTGGCGCTGCGAGGAGACGAGGTACTGCTCGTCAACCAGTACCGCCATCCGGTCGGGCGACGGCTCGACGAGCTGCCCGCAGGCCTGCTCGACGTGCCGGGGGAGCCCGGGCTGGAAGCCGCCAAGCGGGAGCTGGTCGAGGAGGCGGGGCTGACGGCGTCGAGCTGGCACGTGCTCGTCGACGTCCTGACCAGCCCGGGGATGACAGACGAGTCGATCCGGATCTTCCTCGCGCGTGACGTGCACGAGGTCGAGCGCAGCGTCCAGGAGCACGAGGAGCTGGAGATGACGTCGCACTGGGTGCCGCTCGCAAGTGCCGTGGGCGGCGCCCTCGACGGCACGCTGGAAAACGCGGCCTGCGTCGTGGGCGTGCTCGCAGCGGCTGAGGCGGTCAGGCGGGACTTCGTGGGCCTTCGTCCTGCGGACGCGCCGTGGCGCGCCCGGCCGACCCACTGACGAGGCGTCAGCGCCTAACCTGTGCTGGAGGCCGGGCTCCGGGCGGCGAACCTGCCTCATGGCCGGACCAGCTGCCCACGAGGAGACGAGCATGCGCGTAGGGATCCCTCGCGAGGTCAAGAACCACGAGTACCGCGTGGCGATCACTCCGGCGGGCGTCCACGAGATGGTGACCAACGGGCACGAGGTCATGATCGAGAAGGACGCTGGGGTCGGCTCCTCGATCACCGACGACGAGTTCGTCGCTGCGGGCGCAACCATCATCGGCGACGCCGACGACGTGTGGGCCGCGACCGACCTGATCCTCAAGGTCAAGGAGCCGATCGCGGAGGAGTACCACCGCATGCGCTCCGACCAGGTCCTGTTCACCTACCTCCACCTGGCGGCCTCCCGGCCGTGCACAGACGCCCTGCTCGCCGCCGGGATCACCGGAGTGGCGTACGAGACGGTGCAGCTGCCGGACCGGTCGCTCCCGCTCCTCGCCCCCATGTCCGAGGTCGCAGGCCGGATGGCACCACAGGTCGGGGCGCACTGCTTGGAGCGCGCCGCAGGCGGCCGCGGTGTCCTCATGGGCGGCGTCTCGGGCGTGTACGCGGCGAAGGTGGTCGTCCTCGGCGGCGGCGTCTCCGGCCTCAACGCTGCCGCGATCGCGCTCGGGATGCAGGCCGAGGTCCTGCTGCTCGACAAGAACGTCGGCAAGCTGCGCGAGGTCGACCGGATCTACCAAGGCCACATGCAGACCGTGGCGTCCAACACCTACGAGATCGAGCGGGCCTGCATCGACGCCGACCTCGTCATCGGAGCGGTGCTGGTGCCCGGCGCCAAGGCGCCCGTGCTGGTCACCGACGAGCTGGTCGCCGCGATGAAGCCCGGCTCCGTGCTGGTCGACATCTCCGTGGACCAGGGCGGGTGCTTCGAGTCGACCCGGCCCACCACCCACGCCGACCCCACGTATGAGGTCAACGGCTCGCTGTTCTACTGCGTGGCCAACATGCCGGGTGCTGTCCCCAACACCTCGACCTATGCGCTGACGAACGTCACGCTGCCCTACGCCGTGGAGATCGCGAACCGGGGGATCAAGGGCGCCTGCGACGTCGACCCGTCGCTCAGTCTCGGCGTGAACACCGTCGCCGGCCAGATCACCTACGCCCCGGTCGGCGAGGCCCACGGACTGCCTGCTGTGCCGCTGGCCTCGGTACTGGTCTGAGGGTGCCGCTCTGAGCGGGATCTCCCACGCCGTCTCGGCGTACCTCGACCACCTGGCGGTCGAGCGAGGGCTGGCCGCGAACACCTTGGTCTCCTACCGGCGCGACCTTCGCCGGTACACCGCGTTCCTGGCGTCGCAGGACGTCGCTGCGGTGGACGAGGTGCGCGAGCAGCATGTCAGCGGTTTCCTGGCGGCCCTGCGGGCGGGCACGGGGGACCAGGTGCCGCTGTCGGCGACCTCCGCGGGACGGTCCGTCGTTGCCGTGCGTGGCTTCCATCGTTTCGCGGTGCGTGAAGGGCTCGCTGCGGTGGACCCCGCTGCGGAGGTGAAACCGCCGCAGCCGGCCCGCCGCCTGCCGAAGGCGATCTCGGTCGCCGACGTGTCCGCACTGCTGGCCGCGGCTGGCAGTGGCGACACCCCGCTGTCGCTGCGCGACGTGGCTCTGCTCGAGCTGCTCTACGGCACGGGTGCCAGGATCTCCGAGGTCGTCGGCCTGGCGGTGGACGACCTCGGGCGCGGTGACGGCCTGGTCCGGCTGGCAGGAAAGGGTGGCAAGGACAGGATCGTGCCAGTCGGGTCCTTCGCCACGGCGGCTGTCGAGGCCTACCTCGTGCGAGGGAGGCCTTCGTTGGCCGTTTCTGGTCGGGGATCCTCGGCCTTGTTCCTCAATGCGCGCGGAGGATCGCTCTCTCGACAGAGCGCCTGGGCCGTCTTGCGGGCCGCCGCCGGGCGGGCCGGGCTCACCGCGAAGGTGTCTCCGCACACGCTGCGGCACTCGTTCGCCACCCACCTGCTCGATGGGGGAGCGGACGTACGGGTGGTGCAGGAGCTGCTCGGGCACGCGTCGGTGACCACGACCCAGATCTACACCCTGGTCACGGTCGACCAGCTGCGCGAGGTCTACGCAGGGGCACATCCACGGGCCCTCGGCTGACGCCTGGTTGTCCACAGCCTGCGGCGGGTTGTCCACACGGATCGTGGATGCTCTCCACAGGCCACCCGGCGTGTCGTCCCCAGAATGGGGGCCGACGTTGTAAAGGACCGCTCCGGCACCGTAGAGTCCCGCGGCATCGTCAAGGCGAGAAGTCGGGACGGCATGAAATCAGCAGAGAGGCACGGCCACTTGTGAGTATGTCGACAAAGCCGGTGCTCGAGCCGGGGATGATCGGGCCCACGGGTCGGCCGCTGCCGTACCTGGCGACCCCACCGCCGCTCGAGCGGCACGGCCCCGCCCGCATCCTGGCGATGTGCAACCAGAAGGGCGGCGTCGGCAAGACCACCTCGACCATCAACCTGGGCGCCGCCTTGGCGGAGCTCGGTCGGCGGGTGCTCCTCGTGGACCTCGACCCGCAGGGCGCGCTGGGGGTCGGGCTCGGTGTCAACCCCCTGCAGCTCGACCGGACCGTCTACAACCTGCTGATGGAGCGGGACGTCACCGTCGACGACGTCATGCTCAAGACCAACGTTCCCGGCATGGACCTGCTCCCGAGCAACATCGACCTGTCGGCAGCTGAGGTCCAGCTCGTCAACGAGGTCGCCCGGGAGCAGACCTTGCTGCGGGTGCTGACGCCCGTCGTGGACGACTACGACGTGATCCTGTTCGACTGCCAGCCCTCACTGGGGTTGCTGACGGTGAACGCCCTGACCGCGGCGGACGGGGTGATCATCCCGCTCGAGTGCGAGTTCTTCGCGCTCCGCGGTGTGGCTCTCCTCATTCAGACCATAGAGAAGATCCAAGAACGGCTCAACCCTCGACTTGAGCTTGAGGGGATTCTTGCGACAATGTACGACGCTCGCACGTTGCATGGCCGTGAGGTCCTGGCGCGCGTCGTCGAGGCGTTCGGCGACAAGGTCTTCCACACCGTCATCAACCGCACCGTGCGCTTCCCCGAGACGACCGTGGCGGGCGAGCCGATCACGTCCTACGCGTCGAGCTCGACCGGCGCCACTGCCTACCGTGACCTTGCCAAGGAGGTGCTTGCCCGATGAGCCGTCGTATCGCCCTTCCCGGGGCCGACGAGCTGTTCCGCTCGACCGGAGATCCGTCACGTCCCGCGGCGGACGAGCCGACCCGGCCTGCTGCGCTCACCGTGGCACCCGCCGATCCCGCAGCGGCCCGCGTACCGGCCGAGCTCGGCGCGGCCGGAGACGACCGTTCCTACGGCGACTCCTACGGTGACCGCTCTGACCCCGGCGACGATCATGACGGGCTGGAGGCGGCCTCCAGCTCCGTGCGGCCGACCAGTCGGCGCCGTCCCCGGGCGCTGGCCGATCGCCGGCCCAGCGGCCGGGAGAGCCACGACGAGAAGATCACCGTCTACCTCTCCGCCGATGAGCTGATGGACCTCGAGCACGCCCGGCTCGGGCTGCGCGGCGACCACGGCCTGCCGGTCGACCGCGGCCGGGTGGTTCGCGAGGCCCTGGCCGTCGTCCTCGCCGACTTCGAGGCCAAGGGCGAGGCCAGCATCCTCGTGCGTCGCCTGCGGGGCCGCTGACGTGCTCTACGCCCTCGGGCATCCCGCGAGCTTTGTGGTCCTCGTCGCGTCGTACGTTTTCGGTGTGACGCTGCACGGCTGGGTGCAAGCGCTGGTCTCAGCCCGTTTGGGCGATGCTCAGGTCAGACACAACCATCGGTTGCGGTTCAACCCTCGACATCACGTCGACCCCTTCGGAGCGCTTGGCGCTCTCATCGGGGGACTTGGTTGGGCCGTCCCGGTCGACCTGCCGGGACGCCGCGACCGCCGACGTAGCTGGCTGGTCGGGCTGGCGGGACCGCTTGCCAACATCGTGCTCGGCGTGGGGCTGCTGCTGCTGTTCCGCTTCGTCGTCACCTCGGGCACGGCCCTGGCGATCGCCGCGACCTGGGCGCATCTCGGGGACACCTCCTTCGCGGGGAGCACGGTGCCGGTGTCCGTCACCGCGGGCGGCGCCCTGCAGCACGGCATCGCGCTCTCCGGCGACGCTGCAGGCATCGCTCTGCTCCTCGCCGGCCTGTCCCAGCTGTACCTCGGCGTCTTCAGCCTGCTGCCGATCCCCCCGCTGTCGGGCGGCCGGCTGCTGCTCGCGTTGGCCCCGCACTCGCTGGGCTGGCAGCGCGCCCGCCACTACCTCGTCGAGCAGAACATCGGCATCGCCGTGCTGATCGTGCTGCTGGTCCTCCCGCTGGGCGGCCGGTTGCTGGTCCTCTACCTGCTCGACAGCCTGCTGGCCCCGCTGCTCAGGGTGCTGCTCGGTGTCTGAACAGGATCGACGCCTCGACCCGGCAGCCCAGCCCGTCGGGCCCGGTGAGGGCTTCCGGGTCCGACTCGACGTCTTCGAAGGCCCGTTCGACCTGCTCCTGGGCCTCATCAGCAAGCACCAGCTCGATGTCACCGAGGTCGCGCTGTCCAAGGTGACGGACGACTTCATCGCCCACATCCGGGCCCTGGGCGGCGGCTGGGACCTGGGTCAGGCCACGGAGTTCCTCGTCGTGGCCGCCACCCTGCTGGACCTGAAGGCCGCCCGGCTCCTGCCCGGGGCCGAGGTGGAGGACGAGGAGGACCTGGCCCTGCTCGAGGCCCGGGACCTGCTGTTCGCCCGGCTGCTGCAGTACCGCGCGTACAAGCAGGCGGCGGCCTACCTCAGCGGACTGCTCTCGGCCGAGTCGCACCGGTACCCGCGTCAGGTCTCCCTGGAGGCCCGCTACGCCGGGCTGCTCCCGGAGGTGCTCCTGGGGCTGGGGCCCGCGGAGTTCGCTTCTATGGCCGCGAAGGCGCTCACGCCACGTGCCGAGGAGCTCGTCGCCGTGGACCACGTGCACGGCGGCACCGTGAGCGTCCGCGAGCAGACCGCGCTCATGCACGAGCGGCTGCGACGCTCCGGAGGCGCCAGCTTCCGCAACCTGACGGCCGACTGCGCGGGCACCCTCGAGGTCGTGGCCCGCTTTCTCGGTCTGCTGGAGCTCTACCGCGAGGGCCTGGTCGCCTTCGAGCAGGCTGAGGCGCTCGGCGAGCTGCACATCCGGTGGACCGGGCCGACGGGCGACCGCCCCGAGGAGCACGACGGGACGAGCGCTGCGAGCGCCGCCGGAGCCGAGTGGGACGATCCTGTGGTGCTGCCGGACGCCGACCCACCCACGCCGACTCCCGCGCCGACATCCACGCCGGTATCGGATGTAGCCACCCAGGACGAGGAGGACGCAGCGCCGTGAGCGCCGACAACGAGACCGACCCCACGACCGGCACCCCCGCGCGGGCTCCCGGGACCCTGCCCGAGCAGCTGCCGCCGCTGCGGGCTGCGCTGGAGGCCGTTCTGCTCGTCACCGACGAGCCGGTCCCGGCGGTCACGCTCGCCCAGGTCGTCGAGCGCCCGACCGGGGAGGTCGAGCAGGTGCTGGCGACGCTGGCGCAGGAGTACGCCGAGACCGGCCGCGGCTTCGAGCTCCGGCAGGTCGCCGGCGGCTGGCGGCTCTACACCCGCGCCGACTGCGCCCCGTACGTCGAGCGCTTCGTGCTGGACGGACAGCAGGCGCGACTGACGCAAGCGGCGCTGGAGACGCTGGCCGTGATCGCATACCGGCAGCCCGTCACCCGACAACGCGTCAGCGCTGTGCGTGGCGTCAACGTCGACGGGGTCGTGCGTACCCTGGTCGCGCGCGGGCTGGTGACCGAAGCCGGCCCTGACGACGAGTCGGGTGCGACGCGTTATCGCACCACCCACTACTTGCTTGAGCGGCTGGGGATCCAGTCACTCGAGGAACTGCCCTCCTTGGCTCCGCTCCTTCCTGAGCTGGATGACCTCGCCGCTGACTCGACATCGATGTGAGGTCAAGACATGAATGACGAAGGCATCCGCCTTCAAAAGGTCCTCGCCTCGGCCGGCATGGGATCGCGCCGCGCCTGTGAGGAGCTGATCGCCGAGGGGCGGGTGACCGTCGACGGCGAGGTGGTGCGGGTCCAGGGGATGCGCGTGGACCCGGAGGCCGTCGTCGTGCACGTCGACGGCATGCGCGTCACGACCGCCAGCAACCAGGTGTACCTCGCTCTCAACAAGCCCAAGGGCATGGTCTCGGCGATGTCGGACCCGGACGGTCGACCGACCGTGGGCGACCTCGTGCTGGACCGCAAGGAGCGGCTCTTCCATGTCGGCCGGCTCGACGCCGACACCGAAGGCCTGCTGCTCCTGACCAACGACGGCGAGCTCGCCCACCGGCTGTCGCATCCCTCGTTCAACGTCCCGAAGACCTATCTGGCGCAGATCATCGGCCCGGTCCAGCGTGACGTGGGCAAGCGTCTGCGCGCGGGGGTCCTGCTCGAGGACGGACCGGTCAAGGTCGACAGCTTTCGGCTCATCGACAGTGCTGCCAACAGGGTGCTCGTCGAGGTGGTCCTGCACGAGGGGCGCAAGCACGTGGTGCGGCGCCTGCTGGCTGAGGTCGGGCACCCCGTCCAGTCGCTGGTACGTACGGCCGTCGGCCCCGTGCAGCTGGGATCACACCGGGCCGGCAAGCTGCGGGCGCTGACACCTCAGGAAGTCTCCGCGCTGTACGCCCTCGTCGGCCTCTGATCGGCCTCTGATCGGCCTCTGATCGGCCGCTGAGGCCTCGCCCGACCGCTCGGCGAAAGTCTGCTCTCAGACCTTCTCTCGCAACGGCACCTCGTCGGCGCGGCCGCCGGCCGGGGCGGCTGGACGTGCTTGCTGGACGTGCTTGTCCGGCCGCCCCGTCGCCGCAGGGTGTGCGCAAGAGGCTGAGGTCGCCGGCACGAACGAGTCAACGCGAGGGAGCCGCCGGGTCCTCTCAGCCCGACTGAGGATGTCGAGGTGCGGCCCTCCCGTCGGCGATATGGGGTTGGCCGCGGGCCGCTGTCCGGATCGCATGCGGGCCTCCCGAGAGGGGTGGGAGGAACCGGGGGAGGCCATGAGCGGGGCCGGCCGGAAGGCGGCGGCCCGAGTCGTACGCCAACCGAGGCCAACCGATGCCAACCGATGTCGTGACATCGCGGTTCGGCACCTTGCAGAGAACCCGATGTACTGACTCTCAGACAAGCACCTAAGCCGAGATGCTGCTTCATCGACAAATCGGTCGCCCGGTGCAAGCCTCGGCCTGGACGGAGCGAGCTCAACAGGGGATCGAACACGCTCTAATAAAGCGTTATGTCGACTGCGGGCGCGGTATCGCTGTACCGAATCAGGTCGAGAAGGCGTCTCATCGATAAATCATGCTGACGACTTCGTGCCTTAACGATCTGCAGTTAACTTGTCTGAGCACTTCACCAACACACCGCTTCACCACTTCCTGTTCATGGCGGTAGATGGATAGGGTGACCGCAGTCCAAGGGAAGGGGTCGAGGGTGTCCGTCCGTGCGCTGCGAGGCGCG
>JAODND010000113.1 GCA_025465465.1 Frankiales bacterium | reverse complement strand
GCTATCACAACCACAACGTCGAGTTCACGCCGGCCGGCGGCCGCACCGGCCTGGACATCCTGATCGCCGAGACCGATCCGGCCCTGGTCAGTTTCGAGCTCGACATCGGCTGGGCCGCCGCCGCCGGTCACGATCCGATCGCGGTATTGGCCAGGAACCCAGGCCGTTACCGGCTGGCCCACATGAAGGACCTCAAGGCCTCGAGCCAACCAAATTTCGAGTTCAAGATGGATCCGACAGAGGTGGGCTCCGGAAAGCTGGACTGGGCGACGATCCTACCGGCGGCCTATCGCGCCGGGGTCCGCAAGTTCTTCGTCGAACAGGAGCCGCCGTTCGAGTTCCCAAGGTTGGTCGCCGCCGCCAAGTGCTTCAGCTATCTGAGCGCGCTCAAGGTCTGAGACCAATCCGCCCAGGTCGGCGTCAGACTGAATTGTCCTCCACCAACCCATTGGACCAAGCGATGACCGCGCTTCGCAAGTTTTTCCGCACCACCCGCATCCTGCTGGCCGCCTGCGCCCTGGTCGGCGCACCGGTGCTGGCCAGCGCGACCGCCGCCCAGGCCCGCGCCTTCACCCAGCAGGACCTGGTCGGGCTGGACCGGGTGTCCGACGCCCATGTCTCGCCCGATGGCCGCTGGGCGGTCTATGACCTGGCGGTCCTAGATCTGGCCGCCAACAAGCGCAATCACAGCCTGTGGGTCGTCGCCACCGACGGCAGGAGCGCGCCGACCCGCTGGGTCGCCGAGGGCGCCAACCCGCGTTGGACGCCGGGCAGCGCCTCGATCTACTACCTCTTAAAGGGTCAGGTCTGGGAGATCTGCCCGACCTGCCGCTCGGGCGCGGCGCGCCAGATCACCAACCTGCCGCTGGACGTCGACAGCTTCCGCATCGCGCCGGACGGACAGCATCTCGTCGTCTCCATGGCGGTCTTCCCCGACGCCGAGCAACCGGCCGCCACCAAGGCGCGGCAGGACGAAAAGGCCAAGTCCAAGGCCAGCGGCCGGTTCTACGACACGCTGTTCGTCCGCCACTGGGACACCTGGGCCGACGGGACCCGGAACCACCTGTTCTCCCTGGCTCTGAGCGGCGGCGTGGCGACCGGCGCGCCCACACCTCTGATGAAGGGCTTTGACGGCGACAGCCCCTCCAAGCCGTTCGGCGGCGACGAGGACTACGCCATCACCCCAGACGGCAAGTCGGTGGTGTTCTCGGCCCGCTTGGCCGGGCGCACCGAGCCCTGGTCGACCAATTTCGACCTCTATAGCGCGCCCATCGACGGCTCGACGGAGCCCGTGGCGCTGACCGCCGCCAACAAGGCCTGGGACACCGGCGCGACCTTCTCGCCGGACGGCCAGCTCGCCGCGCACCGCGCGATGAAACGGCCGGGCTTCGAGGCCGACCGCTTCGGGGTGATCGTCTATGACGCCAAGACCAGGACCGAGCGCGAGATCGACCCCAGGTGGGACCGCTCGGCCGACGCCTTGGCCTTTTCCGGCGACGGCCGCTCGCTCTATGTCGAGGCCGGCGACACCCAGGCGACCAAGCTGTTCGTCATGGACGCGACGAGCGGGGCGGTGAAACCGCTGACCGCGCAGGGCCACGCCACCGGCATGGATGTGGCCCATGGCAAGGACGGCGACGTCATCGTCTATATGGGCGATACCATGCGCCGTCCGCCCGAGGTCTATGCCCTGCGGCCGGGCGGGACGCCGGTGCAGCTCACCCACCAGGCTGACCGGCAACTCGCCGGCATCGAAATGTCGGCCTATGAATCCTTCACCTTCACCGGCTGGAACAAGGACGAGGTCCACGGCTGGGTGGTCAAACCGCAGGGCTGGAAGGCCGGCGGCAAGTACCCGACGGTGTTCCTGATCCACGGCGGGCCGCAAGGCTCATGGCAGGACAGCTGGTCGTCGCGCTGGAACCCGCAGGTCTGGGCCGGCTGGGGCTATGCGGTGGTGATGGTCGATTTCCACGGCTCCACCGGCTACGGCCAGGACTTCACTGACGCCATTTCCAACCATTGGGGCGACCGGCCGCTGGAAGACCTGCAGGAAGGCTGGGCGGCGGCGCAGACGAAGTACCCGTGGATCGACGGCTCCAAGGCCTGCGCCGCCGGCGCCTCCTACGGCGGCTTCATGACCTATTGGATCGCGGGCATGTGGAACCAGCCGTGGAAATGCTTCGTCGACCACGACGGGGTCTTCGACAACCGCATCATGGGCTACGCCACCGAGGAGCTGTGGTTCTCCGAGTGGGAGAACGGCCGCGTCACGCCGTGGGAGATCGCCAGCAACTACGAGAAATTCAACCCGATCAACCACGTCGCCAACTGGAACCGGCCGATGCTGGTCATCCACTCGGACAAGGACTTCCGCATTCCCGTCGATCAGGGCATCGGCGCCTTCACCGCCCTGCAGCGCAAGGGCGTGCCCAGTCAGTTCCTGAATTTCCCGGACGAGAACCACTGGGTGCTGAAGCCGCAGAACTCGCTGCAGTGGCACGACACGGTGCAGGCCTGGCTGGCGCAATGGATCGGGCCGCAGTCGAAGTAGGCGGCAGGCGATCCCGGGTCCTTCAGTCCGCCAGATGATAGCGTAGGGTCAAGGTCGCCCCAGAGCCGCTGCGCGGTTCCTGCAGCACCATGTCACCGCGTTTCAGCGCGCCACGCATGACGACGCAGCAGGCGTCGAGCCGGTGGTGCGGACCAGGGTAGCCGCCGGTCGCCCGGTGCAAGGCGCCAGCGGACACATCGACAAACGGGGCGCCCTTTGCGCGAGCCCGCTCCAGAACCTTTTCCAGAGCAGCCTTGAAGGTCTCCGCGTTCGGAAGGCCGCCTTCCGGCGGTTCAAGCGCGGCGACCCGCGCCTCGAAGTCGAGGCGCTGCCCGCGTCGCTCGGCGATCTCGCGCCGCTCGCGATCGATCAGGACATAGGCGCCGGCCCCGAGGCCTACCAAGACTGCCGCTCGAATCAGAAACCCCATCGCGGCGATCCTTCGTCTACCCCGGCCCCAGGGCCTTCAGCTTCTCGCCGCCGATGTCCTTGATCTGGCCCAGATGCATTTCCACCACAGGGACCGTGGCCGCCGCGACGGCCTTGAGGGCCGGGTTGTCGCCAGCGGTGCTGTATTCCTTATGCAGGGTCAGCGCTTCGGTATGGGCGGCCAGCTGCTGGTGCAGATAGGCCAGGTCGAAGTCCGCATCACCGGCGGCTTTCAGGTTGTCCAACATGCCCTTGCGCCGCT
>JAODND010000083.1 GCA_025465465.1 Frankiales bacterium | reverse complement strand
AAGCTCCTCGAGAAGCAGAAGGAGGGCAAGAAGCGGATGAAAATGGTCGGCCGCGTCGAGGTCCCCCAGGAGGCGTTCATCGCCGCGCTCTCGACCAACGAGCCCGAGAAGGCCAAGAGCTAGTACGCCGGCAGCGCTGCTGCCACTATCGGTGGCATGCACGAGTACGAGCCTGTCCACCGCCATTTGCTCTCGAGCCCGGGCGAGGGCGCCGTGGTGCCACACGGTTGGCGGCTCCTTTCGGCCCTCGTCGCCGGTGTGCTCTGGTCGGGTGCCGTCGCGCTGCTCGTGGCGATCCCGCCCAACGTGCAGTGGGCCCGGCAGCACGTGCTCTCGAGCCGGGGCGACAACATCGTGTGGGTGGGCGTCGTCGCCGAGTTCGTGGGCGCCGGGCTGGCTCTCGTGCTCGCCTATCCCTTCTCGCTGCTGGCGCATGGTGACCGCAGGTCGGCGCCGACGGCTGTGAAGGCTGCTCGGGTCCTCACCTGGGCGGTGGTGATCGGGATGTTCCTGTTCGCCTCGTGGGTCCAGGCCAACCCCCGCGCGTGCGTGCTGGGCTGCGGACCGCTGTTCGGCTGAGCTCGGGGCTTGATCGACGGAGACTCATGAGCGCTTGGGGGGGCCAGCTCCACCAGTAACTCTCCGTGGATCACCCGGCGGCGGTGGGGCCGAGGTCCTCGAGGGTGTGGCCGTTCGGGTAGCTCTTGATCAGCACCGAGTCCTGCGTCGACGCGGGCCTGGCTCGGGGCGGCAGCATCCGCTCGACGCGGGCCCTTCCGCGGAGCCCGAGGTCGGCGGCCACCGGCAACCAGCGCGGGGGAGCGGGGAAGCCGAAGGCCGAGCGGATCGGCCCGTCGAGAAGGGCGTTGACGCCGACGCGCAGGGCGGGAGCCAGGACCCCTGGGAACCACGACACGAACAGCTCACGGGTCGCCGCGGCAGTCCGCTCCTGCGGCTCGCCGTAGCGCACGTGGTCTCGCTCGTACGCGTCGAACCACTCCTCGAACTCACGCAGCGACGCGGGAATCTCCCGGATCCCCATGAGGGTCCCGAGCCGCTCGTAGTAGCGGAAGGCCGCCTCCCGCTCGACGGCCAGCAGCGGGCGCCAGCCCCAGCGGTCGAGCCAGCGCAGGGGTACGAAGACGAAGGTGCCGAGCGTGTAGAGGTAGTCGTCGTTGCTGATCTCGAACCGCGCGTGGATGCGGTTGATCCGCGAGACCGCGGCCTTGCCCTCGGCCGACTCGAGGCCGGCTTCGAGGGCGTGCGCGAGCAGCAGCGCGGTGTCGTCGTACCGCTTCTGCGTGCGGAGCCGGAACTCGCCGGTCTGGTCGAGCAGCGCCGCGATCGAAGGGATGGCGAACGTCCGGTACAGCGCGAGCTCGAGTGCTCGGGTGACGTCCCAGGGGAACTCGACGGTCGCGGTCGTGCGGTAGATCTCCTGGTAGTCGACCGCAGGGTCGAGCAGCGCCAGCCGGTCCCGCACCTCGAATCGCGCACGCACGAGCTCGGACGCTACCGCCAGCCAGCGGTCGCGGTGATTCGTCCAGGTCTGACAGCATGCCCGGGTGGACTGGACCGACCTCGACGCCTTCCAAGCCCTGCCACGCCTGACCGGTCTCGCACTGAGCCCTGACGGCACCAGGCTGGTCACCTGCGTCGCCACGCTGGACGCCAAGAAGCAGAAGTGGGTCGCCGCGCTCTGGGAGATCGACCCGACGGGGGAGCGGTCCGCGACCCGCCTGACCCGGAGCGCGAAGGGCGAAGGCGGCCCGGTCTTCACCGACGGAGGCGACGTGCTGTTCGTCTCGGGCCGTCCGGACCCGGCGGTGGAGGAGGACGAAGACGCCAAGGCAGGGCTCTGGCTGCTGCCGCCCCAGGGGGAGGCCCGTCAGATCGGCAGCCGACCAGGTGGCGTCGACGGCCCGCGCACGAGCGGCGGGCACGTGCTCCTCACGAGCGCCACGCTGCCGGGTGCCGTCACTACGGACGACGACGCGCGCCGCCGCAAGGACCGCAAGGACCGCAAGATCAGCGCGATCCTGCACAGCGGCTATCCCATCCGCTACTGGGACCACGACCTCGGGCCGGATGCTCCGCGGCTGCTGCTCGGCCGGCTCGGCAGCGAGCCCGTGGAGTGGACCGACCTGACCCCGGAGCCCGGCCGATCGCTGGACCTCGCGAGCTACGACGTCACCGCGGACGGCGCCACGGTCGTCACGACCTGGATGGTGGCCGAGCCGCACGGCAGCCGTCGCGCGACCCTGCGCGCCCTCGACGTCGCCCGCGGCGCCTGGCGCGTCCTCGGTGACGGCTCCGAGCACGAGTACGGCGGGGTGGTGCTGTCACCCGACGGCACCCGCGTCGCCGTGCTGCGCTGGGACCGCAGCACTGCCGAGGCACCCGGTAACTGCTATGTCGTCGTGATCGGCCTTGACGGCACCGAGGAGCAGGTCGTCAGCGGATGGGACCGCTGGCCGACGTCGTTGCGGTGGGCGCCCGGCGGCGACGCGCTGCTCGTCACCGCCGACGACCACGGCGCGGCACCGGTCTTCCGGATGAGCCTCGCCGACGGCACGGTCACCCGCCTCTCGACCGACGCCGGGGCCTACTCGGACCTGCAGGTGAGTCCGGACGGCGGCTATGTCTATGCCTTGCGCAGTGCTGTCGACAGCCCGCCGCAGCCGGTGCGGATCAGTGCGCACGTGCCCGGCGAGCCGATCATCCTGCCGTCTCCGGCCGACGGGCTCGGCCTGCCCGGCACGCTGGTCGAGGTGACAGCGAACGCCGACGACGGCCGACAGCTGCGGGCCTGGCTCGCCGTCCCCGACAGCAAGGGGCGGCATCCCTTGCTGCTCTGGGTCCACGGTGGTCCGCTCGCGTCCTGGAACAGCTGGTCGTGGCGCTGGAACCCGTGGCTGATGGTGGCCCAGGGATACGCGGTCCTGCTGCCCGACCCGGCGCTGTCGACCGGCTACGGACTCGACCACATCCGGGCCAGCTGGGGCGACTGGGGTGGCGCCACCTACACCGACGTCCTTCGTGTCACCGACGCCGCACTGACACGTGCGGACCTCGACGGGGACCGGACGGCGATGATGGGCGGCAGCTTCGGCGGCTACCTGGCGAACTGGATCGCTGTGCACACCGACCGCTTCAAGGCCATCGTCACGCACGCCTCGCTGTGGGGACTGGAGCGGTTCGGCGGCTCGACGGACGCCCCCTGGTACTGGGGCCGCGAGATGACCCCCGAGATGATCGCGAAGAACGACGCCAGCCAGTACGCACACCGGATCGTCACCCCGATGCTGGTGGTGCACGGCGACAAGGACTACCGGGTGCCGGTCGGGGAGGCACTGACCCTGTGGTGGGACCTGTGCAACCAGGCCGCGGACCCGGCGGCGATGCCGCACCGGTTCCTCTACTTCCCCGACGAGAACCACTGGGTGCTCTCACCCGGTCACGCTGTGTTGTGGTACCAGACCGTCCTGTCCTTCCTGGCCTGGCATGTCCTCGACGGGGACGAAAGCGTGCCTGAGCCCTTGCGGTAGGCCTCGGACCGCAAGACCGGTGGGCAATCACACAGCGGCGACCCGACGGTGGTGATGGGCGGAGTAGTCCGTTTGGGCTAGTGTTCCGGGCACTCCCCGAAGACCATCTGTCCCCCATTGATCGGTGCCCAGACCTTGTTCAGACACCCCTCACGCGGGCTCTTCGGGCTGGGCAGGCGCACCTCGGTGGCGGCTGCCCTGTCGGCCCTCGGCAGCTTGTTGCTCCCCAGCGCTCATGCCCAGGCCGCGGTCAGTTCGCACTTCTCCTTGCGGATGCATGAGACCTTCAACGAGGGGATCCCCAGCTATCGCTGGGGTAAGTACGACGGCTGGCCCGAGAGCACTAGCTACAGCCGCTGGGCCCCGTCGCACGTGCTGGCCCGCAACGGCGTGGCCATGCTTCGTGGTTATCGCGACGGCAGCAGCTACGCCACTGGCGGGATGATGCTGAACAGCATCGCGCAGACCTACGGCAAGTACGTCGTGCGTGCGCGGTTCGACCGCAGCACCTCGATCGAGCACGCGATGCTGCTGTGGCCGACCAGCGGCTGGCCGCCGGAGGTCGACTTCAGCGAGGGCCCGACCTCCCAAGGCGTCATGGCCACCTCGCACTGGAGCGGCAGCAACACCCAGGAGCACGCCTTCAAGCGGATCGACA
>JAODND010000070.1 GCA_025465465.1 Frankiales bacterium | reverse complement strand
CGTACTAGCTCTTGGCCTTCTCGGGCTCGTTGGTCGAGAGCGCGGCGATGAACGCCTCCTGGGGGACCTCGACGCGGCCGACCATTTTCATCCGCTTCTTGCCCTCCTTCTGCTTCTCGAGGAGCTTGCGCTTGCGGGTGATGTCGCCGCCGTAGCACTTGGCGAGCACGTCCTTGCGGATCGCGCGGATGTTCTCGCGGGCGATGACCTTGGCGCCGATGGCGGCCTGGATCGGCACCTCGAACTGCTGGCGCGGGATGAGCTCGCGCAGCTTCGACGCCATCATGTTGCCGTAGGTGTAGGCCTTGTCCTTGTGCACGATGGCGCTGAACGCGTCGACCGGCTCGCCCTGCAGCAGGATGTCGACCTTCACGAGGTCGGACGCCTGCTCCCCCGCCGGCTCGTAGTCGAGCGAGGCATAGCCGCGGGTGCGTGACTTCAGGTTGTCGAAGAAGTCGAAGATGATCTCGCCGAGCGGCAGCGTGTAGCGCAGCTCGACGCGGTCCTCGGAGAGGTAGTCCATGCCCTGGAGGATCCCGCGGCGTCCCTGGCAGAGCTCCATCACGGCACCCACGAACTCGGTGGGCAGCAGCAGCATCGCCTTGACGACGGGCTCATGGATCTCGGAGATCTTGCCACCGGTCGGCCAGTCCGACGGGTTGGTGACGACGACCTCCTCGCCGGTCTCCAGCACCACGCGGTAGACGACGTTCGGCGCGGTCGAGATGAGGTCGAGCCCGTGCTCGCGCTCGAGCCGCTCGCGCACGATCTCGAGGTGCAGCAGACCGAGGAAGCCCGTGCGGAACCCGAAGCCCAGCGCACCGGAGGACTCCGGCTCGTAGACGAGCGCGGCGTCGTTGAGGCGCAGCTTGTCGAGCGCTTCGCGCAGCGCAGGGAAGTCGGAGCCGTCCAGCGGGTAGAGCCCGGAGAAGACCATCGGCTTCGGGTCGCGGTAGCCGCCGAGCGATTCGGTGGCCGGGTTCTTCACAGTCGTGAGGGTGTCCCCGACGCGGGCCTGCCGGACGTTCTTCACGCCGGGGATGACGTAGCCGACCTCGCCTGCGGTGAGGAAGTCCTTGGGCGTCATCTCCGGCGAGACGACCCCGACCTCGAGGATCTCGTGGGCGTTCTGCGTCGACATCATCAGGCCGCGGTCCTTGGTGGACAGCGAGCCGTCCATCACGCGCACGTAGGTGATGACGCCCCGGTAGGCGTCGTAGACCGAGTCGAAGATCATCGCGCGGGCCGGACCGTCGGGATTGCCGGCGGGTGGTGGCACGTCGCGCACGATCTGGTTGAGCACCTCGGGGACGCCGACGCCGGTCTTTGCCGAGATCCGCAGCACATCGGAGGGCTCGCAGCCGATGATGTGCGCGATCTCCTCGGCGTACTTCTCGGGCTGCGCGGCCGGCAGGTCGATCTTGTTGAGCACCGGGATGATGTGCAGGTCGTTCTCGAGCGCGAGGTAGAGGTTGGCCAGCGTCTGCGCCTCGATGCCCTGCGCGGCGTCGACGAGCAGCAGCGTCCCCTCGCAGGCGGCGAGGCTGCGCGAGACCTCGTAGGTGAAGTCGACGTGGCCCGGGGTGTCGATCATGTGGAGCACGTAGTCACGGCCGTCGTCGGCCGTCCACGGGAGCCGCACGTTCTGGGCCTTGATGGTGATGCCGCGCTCGCGCTCGATGTCCATCTTGTCGAGGTACTGCGCACGCATCTGGCGTGCCTCGACGACACCCGTCACCTCGAGCATCCGGTCAGCCAGGGTCGACTTGCCGTGGTCGATGTGGGCGATGATGCAGAAGTTCCTGATCAGCTCCTGCGGGACGGTCGTGGGCACGAGCCAGTCTATCGGCGGGAGGATCCGGTGCAGCAGGTCGCGAGAGCCGCAGCGCTGCTCGACGCCCAGGCCAAGGCGGCGCAGCTGTTCGCCGCTGTCGAGCAGCAAGGTCTCATCCGGGCGGGCGCGACCGAGCTCGAGGTGCAGCACGGCATCCGGGACCTCGCCGCTGACCTGCTCGGTGTCGAAAGGCACTGGCACAAGCGGATCGTCCGGGCGGGGCCCAACACCCTCGAGCCGTACGACGAGAACCCGCCCGACCGCGTCCTCGCCGACGACGACATCGTCTTCCTCGACTTCGGTCCCGTCTTCGAGCAGTGGGAAGCCGACTTCGGCCGGACCTACGTGCTCGGCGACGACCCGGTCAAGCTCCAGCTGCGCGACGACCTCGCCGTCGTCTTCGCCGCCGGCAAGCGGTTCTTCGAGGAGCGGCCCGACATCACCGGTGAGGCGTTGTACGGCGAGGTGGTCCGGCTCTCGTCGGAGCGCGGCTGGGAGTTCGGCAACTACCACTGCGGTCACCTGGTCGGCGAGTTCCCGCACGTCACCCTCGACGAGCAGCGCACCCACAACCTCATCACCCCGGGCAGTGACAAGCCGATGCGCCGGCCGGACCTCGACGGCAACGAGCCGCACTGGATCCTCGAGGTTCACCTGGTCGACCGCGAGCGCGAGATCGGCGGCTTCTACGAGGAGCTGCTCACGCTGTAACGGCCTCAGGCGAGGCGGGTGACCTCGACGGTGACGCCGAGGTATTGCATCCCACCGCCGGCGTAGACGCCCTTGAGTGGTGGCAGGTCGTTGTAGTCGCGGCCGCGGGCGACGACGACGTGCCGCTCCCCGGCGGGGATCCCGTTCGTGGGGTCGAACCCCCACCAGCCCCCCAGCCAGGCCTCCACCCAGGCGTGCGACTCGCCGGACACGGTCTCGCCCACGACCGGCTCCTGTGCGGTGTGGAGGTAGCCGCTCACATAGCGCGCCGGCACCCCGGCCTCACGCAGCAGCGACAGGGTCACGTGCGCGATGTCCTGGCAGACCCCGGACCCGAGCTGCCAGGCGTCGACGGCGCTGGTCTGCACCCCGGTGGAACCGGGGACGTACTCGACCCGGTCCTTCACCATGCCCGACAGGGCGAGGACCACGTCCCGCGGCGACCCCTGCGCGTCGGAGGCCAGCGCCTTCAGATCGTCGTTCGGGATGGTCTTCGCCGACGGCCGCAGCAGCTCGATGTGCTCGTCGCTGCTGGCAGCCAGCAGCTCCCACGTGGGGTCCCCTGGAGCGGGTGCGGGCGCGGTGTCGACGACCGAGGTGCACGTGACCTGCAGCTCGGTGTGCGGCACATGCACGTCGAAGACGGTGACCTGCGTCCCCCAGTAGTCCCAGTACCGCTGCTGCAGGGCGTCGGGGTTCGTCGTGACCGCGCTCGACAGGGTGAGCTGGGTCAGCCCGGTCTGCGGCACCAGTCGAGCCTCGTTGTACGACGAGAGCACCTCGGTGTCGTAGCTGTAGCCGGTCGAGTGCCGGACCTGGAGCCTCATCTCTCGGCCGTCCAGGCCAGCGCCGCCGTGTGGTGGAAGTACCGTCCCGCGACGGCTGAACCGACCTCGGCGCACGTCGTCTGCAGCATGTCGAGCAGGAACGGCAGCTCGCGAAGCAGGTCGGAGGACACCCGGAACTCGAGGTCGGTGCGGGCGCGGCCGAGCAGTCGTCGGGCCATGTCGTCGACACCGACGCGACCCGCCGTCGGGTCGAGCTCCATCAGGCAGGTCTCGGCCTGCGCCAAGGCGGCGTAGACCGAGCGGGGGAACAGCCGATCGAGGACGAGGAACTCCACGACCTTCTCCGGCTCGACCGCCGTCCGGTAGGTCCGCAGGTAGGCCTCGTGCGCGCTGCACGACTTCAGCAGGCCGATCCAGCCGGACGAGGCCCCACGCTGCTGGCCTCGCGCCCAGAGCAGGCGTGCGGTCATGTCGACGCGCTCCAGCGAACGACCGAGCACCAGGAACCGCCAGCCGTCGTCGCGCGGCATCGTGCCGTCGAGCAGCCCGCCGATGAAGGCGGCGCGCTCGCGGACGTAGCGGAAGAAGCCGCCGGGACCGTGTCGCTCTGCCGCGGCCTGCTGCGCAGGCAGCGCGTGGTAGGTCGCGTTCAGTGCCTCCCACAGCTCCGAGCTGAGCGCCTCCCTTACCCCGCGTGCGTTCTCACGGGCGGCGGACAGGGCGCCGACGATCGAGGAGGTGTCCTCCCGGTCGAACGCCAGCCGATCCGTCGTACGACGGGCGTCGAGGCGGCCGTCCGGGAGCGGCACCCCCATGACGGACAGGACGTCGCGCGATGCGATGTGCTCGTCCACCCAGGGGTCCTCGATGAGGGTGTGCACGTGCACATCGAGCAGTCGGGACGTGTCCTCGGCCCGCTCGACGTAGCGACCGATCCAGTACAGCGACTCGGCGACGCGGCTCAGCACGACAGCTCCTGCTGCTGCTGTTGCTGCTGGTCCTGCCAGGGCCCGCGGTCGAGCTTGTGCTCGCCCGGAGCCGCAGGCCGCAGGACCGGTTCCTCCGGATCGCCCTCGGCGGGGCCCTCCTCGCCAGCGAGCACCCAGGTGTCCTTGGACCCGCCGCCCTGGCTGGAGTTGACGACCAGCGAGCCCTCGGGAAGCGCGACGCGCGTGAGGCCGCCGGGGACGACCCAGATGTGCTCGCCGTCGTTGACGGCGAACGGCCGCAGGTCGACGTGCCGCGGGGCCAGCCGGTCGCCGACCGAGGTGGGGCTGGTCGAGATCTGCACGACGCGTTGCGCGATCCAGGCGCGGGGGTCGCGCAGGATGGCCAGCGACAGCTCGTGCAGGTCCTCGTCGCTGGCCTGCGGGCCGATGACCAGGCCCTTGCCGCCGGAGCCGTCGACCGGCTTGAGGACGAGCTCGTCGAGATGGTCGAGCACCCACGCCCGCTGGTCGAGGTCGTCGAGCCGGTGGGTCTCGACATTGAGCAGGACGGGCTCCTCACCGAGGTAGTAGCGGATCAGGTCCGGCACGTAGGTGTAGATGAGCTTGTCGTCGGCGACGCCGTTGCCGACCGCATTGGCGATCGTGACGTTGCCGGCCCGGGCAGCGTTGAGGATGCCGGGGCAGCCGACCATCGAGTCCGGCCGGAAGTGCAGTGGGTCGAGGAAGTCGTCGTCGATGCGTCGGTAGACCACATCCACCCGCTGCTCACCGGCGGTCGTGCGCATCCAGATCACCCCGTCGCGGCACAGCAGGTCGCGACCCTCGACGAGCTCGACGCCCATCAGCCGGGCCAGCAGCGAGTGCTCGAAGTACGCGGAGTTGAAGACGCCCGGGGTGAGGACGACGACGGTGGGGTCCGTGATGCCGTGCGGAGCCGCGGCCCGCAGCGCGTTCAGCAGCCGCGACGGGTAGTCGGCGACCGGCCGCACCCGGTGGGTCGCGAACAACTCGGGGAAGACCCGCGCCATGGCTCGCCGGTTCTCGACGACATAGGAGATGCCCGACGGGGTGCGGAGGTTGTCCTCCAGCACACGGAAGCGGCCCTCCTCGTCGCGAATGAGGTCGACGCCGGAGACGTGCACCCGGACGCCGTTGGGCGGCTCGACGCCGTGCGCCGGGGTGCAGTGGGCGCTCGAGCTGACGACCACCCGCCGCGGGACGATGCCCTCCTTCACGGCCTGCTGCTCGCCGTAGACGTCGGCGAGGAACGCCTCGAGCGCCTTGACCCGTTGCTGGACGCCCTTCTCGACGTCGACCCATTGTTCGTGCGTGACGACCCGGGGCACCAGGTCGAGGGGAAACGTCCGTTCCTCGCCCGACAGGCTGAACGTGACGCCCTGGTCGCGGAACGCCCTGGTCAGGGCAGTGCTGCGGCTGGTCAGCTCCTCAGCAGACATCTCCTGCAGCGCGGCGTGCAGGGGGCCGCACTCGGGGTGTGGCTGACCGTCCCGACCGAACACCTCGTCCCACGCCGCGCCGAGGGCGTAGCCGTCGAAGAGGTCTCCCACCGGCTCGAACCTAGGCAGCGGTTGTGTCGGGCGTGTTGCTCGGCCGTGAACTCGTTTGCATCCCCAACCCCTCCGCGTTGACCCTGCGCTGCCCCTGCGTTGCATGGGCCGACCTGGGAGGCCTTACCCCTTTCCGTGCAGGATGCCCTCGAGAGCATCCTCGGATTTCAGCGTGATCCGCTCAGTGGGCTGCTCGCCCGCAGGCGCGCTCTGCTAACCTGGATCGACCGCGTGCGGGTCGTCCCCGCATGCCCACAAGACATCAAGAGGATCCTCGAGCAGTGGCGAACATCAAGAGCCAGATCAAGCGCATCAAGACCAACGAGAAGGCGCGCGTGCGCAACAAGTCGGTCAAGAGCTCGCTCAAGACGGCCGTCCGCAAGTTCCGCGAGGCCGCCGACTCCGGCGACGCCACCGCAGCCCAGACCGCGCTGCGCGACGCCAGCCGTCAGCTCGACAAGGCCGTGAGCAAGGGCGTCATCCACGCCAACCAGGCCGCCAACCGCAAGTCGGGCATGGCAAGCCACCTCGAGAAGGCCGGCAGCAAGTAGGCCGCACGCACGTCGCAGCGAAGGCGCCGCCCCGTCAGGGGGTCGGCGCCTTCTCGCTGTCCGGGTCCAGGTCCGGGGCGAGCAGACCGGTGACGAGATCGTGGGCCTTGACCACGGCGCCCATCGCGACCGGCAGCACGACGATGCTCCAGGCGCTGGCCAGGTCGGCGAGAGACAGCAGGACGCCGAGGACGGCCATGCCCTCGCCGAGCAGCGCCCGTTGCCAGGCGTTCGGGTGGACGTGCTCGAGGCGGAGCAGCCGCGGATAGAGCGGCTCGCTCATCGGGCACCGCCCCGGGCGTGGACGACCGCGAGCAGTGCCCGCTCGACGGCGTAGCCGGCATCGGTGGCCGCGCCCTTGACCTCACCGTCGGCGACCGCGACGGCCCGCAGCGCCGTCGACAGCCCCTCGGGATGCCAGCCGCGGGCCTGCCGCTGCGTCTTCTCGACCTTCCACGGCGGCATGCCGAGCTGGCCGGCCAGCACGTGCGCCGGCTGCCGCCCTGCGGAGGCCACCAGCGCCACCGAGCGAAGCGTGCTGGCCAGGGCACTCGTCACGAGCACGGGCGCGAGACCGGTGGCCTGGCCCCAGCGGACGAGCTCGAGGGCGCCGGCGAGATCGCCGTCGACCGCCTTGTCGGCGATGGAGAACCCGGACGACTCGGCCCGGCCACGGTGGTAGCGGGCGACGACCTCCTGCGTGATCGGGCCATCGGTGTCGGACAGCAGCTGGGAGGCGGCCGCGGCCAGCTCGCGCAGGTCGTTGCCCACCGCGTCGAGCAGGGCGGTCACAGCGTCCTCGCTGACCTGTCGCTTGTCGGCCCTGAGCTCGTTGCGCACGAAGTCCTTCCGCTCGCCGACCTTGGCGACCTTGGGGCACTCGACCCTGCGGGCACCCGTGCCGGTGAGGGACGCCACCGTCGCCTTGCCCTTGGCGCCGCCGGCATGCTGCACGACGAGCATGATCTCGGGGACCGGGTCCTGGGCGTAGGCGACGACCTCCGCCGCGACCTCCTTCGCGAGGTCCTGGGCCGTCCTCAGCACCAGGACGCGTTCGTCGCCGAACAGCGAGGGGCTGAGCGCCTCAGCCAGGTCACCGGGCTGCAGGCTGCCGCATTCGAGGTCGGTCACCTCGACAGCGCTGTTGCGGTCGCGAGCGGCCCGAAGCACGGCGGAGACGGCCCGCGAGGCGATGTACTCCTCCTCCCCGACCACGAGCGTCAGCGGGACGAGCAGGTCAGGAGCGGCCACCCGTCCATCGTCCCACGGCGGGGCGCGGGCGCGGGGCGGCACGCGACTGACGGGGACGGCCGGCACGTCACACAGGGTCATCGCGGAGTCGGGAACGCCGAGCCGCAAGGCCGCTGGGCTCGCCGACGGACCTACGGTGTCCGGGCGCACCGGCGGCGGAACCCCGTCACCACCCCGCCCGACCGAGCCCAGCCGGCCACGCCGCATCGTGACGGCCACGTCGCCGTCCCGGTCGCTGCGGTAGACCCGGGCGCCGTCCTGCTCGACCCGGCGCAGGGTGCTGGCAGCAGGGTGGCCATAGGGGTTGCCCGCGCCGACCGGGGTCAGAGCGATGCGGGCCTGCACCGCGTCGAGGAAGTCCGGGTCCTGCTTGCGGGAACCGTGGTGCGGCACCTTGAGGACGTCGGCGCGAAGGTCGACGTGACGGGACAGCATCTCGCGCTGCGCGTCGGCCTCGAGGTCGCCGGAGAACAGCACCGAGACGCCATGGGTGACCAGCCGCAGCACGATCGAGCTGTTGTTGGGATCGCTGTCGGTCCCGTGCCGCGCGGTGGCGTCGAGCACCGTCCAGCTGACCTCCCCCATCGACCGGGTCTCGCCGATCTCGGCCCGCACCACCGGGATGCGCCCGAGCCAGCGCAACAGGCGCTGCCGCTCCACTGCCGGTTCGTCGAGCGGACCGACCTCGACCTGGCCGACCTGCCGACCGCGCAGCAGTCCAGGGACACCCTCCACATGGTCGGCGTGGAGGTGCGTGAGGACGAGCAGGGGCACCCGGCCGATGCCGAGCCGGCGCAGGCAGCGATCGACCTTCTCGGGATCCGGACCGTTGTCGATGACGAGTGCCGAGCCAGGGGCGAGCGGCACGACGAAGCTGTCCCCCTGCCCCACGTCACAGCTGGCGAGCACCCATCCAGGGGGCGGCCAGGGCGGCCGCACGGCCACGACCACGAGCAGCGCCAGCAGCGATCCGACGCAGCCCGCTGCAGCCGTACGCCGAAGGACACGGGACCGCAGCACGAGGCCGAGCGCCGCCAGCAGCGCGAGCGCCAGCAGCGCACCGGGCCAGCCGGTGGTGAGGCCGAGCCCGGCACCGGGCTGGCGGGCCCCGACGTGGGCGACGAGGACCAGCCACGCCGTCGGCAGGTAACCGAGCCACGCGATGCCGTGCGCCAGCGGCAACCACACGGGCGCGACCAGCGCAGCGACCACGCCCAGCACCGTCGCCGGTCCGACGGCCGGCGCGGCCAGCAGGTTGGCGGGTATGGCGAGCAGGCCGAGCTTCCCCGAGAGGGCCACGAGCACCGGCATGCACGCGAACTGGGCGGCGGCGGGTACGGCGACAGCCTCGGCGAGCTTGTCAGGCAGCCACCTCGCGAGGGTCCGCCGCCAGCCGGGTGCCAGCACGAGCAGGCCCGCCGTCGCCAAGGTCGACAGCGCGAACCCCGGCTGCGGCGCGAGCTCCGGTGACACCAGCACGAGGACGAGGACGGCGGCGCACAGCGCGGGCATCGCCTGTCGTCGCGACCCGGTCGCCAGGGCCAGCAGCGCGATGACGCCCATCACGGCAGCCCGGAGCACAGAGGGCGAAGGCCGGGCCAGCACGACGAAGCCGAGCAGCAGCAGCAAGCCGACAGGTGCCCGCCAGCGGAGGCCGATGCGCAGCCAGCCGCACAGGGCGAGGGCAGCGGCGAGCACGACGGCGACGTTGGTGCCGGAGACGGCGACGAGGTGCGTGAGACCCGTCGCGCGGAAGTCCTGCTGGAGCCGGGGGTCCAGCTGCGACGTGTCGCCCTCGACGAGTCCTGGCAGCAGGCCCCGCTCGTCGGACGGCAGGACGGCGGCCGCCTCGCGCATGCCGGCGCGGAGCCGTCCCGCCGCCGACTGCAGCGACGACGGGCCGGAGAGGACCGTGGGCGCTGCACGTGCCGACAGCACGGCCGCCACGGAATCACCCGCGCCCGGCGCCTGCAACCGACCTTCGACGCGGACCCGCTGGGAGGGGAGCAGCCCGAGCCAGTGCGCGTCGCCGAACACCAGCACCGGCTCCCGGAGCCGGATCTGACGGCCGCCGACCGCGAGCGTCGTGACCCGCACCGTGGCGACCACGACTTCGCGGAACGCGAGGACGTCACCGTGGGGAGGGACGACGCGCGGGTCGTCCGTGAGGGTGCCCGTGACGGTCACTGCGGCGGCGCGCGAGGCAGCCTCGGCCAGCGGTCCGGTCGTGCGGGCGTGCACCCGCGCACCGACCGACAGCGCGGACGCGGCCGCGCACACGAGGGTCGCCGCAAGCACCGCGCGCCCAGCTCGGAGCAGGACGGCCGCGAGGGCCGCGAGGACCACGGCGGTCGCGACCAACCAGCTCACCGGCAGGAAGCGTCCCTGCCACGCCACCAGCCAGGCCGCGATCGCCGGCGCGGCGAGCCGCAGGTCGAGGCTCACACCCGCACCTTCGCCTTCAGCGACTGATACTTCGACTCACCGATG
>JAODND010000060.1 GCA_025465465.1 Frankiales bacterium | reverse complement strand
TTTGCGGTCCCCGACGGCCACGGCGTGGACCGCGCCACAAGCCAGCGGCGCCGTCCCCATCGTCTAGCGGCCCAGGACTCCACCCTTTCAAGGTGGCTACGCGGGTTCGAATCCCGTTGGGGGCACGAATACACACAAGCAGGCCTGTCACCAGGCCCCGTAGCGCAGTTGGTTAGCGCGCCGCCCTGTCACGGCGGAGGTCGCGGGTTCGAGTCCCGTCGGGGTCGCCAAGCAAGCACAGGCACGGCCAGGTAGCTCAGCTGGTAGAGCATGCGACTGAAAATCGCAGGGTCGGCGGTTCGACTCCGTCCCTGGCCACCGAGAACCACCAGCACCCCGGACACAGCAGCGGCGCCGTACCTGTGGTCAGGTACGGCGCCGTGGATCGCTGGCCCCTGAGAGGTTGCCTCGGGCTCTGGGCATGCCAGGGGAGGTGCCAGCCCGGGTCAGGTGCTGGACATGCTGGGGTGGTTCAGCTGTTGCGGGGCTGCGGGATGCCGGCGAGCAGCGCGCGGACCTCGGCCTCGCGGTAGCGGCGGTGGCCGCCCAGCGTGCGGATCGACGTGAGCTTGCCGCTCTTCGCCCACCGGGTGACGGTCTTGGGGTCCACGCGGAACATGGAGGCGACCTCAGCGGGCGTGAGAAGGGCCTCGGCCTCAGGGGTACGGGTGCTCATCGATCTGGTCCTCTCGGCGGAGCGCTGGTGAGCGGGCTTGCTCGCCGCTCCGCTGATGACGGTGCCCGATGCCCTCCTTGTCCGGTATGGCCCGCGCGGGCCATCTTGGGACTAGTCACAGAAGGTCAGAGGTTGTCCCGGTTGCGACTGTTAGTTGCCTTAGTTGGCGCTCTCGACCGCCTGCAGGGCCTTCATGCGCGACGTCATGAGGGCGTACGCCGCGGCGGCTCCGTCGCCATCGCCCTCGGCCAGCCGCTGCAAGGCGTACTGCATGTCCCTGGCCGACTCGTCCTGGGTCAGCTCGGCGTCGTCGAGCAGGTGCACCAGGTCCCCGTAGTCGAGCTCGACCAGCGAGCGCGGGTGAAACTCCTCCAGCCAGCGACCCAGGTCCTCGATCCCCTCCGACACCGAGGGGTCACCCACTGCCGAGCGCACGACGGCCAGCGCGCGGGCCACCCGACGGCGGGCGCGGCTCATCGGGGTCCGGTAGACCAGCTGACGGCCGGTACGGCGCAGCGTCCCGGTCCCCTGCTCCCCGAGCGAGAACTCGCGCTCCTCAGGGTCGACGAGGACGAACCACCGCAGCGGCACCTGCCAGGTGCAGGTGCGGATGTGACCGGTCGTGCTGCCGTTCTCGGCTCGCCAGCGGTCCAGCTCGACCTCGGCCCGCTCCAGCAGCGCGGTGGGCGCGAACGCCTCCGACAGCACGTCGGGCAGCTCGGCGCAGAAGTCGAGCAGGGCCTCCTGGGCCCGCAACCCCGTGCGCCATGGGCAGACCAGCGTCACGCCGTCGACGTCGAGCACATAGGCATGGTCACCGGTCACCGGAAGGGACTTGCCGACGACGGCCGCAAGCGCCGCGGCGCGTTCCAGAGCGGCACCCGCCCCCGTACCGAAGTGCGCCCCGTCGGCGGCGTACTGCTCCCAGTGCTCGCGTTCCGGACCGTCGAAGCCCGCGAGCGGCTCGTATACCCGAAGGCTGGCCACGAAGCTCACTCGCTCATCCTGGCACGCCGCCAGCGGATAGCCTGGTCACTCGCGGAGCACACCTCCTCCGCACCACTTGCCACTGCGCCACAAGCGCCGGCACCGAGCTAGGAGATCTCTGTCGTGGGCGTCTTCGACCGCACCGACCACCTCAAGGACGCAGGGCACGAGCAGGTCGTGTTCTGCCAGGACCCGGCGTCGGGCCTGAGGGCGATCATCGCGATCTACTCCACGGCGCTCGGGCCGGCCCTCGGTGGCACCCGCTTCTACCCGTACGTCGACGAGGCAGCCGCCCTCACCGACGTGCTCGCGCTGTCGAAGGCGATGGCCTACAAGGCGGCCTGCTCCGGCGTCGACCTCGGCGGTGGCAAGGCGGTCATCCTCGGCGACCCCGCGACCATGAAGACCGAGGCGCTGCTGCGGTCCTACGGGCGCATGGTCGAGTCGCTCGGGGGCCGCTACTACACGGCGTGCGACGTCGGCACCTATGTGCAGGACATGGACGTCATCGCTCGCGAGAGCCGCTTCGTGACCGGCCGGTCGCCTGAGCACGGCGGCGCCGGGGACAGCGCGGTGCTGACGGCCTTCGGGGTGTTCCAGTCGATGCGCGCTGCGGCGCAGGTGGCCTTCGGGGCGCCCTCGCTGGCTGGCCGCTCCGTCGCGGTGGAGGGGGTCGGCAAGGTCGGCTTCCACCTCGTCGAGCACCTCGTCGAGGACGGCGCGTCCGTCGTCGTCGCCGACGTCAACCCCGTCGCTGTCGAGCGGGCCGTCGCCCTCGGAGCCCGCGCCGTCGGGGTCGAGGAGCTGCCGGTGCTCGACGTCGACGTCTACGCCCCGTGCGCCCTCGGCGGATCGCTGTCGGACGAGCTGATGGGTCGGCTGCGGGCCCGGGTGGTCTGCGGCGCGGCCAACAACCAGCTCGCGCACCCCGGCATCGAGAAGGTGCTCGCCGACAACGGCGTGCTCTATGCGCCCGACTACGTCGCCAACGCCGGCGGCCTCATCCAGGTCGCCGACGAGATCGAGGGCTTCAGCTTCGAGCGGGCGAAGGCCAAGGCGTCCCGGATCTTCGACACGACGCTCGAGGTGTTTCGTCTCGCGGACGCTGAGGGCGTGCCGCCGGCGGTGGCGGCGGACCGGCTGGCGGAGCGCCGGATGTCCGACGTCGGCCGGCTCCGCACGATCCTGCTGCCCTGACCCTGGTCGCGCGCCCTCGTGGTTGATCAACAGGGGATCGTGCGGGCAGCGCGCCGGTGAGTCGCGCTGCCGATCGCCTGTTGATCTCGGAGCGGGGCGGGCGGCCGGGCGGGCGGCTACTTGTAGGTAAAGGTGTAGGTCACCGTGATCGAGGGCTCGCCGCTGAAGTTGCAGGCGCCGATCACGATCGGGGTGCGCTTCTTGAAGCTGACCTCCATCGCCTCGGGGTCCTGCGGGAGGCTGCCGTCGGTGTCGGTCTCGACGGTGCCGTCGCTGTCGCGGATGTCACCGCTCCAGTCCAGCTTGTTGTTGAGCTGCACGGCCAGCGTGCCCGCGGCCGGCACGGTGAACGCCTTCGTGGCCCGAGCAGTGGGGGTGACCGGCGCGCACTTGCCCTTGCCGACCGGTGCGGGCTGGTCCGACGTCGGGTCGGGCGTCGCCTGGGCGACGAAGGAGCCGTGGATCGGCTTCGGCTTGGGCTTGGGCTTCGCGCTCGCAGGCAGGGCGGGTACGGCGGCCACGAGACCGACGAGGGTCAAGGTGGCGAGGAGGCGGATCTTCACGGAGGGCTCCTGAACGGCTGGGTACGGAGGACTTCGACGTGATCACGCTCTCTCCTGCCGCGCCCCGTCGTGTGGACCGCCTGGCGCACCGCATATAGTGGTGGCTCAGGAACCGGTTCTCACGAGGGGGTCGAGCCATGGGGCGCGGCCGTGCCAAGGCCAAGCAGACGAAAGTCGCGCGCGAGCTGAAGTACAGCACCGGGTCACTAGACCCGGATGCGCTTCGGCGTGAGCTCGCCGCGGACTCCGGCGGCGGCCTGTCGACCCGTGCAACGGACGACGACCCGGACGAGCTCGACGACGAGCCCGAGCACGAGGACTAGGTCCTTCCCTGAGGAAGGTCAGGCTCGGCTGCCCTCGAGGACAGCCGAGCCGTCCCCGGGGACCAGTTCGCCGAGCACCCACGACTCGACGTGGCGGGCCTTGAGCAGCGCCATGGTGCGGTCCACGTCGGCGGCCGGCACGATGGCGACCATCCCGACTCCCATGTTGAACGTCCGGTCCATCTCCGCCTGCTCGACCCGACCCCGACCCTGGACCAGGTCGAAGATCGCGGGCGGGGTCCACGACCCGCGCTGAAGGCGGGCGGTGAGGTGCTCCGGGAGCACCCTGGCCAGGTTGGCGGCGAGCCCGCCGCCCGTGACGTGCGAGAACGCGTGGACATCGGTCTCGGCGATGACCGCCAGGCAGTCCTTCGCATAGATCTTGGTGGGCGTCAGCAGCGACTCTCCCAGTGACATCCCGAGCTCGTCGACGTGCGCGTCGAGACGCATCCGGGCCCCGTTGAGCAAAACATGCCGCACCAGGCTGAAGCCGTTGGAGTGGACGCCGCTGGACTCCATCGCGATCACGACATCGCCCTCGAGCACCCGGTCGGCGCCCAGGACGGCATCCGCCTCGACCACGCCCACGCCGGTGCCGGCGATGTCGTAGTGGTCGTCGGCCATCAGCCCGGGGTGCTCGGCCGTCTCGCCACCGACGAGGGCGCAGCCGGCCTTCTCGCAGCCGACCGCGATGCCCCCGACGATCTCAGCGACCCTCTCGGGGACGACCCGCCCGACGGCGATGTAGTCCTGCAGGAACAACGGCTCGGCCCCGCAGACGACCAGGTCGTCCACCACCATGCCGACCAGGTCCTCGCCCACGGTGTCGTGCTTGTCCATCGCCTGGGCGATCGCGAGCTTGGTGCCCACCCCGTCGGTGGAGGAGGCGAGCAGCGGCTCGCGGTACCTCTTGAGATCCAACCGGAAAAGCCCCGCGAAGCCACCGAGTCCGCCGACCACCTCGGGCCGGCTGGCACGCGTGAGCTTTTCCTTGATGAGCTCGACCGCACGGTCGCCCGCCTCGATGTCGACGCCGGCAGCGGCGTAGCTCGTCACGGCCGGGAGAGCGCGTCGGGAGCCGGCGCGACACCGTTGTGGACGACCGGCTCCGCCGCCTGCACCGAGCGGTTGATGCCCTCGAGGACGTGCTTGCCGATCAGGTCCTGCTCCGGCAAAGCGATCGGGTAGTCGCCGGTGAAGCAGGCGCGGCAGAGCTTGTCCGCCGGCTGCGTCGACGCCATCGTCAGGCCCTCGAGCGAGACGAACGCGAGCGAGTCGGCCCCGATGTGGGCGCAGATCTCGTCGACCGTGAGGCCGCTCGCGATGAGCTCGGTCTTGCTCGCGAAGTCGATGCCGTAGAAGCACGGGTCGGTCACGGGCGGGCTCGAGATGCGGACGTGCACCTCGGCCGCGCCGGCCTCACGCAGCATCCGGATCAGGGCGCGCTGGGTGTTGCCACGCACGATCGAGTCGTCGACGACGACGAGCCGCCTGCCCTTGATGACCTCACGCAGCGGGTTCAGCTTCAGTCGGATGCCGAGCTGCCTGATGGTCTGGGACGGCTGGATGAAGGTGCGCCCGACATAGGCGTTCTTGACCAGTCCCATGCCATAGGGGATGCCGCTCTGCTCGGCATAGCCGATGGCCGCTGGCGTGCCGGACTCGGGCACCGGGATGACCAGGTCGGCGTCGACCGGGGCCTCGAACGCCAGCTGCCGACCGACCTCGACGCGGGTGGTGTAGACCGAGCGGCCGGCGATCGAGGTGTCGGGACGCGCGAGGTAGACGTACTCGAACAGGCAGCCCTTGGGGGTCGCCTCGGCCCAGCGGATCGTCCGGTAGCCGTGGTCGTCGACGATGACCATCTCGCCGGGCTCGACCTCGCGGATGAACGTCGCGCCCACGATGTCGAGCGCAGCGGTCTCGCTCGCGACGACATAGCCGGTCTCCAGCTTGCCGATGACGAGCGGCCGCACCCCATGCCGGTCGCGGGCGGCGTACAAGGTGTGCTCGTCCATGAACACCAGGCTGAACGCGCCCTGCAACGTCGGCAGGATCGTGCGGGCGGCCTCCTCGACGGAGACGTCCGAGGCGGATGCCGCGATCAGGGCCGTGATGAGGTCGGAGTCGTTCGTCGCCCCCATCGCGTCCTTCTCCAGCCCGAGCTCCTGGACCCGGCGAGCCAGCTCGTGGGTGTTGGTGAGGTTGCCGTTGTGGCCGAGTGCCAGCGACCCGCCGGTCGGGAGGTTGCGGAACGACGGCTGGGCGTTTTCCCACGTGCACGAGCCGGTCGTGCTGTAGCGGCAGTGGCCGATCGCCAGGTGTCCCCGCATCGACCCGAGGATCGACTCGTCGAAGACCTGGGCGACCAGGCCGAGCTCCTTGTAGACGACGGTCGCGGCGCCGTCGCTGACCGCCATGCCGGCCGCCTCCTGCCCGCGGTGCTGCAGGGCGTAGAGGCCGTAGTAGGTGAGCTTCGCGACGTCCTCGCCGGGGGCCCAGACGCCGAAGACGCCGCACTCCTCGCCGATGGGCTTCTCTACCGGGTCGTCATTGACGGCCACGTTCAGGCTCCTCGAAGAGGGGACGGGAAGTCCTCATCAGCATACCGTCGCCGAGCCGCGGCAGCGGGAGGAACAGCGCGCCCGCCAGGTTGTCCTGCTGCCAGGGCAAGGCGGCCGTGACGGCCTCGGCCCTTGTCAGGCCAGCAGCGGGAGCAACCCGGACAGATCAGAGCGCTCGCCGCTGGCCCGGACCCGGCCGTCGGCCACCGCATCGGTCCAGCGCTCCCGCCCGGCGGCCAGTCGGACGAAGGTCACCCCGTCGGTCTCGACCACGTTCGGTGGCGTCCCCCGCGTGTGCCGGGGTCCGGCGACGCACTGGACGGCCGCATACGGCGGGACCCGGACCTCGACCGACCTTCCCGGGTGCCTCTCGGCGAGCGTGCCGGCCAGTTCCCTGACCACGAGCTTGAGGGCCTTGGGGTCGGGGCGGATGCCGACATCGAGCCCGTGCACCACGGCCTCGATGACCCGGAAGATCGCCGCGTCGCGCAGCGTGTGGTCGCCGGTCAGCTGGTGGACCACCGTGTCGCCACCATGACTGTCGAGTGCCTGCAGCGCGGCCGCGACCTGGTCCTTGCTGCGCAGCCGGGCCGAGCGCGCCTCCTCGTCCACCAGGTCCATGTGGGCCTCCAGCTCACCCGCCCAGGCCGTGACGCCACCTCCAGCCGGCCGGTCCACCCGGCGCTGCTCGACGGCCGCGAGACCCTGCAGGTTGCCCGCCATGTGGTTGTCGAGGTCCGCGACCGTCCAGCCTTCGCAGTCCGTCGGCCCGTCCGGGTCCAGCGACTCCAGCCCCTCGACGAACACCTCGAGCTGCGCCGCGAGGGCGTCCCGTACCTCGCCGTACGACGCCGCCACCGCTCCCTCACCCACTTCCTACGGGTCAGCCGAACAGGGCGGGAAGGGTTGCCTCGTAGGCGATCCGGAGCTCGTCGAGCCCCACCGTCAGCACGTCCTGCACGGCGAGCGCGGTCCCGTCGGTGACGCCGAGGCGGGTGCACGGCAGTCCGCGGGCGCTGCACATCTCGGTGAACCGCAGCTCCTCCGACCGCGGGACCGACACCAGCGCCCGGCCGGCGGACTCGCTGAACAGCTGTACGAAGGGAGACAGCCCCGCCGGGAGTACGACGCGCGCGCCGATCCCCTTGTCGAGGCAGCTCTCGACGAGCGCCTGCGCAAGACCCCCGTCGGAGAGGTCGTGCGCGCTGTCGAGCATGCCGTCACGCGAGCCGGCGATGAGCACCTCGGCCAGCAGCTTCTCCCGAGCCAGGTCGACCCTTGGAGGCAAACCGCCGAGGTGCCGGTGCATCGCCCAGGCCCACTCCGACCCGCCGAGCTCGTCGGCAGTGTCACCGAGGAGGAGCAGCGTCGCGCCCTGCTCACGAAATCCCATCGGCGTGCGGCGCGCGACGTCGTCGAACAGTCCCAGGACCCCGACGACCGGCGTCGGGTTGATCGGCGTCCCTGCCGTGGAGTTGTAGAAGCTCACGTTGCCGCCGGTGACCGGGGTCTCGAGGTAGGCGCAGGCCTCAGCCAGGCCACGGGTCGCCTCGGCGAACTGCCACATGACCTCGGGATCCTCCGGGCTGCCGAAGTTGAGGCAGTCGGTGACGGCGATCGGGACGGCACCAGTGGCCGCGACGTTGCGATAGGCCTCGGCGAGGGCCAGCTGCGCACCGGCGAACGGGTCCAGGCGGGTGTAGCGACCGTTGCCGTCGGTCGCCAGCGCGATGCCGAGACCGGTCTCCTCCGACAGGCGTACGACCCCCGCGTCCTCAGGCCAGGCGAGGACGGAGTTGCCCATGACGATCCGGTCGTACTGCTCGACGACCCAGCGGCGGCTGCACAGGTTGGGACTCGCGACCATCTGCAGGAGCAGCTCCGCGCTCGCCTCCGGGTAGGCCGGAAGTGCCTGGGACTGAAGGGAATCCAGGTCGGCAGGGCGCTGCATCGGCCGGTGGTAGACCGGGCCGTCGTCGGCCAGCGAACCGGGCACGACGTCAACAACGGCCTCGCCGTGCCACAGGATCTGCAGCCGGTCGCCCTCGACGACCTCACCGATGGCCGTGGCGATCACGCCCCACTTCTCGGCGATGGCGAGCACCTTCGGGAGGTTGTCCGGCGTGACGATCGCCAGCATCCGCTCCTGCGACTCGCTCGCGAGGATCTCGGTCGGGTCCATCGTCGCCTCGCGCAGCGGCACCCGGTCGAGGTGGGCGACCATGCCGGACTTGCCGGCGGCGCTCGTCTCGGTGAGCGCACAGGTGAGACCGGCACCGCCGAGGTCCTGGATGCCCTCGACGAGCTTCGCGTCGAAGATCTCGAGGCAGGCCTCGATGAGGAGCTTCTCGGTGAAGGGGTCGCCGACCTGCACGGCAGGGCGGTTGGCCGGGCCATCCTCCTCGAAGGTCGCGGAGGCGAGGACCGAGACGCCGCCGATGCCGTCGCGGCCGGTCTTGGCACCGAGCAGCACCACCACGTTGCCGACGCCGCGGGCGGCCGACAGCTGGATGCGGTCAGTGGGCATCACACCCAGGCAGAGCGCGTTGACGAGCGGGTTGCCCTGGTAGGTCGGGTCGAAGACCACCTCCCCGCCGACGTTGGGCAGGCCGAGGCAGTTTCCGTAGCCGCCGATGCCGGCGACGATCCCCGGCAGGACCCGCAAGGTGTCGGGATGGTCGGCGTCGCCGAAGCGCAGCGGGTCCATGACGAGGACAGGTCGCGCACCCATCGTGAGGATGTCGCGGACGATGCCGCCGATGCCCGTGGCAGCGCCCTGGTAGGGCTCGACGTAGGAGGGGTGGTTGTGCGACTCGACCTTGAACGTCACGGCCAAGCCCTCCCCGACGTCGACGACGCCGGCGTTCTCGCCCATGCCGACCAGCATCCGATTTCCCTTGGGAATGCTGGAGAACTGCTTCAGGTGGACCTTGCTGCTCTTGTAGGAGCAGTGCTCGCTCCACATGATCGAATACATCGCGAGCTCGGATGCCGTGGGGCGCCGGCCGAGGAGCTCGAGGATGCTGGCGTACTCCTCGTCCCGGAGCCCCAGGTCGGCGTAGGGCATCTCCTCGTCGGGTGTCGCCTGCGCGTTCTTGACGGTGTCCATCATGCGACGAGCGCCTTCACGATCGACGTGAAGAAGCCCAAGCCGTCGGTGCCCGGGCCACAGAGGTCCTCGATGGCGTGCTCGGGGTGCGGCATGATCCCGACGACGTTGCCTCGTGCGTTGGTGATGCCGGCGATGTCGCGCATCGAGCCGTTGGGATTGCCCTGGTAGTAGGCGATGACCTGGCCGTTGGCCTCGAGCGCGTCGAGCGTCGCCGGGTCCGCGACATAGCGGCCCTCGCCGTTCTTCACGGGGACCGTGATGACCTGCCCCTCGTCGTACGCGGTGGTCCAGGCGGTGCGGTTGTTGGCGATCCGCAGCGGCTGATCGCGGTGGATGAAGTGCAGGTGCTGGTTGCGGGTCAGCGCGCCGGGCAGCAGGTGGCTCTCGCAGAGCACCTGAAAGCCGTTGCAGATGCCGAGAACGGGCAGCCCGTTGTGGGCTTGCTCGACCAGGGTGTCCATGACCTTCGCGAAGCGGGCGATGGCGCCGCAGCGGAGGTAGTCGCCGTAGGAGAACCCGCCGGGCAGGACGACCGCGTCGACGCCATGCAGGTCAGCGTCGGCGTGCCACAGCGGGACGGCCTCCGCCCCGGCGTAGCGGGCGGCGCGCTGGGCGTCGCGATCGTCGAGGGAGCCCGGGAAGGTGACGACGCCTATCTTCACTTGGGCAAGCCTACCGGGGGTTGGCGACCTCCGGATCGAGCCGCGCGATGGGCGAGTCGGCGGGCCACGTGAGGCGCTTCTCGAGGTGGACCACTGTGCCGGTGATGGGACGGCTCTGGAACTCGAGGTGGTCCATGAGGGCCCGCATCAGCTGCACTCCGCGGCCCTCCTCGGCCGAGTCCGCGGCATCGGCGAGGCCGTGCAGCGACCCGTCGAACCCGGTGCCCCGGTCGATCACCTCGATGGTGCACATCCGGCCGTCGATCCCCACGGAGACCACGTAGTCGTCGTCGCCGCGGGCGTGGTCCAGCACGTTGGTGCAGGCCTCCGTGAGGGCGAGCTCGATGTCGGAGACCGTGTCGCGGTCGATGCCGAGGCTGTCGAGGGACCTGCTGAGGATGCGTCGCGCCAGCGGCACGGACAGGTGGTCCTGCGGCAGCGCCAGCGTGAGCGTCACTTCCATGCCGGCTTGCGTACCCCCCGAGGTCGCAGGTTTACCCCCTCTTCTGGCGGTCCCAGCCCGGTGCGGGCAGCAATCCGCTCGGTAGGGTGGTGCCGTGGCCGTGCACAAGATCCTCGTCGACGTCATGCTCAAGCCGGAGATCCTGGACCCGCAGGGCCAGGCGGTGGCCAACGCCCTGCCGAACCTCGGCTATGCGCCTCCGGTCGCCCTGAGGATCGGCCGGCACGTGGAGCTCTCGCTCGAGGCCGACGATGCGGACGCAGCACTCGAGATGGCCACCAAGATCGCCGACACCCTGCTCGCAAACCCTGTCATCGAGGACTTCACCGTCCGGCCGGCCGCACCGACCACCTAAGCCGCCTCGGGGTCAGGCGCGCAGGTAGCTGTCGAAGGACGAGCCCGTCAGGCGTTCGTAGGCCTCGACGTACTTGGCGCGGGTCTTGTCCACCACCTCGTCCGGCAGCTCCGGGCCGGGCGGCGTCTTGTCCCAGCCCGAGGTCGTGAGCCAGTCGCGGACGTACTGCTTGTCGTAGGACGGCTGCGGCCCGCCCGGCGACCAGGTCTCGAGGGGCCAGAACCGCGAGGAGTCCGGCGTGAGCACCTCGTCGCCGAGGACCAGGCTGCCGTCCAGCAGCCCGAGCTCGACCTTGGTGTCGGCGAGCACGATGCCCGCCTGCTCGGCGATCTCGGTCCCCCGGCGGTAGACCCGCAGGGTCACGTCACGGAGCTCATCCGCGAGCTCCTTGCCGACCTGCGCGACGACCTCGTCGAACGTCAGCGGCAGGTCGTGCTCGCCGACCGGGGCCTTCGACGTCGGCGTGAAGACCGGCTCCGGCAGCTGTGACCCGTCGACCAGCCCGGGCGGGAGGGCGACACCGCTCACGACCCCGGTGGCCTGGTAGTCCTTGAGGCCGCCGCCCGTGAGGTAGCCGCGGGCGACGCACTCGACGGCCACCATCTCGAGCCTCCGCACGAGGACGGCACGGCCCTGCACCTCCGGGTAGCCGAGCGCCTGCATGTCTGACGACAGCACGTGGTTGGGGACCACGTCCGCGAGCTGCTCGAACCACCACAGCGACAGCCCGGTGAGCACAGCGCCCTTGTCCGGGATCGGTGTCGGGAGGATGACGTCGAAGGCAGACATCCGGTCGCTCGCCACCAGCAGCAGCTGGTCGTCACCGACCGCGTAGAGGTCCCGGACCTTGCCGGAGTGGACGAGCGGGAGCCTCACGTCAGCGCGGCCAGCCGCTCGAAGACCGGGGCCAGCCGTTCGAGGTAGCGCTCCGGACGGCACACCTCGTCGAGGCGGGCCTCGTCGAGCTCCTTGCCCGCCTGCTTGGCCTGCGCGGTGAGGGTGTCGCGGAACGGCGTCCCGCTCTCCCAGGTCTCCATGGCCGCGGCCTGCACGAAGGCGTACGCGTCCTCGCGGGACAGCCCGCTCTCGACCAGCTCGAGCAGCACGGTGGAGGTGTAGATGAGGCCGCCGGAGCTCTCGAGGTTGTGGCGCATCCGGTCGGTGTCCACGACGAGGCCGGTGACCAGCCGGGTCGTCAGGTGCAGCAGGTAGTCGGTGGCAATCGACGCGTCGGGCAGGCAGACCCGCTCGGTGCTCGAGTGCGAGATGTCGCGCTCGTGCCAGAGCGGGATGCCCTCCATCACCGGGACGACAGCAGCGCGCACGATCCGGGCCATGCCGGCGATCCGCTCGCTGGCGATCGGGTTCTTCTTGTGCGGCATCGCGCTCGAACCCTTCTGGCCCTTGCCGAACGGCTCCCAAAGCTCCCGCACCTCGGTGCGCTGCCCGTGCCGCACCTCGAGCGCGAACGCCTCGCAGACGGTCGCCATCACGGCCAGGGCCGAGACCCATTCGCTGATGCCGTCCCGGATCACGACCTGGGTGGCGGCGTCGGCCGGCCGGAGTCCCAGCCGGCGCGCGACCTCGGTCTCGACCGCGGGGTCGATGTTGGAGTAGGTGCCGACCGCGCCGGAGATCTTGGCGACGGCAACCGCGTCACGGGACCTCCGCAGCCGGTCGCGGGAGCGCGCCATCGCGAAGGCCAGGTCGGCCACCCGGTGGCCGAAGGTCGTCGGCTCGGCGTGGATGCCGTGGGTGCGCCCGACCCGCACCGAGGCCTTGTGCTCCAGGCCGAGGTCGCGCATCGCGGCGACCAGACGGTCGGCCTTGTCCAGCAGGATGTCGGTGGCCCCGATGAGCTGCAGCGCGAGCGCGGTGTCCAACAGGTCGGAGCTCGTCATGCCGAAGTGCACGTACGCCGCCGCCTCGCGCGGCGACGTGTTGTCGGCCCACGCCGACAGGAACGCGATGACGTCGTGCTGGGTCACCGCCTCGATCTCCGCGACCGCCTCAGGAGTCGGGGGCGCCGCCCGTCGCACCGGCTCGACGCAGTCCGCGGGGACGGTGCCGGCCTCGGCGTGGACCTCGAGCACCAGCGTCTCGACCTGGCACCACAGCTCGTACTTGTGGGCCTCGCTCCAGACCCTTCCCATCTCCGGCAGGGTGTAGCGCTCGATCATGCCGCCAGTCTAGAGGCGCGCTGCGTTCTCGAAGTCGTCCTTGAACTGCCAGATGGCCTGTCGGAGCGCCGGGTCACCGGCCGCGAGGACCTGCACCGCCAGCACCGCCCCGTTGAGCGCATTGTCGATGCCGACAGCGGCGACCGGCACGCCCGACGGCAGCTGGGTCAGGCCGAGCAGCGCGTCGTGGCCGTCCTGGGTGCCGGCGGACAGCGGTACTCCGATGACGGGGCAGGCCACGTGCGCGGCGATGATGCCGGCGAGGGCTGCCGAGCCCGCAGACCCGGCGATGACGACCTCGATGCCCCTGCCCTCGAGCTCAGCCATCCACGCCGCGAGTGCCCGAGGAGACCGGTGCGGCGACAGGCAGGCCTCGTCATAGGGCACCCCGAAGCGGGCGAGCAGGGCGCCGGCCTGCGCCATCGCGTCGTGCTCGGCCGGGCTGCTGTAGATGACCGCTACGCGCGGTGTCGTCACTGGTCGCTCCCTCGAGTCGGTACCGAGATCTCACCACGGGCGGCCCGGGCGGCGATGTCTGACCTGCTGAAGCCGCCGCGCATGACCACCTGCCGGACCCCGTCGTAGGCCCGTTCCCGTGCGTCCTGCAGCGACAGCCCGACGGCGGTCACGGACAGGACCCGGCCACCGGCGCTGACCAGCGACCCGTCGTCGAGGCGGGTGCCGGCATGCAGCACCTCGACGCCCGCGGGCAGCTCGCCGAGCTCGATGGTGTCGCCGGCTGTCGGCGTACCTGGGTAGCCCTCGGCCGCGACGACCACGGTCACGCTGCCACCCGACCGCCAGCTGAGCTCGGTGCCCGCGAGGCGCCCGGTGGCGGCCTTGAGGAGGACCTCGCCCAGCGGGCTGTCGAGCAGCGCGAGGACCGACTGCGTCTCGGGATCGCCGAAGCGGCAGTTGAACTCGACCACCGAGGGGCCGTTGCTCGTCATCGCGAGCCCGGCGTAGAGCAGCCCGACGAACGGCGTGCCGCGCCGGCTCAGCTCGTCGACGACCGGCTGGAGGACGAGGGCGAGGATCTCGGCAACTGTGCCGCTCGGCAACCAGGGGAGCGGGGCGTAGGCGCCCATCCCGCCGGTGTTGGGGCCCGTGTCACCGTCGCCCACCCGCTTGTGGTCCTGGGCAGGCAGCATCGGCAGCACGGTGGTGCCGTCCGTGATCGCGAACAGCGACACCTCCGGGCCGTCGAGGAAGTCTTCGACGACGACCCGGGCACCCGCCGTGGACAGGACGTCGCGAGCGAAGTTCTCGGCATCCAGCAGGTCTTCGGTGACCAGGACGCCCTTGCCCGCAGCGAGCCCGTCGGCCTTGACGACGTAGGGCGGGGTGCGGGCCTGCAGGGCGGTGACCGCCGCGTCCGCGGTCTGGCAGGTGTCGGCCGCCGCGGTGGGTACGCCCGCCGCGGACATGACCTCCTTGGCGAACGACTTCGACCCCTCGATCTGCGCGGCCTCGGCGGACGGTCCGAAGACCGGGATCCCCTTGTCCCGCACGGCATCTGCCACCCCCGCGACCAAGGGGGCCTCCGGCCCCACGACCACGAGGTCGAAGCCCTGGGCGAGGTCGGCGACGGCGGCGGGATCCATCGGGTCGACCGGCAGGTTCAGGGCGACCTCAGCGGTGCCGGGGTTGCCGGGCGCGACGGCCACGGCGGTCACCGACGGGTCACGGGACAGGGCAACGGCGAGCGCGTGCTCACGCGCTCCGGATCCGACGACGAGGACCTTCACGACCGACAGGCTAGTGAGGGGTGCATGATCAACTGCTGTGGAGAGCGCGATCCTGCTCGAGGTGCCCGAGGCCGAGCCGCTGGTGCAGGAGCTGCGGCGCGAGGGAGATGCGTCGGCATCCCTCGGCGTGCCGGCACACGTGACCCTGCTCTACCCGTTCGTGGACGACCCCGACCCGGGCATCGTCGAGGAGCTGCGGTGGTTCTTCGCGGGCGTCGACGGGTTCCCCCTCGACTTCTCCACGGTCGGGGAGTTCCCCGAGGTGGTCTACCTGGCTCCGGACCAGGCGGCCGAGGTGTCGGGGCTCATCGACGCGCTGGCCCGACGCTGGCCGGAGCACCCGCCGTACGGCGGTCTGTTCGAGCAGGTCGTGCCGCACCTGACGGTGGTCGACACCCCCGACGGCGAGCTGCGGCAGCGGGCGCGTGAGGCCGTCGGGCCCGGTCTGCCGGTGCGGTCCTCGGCCACCGAGGCGTCGCTGTGGGTGCAGGACGGGTCCGGCTGGCGCTGCCTCGCCCGGTTTCCGCTCGCTCCCCCCGAGTAGCGCGAGGAGAATCGTGTCGACACGGACCCGCGGTGGGCCGCACCCTGCTGATCATGAGCAGCGCGCTGGTCGGGTTCGGGCTCGGCTTCCTCGTGGCCTTGCAGCTCGGGCCGATGTCGCTGTTCCTCGTGCGCTCCACGCTCCGGGCCGGCCTCCTCACGGGCCTGGGCGTGGGCGCCGGGATCGCGGTCATCGACGCGCTCTATGCGGCTGCCGGAGCGGCCGGCGCCGCGCCGCTGCTCCTCATCGACCCGGTGCGGGTCGTGCTCGGCCTCGTCGGCGCCGGGATGATCGTCTGGCTCGCCGTCAAGACCCTCTGGGCCGCGTGCCACGTCCGCGCCGGCCTGGACGGCGAGTCCGCAGCCACGCCGTGGACGGCGTTCCGCACCTCGCTCGGCGCAACAGCCAGCAACCCCGCGACCATCGTGAGCTGGGGCGCGATCTTCTCCGCCGCCTCACCCGGTGAGCAGCCCGTCGCCCTCGTGCTCGGCGTCGGTGCCGGATCACTGGTCTGGGTGTCCACGTTGGCCGTGCTCACGGCGGTGGTGCGCAGGACCGTCGGTGTGCGCTCCATCCGGATCGCCGACGGCATCGCAGGGCTCGGCCTGCTCGGCTTCGGCGGCACCCTCGGCTACCGCACCCTGCACGACGCTTAGACCAGCGGCCGGAGCTCGAGGGTCTGCTCGCGGTCAGGCCCGACGCCCACGGAGGAGAACGGCGCACCGGACATCTCCTCGAGCGCACGGATGTAGAGCTGCGCGTTCTTCGGCAGGTCCTCGAAGGTGCGGGCCGAGGTGATGTCCTCGGTCCAGCCGTCGAAGTAGTCGTAGACCGGCACTGCGTGGTGGAAGTCGGTCTGCGTCATCGGCATCTCGTCGAAGCGCCTGCCGTCGACCTCGTAGGCCATGCAGACCGGGATCTTGTCCCAGCCGGTCAGCACGTCGAGCTTGGTCAGCACGAAGTCGGTGACACCGTTGACGCGCGCGGCATAGCGGGCGATGACCGCGTCGTACCAGCCGCACCGGCGCGGGCGGCCGGTGGTTGTGCCGTACTCGTGCCCGTCGGCGCGGAGCTTCTCGCCGGCGTCGTCGAGCAGCTCGGTCGGGAAGGGGCCCTCGCCGACGCGGGTCGTGTAGGCCTTGACGACCGCGATGACCTTGTCGATGCGGTTGGGCGCGATCCCCGAGCCGGTGCACGCCCCGCCGGAGGTGGCGTTGGACGACGTGACGAACGGATAGGTCCCGTGGTCGACGTCGAGCAGCGTCGCCTGACCGCCCTCGAGCAGCACGGTCTTGCCCGCGTCGAGCGCCTGGCCGAGCAGCAGGCCCGTGTCGGCGACCATCGGGCGGAGCCGGTCGACATAGGACAGCAGGTCCTCGACGACGTCGTCCACCGCGGGCGCCTTGCGGTTGTAGACCTTGAGCAGCACCTGCGCCTTGAGCTCCAGCGCTCCCTCGACCTTGGCACGCAGGATCTTCTCGTCGAACAGGTCCTGCACCCGGATGCCGACGCGGTTCATCTTGTCGGCGTAGGTCGGCCCGATGCCGCGCCCGGTGGTCCCGATCTTGCGCGATCCGAGGAAGCGTTCGGTCACCTTGTCGAGGACCCGGTTGTACGACGGGATGACGTGGGCGTTGGCCGAGACCACCAGCTTGGAGGTGTCGGTGCCGCGGGCCTCGAGGCCGTCGATCTCGGTGAACAGCACCCCCAGGTCGATGACGACGCCGTTGGCGATGACGGGGGTGCACCCGGCGCTGAGGATCCCGCTCGGGAGCAGGTGGAGCGCATAGGTCTCGCCGCCGATCACCACCGTGTGGCCGGCATTGTTGCCGCCGTTGAACTTCACGACGTAGTCGACCCGGCCGCCGAGCTGGTCGGTGGCCTTGCCCTTGCCCTCGTCCCCCCACTGGGCGCCGATGAGCACCAGTGCCGGCATGACGTACTCCTCGACATGGAGAAAGGCCTCCGCAAGTGCGGAAGGCCTCTTGCGCACGAAGTCTAGCCGTAACGTGTCAGGTGTGGCGAAGATCCCAGGCCTCGACAGCGTCGTGACCGGCGTGCTGTCGGTCATGCAGGCCCAGACGGAGGCACTCGCCGCGCTGCCCGGCGCCGTGCAGTCCCTGAGCGCGGCGGTGAAGAACCTCGCCGACGCGACCGCCGGGGCCAAGGACACCATCCAGACCATGAACCGGCTGGCACACCGCATCGAGGGCATCGTCGAGGAGCTGGAGGGGCCGCTCAAGGCGCTGGCACCCGGCATGGAGCGGATGGCCAAGGTCATCGACGACCCCATCGTCAGCACGCTCCCCGACGCGCTCACCCAGGCCCGCCGCGACCTGCTGCCGGTGCTCCGCACGATCGCCGAGACGAACGAGCGGATCGCGTCGCTGGCCAGCCTGCCCGGCGCCAGCACCCTGCTGGGCTGGCGCCGTCCGGCTAGCTCTCCAGGGAGCTGACGGCCGTCGGGTCCGAGTCGTCGAGGAACGTCCGGATCCGCTGCGCCTCCTCGGTCTCCTCGATCGCGCCTGCCGCACGCCCGAGGGCATAGAGCGCGCGCAGGAAGCCCTGGTTGGGGGCGTGCGCCCACGGGACCGGGCCGAAGCCCTTCCAGCCGTTGCGACGCAGCGCGTCCAGGCCGCGGTGATAGCCGGTGCGGGCATAGGCATAGGACTCGATGACGGCCCCGCGGTCGTAGGCGTCGAAGGCCAGTGCAGCCCACGCCGCGCTGGAGGTCGGGAAGCGGGCCGCGACCTCGGCCGGGTCGGTGCCGGCCTCGAGCAGCTGGCGCGGCTCGGGCTCGTCGGGGAGCAGGGTCGGTGGCGGTCCGCCGAGCAGGTCCTTGCCGGTGAGGCTCATGCCTGCATGATGCCTGCGCGTCGCTCGAGCTGAGCCAGCGCCTGGTCCTGACCCGTCTCACGAAGCCGCTCGGCGACGTGTGCCCGATGGTCGTCGTCGACATTGCCCCCGTACTTGAACTTCGCCTGGACGTCGACGGGGGTGAGCCGGATCCCTTTGATACCAGGCAATCTGCGCTCATGGGCGGAGGGGTCGGCCACCTCCGACCCCGGCTCGAAACGGGCCAGCATGGTCCTGAGCACCTCGAGCAGCTGCTCCCCTTCGAGCACCTCGACGGTGCAGGTCAAGGTGACAGCGGCGTAGTAGCTGGTCGGAATCCCGAGAGCCGGGTCCTCGTCGCCGATCGCCTTCCAGGCGGCGGGCACGTAGGCCCAGTCGCCGTGGACGGAGAACAGCGCGCGGTCGCCGAGCACCTTCAGGGCGGGGTTCGGACGGGCCAGGTGGACGAGCACCGAGGTGCCGTCCCAGGCGTAGTGCGTGGGCACGACGACGGGCAGGTCATCGGTCGGCACGACCAGGGTCCCGACGGTCTGTGCGGCGACGAAGGCACGCCACTCGTCGTCGCTGCCGGCGTCCCAGGGATGCACGAGCATCAGGCCGTCACCAGCCTTTCGGCGTCGTCGAACAACCGACTCACAGCGAGCCGGGCAGCCACGGCGGTCGAGACCGCCACTGCGCCGAGGATCATCCACATCACGACCACTTGGTAGCGGATGGCAGTGAGCGGGTCGACGCCCGCGAGCAGCAGGCCGGTCATGGCACCTGGCAGCGAGATGAGCCCCACCGTCTTGACCGCGTCGATGTCGGTGACCAGCGCGGCGCGCAGCGCCGACCGGCGGTGCGGCGCGAAGGCGGCCGCACCCGTCAGGCCGAGGGCCAGCCGGGCCTCCACCTGACGACGGCCGCTGACGGCCTCCTCGGCCATCCGCAGCAGGACCACCGATGCCCCACGCGTCGCGCTCGAGACGACCATGCCGCCGACCGGGACGAGCACCCGCGGGTGCGCGTCGACGACCTGCGCGGCGACCAGCAGCCCGAGCGTCGTCGCCGTACCGACCGCGACCGCCACCGTCGCGATCCAGGTCGCGCCGGGGACACCGGCGCCGCGCCGCCCCGCGACCCGGCCGCCGATCACGACCATCGCGATCACCCAGGCCAGGGCCCCGGGCAGGCCCGCATTGTCGAACAGCACCCCCAGCAGGGCGCCCACCGCGACGAGCTGCACGATCGCCCGCGCGCAGGCGAGCACGACCTCGCGGGTGAGGCCCAGCTGCTCGCGGACGACGACGGCGACCGTGACTCCCACGAGAGCGACGGATGCGGCCACACCCCACCAGCTGGGGACGGCGGGGTTCACGAGGCACCGGCCAGGTAGTCGGACTCGGAGGCCGGGCCGGCCTCGACGACCCGGCCGTGTGCGAGCACCACCACGTCGTCGGCGAGGCGGCGGGCCTGCCGCAGGTCGTGGCTCACGAGCACGGCCGAGAGCCCCTCCGCGACGAGCGACCGCACGACCCGCTCGACCGACTGCGCTGCCAGCGCGTCGAGCGCCGAGGTGGGCTCGTCGAGAAGCAGCACCTCCGGACCGACCGCGAGCGCACGGGCGAGGCACAGCCGCTGCGCCTCGCCGCCGGACAGGTCGGCGGTGGTCCGGTCGAGGTCGACCTCGAGACCGGCGCGTGACAGCAGGGCGAGGGCCTCGTCGGGCGAGAGGTGCGGGCGCCCGGTCCGGAGGTCGGCGAGCACGGTCACCCCCAGCACCACGGGTGCCTGCTGCACCAGCCCCACCCGACGCCGCACCTCGAGCACGTCGTACGACGGGAGCGGCCGTCCGTGAAAGAGCACCTGCCCCGAGGCGGGCTCCAGGAGCCGGTCGAGCAGCCTCAGCAGCGTCGACTTGCCCGCGCCGCTGGGTCCCGCGACAGCAGTGCAACGGCCGGCCTGGAACGACGCGCTCACGCCGCTGAGCACGGTGGTGCCGTCGCGTACGACGGTCACGTCCTCCAGGGCGAGCACGCCACCATGATGGCCTCTACGCGCGGCGGGTGCGGCGGACGGCCCACCCGGAGCCGAGCAGGACGAACAGCGCGAGCACCGGAGCACCCAGGCCACCCGTGGCCGCCAGGTGCTTTCCGCCCGCGGGCGTGCCCGGCAGGCCCGGGCCACCGATGGGCCGGGCGGCCTCGACGCTCGAGGTGTAGCCGTAGTTGAACCTCGCGCAGCCGCCGGCCGTCGTGAACGTCACGTCGCCGACCAGGTCGAACTTCGAGGCCGCGTTGCTCTCGTCACCGGACATCGAGTCGACGTGCAGCTTGAGGCAGTCGTAGGCGAAGGTCCACGGGTCCGATCCGCCGGTCTTGCTCGCCGACGTCGAGGGCTGCGTGTAGTTGTCGTAGTGCGGGTGCAGCCTGCTGTCGGAGTAGCTCGACCGGGCTTGCGTGAAGCTCGCATCGTCGAGGTTGGGGCTCTCGCTCTTCTGCGTCGGGGTGGCGTCCAGCGGGCTCTGCGCGGGCGGGTCGTCGGTCCCGACGTTGCCATAGCCGTGCGCCTCGTCGGTGTAGTCGAGCAGCACCCCCGGCTGGAAGCCGATGGCAGCCCGGTCGTTCTGGCCGCGGCCGTCGAAGTCGAAGCCAGAGCGGTCGCGCATCTCCAGCAGGTAGGCGTGCTCCTGCTCTCCCGGCGTACCAGCCGTGAGCAGCTGGAAGCCCTGGGTGCAGATGCCACCGGAGGTCGACAGGTCCTCCTTGCAGCCGCCGGGGTAGACGGTCGGGTCGTTGGCCGCGCCCTTGCCCTCGAAGTCGGTGCTGTAGAGGACCTTGGGGCTGCCGTTGACGGTCGCCGTGACCTTGAGGTTGTCGACGATCCAGCCGAGCTTCGCGACTCCCGGGTCGGTGGCGTAGCTCAGCCGGATGACGCCACCGTGCACGCCGGCCAGCGAGCTGACGTCATAGCTGTCATCGACGAAGACCGGGGTGTCGTAGGTCCCGGCGACGCGGTCGACCGTCGACGTGCCCGCCTTGGCCGACGTGCTCGTCCCGGTCAGGCCGTTGCCGTAGGTCTGCTGGCAGCCGCTCTGGTTGGGGTTGATGAGTGAGGGTGTCGTGTAGTTGTTGTCGGACGCGATCGATGAGTAGGTGTACTTCCCTTTGCTGTCAGGGGTTCCCGCCAGCACGAAGCCGTAGTCGAAGTCCCACTCCATCGCCCAGAGGCTCTTGAACGAGAGGTTGACCTTGGTGCCCGGTGGCAGCTTCTCCAGGCCCGGGATGGCGAAGTCCAGGTTGTGCCCGCCGCGAGGTGGGCAGCCGAAGTCGTTGCCCTGGCCGGAGTACCAGACCTGCTTGCCGCCGTTGGCGGTGATGAGCTTGGGGTCGAGCAGCTGTCGTCCGGGAAGCGACGCGGAGTACGCCTGGCCGTTGTGGATGCCGTAGTCGCCCGCGGCCGCCGACAGGGAGTAGGCCCGGCCCTTCGGCGTGACCCAGTGGATCGTGCCGGTGTCGCGCTTGGTGTCGTGCCAGTTCCTCACCTTGGTGACACCCACCGGCAGCACGTCCGGGACGACCCAGCCCAGCTCCTTCTTGCCGATGACGTCCATGTCCTGCGACTTGTCCGTCGCCATGATCATCCAGTCGCCGTAGGTGGAGCGGCTGCCGGTCGAGTAGTAGTCGGGCAGGCCCAGCGAGTGGCCGTACTCGTGGGAGATGACCGAGGCGAAGTCGATGGCCGTCTCGGGGTTCACGTTGTACGGGCCGACCCGGACGTATTCGATCAGGCCCTTGCCCATGTTCTTCGTCGTGTGGTGCTTGTAGGTCGTGTCGGTGTACCAGAGCGGGTGGCCCTCGTAGTCCTTGAGCTGGTCGTGCGAGATGTAGCCGTTGAGTCCCGTGACCGGATCGGTGTAGGTGCCCTCGAGCGACGAGGAGTGCGGCCACACGTTGTCGTAACCGACCCCGTTGCACTTGGCGTAGTCGGTGTTGAGCTGGCTCTCACCGTTGCCGCCGCAGCCCTCGAAGATGACCTCGAAGAAGTCGACGATGCCGTCCTTGTCGGTGTCGTAGTCGTTGAAGTCGATGTCGGGGTCGGAGACGACGGCCGCGTCGTACGCCGTCTTGGCCGCGGGACCGCAGCCGCCGTCGATCGACTGCAGGGCACCCACACCCGCGACCGACCCGACGACCGCCGAGCCGTTCGCGTCGGAGCCGTAGTAGGCCCGGTTGCCGGGCAGCTCGTACCAGCCGTCGCTGATGCGCTTGGTGTAGAGCGCCGTCGGGTGGCCGCTGGTCGGGTCGACCGTCGTGACCCCGGTGCAGGTGTTGACCGTCGTCGGGTCGATGCTCGAGAAGGTCAGCGGGGCGGGGTCGGTCGAGTAGTCCCGGTCCTTGAGCGCGACGGACGGGATCGTCGCGTGCGGGAACAGCTGACCGAGGCTCATCTCCTGGTAGAGGCTGAAGGTCGACGCCGGGTTCTTCGGGTTGTTGATGACGTTGTCGAGCTTGGCCGAGGAGTTCGCCGGCAGGTGCTTGTAGTCGAAGTAGTCGACGGGGACGACGGGGAAGGGACGGTCGCCGTACCGGGCCGTCTCGAAGCCACCCGTCGCGGGGATGACCTTCGGTCCTCGGCTGGCCAGCTTCGCCGTAGCCGAGCCGACCTTCACCGAGGCGACGCTGGAGATGTTGCGCCACACCTCGGTGGGCTCCTGCGCGAGCGTCTTGGCCGCGGCCTCGAGGATCAGCGACCGGTTCCCGGTGCCGGGGACGACGCCCAGGTTCCAGGTGACGACGCCGCCGCTGACCGTGACGGTGCCGAAGGTCGAGGTCGCCTTCTTCCAGCTCATCCCCTTGGTCTGCGGGATCGTGACCTTCACCGCGCCGGAGTCGGCCGTCGAGGAGTTGTGGATCACGATCCGTGAGGGGTAGGTCTCACCCGGCTTGACCCAGCCGACGTGCGAGACGAAGGAGTTCTCGACGCGGAGGCCACCGACGCTCGCGACGCTGGGCAGCGTGGCGGGGATCGACACCCCGGGCGCGTGCTGAAGCGCACCGGCAGAGGGGGCCGTCAGCAGCGCGACCGGTGCGACGGTGGCGGCGAGTGCGATCAGGGTCAGGCGAAGGCGGGGCTGGGGCATGCCCATTCAGTTCGCTGTCAGCCAGGAAAGTCCTGCCGAGCTGGCCGATCAGGAGACCGGCACGACCCAGGCGGCGTTCCACAGGCTCTCGTCGACGATCCCAGCAGGGGTGCCGAGACGCTTCTCGGCAGCGAACCGGGTGGCCACGTGCGCGCTTCTCGGGCCGAACTTGCCGTCGACCTTGATGTCCCAGCCGCGTGCCCTCATGCGGGCCTGCCAGGCGCGGACGTCGGGACGGGCCGTCGTGACGTCGCCCGTCGTGATCACGTGACCGCTCCAGGCAGGAGCATGGCTGCTGAGGGTGGTCTTGACGATCGTGACGCTGCGGGTGCGCGTCGCGTGGATCGTGTCGTCGCGGCCGCCATCTCGACCGAGCCCGAGCTTGCGGGCGCAGGCCGGCCAGGGCTGCCAGCCGCGGGCCGCCTGGAGCTCGTGGGCCGCCGAGTCCTGCGTCCCCTTGGACGCCTGGGACGGCAGGCCGCTGTAACCGAGGCCGTGCCACGTGCGCGAGTCGAACTGGTAGGCGCCGTAGTAGCCGTTGCCGGTGTTGGTGCTGTAGTTGCCGCCGCTCTCGCACATCCGCAGACGGGCGAAGTCGTCGTCGGAGGCCGCGGAGGCGGTGGTGGTCAGCGCCGCTCCGAAGGAGGCCGTCAGGCCGCCGACGGCGAGGACGGGCGCAGCCTTGGACGGCTTGGCGTGCTTGGGCTTGCGGGCGCGCAGCGATGTGAAGGGCACTGGGTAGTCCTCCCGTACGCCTGCGAGGTGAGCTGTCGGGTTCGGGCTGGGCTGCCCGGCGCTCGCGCGCTTCACCCCAGGGACCCCTAGAAGCTAGGTCCCGTCGTTCCTGGTTCCCCCGCGCCTGTCCCGCGTTCTCGCGACGACCACCCG
>JAODND010000057.1 GCA_025465465.1 Frankiales bacterium | reverse complement strand
CTCAGGATGTTGGCGACCTCCAGCGACTGCAGCCCGCGCAGGGTGCCGCCGAGCAGCAGCCCCAGCCCGCTGAACGCGGCGGTGCCCAGTGCCAGGACGGCGAGCAGCCACAGCGGATCGCCGTGCGGGTGCCACCCGAGGACCAGCCCGGCCGCGGCGATCACCGCGAGCTGGCCCACCTCGACGGTCAGGGTGGCGAGGGTCTTGGCCAGCAGCAGCACCGATCGCGGCAGGGGCGTGGCCCCGAGGCGCTTGAGGACGCCGTACTCGCGATCGAAGCCGGTGGCGATGGCCTGGCCGGTGAAGGCGCTCGACATGACCGCGAGCGCCATGATCCCCGGGACGAAGAAGTCGACCCGGCGGCCCGGGACGTCGACGATCGAGACCTTCGTCAGCAGCACGAGCAGCACCAGCGGGATGACCAGGTTGAGCAGCACCTGCTCGCTGTTGCGGACGATCAGCCGCAGCTCTGCCCGGGTCTGCGCACCGAGCATCGCGGCGCGTGTAGCGGCCTCTGGTCGGGGGGCGAGCGCCCCGGGAGCCCAGCTCATGCCCGCAGCTCGCGACCGGTGAGCTCCAGGAAGACGTCCTCGAGGGTGCGCTGTGCCTGCAGGTCGCCGGGCATCACGCCCTGCCGCGCGCACCACGCGGTCACGGCCGCCAGCAGCGCCGGACCAGCCGGCCCCTGTACGACGTAGCAGCCGCGGGTGGCCTCGGTGGCCGAGCTGCCGGCCGGGAGTGCGGCCTCGAGGTCGCTGGTGTCGAGCCCTGGTGCTGCGGTGAACCGGATCTGACCAGTCCCCTGGGTCAGCTCGGGCACCGAGCCGCGGGCGACCACCTTCCCGCGGTCGAGGATCACCACGTCGTCGGCCAGCTGGGCCGCCTCGTCCATCAGGTGCGTGGTCAGGACGACCGTCACGCCGTCGGCACGCAGGCAGCGGATCAGGTCCCAGGTGGCCTGCCTGGCCTGCGGGTCGAGGCCCGCGGTCGGCTCGTCGAGGAACACCAGCTCGGGCCGGCCGACGATGGCCATGGCCAGCGAGAGCCGCTGCTGCTGGCCACCGGACAGGCGCCGGAACGGCAGCCCGGCGACCGACGCCAGCCCGAGCCGGTCGAGCAGCTCGGCGGTCGGCAGCGGGTGCGCGTGGTAGCTGGCGAACAGGTCCAGCAGCTGACCGGCCCGCAGCCCCGGGTAGCCGCCGCCGGTCTGCGGCATCACCCCGACCCTCGGCCGGAGCGCGGGGTCGCTGGGGTCCAGGCCCAGCACTCGGACCGCGCCGCCGTCGGGGGTGCGGAAGCCCTCCGCGATCTCGACCGTGGTGGTCTTGCCGGCCCCGTTGGGCCCGAGCAGGGCCAGGACGGTGCCGACGGGGACGGCGAACGTGATCTGGTCGACGGCGGTGCTGCCGCCGTACCGCTTGAGGAGGTCCGTCACCTCAAGCGCTGTCACCCGCCAAGCCTATGGGGGAGATCACGGGGGGCCGGTTCGACGTGGGAGCTGAATTAAGACACAATGGTGTTGTGAAAAGCGCTCTGGAGCAGGCGGGCACCCGGGAGCGGGTGCTGTCGCTGCTGCTCGAGCTGGGGCCCTCCACCGCAGCCAGCCTCGGCCAGCGGCTGGGCCTGACCGTCGCCGGCGTCCGCCGGCACCTCGACGCGCTGGTTGCCGACGGCAGCGTCACGACGCGTGAGCCGCGCCGCCGGGCTGTGACGCGTGGCCGGCCGGCCCGGTTCTACGCGCTGACCGAGGCCGGTCACGCCGCCGGGCCCAGTGGCTACGACGAGCTGGCCCTGTCGGCGCTGCGCTTCATGTCCCCGGGGCAGTTGGAGGAGTTCGCGCAGGCCAAGGGCGAGGAGCTCATCCAGCGCTACGCCCACGTGATGACGGCCACAGACCGGCCGGCCGCTCTCGCCGCGGCGATGAGCGAGGATGGCTACGCCGCGTCAGTCAGCGAGCAGGGGGTGGGGCTCCAGCTCTGCCAGCAGCACTGCCCGGTGCAGCACGTCGCTGCGGAGTTCCCGCAGCTGTGCGACGCCGAGACGGCGGCCATCGGCCGGCTGCTCGACGTGCACGTCCAGCGACTGGCGACCATCGCGCACGGCGATGGCGTCTGCACCACCCACATCCCCGCGCACATCCCCGTTCGACCTGAAAACCGGAAGAAGGCGTCCGCATGACCACGCAGGCAGACCAGCTCGAGGGTCTCGGCACCTACAAGTTCGGGTGGTCCGACTCCGACGAGGCGGGCCTCACCGCCCGGCGTGGCATCGACGAGAGCGTCGTGCGCAACATCTCCGACCTGAAGTCGGAGCCGCAGTGGATGCTCGACCTGCGCCTCAAGGGCCTGAAGCTGTTCGAGAAGAAGCCGATGCCAACCTGGGGCTCGGACCTGTCCGGCATCCACTTCGACAACATCAAGTACTTCGTCCGGTCGACCGAGAAGCAGGCGACCTCGTGGGAGGACCTGCCGGCCGACATCAAGAGCACCTACGACAAGCTCGGCATCCCGGAGGCGGAGAAGCAGCGGCTGGTCGCCGGCGTGGCCGCGCAGTACGAGTCCGAGGTCGTCTACCACCAGATCCGCGAGGACCTGGAGCAGGCGGGCGTCATCTTCGTCGACACCGACACCGGGCTGCGCGAGCACGAGGAGCTCTTCAAGGAGTACTTCGGCTCGGTCATCCCGGTCGGTGACAACAAGTTCGCGGCGCTCAACACGGCCGTCTGGTCCGGCGGCTCGTTCATCTACGTGCCCAAGGGCGTGAAGGTCGACATCCCGCTGCAGGCCTACTTCCGCATCAACACCGAGAACATGGGCCAGTTCGAGCGCACGTTGATCATCGCCGATGAGGGCTCGTCCGTGCACTACGTCGAGGGCTGCACCGCGCCGACCTACAGCTCCGACAGCCTGCACTCGGCGGTCGTCGAGATCATCGTGAAGAAGGACGCCCACGTCCGCTACACGACCATCCAGAACTGGTCGAACAACGTCTACAACCTCGTCACCAAGCGGACCGCGGTGCACGAGGGCGGCCGCATGGAGTGGATCGACGGCAACATCGGCTCCAAGGTCACGATGAAGTACCCCGCCTGCTACCTGCTGGGTGAGCGCGCCTCGGGGGAGACGCTGTCCGTGGCCTTCGCCGGTCCTGGGCAGCACCAGGACGCGGGCGCCAAGATGGTGCACGCGGCGCCGAACACGACCTCCAACATCGTGTCGAAGTCCGTCGCGCGTGGTGGCGGGCGGACCTCCTACCGAGGCCTGGTGCAGGTGCAGGAGGGCGCGACCGGGTCGAAGTCCAACGTCGTGTGCGACGCGCTGCTCGTCGACACGATCAGCCGCAGCGACACCTACCCCTACGTCGACGTCCGCGAGGACGACGTGTCCCTCGGTCACGAGGCCACGGTCTCGCGCGTCGGTGAGGACCAGCTGTTCTACCTGATGAGCCGTGGGCTCGGTGCTGACGAGGCGATGGCGATGGTCGTGCGCGGCTTCGTCGAGCCGATCGCCCGTGAGCTGCCGATGGAGTACGCGCTCGAGCTGAACCGGCTCATCGAGCTGCAGATGGAGGGCTCCGTTGGCTAGCAGCATCGCCGATGTGATCGCGAGCGAGCGCGAGGCGCTCGGTCAGCAGGGCCACACCTCCGACGGGAGCATCGCTGTCGGCGTGAAGCCGTCGACGCCCAAGAACCCGGCAGACGCGCGGGTCTCGCGGACGCTGTCCCGTGACCCCGAGGCCTTCCCGGCTCTGACGGGTCGCGAGGAGGACTGGCGCTTCACCCCCCTCGCCCGCCTCCGCGGCCTGCACGACGGCACGGCCACCGTGGACGGGGTCCTCGAGGTGACCGGCGCGGCGTACGAGACCATCGGCCCCGACCACCCGTTGGTCGGCACGGCCCTGGTCCCGGCCGACCGCCCGGCTGCGCTCGCGATGCGCGACTTCAAGGAGGGCCAACTCGTCACTGTCGACGGCGAGCTGACTGAGCCAGTTGTCCTGTCTTTCAGGGGATCCGGGCAGGTCGCGCACGGTCATGTCGTCATCGACGTCAAGCCCTTCTCCAAGGCCGTCGTGGTCCTCGAGCACACCGGCACTGCCACCTACTCGGGCGGCGTCGAGGTCCGCGTCGGGGATGGCGCGGACGTCACCCTCGTGTCTCTCCAGGAGTGGGACGACAGCGCCGTGCACCTGTCCGCACAGGCCGCGCTCGTCGGCCGGGACGCCCGCTTCAAGAGCGTCGTGGTCACCCTGGGTGGCGACCTGGTGCGCCTCAACCCCACTGTCGCCTACGCCTCCACAGGGGGCTCCGCGGAGTTCCTCGGCCTCGCGTTCGCGGATGCCGGCCAGCACCTTGAGCACCGGCTCTTCGTGGACCACGCCGTACCTCGCTGCACCTCGCGGGTGACCTACAAGACCGCTGTGCAAGGTGCGGGTGCCCACACCGTGTGGATCGGTGACGTGCTGATCCGGGCCGCGGCCGAGGGCACGGACACCTACGAGCTGAACCGCAACCTGCTCCTGACCCCCGACGCGCGGGCCGACTCGGTGCCGAACCTCGAGATCGAGACCGGTGAGATCGCCGGCGCGGGGCACGCCTCGGCGACTGGGCGCTTCGACGACGAGCAGCTGTTCTACCTGCAGTCGCGCGGCATCAGCCCTGACGAGGCCCGTCGCATCGTCGTGCTCGGGTTCTTCACCGAGATCCTGCAGCAGATCGGCGTGCCCTCCCTGGAGGAGCGCCTGGTGCAGGCGATCGAGAAGGAGCTCGCCCCGGGTCGTGTCACGTGAGGGCCTGCGCCCTGAGCGACATCCCCGAGGAGGGCGCGATCCTGCGCGTTCTCGACGGGGTCCCCGTGTGCCTTGCCCGCAGTGGCGGTGAGGTGTTCGCCATCAACGACATCTGCTCGCACGCCGATGTTTCCCTGTCTGAGGGCGACGTCGAGGACGGGCACATCGAGTGCTGGCTGCACGGCTCGAGCTTCGACCTCCGCACCGGCAAGCCGACCGCGCTGCCCGCGACCAAGCCGGTCGCCACCTACCCCGTCACCGTCGAGGGCGACGACGTCCTCGTGAAGCTGGAGAAGTAACCATGGCCACCCTCGAGATCCGCGACCTGCACGTCAGCGTGGAGGACAAGCAGATCCTCACCGGCGTGAACCTCACCATCAAGGCCGGCGAGACCCACGCCATCATGGGCCCGAACGGCTCGGGCAAGTCGACGCTCGCCTACGCCATCGCCGGACACCCGAAGTACACCGTCACCTCGGGCAGCGTCACCCTCGATGGCGTCGACGTGCTGGCCATGGCGGTCGACGAGCGCGCCCGAGCAGGTGTCTTCCTGGCGATGCAGTACCCCGTCGAGGTCCCCGGCGTGACCGTCTCCAACTTCCTGCGCAGCGCGGCCACAGCCGTCCGCGGCGAGGCACCCAAGCTCCGGCTCTGGGTGAAGGAGCAGAAGGAGGCCATGGCGGCCCTCGAGATGGACCCCGCCTTCGCCTCGCGCAACGTGAACGAGGGCTTCTCCGGCGGCGAGAAGAAGCGCCACGAGATCCTGCAGCTGGAGCTGCTGAAGCCCAAGGTCGCGATCCTGGACGAGACGGACTCCGGTCTCGACGTCGATGCCCTGCGCGTCGTCTCCGAGGGCGTCAACCGGGTGCACGCGACAGGCGAGACGGGCACGCTGCTCATCACCCACTACACGCGGATCCTGCGGTACATCAAGCCCGACTTCGTGCATGTCTTCGTCGCCGGCAAGATCGTCGAGGAGGGCGGACCTGAGCTCGCCGACGAGCTCGAGGCGAACGGCTACGCGAAGTACGTGGGGGCGGCGGCGGTCTGATGCCCTTCGACGTCGAGGTCGTCCGCAAGGACTTCCCGGTCCTGTCCCGGGAGGTCAACGGGGCGCCGCTGGTCTACCTGGACAGCGCGTCGTCCTCGCACAAGCCCACCCCGGTGCTCGATGCCGAGCGCCAGTTCGTGGAGCAGCACTACAGCAACGTCCACCGTGGCGTGCACACGCTGTCGCAGGAGGCTACGGACGCCTACGAGAGCGCGCGCAGCACCGTCGCGTCCTTCATCGGCGGGGCGCACGACGAGGTCGTGTTCACCAAGAACGTCACCGAGTCCGTGAACCTCGTCGCCTACGCCCTCGGCAACCGCGGAGACCTCGGCCCGGGTGACGAGATCTGCGTGACCGAGATGGAGCACCACTCCAACCTGGTGCCGTGGCAGATGCTCGCCCAGCGCACAGGCGCGACCCTTCGCTGGCTCGGGCTCACCGACGAGGGTCGGCTCGACCTGAGCGACCTCGATGCGGTCGTCAACGAGCGCACCAAGCTGTTCGCCTTCACGCAGGTCTCCAACCTGCTCGGCACCGAGAACGACGTGGCGACCCTCGTCGCCCGCGCCAAGGAGGTCGGGGCGCTGACCCTCGTCGACGGCGCGCAGGCCGTGCCGCACCAGCCCGTCGACGTACGCTCCCTCGACGTCGACTTCTATGCGTTCACCGGGCACAAGATGCTGGCCCCGTCCGGCGTCGGGGTGCTCTGGGGACGCGATCTCGACGCACTCCCGCCCTTCATGGGCGGTGGCTCGATGATCGAGACCGTGCAGATGACCGGTTCGACCTATGCGCCTGCTCCCGAGCGGTTCGAGGCGGGTACGCCCGTCATCAGCCAGGCCGTGGCGCTCGCGGCCGCGTGCGACTACCTCGACGCTCTCGGCCTCGACAACATCAAGGCTCACGAGAACGCCCTGACAGCAAGGCTTCTCGACGGCATCCGCGACTTGCGCGGCGTGTCGGTGCTCGGGCCTGACACGACCGAGATGCGGGGGAGCGCCGTCTCCTTCGTCGTCGAGGGCGTGCACCCACACGACGTCGGCCAGTCGCTCGACGAGCTCGGCATCGCCGTCCGCGTCGGCCACCACTGCGCGGCGCCGGTGTGCCGCCGGTTCGGGGTGCCGGCGACGGCCAGGGCGTCGAGCTACGTCTACAACAACGAGGCCGACATCGACGCCCTGCTGGAAGGGATCCAGCGGGTCCAGGAGTTCTGGTCAGCATGACCGAGTCGCTCTACCAGGAGATCATCCTGGAGCACTACAAGCACCCGCACCACAAGGGCCTGCGGGACCCCTTCGACGTCGAGGTGCACCACGTCAACCCCACCTGCGGTGACGAGGTCACCCTGCGGGTGAAGGTGAACGGCGGTGTCGTCGAGGACGTCTCCTATGACGGGCACGGCTGCTCCATCAGCCAGGCGTCCACCTCCGTCATGACGGACCTCGTCATCGGCAAGCCGGTCGACGACGCCCTGACGACCCACGAGGCGTTCCTGGAGCTGATGCACTCACGCGGTCAGCTCGAGCCCGATGAGGACCTGCTCGAGGACGGCATCGCCTTCGCCGGTGTCAGCAAGTACCCAGCGCGCGTCAAGTGCGCGCTGCTGGGCTGGATGGCCTGGAAGGACGCCACCTCCCAGGCCTTGTCGTCGGATCAGAAGAAGGACACCGCATGAGCGAGGCCACTGACACCCCCACGATCGCCGACGACCCGAAGGCCAAGCCGTCCGAGGACGCCGTTCTCGAGGCCATGAAGGACGTCGTCGACCCGGAGCTCGGCATCAACGTCGTCGACCTGGGGCTCGTCTACGGCGCCATGGTGCACGACGACGTCACGGTCACCCTCGACATGACGCTGACGTCGGCGGCCTGCCCGCTGACCGACGTCATCGAGGACCAGACCCGCAACGCCCTCGAACCCCTCGTCAACGACGTCCGGATCAACTGGGTCTGGATGCCGCCGTGGGGTCCGGACAAGATCACCGACGACGGCCGCGAGCAGCTGCGCGCGCTCGGCTTCAACGTCTGAGCGCCGTCTACGACAGGATCGGCGTCGGATACGCCGACCTGCGCCGACCGGACCCCCACTTCGCACGGGCCATCGCTGACGCGCTCGGCTCCGGGACCGTGGTCAACGTCGGAGCGGGCGCCGGCTCCTACGAACCGGCAGGCACGGTCGTCGCCGTCGAGCCCTCGCCCGTGATGGTGGCCCAGCGACCCGCGGGGGCCGCCCCGGCCGTCCGGGCTGTCGCTGAGCGGCTCCCCTTTGCCGACGATGTCTTCGACGCGGCACTGGCCGTGCTCACGACGCACCACTGGTCGGACGCGAGAACGGGGCTGGCTGAGCTGGCACGCGTGTCCGCGAGGCAAGTCGTGCTGACGTGGGACCAGGCGTTCACGGCCGAGCACTTCTGGTTCCTGACCGACTACCTGCCGGAGGCGGCCGAGCGCGAGGCGGGACTCGCGGCGCTCACCACGGTGACCGAGGTGTGGCCGGATGCCGAGGTGCGCGTGCTCGAGGTCCCGCACGACTGCACGGACGGGTTCTTCGCGGCCTACTGGAGGCGACCCCAGGCCTACCTCGTGCCAGCGGTGAGGGAGGCGATCAGCGGGCTCGCCCTGCTCGACCAGGACCTCGTCGACGACGCGATCGCCCGGCTGGCGGCGGACCTCGCCGACGGCAGCTGGGGTCGCCGGCACGCCGACCTCCTCGGTCACACGTCCTGGGACTGCGGCTATCGCCTCGTCCTTCACTGAGAAGGCCCTGGTCGGTCGGTTATCCTTGGACCATGACGCACTGAGCCGGACGAGCTGGTGAAGCCGTCCCTGCCCGCTGCCGTCCCTCAGAGGAACCCATGATCACCGTCACCGATGTCGAGCTGCGCGCTGGTGCGCGCGCGCTGCTGTCAGGCGTCACCTTCCGCATCCAGCCGGGCGACCGGATCGGCCTCGTCGGCCGCAACGGCGCCGGCAAGACGACCCTGACCAAGACCCTCGCCGGCGAGACGCTGCCGGCCGCCGGCTCGATCACCCGCTCCGGGGAGATCGGCTATCTGCCGCAGGACCCGCGCACCGGCGACCTCGACGTGCTCGCCCGCGACCGGGTGCTGTCCGCCCGCGGCCTCGACGACTTGATCCGCAAGATGGAGAAGGCCCAGGTCGAGATGGGCGAGCGTCCGGACGACGCCGCTCTGCTCGAGCGCTACGGAAAGCTCGAGGAGCGGTTCGTCGCCCTCGACGGCTATGGCGCCGAGGCCGAGGCAGCACGCATCTGCAGCAACCTCGGGTTGCCCACCCGCGCCCTCGAGCAGCGGCTCGGGACGCTGTCCGGTGGTCAGCGCCGCCGGGTCGAGCTGGCCCGCATCCTGTTCAGTGGCGCCACCACGCTGCTGCTCGACGAGCCCACGAACCACCTGGACGCCGACTCGATCGTGTGGCTGCGCGACTTCCTCAAGAAGCACCAGGGCGGCCTGGTGGTCATCAGCCACGACGTCGAGCTGCTCGACGCTGTCGTGAACAAGGTGTTCCACCTCGACGCCAACCGCGCCGAGCTCGACCAGTACAACGTCGGCTGGAAGACCTATCTCCAGCAGCGCGAGACCGACGAGAAGCGCCGCAAGCGCGAGCGCGCCAACGCGGAGAAGCAGGCCGGAGCGCTGTTCGCGCAGGCCGACAAGATGCGCGCCAAGGCCACCAAGGCCAAGGCCGCGCAGAGCATGGCGAAGCGGGCCGAGCGGATGCTCGCCGGGGTCGAGGGCGAGCGCGTCCAGGACCGCGTCGCCAAGCTCCGGTTTCCCGAGCCGGCGCCGTGCGGCAAGACGCCGCTCACCGCGCGGGAGCTGTCGAAGTCCTACGGCTCGCTGGAGATCTTCACCGACGTCGACCTCGCCATCGACCGCGGCGCCCGCGTCGTCGTGCTCGGCCTCAACGGTGCCGGCAAGACCACCCTGCTCAAGCTGCTGTCCGGCACCGAGCAGCCCGACACGGGCGAGGTGCTTCCCGGCCACGGGCTGCGGCTCGGCTACTACGCGCAGGAGCACGACACCCTCGACACCGACCGCACGGTGCTCGAGAACATGCGCTCCTCCAGCCCCGACCTCCCGGAGCCCGAGGCCCGCCGGGTGCTCGGGTCGTTCCTGTTCTCCGGCGACGTCGTCCACCAGAAGGCGGGCACCCTGTCCGGCGGCGAGAAGACCCGGCTCGCGCTGGCGACCCTCGTCGTCAGCGGCGCCAACGTGCTGCTGCTGGACGAGCCGACCAACAACCTGGACCCTGCCTCCCGTGAGGAGGTGCTCTCGGCGCTGGCGTCCTACAAGGGCGCGGTCGTCCTCGTGACCCACGACGAGGGCGCGGTGAAGGCGCTCGAGCCGGAGAAGGTGCTGCTGCTGCCGGACGGGGTCGAGGACCAGTGGTCCGACGCGCTCGCGGACCTCATCGCGCTCGCGTGATGCACGCCGTCCTCGCCGCCCAGCAAGCACGTGCGCGCGAGGTCGTCGCTCCCGAAGTGCTGACGTGGATCGACGACGCCGCTGTTGACGGAGGCTGGTCGGCGTACCGCTTCCGGCCGCACGTCCTCCGTGACGTGTCGTCGGTCTCGACGGAGGTCAGCCTGCTCGGCACGACGGTGAGCTCACCCGTCCTCGTCGGCCCGACCGCCTTCCACGGCAACGTGCACCCGCTCGGGGAGACGGCCACCGCCGCGGGCACGGCGGCGGCCGGCTCGCTGATGGTCTGGTCGATGCGCGCGTCCGTGCCGTTCGAGGGCAGCGGCTGGTGGCAGGCGTACCTCCTGCGGGAACGTGCTCTCACCCTGGACGCCTGCCTGCGTGCCCGCGACGGTGGCGCGACCGCGATCGTCCTGACGGGGGACACGCCCTACCTCGGCACCGCCCGCCGGGCGCCGCTCGGCTCGCAGGACCAGGCCCCCGCGACCCTGCAGGACATCGACTGGCTCGCCACCAAGACGGGTTTGCCCGTGCTCGTGAAAGGCGTGCTGCGCGGCGACGACGCGGAAGCCTGCATCGATGCCGGCGCGGCCGGGATCGTCGTGAGCAACCACGGCGGACGCCAGCTGGGCAGGGTGCTGGCGACGTCGGCAGCTCTTCCTGAGGTGGTCGACGCCGTCGCCCGGCGGGTGCCGGTCCTCGTCGACGGCGGAGTGCGGTCCGGGCTCGACGTGCTCTGCGCCCTCGCCCTGGGCGCCTCGGCCGTGCTGCTGGGCAAGCCCGTCCTGTGGGGCCTGGCAGCCGATGGTGCGGCGGGCGTGGAGGCCTGCCTGCGTGCCGTCGGCGACGACCTGGCCTTCGTGATGGGCCTCGCGGGCTGCCAGAGCGTCGCGGACGTCGACGGCTCCCTCGTCGCCGAGACTGGCCCCTGACGCCGCGTTGCTCCAATCGGGTGCTCATGGCATTCCCCTGGTTTGCCGGCGAGGTGCGGAGGCATGGACCTGCTCGTGATCCGCAAGCGTGCCTCGAGGCAGGTCCTCCCGTCAGAACCTGTCTGGGACCAGCGGACCATCATGCTTGTCGGCGACCGCCCCGAGGTGCAGCGCATCTGCCGGGAGTGGGAGGACGTCGGCTGGCAGGTCATGACGATCGACCAGGGACGGCCGACGGACGCCGGCCACACGACCCACGTCGTGCGCGTCGCGGTCCCGCCGCTGGGCTGGCAGCCGACCCGGCAGCTGCTCGGCGAGCATCAGCTCGAGCCCTGACGCGGCATTGTGATGCCAGTTGTGATGCCAACAGGTTTGACTGCCCTGCCACTGGTGATCAACCGGTCATGACTGACGCCATCGTCCTGCTGAAGAACGACCACAAGGAGGTGGAGCGGCTGTTCAAGCAGTTCGAGAAGCTGGGCGACGGGGCGCACATCTCCAAGCGCAAGCTCGTCGACCAGATCATCGAAGCCCTCAGCGTGCACGCGGCCATCGAGGAGATGCACTTCTACCCCGCCGTGCGCGCAGCCGTGCCGGATGCCGACGCCGAGGTGCTCGAGGGCCTCGAGGAGCACCACGTCGTCAAGTGGACGCTCTCCGAGCTCCAGGACCTCGACCCCCAGCACGAGCGGTTCGACGCGAAGGTGACCGTGCTCATGGAGAGCGTGCGCCACCACGTCGAGGAGGAGGAGGCGGACATGTTCCCCAAGGTCCGCGAGGCCATGGGGCGCAAGCCGCTGCAGGAGCTCGGTGAGGCCATGGAGCTGGCCAAGGCCATCGCCCCGCTGGACCCCTACCCGAAGGCGCCGGACGAGCCGCCCGCCAACCTGGTCGCCGGGGTGGCCGCAGGTGCGGTGAGCCGGGGCAAGCGCAAGCTGTTCGGCCGGTCCTGACGCCCGGCTGATCTTCCCGGCCAAAAGCGTGATTGAGATGTCCTGATCTGCGGTAGGTCGCACCAAGGCGGTGACGACCGTCCGTGGATCAGGAGGGTGGAACGCCGTGACGGAGCTCAAGAAGGGCAGCAGGGTCACCGGAGGTGACCGCGACACGCTGTCCGGACAGCTCAAGAAGAAGTACGAGGGTGGCGCGAGCATCAGGGCGCTGGCGGAGGAGCACGGCCGCTCCTACGGCTTCGTGCACCGCATCCTGAGTGAGTCGGGTGCGACCCTGCGGGGCCGAGGCGGCGCAACGCGCAAGAAGCGCGCCTGACTCCCTAGTCTGAGCACATGGACCTGACGCTCAGCCCGGAACAGGACGCGGTCAAGAAGGCGGTCAGGGCGTGGGTGGACGACGTCGTCACCCCCCGCGCGCTGCAGAACGACCGCGAGGAGCGGTTCCCCCAGGAGGCTCTCGACGGCCTTCGGCAGACGGGGTTCATCGGGCTGTCCATCGACGAGGAGTACGGCGGTGGCGGTGGCGACCCGTTGTCGTACGTGCTGTTCATCGAGGCGCTCGGCCGCGGCGACGCCAACGTCCGGTCGATCGTGTCCGTCCACCTCGGCCTCGTCGCGGGCTCGATCGCACGGTGGGGGACCGCGGAGCAGCGGCAGCAGTGGCTGCCCCGGATGGCGTCGGGCGAGGTGCTGGGCTGCTTCGGTCTGACCGAGCCCGACTTCGGCTCCAACCCCGCCGACCTGCAGGCGACCGCCGCGAAGCAGCCGGACGGCTCCTACCTGCTGAACGGCACGAAGATCTTCATCACCAACGGCACGATCGCGGGCGTCACCCTGTTCATGGCCCGCACCGGCGGTGCGGGCGCGCGGGGCGTCTCTGCCTTCCTGGTGCCCAACGACACGCCTGGCTTCGAGGCGCGCAAGATCCACGGGAAGCTCGGGCTGCGCTCCTGCGACACTGCTGAGCTGGTGCTGCGCGACGTCCGCGTCCCGGCAGAGGCGCTGCTCGGCGGTGAGGAGGGCAAGGGCATCAGGGTGGCGCTGACCGCGTTGAACGACGGCCGGATGTCGCTCGGCGCCTCCTGCACCGGGCTGGCCCAGGCCGCGCTCGACACGATGATCACGTACACGACCCAGCGCAAGCAGTTCGGCAAGGTCATCGCCGGCCACCAGCTCGTCCAGGAGCTCATCGCCGACACAGCCGTCGAGGTCGACTGCGCGCGGCTGCTGACCTGGCGGGTCGCCGACCTCAAGACCCGCGGTGAGGACTACTCGCTCGCCGCCTCCAAGGCGAAGTACTACGCGAGCGAGGCGTCGGTGCGCGCGGCCAACAACTGCGTGCAGGCTCACGGCGGCTACGGGTACATCGACGAGTACCCGGCCGGGAAGTACCTGCGCGACGCGCGCGTTACCACGTTGTACGAGGGCACCTCGCAGATTCAGAAGCTCATCATCGGGCGAGCACTGACCGGAATCAGCGCCTTCTAGGGAGGGCGCAGATGACAGGACCCATGGGACCAGGCGGTCCGATGCAGATGATGAGGTCATTCCAGCGGGACGCCTCGGTGCTCGACCAGAAGCTCGCGCCGGGCACCGTGCGCCGGATCGGCCGCTTCGCCGCGCCCTACAAGCGCGACCTCACGCTGTTTCTCATCCTCATCGTGGTCGACGCGCTGGTCGCCGTCGCCAACCCGCTGATCTTCAAGAAGGTCATCGACGACGGCATCGGCAAGAACCCGCCCGCCACCGGGTCGACCAACGTGGTCCTGGCGATGGCGCTGCTGCTCGTCGGGCTCGCGCTGTTCGACGCCGTCCTCGGCCTCATCCAGCGGTGGTACTCCGCGCGGATCGGTGAGGGCCTGATCTACGACATGCGCGCCAAGGTCTACGCGCACGTCCAGCGGCAGCCCATCGCCTTCTTCACCCGTACCCAGACCGGTGCCCTGATCTCGCGCCTCAACAACGACGTGCTGGGCGCGCAACAGGCCTTCACCGGCACGCTGTCCAACGTCGTCAGCAACGCCATCGGGGTCCTCACGACGCTGGCGGCCATGTTCATCCTGTCGTGGCAGATCACGCTGCTGTCGCTGGTGCTGCTCCCTGTCTTCATCATCCCGGCCCGCCTGCTCGGCACCCGGCTGCAGGCGCTGACCCGCGAGGGCTATGGCCTCAACGCGCAGATGAACAACACGATGACTGAGCGCTTCAACGTCTCCGGCGCGCTGCTGGTCAAGCTCTTCGGCCGGCCAGAGGTCGAGGACGACGACTTCCGCCAGAAGGCCGGTCGGGTGCGCGACATCGGCATCACCTCCGCCATGTACGGCCGGGTCTTCTTCGTCTCCCTCACCCTGGTCGCCTCGCTCGCCACGGCTCTCGTGTATGGCGTCGGCGGGACGCTGGCGGCGGAGGGATCGTTCTCCGTCGGCACCCTCATCGCCCTGTCGTCGTACCTCACCCGGCTCTACGGGCCGCTCACCGCGCTGTCCAACGTCAGGGTGGACGTCATGACGGCCCTGGTCTCCTTCGAGCGGGTCTTCGAGGTGCTCGACCTGGAGCCGATGGTGGGGGAGAAGCCCGATGCGGTGGAGCTGCCCCGCGGGGCGCAGGACATCGCCTTCGACGACGTGGTGTTCAGCTACCCCCGCGCCGCCGACGTGTCGCTCGCCTCGCTCGAGTCGGTCGCCATCCTCGACAACACCGAGCCGCAGACGGTCCTGCACGGCGTGACGTTCACGGCCGCCGCAGGCTCGCTCACGGCGCTCGTCGGGCCCTCCGGTGCCGGCAAGACCACCATCAGCCAGCTGGTCACCCGCATGTACGACGTGCAGGGTGGCGCGATCCGCATCGGCGGCCAGGACGTCCGCGACGTCACGCTCCAGTCGCTGCGCGACGCGATCGGCGTCGTCACGCAGGACGCGCACATGTTCCACGACTCGATCAGGGCGAACCTGCTCTATGCCCGGCCCGCAGCCACCGACGAGGACCTCTGGTCGGCGCTGGAGGCAGCGCAGGTCGGGCCACTGGTCCGGGCCCTGCCCGACGGCCTCGACACCGTGGTCGGCGACCGCGGCTACCGGCTGTCCGGAGGCGAGAAGCAGCGCATGGCGATTGCCCGGCTGCTGCTGAAGGCTCCTGGCCTCGTGGTTCTGGACGAGGCCACGGCGCACCTCGACTCCGAGTCGGAGGCAGCCGTGCAGCGCGCCCTGTCGACCGCACTCGAGGGACGGACGTCACTCGTCATCGCCCACCGGCTCTCCACCGTCCGGGACGCCGACCAGATCCTCGTCATCGAGGAAGGCCGGGTCTCCGAGCGGGGCACCTTTGACGAGCTGCTCGCGCAGGAAGGGCTGTTCGCAGAGCTCTATCGCACGCAGTTCGAGCGCCAGGCGCTCGTCGAATAGCTCATGGCCAGCGCCGCCGACGTCCGTGAGGTCGCTCTGTCCTTGGCCGGCGTGGTGGAGATCGACAGCGAGGGCTTCGACTTCCGCGTCGTCGGCAAGGGCTTCGTCTGGTCCTATCCCGAACGGCAGCCCGGGAGGCCACGCGTCATCCGTGCCGACATCGCGGTGCTCTATGTGGGTGACGAGGCGGAGAAGCAGGCGCTGCTCAAGGGCGAGCCGGAGCTGTTCTTCACGACGCCGGGCTATGACGGCTGGCCACTCGTGCTGCTCCGACTGGATCAGGTCGACGGTGAGCGGCTCGAGGAGCTGGTCACTGATGCGTGGCGCATGCGGAGCGATCCAGGGGGGCCGGGGCGCCTCGCGCCTCGCTGACCTGCGACCCTGACGGCATGGATGTCAGACGGGGCGTCGTCGGGCTCGTCAACCGGCTGCTGAAGCCCACTGGTCTCGTCGTGGTCCCCCGCACCGACTGGGTCGACGCGATGCTCGACCGCCGCCGCCGCTCGGTGCCGGTCGACGACGACCGCCGCCAGGGCTGACTCACAGGTCGAGCTGGTATTCCGTCCAGGTCTCCATCGCGCGGTAGCCCACCGCCTCGTTGATGCGGATCATGAAGGCGTTGGACGAGGCGTTCCAGGTGTTGAGGTAGCGGACGTCGGGGCTCGTCTCGGCGAGGTAGGCGTGGTTCCAGGTCTTGAGGACCAGCCCGAGCCCGTGGCCGCGATGGTCAGGGTCCACGATGGTGTCCCACTGGTACCCGACCTCCGGCGCGCTCAGGCTGACGGCGATGTCGGTGGTACCCGCGACCTGCCCCGACTCGTGCACGGCGGTGCTGACCACCCGCATCCGCTTGCGGTCGACCGCCGCCTGCTCCTTCTCGCGGTAGCGCGCGGCGTCCCACCGCTCCGGCTCGTAGTCCATCTCGCCCAGGGGGCTGTCGAGGGTCATGCGCCCCGCGAGGTACGCGCAGCCGTCGACCAGCTCCTCCGGTGCGTGGTCGAGCCACTGCTCCACGCGATACGCCACGGGCACCTCGCACCGGGCCGCGGGCGGGTGCTCGCGCAGGTCGAGCATCCGGCGGGTGTCGTCGAGGACCGGTGTGAAGCCGTGGTCGTCGAGCAGCGCCTGCCCCAGCGGCCGTCGGTCCGGCCAGGACGCCGCGGCGCAGAAGACACGTGTACGGCCGAGCGCGCGGATCTCGGCAAGGCACCGCTGCGCGAGCTGCCGGCCATGGCCCTGGCGACGGTGGTCCGGGTGGACGGTCACGTCGGCGTTGACAGCGCTCAGGTTGTCGAGCGTCGGGATGCGCAGGGACACCGTGCCCACCGGGACGCGTGCCTCGCGCCCGACCAAGAGGTGCACCAGCTCACCGGCCATCTCCGGTCGCTCGAGCAGCGGCAGCCACTCGTCGAGCGGGTCGCCCGGCAGCCCCACGTGGTCGTGTGCCATGGCCGCGCCCTCGACCGCGTGGAAGTCCTCGAGATCGGCGCGCGTCACGACCCGCGTGATGTCCATCCCCTCACGAGAGCAGCCCGAGGGCCTCCGCGTCCAACGAGATTTCGGCCGCTGCGAGGTTCTCGGCCAGGTGCGTCCGTGAGGAGGTGCCCGGGATCAGCAGCACGGTCGGCGACTGCGCCAGCGTCCAGGCCAGCGCGACCTGTGACGGTGTGATGCCGAGTCGCTCGGACGTCTGCACGACAGAGCGTTGCCCGCGCACGTCGTTGATGCCGAAGCCGCTGCCCAAGGGGAAGAACGGGACGAAGGCGATGCCGCGGTCGGCGCAGGCCTCGAGGATCGACTGCGAGGAGCGATCGACCAGGTTGTAGGGGTTCTGGACGCAGGCGATCTCGTCGACGGCGAGGTCGAACTGCTCGCGCGACACGTTGCTGATGCCGACCGCCTCGATGAGGCCCTCGTCGCGGGCCTGCACCATGGCGGCGAGCTGCTTCTCGAACAGGTCGACCGGGTCGTCGGGCATGACGCGGAGGTTGACCGCGCCGAGCCTGGGCACGTCGAGCGCCTGCAGGTTGTCCTCGATGCCCTGGCGGAGCTCGTCGGGCTGGTTCCACGGCAGCCAGCCGCCCGTGGCGTCGCGTCGGGCTCCCACCTTCGAGACCAGGGTGATCCCGTCAAAGGGGTGCAGGGCCTCACGCAGCAGGCCGTTCACGACGTCGGGTCCGTAGTACTGCGACGTGTCGATGTGGTCGACGCCGGCGTCGCGCACCGCCACCAGGACGGCGAGCGCCTCGTCGCGGTCGCGCGGCGGCCCGAACACGCCCGGCCCTGCGAGCTGCATGGCGCCGTAGCCCATCCGGTGCACCGTGTGCGGGCCGAGGGGTGCGGTGCCTGCGAGCGTCACCCGGCCCCGCCTTCGCCGGTCGTGGGATCGAGGTCGTCCTCGCGCTGCTCCGGGTCGGTGGTGAGCGGCGTGTCGCTGCGCTCGAGCTCGTCGTCGGTGTCAGGTTCGGTCATAGGGGTGTCGTACCCCTCTTAGAGGGCGCGAAGTGCGCCGCCGTCGACTGGGACCATGGCGCCCGTCACGAAGGACGCGGCGGGGGAGAGCAGGAACGCCGCGACCTGGCCGAACTCGGCCGGCTGCCCGTAGCGGCGCAGCGGGATCGCCTGCTCGTTGCGGACCCGCGTCGCAGGGTCGTCGCCGTCGAGCTGGCGCACCCTGTCGGTGTCGACCCGTCCAGGCATCAGGCCGTTGACGCGGATGTTTCGCGGGCCGAGCTCGTCGGCCATCGTCTTGGCCAGCACGGCCAGGCCGGGCCGCAGTCCGTTGCTGGCCGCGAGGCCCGCGATCGGCGTCTTCACACTGGTGCTGAGCACGAGAGCGAGTGAGCCGCCCTCGGGCGGCAGTGCCTCGACGACCGCGCGGCACACCCGTACCGCTCCGAGGAACACGCTCTCGAAGGCGCGCTGCCACTGCTCGTCGGTGAGCTCGAGCGCCGACCCTGCCGGCGGTCCTCCGACGCTCACGAGCGCGCCGTCGATCCGGCCGTAGGCCGAGACCGTGGCCGCGACCAGCTCGCCCGCGGCGGACGGGTCGGCCAGGTCCGCGGCGAGCCCCGTGCAGGAGAGCTCGAGGCTCGCCCTGCTCACCGCCTCCTCGTCGCGGGCGGCGATGACGACGTTGGCCCCTTCGGCGACGAGCGCCTGGGCGGTCGCGAACCCGAGTCCCCGCGATCCGCCGGTCACGAGGAAGGCCTTGTCGGCGAGTCCGAGGTCCATGCGGTGGAACCTACGTGAGCCGGCCGTCGGCCATCGTGAGCACCCGGTCGGCGACCTCGAGGGCGACGGGATCGGACTTGCAGGCGATGAGCACCGGGCGGCCGTCGCCCGCGAGAGCAGCCAGCGCGTGGTCGCGCCCACGCTCGTCCAGGAGTCCCAGCGGCTCGTCGAGCAGCAGGACGTCGGCGGTGCCGGCCAGCAGCGTGGCGAGGCGGACCCGCTGGCGTTCGCCACCGGAGAGCGTCCACAGCTCGCGGCCCACCAGGTGCGGCGCCTCGAGTGCGTGAGCGGCCACATCATGGTCGCGCCACTCGTCACCGGGCGGCGTCGTGAGCAGCGCGACGGTGCCCCCGCTGACCGACCCGGCCTCGCGGGGTTGGTCACCCGCAAGCAGCCGCAGCAAGCTGCTCGTCCCGCACTCCGGTTCACCTGTGACGACCGTGAGTCCTGGCTCGAGCACCAGGTCGAGATCCGCGCACGGCCCGCCGTGCAGTCCCCGGACCACCAGCGTCACAGCACGCTCCTGGCTGCCTCGCCGGCACGCACCCCGTAGGACGAGCCGAACAGCGCGGCGTGCACCAGCAACGGCCACAGCTGATGGACGACCACCCGGTCCCGCCACCCGTCGGCGAGTGGCCAGGTCTCGTCGTAGGCCTCGAGCACGGTGTCGAGGTAGGGCAGACCGAACAGCTGCAGCATGGCCAGGTCGGTCTCGCGGTGGCCGCCGTGGGCCGCGGGGTCGATGAGCCAGACCGCGTCCGCCGCCCAGAGGACGTTGCCGGACCAGAGATCGCCATGGAGCCGCGCCACGTCCTCGACCGGCACCAGCTCCTCGAGCCGGTCGAGGACGGCTTCGATGTCGGTGGTGTCGCGGGCGTCGACCTGGCCTCGGTCGCGGGCCGTGCGCAGCGCGGGCAGGACCCGACGGCTGCGGAAGTGCTCGGCCCAGGTCGCATCCGGCGCGTTGTCCATCGGCAGCAGGTCGTGCGTCGGCCCGATGAACCCCGTCCACGGCGCACCGAACACCGGGGCAGTCGTGCGGTGCAGGACGGCCAGCCGGCGCCCGAAGTCCGCAGCGGCGGCCGGCGTCGGGCCGGTGCTCACGACCTCATCGAGACGGATCGCCGTCGGGCTGACGTCCTGCACCCGAGGCACCGGGGGACCGCCCTCGACCCGGATGAAGTCGAGGCCTGCCGCCTCAGCGACGAATGCGCCGAGCGGTGCGTCAGCTCGCCGCTTGGTCCAGGCGCCCACGCAGCTCCTCCAGGAGGTGGTCGCACGATCGCTCCACGATGTCGAGGACCTCCTCGAAGGCCTCGGGTCCGTCGTAGTAGGGGTCCGGCAGATCGCCCATCCCCCGTGGGTCCCAGTCGCGCAACAGCCGGGCCTCGACGCCCGGGAGCAGCGACCGCAGCTCCATCAGGTGCCCGGTGTCGGCGGCGACGAACAGGTCGTAGTCGTCCCGCCAGGTGCTGCGCAGCTGGCGCGCCGTGTGGGCGTGCTCATAACCGCGGGCGCGCCACGCCCTGATGGCCCGCTCGTCCGCGTCGTTGCCGACGTGCCAGTCGCCCATGCCGGCACTGCCGACCTCGATCTGGTCGCCGAGCCCGGCCTCCTCCACCTTGTGCCGGAAGACGGCCTCGGCCGTGGGGGACCGGCAGATGTTGCCGGTGCAGACGAAGACGACCCTGATCACGGGACCATTGTCGCCGAGACCGCTGTGAGCACCTCACCGAGCGGCGCATCCACCTTGAGGTCGGCCTGGGCGTCGCCCCGGGTCAGGCCCTGGTTGACGATCGCGACGACCTTGCCCTGCTTCCTGGCATGCAGGACGAACCGGTAGCCGCTCATGACCGTCAGGCTCGAACCCAGCACCAGCAGCGTCGTGGCGGCGTCGACCATGGCGAACGCCCGGGCAACCCGGTCGCGCGGCACCGTCTCCCCGAAGAACACGACGTCCGGCTTGAGCACACCCTCGCAGCGGACGCAGTCGACGACGGTGAAGCCGCTCGTGTCGTCGAGGTCGACGTCACCGTCCGGCTTCAGAGGCAGGGTCTCCCGCCTCCACCCGGGATTCGCTTCCGTCAACCGGGTCTCGAGCTCGGTACGGCGGGACCGCTCACCGCAGTCGAGGCAGATCACCCCGTCGAGCCCACCGTGCAGCTCGAGGACGTCCTCGGCGCCCGCGGCCTGATGCAGCCCGTCGACGTTTTGCGTGACGATGCCCGTGAGCAGCTCCTGCCGCTGCAGCTCGGTGACCGCCAGGTGGCCGGCATTGGGCCGGACGTCGGCGATGAACCGCCAGCCGACGTGCGACCGGGCCCAGTACCGCTGCCGGCTGGTGCTCGACCCGACGAACTCCTGGTAGGTCATCGGCGAGGCGGGCCGCACTCGTCCGGTCTCGCCGCGGTAGTCCGGGATGCCCGACTCGGTGGAGATCCCGGCGCCGGTCAAGATCACGACGCTTCCGGCACTGATGAGGTCGGCGAGGTCGTCGTACACGCCCACATGCTGCCATCCTCATGGGGCGGGGCTGGTTGGGTGGCTGCCTCGCTCAGCCACCTCGGAGTCCCCCCTTCCCGGCAGTGTGGTCGACGAGCCCATGGCTGAGGGCGTACGCCGTCGCGGCGGCCCGCGAGCTGACACCGAGTGAGGTGAAGCTGTTCGACAGGTGTCGGTGCACGGTGTGCTCGCTGAGGTGCAGCTCACGAGCGATCTCGCCGTTGGTGAGCCCTCGGGCTACCAGCGAGAGGACCTCGATCTGGCGCCCAGTGAGCAACCCGGCGCTCCGGCGCTCTGCGACCGCGCGCACAGCGGCGACGCGGTGCGGTGCTCCGATCTCGTCGAAGATCGCGCGGGCGCGCTCGAGGTGCTCGTTCGCCTCGTCCGCCGTGCCACCGGCCAGCAGCGCCTCACCCAGACCGCAGCGGGCCTCGGCCTCGTCGAACCGCAGGCCGGCCCGGCTGAAGTGACGGACAGCGATTCGCCAGGCGCCGACGTCCGCGGCCACGCGCCCGGTCGCTGCGGACGCCTGCCCGAGCAGCCGGTCGGTGCCGATCCTGGCCGCGATGGTCTGCAGCTCGGCCGCGGCGGAGGCTGCCGCTGCCGGGTGACCCGCGGCAAGGGCGACGACCACAGCGCTCGGCAGGACCGCGGCGCGGTCGAGCTGGGCGGCCTGCGGCGTTTCAGCCAGCACCTCCTCGATCGCTCGCCACGAGGCGCCGGGATCTCCGCGCTCCAAGACCAGCAGGGCCCGGCTCACGCGTGCCTCGGGAACGAACTCGGCCTGACGGAGCAGCTTCTCAGCCTCCTGCTGGCGACCCTGGCGGCGCCGGAGCTCGCCCAGCTGCGCCACGGCACTGAGCCGGGTGTCCCGCCGCGAGCTCACCAGCCGCTCGATGGCGGCGGACAGATCCTGCTCGGCCTCGACCCAGTCCCCCCGGAGGATGCAGAGCTCGGCGTACCGGACCCGGCACACGTTGAACAGCGGCAGCAGGCCCTGGCGCTCGCTCACCGCGGCCATCCGGCGGCACCACTCGGCAGCCCGTTCCACGTCCTGCGCCTGGACGCACGCGGCGATGAGCCAGCAGCAGATCTTCCCCCTCCACATCGGGTCGCGGACGTCGCCCGAGGTCGCGGCCACCACCGCCGCGTCGAGCAGCTCCATGCCGGAGGCCACCTCGCCGCTGCCGACCAGCGCGAGACCGGCGAGCGCGAGACCCGCCTGCTCGAGGTCCGGATCACGGTGGCGCCGTCCGATGGCGGCTGCCTGGCGGGCGGGCTCCAGGGACTCGGCCGGGTCGTGGCCGGACGCGTGAGCGAGCTCTGCCTCTCTGACGGCGACCCAGCCGTGCTCGCGCTTCTCGGGCTCCCCCTCGAGCAGCCCACGGGCTTGCCCCAGCCAGCCCTGGGCCACCGAGGCACCCTGCCCGAACAGCAGTGAGTCCCAGGCGAGCGAGGTCGCTGCCCGAGCCGCGCAGAGCGCGTCACCGGTGTCCCGGTAGCTCCGGTACGCCGCCTCACGCGCCTCCAGGCACAGCGTGCCGTCATCGAGCCACCACGCGCACTGCGCCAGCCCCTCGAGCGCAGCCGGATCGCCGGACTCGGTTGCCACGACGCGAAAGGCGCCCGCCGCTTCCGCCCAACGGAACTCGCGCTCCGCCGCGCGGGCCGCGGCCAGCGACGCCCCTTCCGTCATCGCCCCAGCGTGCTGTGGCCCGAAGCAACCCGCAAGGGCAGCCGGCGGGTCAGACCCCGGCGCCTGCCGCGAGCGCCTTGACGTCCGCCGTCGTGAGCGGGTTGCCCGCGATGCCCCAGTCGCCGCTCGCGACCTCCTCCACGACGCACCACGTGACCGGGCGCATGTTCTCCCCCTCGATCTCGACCATGGCGTCAGTGAGCTTGCGGATGATCTCCTGCTTCTGACCGGGGGTGAACACGTCCTTGATCAGCTTGACCTGAATGAGCGGCATCGTCTTCTCCTGGCTCGGGCCGCGCGGTCGGCGGCCGTTGCCTCACAGCGTCAGGCAACGCAGGACGTGCTCGCTTCGCCGGATCCGGCCATCCGGCCAAGCGCGGTGATGGCCCGAAAAGGCCATCGCCGAGGACTTGCGGTGGAGAGCCCGGCTCCACCCCACCGGCGTGCCAGGGGCGTCACACCGGCTACTTGTAGGTGAACGTGTAGGTGCCCGTGGCCGACGGGGTGCCCGCGAAGTTGCAGGTGTGGATGAGGAACTGGGTGGCCTTCTTCACCTTGACGTCGACCGTGTCGACGCCGTTCGTGGCCGGTGCACCGCCACCCGTGCTCGTGCCGGAACCGACCTCCATCACGGTGTTGTCGGAACCGTCGACGACCGTGATGTCCCAGTCGCCGGCGAAGCCGCTGACCTTCACGCTCAGCGTCCCGGCGCGCTTCACGGTCACCTTCTCGGTGTGCATGGCCACGCCCTCGAGCTTCGTCTCGACGCACGAGGTGCCCTGCGGCGGGTCGGGGACCGGTGCCAGCTGCATGCTGTAGGTCTTGGTGATCGGCTTGGGCTTCGGCTTGCTGGCCGCGTGCGCAGGGGTGCTCGCGACCGCGATGACGAGCGCCGCCACGGCAAGGGTGCGAAGGGATGTCATCTGGGTCCTCCGGGTGGGTTCTCCCGGAAGAGCTCGACTCCGCGGTCCGAAGTCCTGCCCGCTCACCAGGCGGACGGCACGTAGTCCTTGAGGAAGACACCGCAGAGATCCGTGCCGCGCTCACCCTGGACGATCGGGTCGTAGACGCGTGCCGCGCCGTCGACCAGGTCCAGCGGCGCGTGGAAGCCTTCGTCGTGGAGGCGGGCCTTCTGCGGGTGCGGCCGCTCGTCGGTGATCCAGCCGGTGTCGACGGCGGTCATGAGGATGCCCTGCTCGAGCAGGTCCGGACCGCTCGTCTTGGTCAGCATGTTCAGCGCGGCCTTGGCCATGTTGGTGTGCGGGTGCCCGGCGCCCTTGTACCGCCGGCCGAACTGGCCCTCCATCGCGGACACGTTGACGACGTAGGTGCGGCGGTGCGGGCTCGCGGCCAGCGAGGCCCGCAGCCGGCTGATGAGGATGAACGGCGCCACGCTGTTGCACAGCTGCACCTCGAGCATCTCGACCTCGTCGACGTCGCCGACCGGCTTGCTCCAGCTGTTCTCGGGGGCGAGGTCGGGCACCAGTCCGCCGGCGTCGATCGCCAGCCCCTGCTCGATCCGGGACAGGCTGGCGCTGCCGCTGGTGAGGGCGAGCGCGGTCACGGCCTCGGGCGTCAGCCGACGGCCGATGGCGCCCTCGATCTCGGCGGCGGGGGAGCGCAGGTCGGTGATCGGCACGGTCGTGTCGAGCTGCTCGGCGGCGTGCTCGGCAGCGGCCAGCTGCGCGTAGGAGGCGGCTGACCGTCGTACCGTCTGTGCCGCGTTGTTGACCAGGATGTCGAGGTGGCCCTGCGCCGCGACCTGGTCGCCCAGGTGCATGACCTGTGCCGGGTCGCGCAGGTCGATGCCCACGACCTGCAGCCGGTGCAGCCAGTCGGCGCTGTCGGGCTGGGCGGTGAACCGTCGCACCGCGTCGTGCGGGAAGCGGGTCGTGATCGTGAGGTCCGCACCGTCGCGCAGGATCCGCAGCGCGATGTACATCCCGATCTTGGCCCGGCCGCCGGTCAGCAGTGCACGACGCCCCCTCAGGTCGACGTGCTCGTCGCGCTTGGCCCAGTTGAAGGCGGCGCAGGCCGGGCAGAGCTGGTGGTAGAAGGCGTCGACCTCGCGGTAGCGCTGCTTGCAGATGTAGCAGGAGCGCGCCCGGTGCAGCTGCCCGACGATGCCCGAGTCGACCGCTGCCAGCGGGATCCCAGCCGTCTCGTCGTCGATCCGGTCCTTGGCGCCCGTCGCCGTGAGGTTGGTGAGGGCCTCGTCGGCCGCGGTGACGGTGGCCCGCTTGTCGCTGCGGCGCCGGACCTTCACGCTCTTGTAGACGTGTGCGGTGGCACGTCGGACCGCCACCGCGTCGGGATGCTCCGGGTCGAGCTCGTCGAGCTCCCGAAGCACCTCGAGCGCGATCCTGAGGCGCTCCGGATCGATGCTCACCCTTCCAGGGTACGGACGTCCTGGTGTTGGATCGTCCCCATGAAGGTGCCGTTCACCACGTCCGACTTCCTCGACCGGGCGGCGCTCGCCTACGGCAGCCGGGTCGGCGTCGTCGACGAGCCGGGCGAGTTCCAGGATGGCGGCCTGGGGTCAGTCACCTACGGCGAGCTCGCACGGCGCACCCGGGCGCTGGCCGCCGGGCTCGACCAGCTGGGTGTCGGGCAGGGCGAGCGCGTCGCGATCGTGAGCCAGAACAGCGCCCGGATGCTCGAGGGCTTCTATGGCGTCTGCTCCTCCGGCCGGGTCTACGTGCCGATCAACTTCCGGCTCTCGCCGGCCGAGGTGGCGTTCATCCTCGAGCACTCGGGTGCCTCCGTGGTGCTCGTCGACCCGGAGGTCGTGCAGCTGGTCGAAGGGTCCTCGGTGAAGCACACGATCGTGCTCGGACCTGACTACGAGGCCATGCTTCGGTTTGAGGTCGCGCCGCTCGGGTGGGACGCCGACGAGGACGCGACGGCCACCATCAACTACACGAGCGGCACGACTGCTCGGCCCAAGGGCGTGCAGATCACGCATCGCAACATCTGGGTCAACGCGATGACCTTCGCGCTGCACGCCGGGGTGTCGGACCGCGACGTCTACTTGCACACGCTGCCGATGTTCCACGCCAACGGCTGGGGCATGCCGTTCGGGATGACCGGGATGGGCGTGCCGCACGTCGTGCTCCGCAAGGTGGACGGCGCCGAGATCCTGCGCCGGGTGGAGAAGTACGGCGTGACGGTGATGTGCGCGGCACCTGCCGTCGTCGCGTCGATCCTCGAGGCGGCGGCGTCGTGGAAGGGCGAGGTCCCCGGCCGGGACGCCGTGCGCGTCATCTGTGCGGGTGCCCCGCCGCCCTCGCGCACGATCCAGCGCATCGAGGAGGAGCTCGGCTGGGAGTTCCTGCAGATCTACGGCCTCACCGAGACCTCGCCGCTGCTGACGATCAACCGCCGGCGGGCCGAGGAGGATGCGCTCCCCTCGGAGGACGCCGCCCGCCGGCTCGCCCGCGCCGGGACACCGGCGATCGGCGTCACGATCCAGATCTCCGACCAGGGCGAGGTGCTGGCCCGGTCCAACGTCGTGCTCGAGGGCTACTGGGAGCAGCCGGAGGCCACCGCGGACGCGCTTGAGGGTGGCTGGTTCCACACCGGTGACGGCGGCGTGCTCGACGACGAGGGCTACGTGACGATCTCGGACCGTCGCAAGGACGTCATCATCACCGGCGGCGAAAACGTGTCGAGCATCGAGGTCGAGGACTGCCTGTTCTCCCACGAGGCCGTCTCGGAGGTCGCGGTCATCGGCGTACCCAGCGAGAAGTGGGGCGAGACCATCAAGGCCCTCGTCGTCCTGGCACCCGGGGCAGCGGCGACGGAAGAGGAGCTCATCGCGCACTGCAAGGGTCGCCTCGCTGGCTACAAGGCGCCGACCTCCGTCGAGTTCCGCAGCGAGATCCCCCGGACCGCCACCGGCAAGGTCCAGAAGTTCAAGCTCCGCGCGCCCTACTGGCAGGGCTTCGACCGCCAGGTCAACTAGCGCGTCGGGCGCATCTGGCGGGATCTCAGCGGCACAGTGTCGTCGGTGTTTCCTAGGGTGGCGCGGTGACACGTCGGGGATGGCTCCTGTTCGCTGCGATGTGCCTGCTCTGGGGCATTCCCTACCTGCTGATCAAGGTCGCGGTCGCGGACCTCGCCCCGTCGGTGATCGTGCTCGCTCGCACCGCCGTGGGCGCCGTCGTCCTGCTGCCGATCGCCGCCGCCCGTGGCTACCTGTGGCCGCTGCTGCCGCTGTGGCGGTGGGTGGTGCTGTTCGCGGCGCTCGAGATCGCCGGGCCGTGGCTGCTGCTGACGGATGCCGAGAGGCACATCTCCTCCTCGCTTGCCGGTCTGCTCATCGCCGCGGTCCCGCTCGTCAGTGCTCTCGCCTCGCACCTGCTCGGCTCGGCGGACCGCGTCGACTCCGGTCGGCTGCTCGGACTGTGCGTCGGTGTTGCGGGCGTCGCGGTCCTGCTGGGCCTCGACATCCACGGCCAGCTGGGGGCCGCCCTCGAGATCGGGCTCGTCGTCATCGGCTACGGCACGGCACCGCAGATCATCACCCACAAGTTTGCGAACATCCCCTCCATCGCGGTCATCTCGTCCTCGCTGGCGCTGGCGGCGATCTGCTACGCACCGATCGCCGCCGTCCAGTGGCCCACGCACTCGCCGCCCGGCAAGGTCTGGTGGAGCCTGGTCGGGCTGTCGCTCGCATGCACCGTCGTGGCGTTCCTCGTCTTCTTCGCCCTCATCGCGGAGGCGGGACCCAACCGGGCCTCGGTGATCACGTTCGTCAACCCGGCGGTGGCGCTCCTGCTCGGCGTGCTGCTGCTCGATGAGTCGTTCACGCTCGGGCTCGCCCTGGGCTTCCCGCTCATCCTGCTCGGCTGCGTCCTCGCGACCCGCAGGTCCTCGGTGCCCGCACCGATGCCGGCGGTGGCCGAGGCCTGACCCGCGCGTTGGCAGTGTTGAAGATCACGATCGACCGTAGGCTCACGGGATGGTCCCCGTACGACTCGATGCTGCGCCGGCAGACCTCGCTGAGGGGCGCCCGCGGTGATCGACCTGCGGCCGCTCACGGAGGCTGACCTGGCGACGGTGACCGAGTGGATGCGCGCTCCGCATGTGGCGCGCTGGTGGCATGAGGACCCCGAGACGGTCCGCGAGCGCTACCTGCCGTCGATCGAGGGCACCGACCCGACCGTGACGCTGATCGCCGTCCGCGACCTCGAGCCCGTCGGGCTCGGCCAGTGGTACCGGTGGGACGACAACTCGGTGGACCGTGACATCTACGGCATCCCGGCCGCCACCATCGGCTTCGACTACCTCATCGGCCACCCCCGGCACTGCGAGCGGGGGCTCGGCACCGCGCTGGTCGCCGCGCTGCTGGAGGTCACGCCGCAGGTGCCGGTCTGGGTGACCCCCGAGGAGGTCAACGAGCCGTCCCGTCGGGTGCTCGAGAAGAACGGCTTCGAGCTGATGGCCGTCAAGCAGTGCCAGCACCCCGACGAGCCCTTGGCCGGGCCGACCGCGCTCTACCGCCTGCAGCGCTGACCCCACTGTGACCACAGCGAACGCTGCGACAATGCAGGGGTGAGCACGCAGCTGGCCGACGAGGGACGCGACCTGAGCAGGAGGGCGAAGATCCTCATCGGCGCCGGGGGCGCCATCGTGCTGTTCGGGATGCTCGTGGCGGGCTTCAACATCCTGCTCGGCCCGACCAAGCTGGTCGAGGTCGTGACGATGACCCAGGACGCCACCCAGGCCGACCGGGTCGCCCTGAAGGAGGCGTGCGGCGCGCTGCCCGGCATCACCGTGGTGGCTGACCAGGGCAACCCCGACCCGGACATCCAGGGCCGCTTCCCGGTGCGCTTCGACCTCGGACACGCCACGACGGCGCAGCGGATCGCGCTGGAGAGCTGCATCAACCAGCACAGGGACAAGGTCCGCGGCTTCCTCGCCGAGGGCGACAACTGACCCCTGCGGGGAGGGGCACATTAGGCTCCGCTGATGGATCTGGAGCGCCTGCAGGTGCGGTTGTACCGCGGGCTGCCGGACCGGCTGAAGATGCCCGCGATCCGGCTGGGCACCCCCAACTTCACGGTGGGATCGCTGGCCTGGCTCACCGACGACGGCGAGCGGGTGCTGCTGGGCCGGCCGAGCTACCGCAGCGGGTGGCTGCCGGCCGGCGGGTTCCTGCGCAAGGGCGAGACGCCGCACGAGACGGTGACCCGCGAGGTCGAGGAGGAGCTCGGGATCCGAGCCGAGATCCAGCCGCACCATCGGGTCGCGTTCGACGTCGAGCGCCGAGGCGTGACGTTTGTGAGTGTCGGCGTGCTGCCGGCCGGCGTCGCCCTGGTGCTGAGCCCAGAGGTGCTGGAGACGCAGTGGTTCCACGTCGACGCGCTGCCGCCGTTTCCGAAGGACTTCCGCGAGCTGTTCCTGCCCGAGGACCGGGCCGCGATCGCAAGGGTTCGGTAAGGCTCCCCGCGCGCGGCCCCGACTGGCCCGATCATGGGCGGGTGAGTGACAAGGGCCTGGTGCTGGTCATCGAGGACGAGCCGGCGATCGCCGAGCTGCAGCGGATGTACCTGACCCGCGAGGGCTATGGCGTGCACCTGGCTCGTGACGGTGCCGAGGGCCTGGCTGCGGCGCGCCGGCTCAAGCCGGTCGCGATCGTCCTCGACGTGGGACTTCCGACCATGGACGGCACCGAGGTCTGCAAGGCGCTGCGCGACGAGGGCGACTGGGTGCCGGTGCTCTTCGTCACGGCGCGCGACGACGAGGTCGACCGCATCCTCGGCCTCGAGCTCGGTGCCGACGACTACCTCACGAAGCCGTTCAGCCCACGTGAGCTCGTCAGTCGGGTGCGGGCCGTGCTGCGCCGCACCCAGGGGCACGTCGCGCCGCCGCCGCTGACCCTCGGACCGGTGCGGCTCGACCTGGAGACCCGGGAGGTCACGGTCGACGGCGAGCCCGTGCAGCTGACCGTGACGGAGTTCGACCTGCTGGCGGCGCTGCTCCGCAAGCCCGGGCGGGTGCTCAGCCGGGACCAGCTGCTCTCGCAGGTCTGGGGGTACGAGGCTGCCGCGGGCACCCGGACCGTCGACGTGCACGTGGGCCAGGTGCGCCAGAAGCTCGGCGCGGCAGGCGATCTCATCCGCACCGTGCGCGGCGTCGGCTATGCCACCAGCAAGCCATGAGCATGCGCCGGCGGATCGCCGTGAGCACGGTGCTCGCCGCCCTGGTCGGGCTGATCGCGTCCGGGATCGTCGCCGTCGGGCTGGTGCGGACGGCCTACGACGCGCAGGCGAGAGCAAACCTCCATCAGCAGGCCGAGGTGCTGGCGACAGCGGCGGAGTCGGGCATCCTCCGGCCGCGGCTCGTGCGACGCACCCTGGGCGTGCAGTACGTCCGGGTCCTTGCCGACGGCACCGGCGCCGGCCAGCGACTGCCGGGTGATGTCGTCGCGGCGGCCCAGCGCGGACAGCCGCTGTCCGCGACGCGCACCATCGGTGCGCAGCGGTATCTCGTCGAGGTCGCGCCGGTCCCGAGCGGCGGCGGCATCGTCGCGTTCCAGGCGCTGTCGGAGGCGCGGGCGGTGACGAGCCACGTCTACCGCCGGCTGCTGCTCGCCGCGATCGTCGGCCTCGGGATCGCCGTGCTGATCGGCGTCGCCCTGGCACGCCGGTTGTCGACCCCGCTGATCCGGGCGGCCGAGGGCGCGCACCGGTTGGCGACCGGCGAGCGGTCGGTGCGACTTGCGGAGGAGGGGCCGTACGAGGTGGCCGAGGTGTCCCGGAGCATCAACGCGCTGGCCCAGGCGCTCGGCACGAGCGAGGGCCGTGAGCGCGACTTCCTGCTGTCGGTCAGTCACGAGCTCAAGACGCCGCTCACCGGGATCCGCGGCTTCGCCGAGGCCCTCACCGAGGGCGTCGTGGAGCCGGCGGAGGCCGGGCGCACGATCGAGGCGGAGGCCACCCGCATGCAGCGGCTGGTGACCGACCTGCTGGAGCTCGCTCGGGCCGGTGCGGACGACTTCCGGGTGGACATCGCGCCCACCGACCTGGTGGCGCTGGTCGTCGACGCGGAGACCGTGTGGTCGAAGCGCTGTGCCGACGTGGGGGTGGAGCTGCGGACCGAGCTGCCGGCAACGTGCGTGGTGAGCACCGACGGCGGCCGGGTGCGGCAGGTGCTCGACGGCCTGCTCGAGAACGCGCTCCGGGTCACGCCCGCGGGGCGGCCGATCGTCGTGGCTCTCCACGACCGCACCCTCGAGGTCCGTGACGGTGGCCCCGGGCTCGCGCCGGAGGACCTCCCCGTCGCGTTCGACAGGTCGGTGCTCTACGAGCGCTACAAGGGCGTCCGCCAGGTCGGCACCGGGCTCGGCCTCGCCCTCGTCGCCTCGCTCGTCCGCCGGCTGGGCGGCACCGTGGAAGCGGGCCACGCTCCCGAAGGAGGGGCCCGGTTCGTCGTGCACCTGCCGTGATGCTGGCCGTCAGACGTGGCCCTGCATGCGTCGCAGCCCACGGCGGATGTTGCGGGTCAGCGCGAAGGCGACCAGCCGGTCGACCAGCGGCACATCGGACCCGAGCCGGATCGTGTAGTCGAGGTGGGTGCCGCCGTCCGCGGTCGAGGTGAAGCGCATGACGCCCTCGTGGTCGCGGACCGGCCGGCCGCCCTGAGTGATCCGGTAGCGGATCAGAGCGTCCGGGACGGACTCGACGATCGTCTCCTGCAGCGGGGGCAGCGGTCCGATCTTCAGGCTCCGGACCGACCCCGTGCCGTTGCGGCTGCTGTCACCGTCCCTGACGCGCGTGATGGTCGCGCCGAACAGCGGCCCGAGGTTCTCGTGCTCGGACAAGTAGGCATAAACCCGGTCAACCGGGAGCGAGAAGTCCTGCTGGACGTCGACGGTCTGCACGAGAGGAAGGAAACCACGTCCTGCCGCCGAACTGTTTCACCTGTGAGACGCCTGCTCGTTGCCCTGACCCTGCTCGCCGCCGGTCTGACGGTGTCGGCGCAGGCCGCAACGCCCTCAGGGCCCGCGGCGCGGCTCCTGGCGGGGGCCGCGACCGTCGACGCGACCTGGCACGTGGGTGCCAGCGCGGGCCAGTACGCCAGCACGCAGGGCGCCTCGCTGGCCGACGAGTGGGACCCCAACGTCCAGCACGTCAAGAACGCCTCGTCCTACGGCGTGGCCTCGCGGCTGTCGGTCCGTGCGATCGTCTTGCAGAACCCGGGCAGCTATCCGGTGGCTCTGGTGAAGGACGACAACTACCTGTCGCAGGACCTCGTGATCCGGCGGGCGGCGCAGCTCCTCGCGACCCGCGGCAGCAAGGTCACCTACGAGCACCTGCTCGTCAGCGCGACCCATGACCACAACTCGCCCTACTACTCGACTCCCGCGGCCGGGGTCTGGCTGTTCCAGGACGCGATGGACCTCCGGATGCTGGAGTACCAGGCCCGGGCGATCGCGACCGCTGTGCAGTCCGCGGAGAAGCAGCTGCGCCCGGCCCGGCTCGGTGCGGTCGTGGTCCCCTTCAGCGCCTTCCAGGGCAACATCGCCGGCTCCGGCATCGGCGAGGACGGCGCGCCCGTCGGCTATCCGCTCCAGGAGAACGACCACGGCGCCACGGTGATCCGCATCGACGGGCTCGACGGCCGGCCCATCGCGACCTATGCCAACTACGCCGAGCACGGCGAGTCGCTGGACGGCTACGACCTGATCAGCGGGGACTGGGTAGCGCCCTTCGAGCGGTACGTCGACCGGGCAACAGGTGCCCCGGTCGTGTTCAGCCAGGGGTCCGTGGGCTCGGCGGAAGGGCCCTACGAGCACGCGTACCCGAAGGGCAAGGCTCCGCTGACCTCCGACGGTGTCCCGGCGATCTGGGCCCACCTCGGCTATGCCCAGGCCGAGCGCGGGGCGCACCTGCTCGCCGAGGCCGTCATCGGTGGCTGGCGGTCGGTCCGGATGTCGTCCGACGTCACGGTCGCGATGCTCACGCACTGGGTGCCCGGGCCGGTGTCGCACCCCTACCCCTCGGTGTCCAACTGCCGGTCCGGCCCGTCGGTCGACGGCAACCCCGGTGCCCCGGTGCTCGGGTTGCCGGACTGCGCGCGCGCCTCCGACGCGACCGGGCAGTCGCTGCCGGCCGCCGGCTTGTACGACGCGTTGAAGGCGGCCGGTCTGCCGGTGCCGGCGAGCTACGACGCGACGTCGTTCGGCTCGGTCGAGGAGAACGCCCGCCTCAAGCTGCAGGCGGTCCGGCTCGGCAGCACGCTGCTGGCGTCGTGCGCGTGCGAGCCGCAGAGCGACCTCATCAAGGCCCTCGAGACCCGCACCGACCAGGTGCAGGGCAACCGGTGGAACGGCTTCGACGTCGGCTCGCAGCAGGCCGTCAGCGACGCATGGCCTGGCCGCTCCGTGCGGGCCTGCTTTGCCGTGGCCAAGGGCATGAGCTGCCCCGACCCGCGTGACTGGACAGGCGCTGCCCGGGCCGTCGTGCCGGCTGCCGCGTTTGCGCACATGGAGGCGGAGATCAACAACCCGGCTGACGGCTGGGACGATCCTGCCTACGCCGCGCAGGCCAACTCCGAGCCGACCGACGTGAAGCAGGTGAAGGGCAACTTCACGGGGCGCGAGCTGCCCGCGCGCTGCGGGTACGCGGTGTCCGTCGGGCTCGGGCACACCGGCGACTACAACGGCTACACCGTCTCCTACCGCGAGTACCTGAGCCGCGACTCCTACCGCAAGGCGCTGACCGCCTACGGACCCCACACCGCCGACTACATGGTCACGCGGTTGATGTCGATGGCCTCCGCGCTGTCCTGCGGCACGGCGGTCCCCGACGAGCCGCTTCAGGCGCTCGTCGCGGCCGACGAGCAGCGCCAGAACGCCGAGGCCGTCGCCCTCGGGCAGCTGGGCTCCTTCTACCTCGACACCTGGAACACCCAGCTCCCCGACTCACTCGGGCCGGCAGCGCCGTTGGTGCAGCCGCGGTCCTTGCAGCGCTTCGGAGCGGCCACGTTCCGCTGGGTCGGTGGCGACACCTTCACCGACAACCCGACGGTCACGGTGCAGCGCCGCGTCGGCTCCCGCTGGGTGACCTACGCCGACCAGAGCGGCGAGGTGCAGGTCGTCCTCGACCAGCCGGCCAGTGCTGTCACGGCTCTCGCGGACAACCGCAGCGGGAAGCAGCGCTGGACGTGGACGGCCTCCTTCGAGGCCTACGACGCGTTCCCGCGCACGACGATCGCCGGGGGCCAGGTGCCGTCCGGCTCCTATCGCTTCGTGGTCGCGGGCCGCCTCAAGACGGCAGGGGTGCAGCAGCCCTATTCGCTTGTCTCCCAGGCATTCTCGGTGTCGCGGTTCACCGGACTGACCGGTTCCGTGGTGCACGCCGGCTCGGTGGTCCGGTTCGTGCCCAAGGCCTATCCGCGGACCTACACCTCACCGATTCGCTTCGTCGGCGACGACAAGGGCGGGCTTCCCGGTGCCGACTCGGTGATCTGCAAGACCTGCACGTTCCGCCCGTGGGCCGTGCACCCCTCCATCGCGCAGCTCGTCTGGACCGTGGTCTCGGGAGACTCGACCCGGCACGTCGCCGGCGACCAGGTCGCGCTGCGCCCGGGGGAGACCGCCTTCATCGCCCCCGGCGCCCTGATCGACACCTACGGCGAGACCAACAGCAGCCGCATCAGCTGAGGCAGGCGGTCATCGCCTTGATCATCAACGGTACGTCGGAGGCGGCCGCCAACTCGCGGCAGCTGTGCATCGCGAGCATCGGGTTGCCCACGTCGACGGTCGCGATGCCGATGCGGGTCGCGGTCAGCGGTCCGATGGTGCTGCCGCACGGCAGGTCGGCGCGCGTGACGAAGTGCTGCACCGGCACGCCGACGTCGGCGGCGCGCCCGACAAACCAGGCCTCGGTCCGGGCGTCGGTGGCATAGCGCTGGTTGGCGTTGTGCTTGACGACCGGACCGCCGCCGAGCAGCGGGGTGTGCGAGGGCTCGTGCCGGTCGGCGTAGTTGGGGTGGACGGCGTGCGCCATGTCGGCGCTGACCAGCCGGGACCGGGCGATCGCCTGGAGGTAGGCCTGCGGGTCGGTGTCGCCCGTCGCGGCCGTGAGGCGCCGCAGCACGTCTTCGAGGAACGAGCCGCTGGCGCCCTCTGCGCTGTTGCTGCCGACCTCCTCGTGGTCGTTGGCGACGAGCACCTGGGTGTGTGTCGCGGCCGGGGCGCTGAGCAGCGCGTGGGTCGCGGCATGGCAGGAGGCCAGGTTGTCGAGCCGGGGCGCGGCGACCCAGTCGGTCCCCGTGGTCGCGGCCGGCTGGGTGTCCGCGAGCACGAGGTCCCAGCCGAGGGCATCGGGTGCGCCGAGCTGCTCGAGCAGGTCCGGCTCGTCCGCGAGCCCCGCGACGGGCACGAGGTGCCGCTGCGGGTCGAGCGTCAGCCCGTCGCGAACCGACCGGTCCAGGTGGATGGCGAGGCTCGGGATGCGCAGCGTCGTCCCGACGAGCTTCGTGAGAGTGGTGGTGCCGTCCGGGTGCGTCAGTCGGCCGGCGACCGTGAGCTCGCGGTCGACCCAGGTGTGGGCCAGCATCCCGCCGTACGGCTCGACCCCGACGAGCTTGTAGCCGACCCGCGTGAGGTCGTGGTGGGGACGGACCTTGAAGGTGGGGGAGTCCGTGTGCGTGCCGACCGCCACGATGCCGGTGTCGGCGAGCGGGGACGAGCCGACGCGGAAGGCGACGATGCTGCCGCCGTCGCGGATCACGTAGTGCTGGCCGCCGGGCCGAAGCCGCCAGCGGTCGGTCTCGTCCAGCTCGGTGAAGCCCCCCTCGCCGAGCCTGCGCGCCATCTCTGTAACCGCGTGGAACGGACTGGGGGACGCGTCGATGAAGTCGCGCAGGTCGTCGCCGAGTGAGCTCATGGCACGCGACTGTAGAGAAGGCCCGCTCAGCCCTCTGCCGCGGCCAGCCGATAGCCGCGCTTCACCACGGTCTGCACGACGTGCCGGGCCGGCCCGAGCGCCGTGCGCAGCCTCGCCACCGTCATCTCGACGGCGTGGGCGTCCGCCACCGAGCTGTCCCATGCCTGCTTGAGCAGGTCGTCGCGGCTGAGGACGCGTCCGCCGGCCTGGATCAACGCGGTCAGCACCGCGGACTGCCGATCGGAGAGCTCCACGACGGAGCCGTCGACGAGCCAGTGCCCGTTCTCACGGGCCAGCCTGTGCCCGTGCGCGACGACCTCCACGCGGGCAATCTCGACCTACGACGTTGCCTGGCTGTTTCCGATCCGTGTCCGGGCTGGGTCAGTCGGGGTTGCGGACCTCGGTCACGATCAGGAACCCGAAGAACAGCATCAGCAGGAACGCCCCGAGGCGGTGGTCCCAGCCCCGGCCGACCAGCCCGGCGTCGACAGCGAAGACGATCAGCCACAGGGCGTACCACACCGTGACCCGCCGCGGCTTCATGTCCACGGCAAGCATCCTAACCACGCTGAGAGGCAAATCCCGCGAGGCGCGACGGCGCCGGCCGGCGGCGCTGTCACGGCAGCCGGGCCTCCAAGGCGGCCTTGGCAGCCGGCCACTCGGATGCCAGCAGGGAGAAGTACGCCGAGTCGCGGACGCTGCCGTCGGCGCGGATCCGGTGGTGGCGCAGCGTCCCGTCGTACTGACAGCCCAGCCGCAGGACGGCTGCCCGCGAGCGCTGGTTGCGGCTGTCGGTCTTGAGCGTGACGCGCTGTGCGCCCAGGTCCTCGAAGGCGTGCGTCATCAGCAGCAGCTTGCAGGTGGGGTTGACGTCGGTGGCCCAGAGGTCGCGGCGATACCAGGTCCAGCCGATCTCGAGCCCCTCGACCGGGAGGTCCACGTCGAGGTAGGACGTCGACCCGGCCGCCACGCCGTCGACCACGACGGCCCACGGCAGGCCGACGTGGGTCTCGCGCAACCTGGCAATCTCCTGCGAGGTCGCCGGACGGGGCACGGGCATCCACCGCCAGACGTCGTCGTCTTGGGCGGCTTCGAGCAGCTCGGCATCGTGGTCAGCACGCCACGGCTCGAGCGACACGCGGCCGCGGACGAGGACGACGGGCTCGGGAGGCTGCACGTCTGGCAGCCTAGGGAGCAGCGAAAGGGGTTTGGGTCGTGGAGGAGAAGCGGGCGCAGCGGGTCGTGGACCGGCTGCGCGAGCAGGGCGTCGATGCCTACATCGAGCGGGCGTCGACCTATCAGTTCGGGGTGCGCGTCGCGCTTCGCGACGGCCGCAACGCGGTCTGGGACACCGATGGCACGCTCGGCCTCGAGGCGCAGGTGATGCGCGACGGGATGCTCGTCGGCTTCGTGCCGCAGATCGAGGGCTCGGAGGACTTCGACGAGGACCAGACGGTGGACGCGATCTCGGGCACCGACTACGACAAGCCGATCGCCACCCGCCGTACGACCCCGGTAGCGCCGGCAGCCCCCTTGCCCCGGCAGGGCGGGGTGTTCCGGCGCTTCCTGGGAGGCTTCCGGGAGTGATGCGCGCGATCGTGCAGGCGCCGATGTCGGGCGGGCCGTCCACGCCCGCCCTCGCCGCAGCGGTCAGCAACGCCGGAGGCCTTGGTTTCCTGGCGGCGGGATACCGCACCGTCGCGCAGCTCTCCGCGGACCTGGCCGAGGTGCGGCAGCTGACGTCGGAGCCGTTCGGGGTCAACGTGTTTGCGCATCGCAGCGCGCCGGTTGACGTCGCGGAGACGGCTGCTGCGTGGGGGCTCGACCCGGCGGCGGCCCACTGGTCGGACGACTCCTTCGCCGACAAGGTCGCGCTGCTCGCCGAGGACCCTCCGGCCGTCGTGTCGTTCACCTTCGGGTTGCCTGAGCCGCTCCCGCTGGTGGGCACCCAGACCTGGGTGACCGTGACCGGAGTGGCCGAGGCCCGCGCAGCCGGCGCGGCAGGGGCGGACGCCCTCGTGGTCCAGGGGTACGAGGCCGGTGGCCATCGCGGCGCGTGGGTCGACAGCCCGCAGCGGGAGGACGTCGGGACCCTGGCCCTGCTCGCGCTGGTGCGGGCGGCCGTCGACGTCCCTCTCGTCGCGACAGGCGGCATCGCCGACGGTGCCGGCGTCGCGGCTGTGCTTGCGGCGGGCGCCTCGGCGGCGATGCTCGGCACGGCGTTCCTGCTCTGCCCTGAGGCGGGCACCGTTGCTTCGTACCGGTCCGCGCTGGTGACCGACCGGCCGACCGCGCTGACGCGGGCGTTCTCCGGCCGGTTGGCGCGAGGCATCGTCAACGGATGGATGACCGCACACCCGGACGCGCCGCTGGCCTATCCGGAGGTGCACTACCTCACCGCGCCGATGCGCGCCGAGGCCCGGGCCACGAGCGACACCGACCGGTTCAACCTCTGGGCCGGCCAGGCGCACTCGCTCGCCCGGGCGCTGCCGGCCGGCGAGCTCGTCCAGCTGCTGACCGAGGAGGCCCGCGAGGCACTCGAGCTCGCCCGCCACCGCATCGACCGATGAGCTGACCCGCCCGCCGTCGTCTGGAGAGTCATGGAGACCAAGAACCTCGCCACCCTGTACGACCTGCCGCCGATGGACTGGGAGGGCGTCGCGACCAGGCTGGACGGGCTGACCCAGGCGCCCGGGACCGGCGGCCCGGACCGGCACACCTGCTGGCTGGCCACCATCGACGCCGACGGGAGGCCTCACGTGACAGGGGTCGGAGCGCTGTGGGAGGACGGCGCCTTCTGGTTCGAGACGGGCGCAGCGACCCGCAAGGGTCGCAACGTGGCGCGCGACCCGCGCTGCACCCTCAGCCTCGCGACCCGCGAGTTCGACCTCGTCGTGGAGGGCACTGCGTCGCACGTGACGGACCCCGCGGTCGTCGCCCGGATGGCCGGCCAGTGGGTCGACGCGGGCTGGCCCTGTCGGGTCGACGACAGCGGCGTGGCGCTGACGGCCGACTACAGCGCCCCTTCGGCCGGGCCGCCGCCGTGGCAGGTCTACCGGATCGACCTGCAGGCGGCCACCGCGCTGCAGACGCTCGAGCCCGGCGGCGCGACGCGCTGGACGTTCTAGAGCGCTGGACGTTCTAGAGCGCCAGTGCCGTCGCGACCAGCACCTCCTCGCTGCGACCGATCAGCTGCAGCGACGCCGGCGGCCCGTCGCGACGCGGCACCGGCATCGCGAGGGCGGGAAGGCCGGCGAGGTTCACGGGCAGGGTGAGCCGCAGGTCATACATCCGCACCGGGTCGTCCAGGGTCGCGGGTGCGTCCCGCAGGACGGGCAGCGCGATCACGTCGTAGCGGTCGAGCGCTGCCTCGATCTCCTTGCCCCACAAGGCTTGTACGGCCAGGGCGCGGGCCAGCTCGTCAGGGGTCCGTGCGGCTCCCGCCATCAGCCGGCCGGCCACGTCCTCGCCCACGAGACCGGTGCCGAGCAGGTGGCCGGAGCAGCGGAACCCCTCGACGTTGAGCAGCACGGCACAGGCAGCATCGGCGGCGTCCCAGCCGGGGAGGTCGATCGGGTCGCGCCGCCCGAGCACCCGGTCCAGCGCGTCGTCGACCCCGGCCGCTGCGGCCGGCCGGTAGCGGCCGATGGTCCCGGGGCTGCCCGGCGTGAAGTCCGGCTCGAGCAACCGCATGCCCGTGACCAGGCCCTCGAGCGACGGGGCGAGCGGCCCGATCGTGTCGAAGGACGGTGCGAGCGGCCAGCAGCCCTCAGTGCTGATGCGCCCGTGCCGGGTCTTGAGCCCATAGACGCCGCAGCACGCGGCGGGGATCCGCACCGACCCCCCGGTGTCGGTCCCCAATGCGACATCGGCCTCGCCGCGCGCGACCACGACCGCCGCGCCCGACGAGGACCCGCCCGGGACCAGGCGGGCGTCGAGCGGGTTGGTCGGGGTGCCCTGCCAGGCGTTGACGCCGGTGATGCCATAGGCCAGCTCGTGCATCTGCGTGCGCCCCACGACGTTGAGGCCCTCGAGGACCGGCGCGGTGCGCGTCGGGATGTGCTGCAGGGCAGCTGATCCTGCGGTGGTCGGGATCCCGGCCAGGTCGAACAGGTCCTTCACGGCGACCCGCGGGCCCACACCGGTGCCCCCGAGCCGAAGCGACCAGCCGTCGGTCACAGCGGCTCGGAGCGGAGGAAGAAGCCACGCACCTGCAGGTAATCGCTGAGCGTGGACACGTGCTCGTCGCAGGCCTGCCACGGCTTCTCGCGGTCGGGCGTGTGCACCTTGGGGTTGTTCCAGAGCACGACGTGGGTCGCGGGCTCGCGACACCCCTTGGCCGAGCAGATCGGTGCCTCCATGGTCACGAGGCTAGGGTTTCCGGCGTGGCACAGGAGCTGACGGGGTGGCGGCGCAGGCGCGTGGAGCTGCAGTGGTACCGCGCGGTGTACAAGCAGCAGGCGCGCGGACTGTGGGTGCTGCGCGGCAAGAAGCACGGTCGGCACGCCGTGATCTTCGGCAAGCCGATCATCGACGCGACCGACCTCGAGGTCGGCGACGACTTCAAGGTCTGGGCCGGGCCACGACCCACGCTGATCTCGGGCTGGGGCCGGATGCGCTTCGGCGACCGCTGCTTCGTCAACGTCGGCAGCACGATCATCTCGGTCGAGGAGATCATCGTCGGGGACGACGTCGCCTTCGCCAACGACGTCTATGTCATGGACTCCGACAGCCATGGCGTCGAGGGCCGCCCGCACAAGCAGGCGCCCATCCACATCGGCGACGGCTGCTGGATCGGGGCGCGCGCGATCATCCTGCCGGGCGTCACGCTCGGGAAGCGGGTGCTGGTCGCCGCCGGTGCCGTCGTCACCCGCGACGTGCCGGACGACTGCCTCGTCGCCGGCAACCCCGCGCGCATCGTGCGTGAGCTGAGCTATCCCGTCGGTTGCCGCCGAGCGTGGCATGACGAGCACTGTCCCTGCCCCAAGATCGAGGCGGTCGAGGACACCGCCTGAGCTCAGGTCGTCTCGAGCACGAGCTTGCCGACGGAGCCGCGCGAGCGCAGCGCCTCGTGGGCGAGGTGGGCCTCCGCGAGGGCGTAGGTGCCGCCGACGAGCGGGGTCAGCGTGCCGGCCGACACCATCCCGAGCAGCTCGGCCATCTGCGGCTGCAGCATCTCGGCCGACCCGAAGCAGTGCGCCAACCAGAACCCGATGACGGCACGCGACTTCGACATCAGGTCTCCGGCGGTCAGGGGCCTCGGCGGCACCCGACCGGCCATCCCGAACGTCGCGAGCCGCCCGAACGGCGCCAGCGCCGCCAGCGAGGCGTCGAACGTCGGCCCGCCGACCATCTCGAGCACGATGTCGACCTTCTTGCCGCCGTTGGCCTCCTCGAGTGCGCCCTTGAGGTCCTCGGACCCGGCCAGCACGCCGACGTCGGCGCCCAGGTCGAGGGCCAGCTTGAGCTTGTCGTCCGAGGAGGCGACCGCGATCACCCGGCCGGCACCCCAGTGCTTGGCCAGTTGCACGGCCAGTGTCCCGACGCCGCCTGCGGCAGCGTGCACGACGACCGACTCTCCCGCAGCCAGGTGCGTCGACGTGCGCAGCAGGTGCCATGCGGTGAGGCCCTGCACCATGAGGGAGAGCGCCTGCCCGTCGGTGACGTCGGTCGGCAGCGGGAACGCCATGTGCGGGTAGACCAGCGCCTTCTCGCAGTAGCCCCCGCTCAGGGTGAACGCCGCCACCCGGGTGCCGTCCGCCAGTGTCCCGACCACCTCCGAGCCAGGGATCATCGGCAGCGTGGTGGCGCTCAAGTAGCTGTTCTCCACCTGATGGGTGTCGGCGTAGTTGACACCGGCGCTGGTCACGTCGACCAGGACCTGGCCTCCGCCGGCGACCGGATCGGGCACCTCGCTGAGCTTCAGCACCTCGGGTCCGCCGAACTCGCTGATCTGGATGGCTCTCATGCTCAGGACGGTACTGGCAGGATGACCCCGTGCCCGAGGAGATCACTGTCATCAGGCCTTCTGCCCTGCTGAAGGACCAGGACGCGCATCAGGTGCTCATGGCCCTGGAGGAGCGCGACGTGAGCAAGGGCGGTGTCTGGAGCGCGACGGCCGGTCTCTGGCAGCGCTACGACAAGGCATGGGACGGCGAGGCCGGCAGCCGGGGCGGTTCGCAGCTGGTCGGCACGATCGGCGTCGTCTACGGCACGCCGTCGAAGTACGACATCACGATCTACCGGGCCACCGTGACCGAATACGGACACGAGTCCGGCTGGAGCGTCGACCGGCTCTGCGACGACGCTCTCCAGTTCGCCGACCTGACCCTGGCCAGCTGTCCGCGGACGACGCTCACCCAGCCCGGCCCGGACCCGTTCAAGCAATCCTGAGGACATCACCCGCGCGGTGCTCCGCGCGGCCCTCGCTCGTGAGCAGCCACACCGACTGCCGGCCGTGGACGACCCAGTCCTGGTCGAACCGCACGAGGGCGGTGTCCTCGTCGATGCCGACGACCGGTCCGGTCGCGCGCGTCAGGTAGCGCCCCACGAGGTCGGGCATCCAGCCGCTGATCCGGTCGAAGTGCGGGATGACGCGCAGGTCGACCACCCCGAGGCCCCGGTCGACGCCGCGCGTGGGGTGCCGGAGGTCGGGCACCCATGACGTGAGCGCCATCGCGCCGGCACTGCAGCCGGCCAGTGCCGCGCCGCCCTGCCACGCGTCGTGGATGGCCTGCCACAGCGCCGTCCCCCGCAGCGTTGCGGCGAGGTACGGGGGGTTGCCGCCGCTGAGGTAGATCAGCCCCGCGCCCGCGACCTGCGCGGCCAGCGCAGGGTCGTCGGCCTCGGTCCGGTCGCGGGCCACGACCGGCACGGCCTCGACCCCGAGCCGCCCCGCCTGCTCGACGCCCAGCGCGATCCAGCGGTCCAGCGAGCGCTCGCCCTCGGGAGCGGCAGCAGTCGGCACCTGTACATAGCGGGGAGGGCGGCCCTCGAGCAGCAGCCGCTCGGTCTCGAGCATCACCGGCAGATACTCACCGCTGCCCACCAGCGCCACGGGTCCTGCCATGCCGCCAACCTAGGCGACAGGCAGACTGGTCACGAGATGACGATCGACGCGCTGCTGCTCACCAGCTTCGGAGGCCCTGAGGGCCCCGACGACGTGCTGCCCTTCCTCGAAAACGTCACCCGCGGGCGCAACGTGCCGCGCGAGCGGCTGGAGGTCGTGGCTGCGCACTACCTCGACCACTTCGGCGGAGTGAGCCCCCTCAACGAGCAGTGCCGCCGGTTGCAGCAGGCCCTTCGGGAGGAGGTCCCAGAGCTTCCGGTCTACTGGGGCAACCGCAACTGGCATCCCTACCTCGCCGACACCATGGCCACGATGAAGGCCGACGGCATCAGGCACGCGCTCGCCGTCGTCACCAGTGCCTTCCCGTCGTACTCGGGCTGCCGGCAGTACCAGGAGGACCTGGTCGGCCCCATCCCGGTCTCGAAGCTCCGTCACTACTACGCCGAAGAGGGGTTCCTCGGGCCGATGCGCCGCAACGTCGCGGCCGCGGCGGCGGGGCTGGTGAGCCCGCGGCTGGTGTTCACCGCGCACTCCATCCCGCTGCAGATGGCACGGGTGTCGGGGCCGGACGGTGGCGCATACGAGCAGACGCTGCGGATCGCTGCCGCCGAGGTCGCCGGCGACGGTCCGTGGGACCTGGTGTGGCAGTCACGCAGTGGCCCACCCCAGGTCCCCTGGCTCGAGCCCGACGTCGGTGACCACATCCAGTCGTTGTACGACGGCGGCGCGCGGGAGGTCGTGGTCGTGCCGATCGGCTTCACCAGCGACCACGTCGAGGTGGTGTACGACCTTGACGTGCAGCTGCGGTCGCGGCTGCCGGACGACCTGGTGCTCCGGCGGGCGGCGACCGTCGGGACCGATCCGGAGTTCGTGCGGATGCTCGGCCGCCTCGTGCGGGAGCGGGTCGCCGGTGAGCCCGCCCCGCCAGGGATTGCGCTGCACGACGTGTGCCCAGCCGGCTGCTGCCTCAGCTGACCTTGTTGGTCGCGGCGTTGTAGCAGGTCTTGTAGGGCTGCAGGGTGCCGAGGTCGTTCTGCAGGTTGTAGGTGATGCACTCCGCGATCGCGACCAGCGTCAGCTGCTCGTTGCCGCGCGCGTCGATCACGTCATGCGTCACGAGGACGTTGGTGAGGCTGAAGACCGCGATGTCGTAGGGCGTGTTCGTCGCTGACCGGTAGACGTAGACCGTCACGTTGCCGAGGTGCGTGCCGAGTGCCGCTGCCCGGGCGAACTGCGGGCTGTAGGCGTCGAAGTTCTTGGTGATGACGACCGGGTCGAGACGCGCCTTGCCGGCGGTGGTGGCGCCGGTGGTCGCCGTCGTGGCGGTCACCGACAGCCCCATCCGGATGTTGTCGACCGGGACGAGGTTGGGGTGGGCCCCCGTCGTGCTCGTGCCGCCGGTGAACCCCGACACGGACAGGTAGCGGTCGAAGCCGTCGACGAACGTGTCAGCGGCGAGCTGAGCGTCCTTCAAGGTGGTGATGCGGCGCTCCTGAGGGGAGGCCGACGGGGTCCCGCCGGAACCGACCAGGCCTGCCGTCGCGATCGCGATGGTGGCGGCGCCGGCGACAACGGTGCGCAGTCGGACCTTCACAACGCTTGTTCTACCTCATCGCGAGGGATCCCGAGGAGGAACAGGACGGCATCGAGGAAGGGAACGCTGATCGCGGTGTCGGCCGCCGCGCGCACGACCTGCTTGGCGTTGAAGGCGATCCCGAGGCCGGCAGCGGCGAGCATGTCGAGGTCGTTGGCGCCGTCACCGATGGCGACGGTCTGCTCAGGCATCAGCCCTTCCTCCTCGGCGAACCGCCGCAGGGCGGCTGCCTTCGCCGCGCGGTCGACGACCGGGCCGAGCAGCTGGCCGGTGAGGCGGCCGTCGACGACCTCGAGGACGTTGGCGAGAGCGTGGTCGAGGCCCAGCTCGCGCTGCAGGTCGTCGGTGACCGCGGTGAAGCCGCCGCTGACGATGCCGACCGTCCAGCCGAGGCGCTTGAGGGTGCGGACTAGGGTGCGACCGCCGGGGGTCAGCCGGACCTGCCCGCGGACCCGGTCGACGGCGTCGACGGGCAGGCCCTCGAGCAGCTTCACGCGGGCTCGCAGCGACTGCTCGAAGTCGAGCTCTCCGGACATCGCCGCGGTGGTGACGGCCGCGACCTCGTCGAGACACCCGGCCTCGGCAGCGAGCATCTCGATGACCTCGCCCTGCACCAGCGTGGAGTCGACGTCCATGACGACGAGCCGCTTGGCCCGGCGATAGATGGAGGCCCGCTCGACGGCGACGTCCACCTGCTGCTGGACGGCACAGGCGGCGAGCGCCGTCCGCAGCACCGCCGTGTCGCCGCCCGAGACGACCAGCTCGAACGACTGCGCGGGCCAGCTCGACAGCCGGACGACGCGCTCGATGTTGGCGCCGCAGCCGGCCAGCGTGCGGGTGACGGCGGCGAGGGCAGCAGGCGGCAGGGGAGCACCGAGGACCACGACGTGGTGCCGTTGCTGCGGCTCGGGCTCCGCGTCCTCGAGCGGGGTGAACTCGAGCTCGACGCCGAGGTCTCCGGCGACCCGCGCGAGGTCGCCCCTCACAGCGTGCCCGTCACCCTCGCCGGCGATGACGACCCCCAGCAGCAGCCGGCCGTGGACGACCACCTGCTCGACGTCGTCGACCGTGGCGCCATGCGCGTCGAGCACGTCCATCAGGGCCGCGGTGACCCCCGGGTGGTCCCGGCCGGTCACCGTCACGAGCAGGCTCATGCGGCGGCGCTGACGGCGTTGTACGCAGCCACCCGGGCCCGCCGCACCACCCTGGCCAGCTCCCGCAGTACGCGGTCACGGGCATCGGCCGCCGCCGCGTCGATCGCGCCCCCGACGTCCTGCTGCGCGAGCGAGATGACGGCGGCCAGCTGGCGTGCCTTGACCAGCACCTCTCGTGCCCGGGGCGGCCAGGAGCCAGGCAGCTCCTCCTCGTCGATGCCGCGCCGGGTCTGTCGGCGCAGGTCGTGCAGCGCGTCCCCGATCTCGGGGTTCCACCGGGCGATGTCGAGGTCGGCGAGTGCCCGGGCGGCCTCGACGACACCAAGTCGCAGGTCGTGCTCGGCCTCGTGCAGGAACGGGCCCTGGTCCGGACCGGACACCTCCACGACGTAGGAGGTCCACAGGACCGTCGAGACCGTGCCGTCGAGGTCGGAGCCGTGACTGGTCACGGCGGGGACCAGGCCGTAGCCGCTGCCGTCCTCGCGCAGCGCCAGGACACCCTCGCCCGCGACCAGCGCGGCCTCCGTGAACGGGCCGGGGCCGGGGAGCCCGAGCGGGTCGCCCGGCGCGGGCAGCACGAGCCGGGCCCGGCGCACACCCTCGGCGCGCAGCCGCGCCACCCCTTGCTCGAGCTCGAGCTCGTCGACCCAGAGGCCCGTGACCGTGTGCCCGTCGTCGTGCGCGGCCACCCGGTCGACCAGGTCCGGCAGCGAGGCCTCACCGGCGAGCCACGCCGTGGTCCAGCACGCGAGCAGCGCGCTGCGTGGCGGGAGGTTCGAGGACACGCCGTCAGCCTAGGGAACCCGGCTGAGGCGGCTCGTCGGCCTAGCGTCTGGGTCATGTACGACGGGATCGACCTCGCACCGCCGAAGCGGGTGCCGCCACCTGTCACCCCGGCGGAGCCGGGGCTCGTCGTCGAGGAGGTGCTCACCGGCTGGTGCGGCGCCGTCGTCGAGTGCGACAAGGAAAACGTCAGCCTCGAGGACCGGCACGGCAAGGTACGGGTGTTTCCGCTCGGGGTCTTTCTGCTGGAGGGCAAGCCGGTGACGCTGGTGCGACCGGTCACGGCGCCGAGCCGGGGACCTCGCACCAGCGCCAGCGGGTCCCTCGCCGTGCAGGGCCACGCGGCCCGGGTCGCGCGTGGGAGCCGCATCTGGGTCGAGGGCACGCACGATGCCGAGCTCGTCGAGCGGGTCTGGGGTCACGACCTGCGGGTCGAGGGCGTCGTCGTCGAGCCGCTCGACGGCATCGACGACCTGGCCGCCCACGTCCGGGCCTTCCGGCCGGGACCGCAGCAGCGGCTCGGCGTGCTGGTCGACCACCTGGTGCCGGGCTCCAAGGAGAGCCGGATCGTCGCGACGGTCAGCCACCCGCACGTCCTCGTGCTCGGCCACCCGTACATCGATGTGTGGGCGGCCGTGAAGCCGGCGTCCGTCGGGATCGCCCGCTGGCCGAAGGTGCCGCGCGGGCAGGACTGGAAGACAGGGGTCTGCCGCGAGCTCGGGTGGGGCGAGAGCTGGCAGGGCTGGCGCCGCGTGCTCGGCAAGGTCGACTCCTACGCCGACCTCGAGATCCCGCTGCTGCAGTGCGTCGAGCACCTCATCGACTTCGTCACGAGCTGACGGGGGTCGACGGGAGCCGCCGGACGTGAAACCTTCTCACGTATGAGAATGCGGCTTTTCGTCGGGTTGCTGCTGGGACTGTCCGTGCTGACCGTGGCCCAGAGCCGGGCTGCGACCCCGGACAGCCTGCAGGTCGGGGTCGGACGGGCCGACATCACCAGCCCCACCGGCTACTACATGCAGGGCTGGGTGCGAAGCGACGCCGTCCTGCGCGGCGTGCACACCCGCATCGAGGCCCGGGCGATCGTGCTCAAACGAGGCAACCAGAAGCTCGCGCTCGTCGCCGAGGACCTCAACGGCATCGCCGGGGGAGCGGTGAAGGCAGCGGCCCTCCGGCTGGCCAACCGCGGGTTCAGCGAGAGCAACATCATCGTCTCCGCCAGCCATACGCACGCCGCGCCCAGCGGCTACTACCCGTACAACACCTACAACACGGTCTTCATGACGACGAGCACCCTGACCCAGCAGAACGTCACGGGCGCGATGGACCCGCAGCTGTACTCCTTCGAGGTCCGGCAGCTCGTGCTCGCCATCCAGCGCGCCGACGACGACCTCGCCCCGGGCAAGATCGGGTGGGCGACGACGACCCTGCTCGGTCTGACCGCCAACCGGAGCCTCGAGGCGCACCTGCGCGACCACGGCATCGTCAAGGGCTACGGCCAGGGCAAGGTGAGCGACGACCCCAAGGGCTACGCCGACACGATCGACCCCGAGGTGCAGGTGATGCGCGTCGACAAGGACGGCGTGGGACCGGTCGGGATCTGGTCGACCTTCGCCGACCACGGCACCGTCAACAAGTACCAGTTCGGCTTCTACAACGCCGATCACCACGGGGCTGCGACCCGCCTGGTCGAGCAGCGCATCCGCGCGCTCGGGCACACGCCGGGATCGCAGGACGTGGTCAACGCCTATGGCAATACCGACGAGGGGGACCAGTCCGCCGGTCTCACCCGCTCCGGTCCCGCGGCCGCGGACTACGTCGGCCGGGTCGAGGCCGACGCGATGATGAAGGCCTGGGAGCAGGCCGGCCAGCACCTCACGAGCAGCCCGGTCCTCGCGACCCGCTGGACCCGGATGTGCTTCTGCGGCCAGCAGACCGCCGACGGTCCCGTGTCGAAGAAGGCGACCCCGGGCCTCCCGCTGTTCACCGGCTCCGAGGAGGGTCGCGGGCCGCTCTACGACATCACCAAGGTGCCGTTCGAGGGCGACAGCTCGCCGACCGACGACCCGCTCGACCCGGCGCAGGGCCACAAGATCGTCGTCGCGACGAACCTCGTCGGCTCGGGATCCACCCCGACTGCCGTACCGCTGACGGTGGCGCAGGTCGGCGACCACCTCGTCGCGACCATCCCGGGGGAGATGACCGTCGACATGGGCCGGCGGGTCCGGGGCGCCATCGCCCTGACCGCGGCCGGTCACGGGATTCACGGCGTGCAGCTGTCCGGCCTCGCCAACGAGTACCTCAGCTACTTCACCAGCCCGCAGGAGTACGACGCCCAGCACTACGAGGGCGGCTCGACGATGTATGGCAGGGAGTCCTCGGTCCTCCTCCTCGAGCAGCTGCAGGTGCTGACCCATGACCTCCTCGGCGGCACGGCGGCACCGGCCCCGGACCCCACCGACCCCCGCAACGGCGCCAACGACCACGCGGCTCCGTTCGGCACCGGCGCGACGTCGGCGACCGTGACGGCGCAGCCGCACACGGTGCAGCGCTTCCAGCGCGCGACGTTCGGATGGCAGGGCGGCACCAAGGGCCTCGACATGCGCGTGGGCAAGCCGTTCGTGTCGGTCGAGCGGATCGGTCACGGCACCGTCACGAACGACTTCGGACTCCAGATCCTCTGGAAGGTCGACGACAACGGCGGCTACACCGCCGAGTGGGAGGTACCGCGGGACCAGGCCCCGGGCACCTACCGGATCGTGGTGCAGGCCAACCACTACACGCTGCGGTCGGCGCCGTTCCGGGTCACGGTCGCCACGACTCTCTCGGTCCAGGGCTCCAAGGTCCGCTACCCGGACGCCGTCACGAACGTCGACCTGACCTATCGCCCGACCTATGCCGACGGCGCGACGCTGCCGCACACCGCCACCGTCCCGGCAGGTGCCGCTCGCGACAGCTACGGCAACTGCAACGGCGCGGCTGCGACGACGGACGGGGCCCGGTCGGGTGCTGACGCGACGGTCGACCCGGCTGTCTGCGCCCAGGCTGTGGTCCTGCCGCACCCGGTCACCGGCGGTGGTCAGCACCAGCAGCTGCCGACGACCGGCCTGACCCCGTGGCTCGCGGCCCTCGGTCTGGTGCTGCTGCTGAGCGTCGCGGCAGTCCGCGGCAGGAGCTGACCCGCGCGTCGAACACCTGCGCATGCGTCGTACCCCGCTCCTCGTCAGCACCGCGTTGGTCCTGGCCTTCCTGCCTGCGCATGCCGGCTCCGCGCCCACGACCACCGTCGGTTCCGCGTCGGTGCCGGGCACGATCAAGGGCTTCCAGCTGGTCGGCCACACCGACCTCGGCGGCCGCGGCATGAACAGTCCGCTGGCCGTCGCGGGCCGCTGCGCCTATGTCGGTGACCGCTCCTACGACGCGACCCCGCGCCCCGGCGCCGGCGTCGCCATCGTCGACATCGCCGACCCGGCCAGGCCGACCCGGGTCGGCACCATCGCGGCCAGGGGCGACACGACGCAGCGCGAGCTCCGCGCCGACCAGGGCCTGGGGCTGCTCGTGGTCGAGGACTACTCGCCCTACATCGGCTCGGACCTGACCGGTGGCCGCAGCTACTCCGGCAACGACCTGCAGGTCTACGACATCAGCAAGGACTGCCGCACGCCACGGCTGGTCAGCACCTACGACTTCGGTGCGCGCGCACCGCACGAGTTCTTCCTGTGGAAGGACCCGAAGAACCCAGGCCGCGTGCTCGCCTACGTCACGACGACGATCTACGGCCCGGACCTCAACGTCATCGACCTCACCGACCCGACGGCACCGAAGCTGGTCAGTGTCTACGAGGCACCGCAGCAGGAGGCCTCCGGCACCAGCGACACCGTCGCCGGCGAGCAACCGGCGTCCTACATCCACTCGATCGCGGTCAGCGACGACGGCACCAAGGCCTACGTCGGCGGCTGGGACTACGGGACCTACGTCCTCGACACGAGCGGCCTCGCGACACCCGGCGGTGTCCCCGTGATGCGGCCGGTGGGGACGAGCACCTTGGACTACGGGGCCAACGTGCACGGCAACGTCGCGATCCCGGGGAGGCCCTACGGCGTGATGGTGCAGGAGGAGTACGCCAACGCCGGCCGCTCCTGCCCGTTCGGCTGGCTGCGCATCGCCGACCTGCGCGACCCGGCAAACCTCAAGCTCGCGGGTCAGTACAAGCTGCCCGAGAACGACTGCCCGAAGGCACAGGCCGCGAACGGCACGTTCACCGCGCACAACCAGACCAACTTCCCGCACGTGACGCTGCTGTCCTGGTATTCCGGGGGTCTGCGGGCCGTCGACACGAGCAACCCCGACAAGCTCGTCGAGACCGGCGTCTTCGTCCCGAAGGGCACGGCGCCGGACGAGCGCGACACCCGGCTGTTCTTCGCCAAGAGCACCAACCCGCGCCGCACCGGTGCCATGTGGAGCTATCCGGTCGTCCAGGACGGGCTGGTCTACGTCGTCGACATCGACCTCGGGCTCTACGTCCTGCGCTACACCGGCGCCCACGCCGGCGAGGTCAGTCAGGCCGCGTTCGTGGAGGGCAACAGCTCACCGTCGCGCTACACCGCCGCGGCGCCGGTGATCCACCGCCCGACCCCTGTCACGGCGAAGGCCCCGGTCGTCGTCAAGGATCTGACGCCGCTCGGGGCCCTCCACCGGCACTGGCAGTGGCTCTGCTAGGGCTCTGCTAGGTCACCAGACGCGTCGGCGCGAACCGCCCATCGGGACGAAGTTCAGGACGAGGCCGACGAGGAGCACGATCACACCGATCGTGAACAGCACGTGAGCCGAGGCCACAATGAGGCCGAGGATGATGAGGACGAGTCCGAGCGCGATCACGGGGGGTCTCCTTCGTCGCAGTGTTGCGTTGGGGTGACCGGTTCTTGCCCAGTGATCGCGCTCCTAACCTGCTGTGATTCTCGTCAGCTCCTCATCGTCGACACCTGTCATCAGCGAGCGCCACAGGTCCGCGTCATGCACCGCCGGCCTGGTCGTCGCGACGAACGTGTTGACCGCGTCGGCGAAGCCGGACGGGCAGGACAGGTGCGGCATGTGGCCGGCCTTGGCGACGACGTGCAGGCCGACGCCGGGCAGCTCGTCGCAGACCGCACGGGCGTGGTCGACCGGCAGCACCGGGTCACGCGCGCCCCAGATCATCAGGGTCGGGATGGCCGCCGCGAGATACATCCGGTCGCGGCTGCTGACCGCCTGCCCGCGGTAGTCGACGACGGCGCGCAGGGTGCGCAGGAAGGCGGTGCGGGTGGCGCGATCGCGCAGCCCGTTCCAGACGTGCGCGACCTCCTCCACGTCCCACGGGTCCAGCAGTCCGGCCTTGGCGAGCAGCCGCGAACCGGCCAGTACGGGTCGTCGTACCAGGGCTTGTGACGACAGCGCGATGGCATGGCCGGCACCCGGGACGCTGGCGAGCCGGAAGACCGGGTTGACCTCGGCGCCGAGGCCACCCGAGGCGACGAGCACGAGACGCTCGACGCGTTCCGGGTACTGGTAGGCGAACTGCTGCGCGACGCCGCCCCCCAGGCTGTGCCCGACGATCGTGGCCCGCTCGACGCCGAGGACGACCATCAGGTCCCGGACACCGTTGGCGAAGCCGCCGACGCTGTAGTCGGCGCGCGGCTTGTCCGAGTCGCCGTGCCCGAGCAGGTCGGGCGCGACCACGGTGTAGCGCTCGGCCAGCAGCGGCAGGACGGCGTTCCAGGCCTGGCTGGAGTCGCCGATCCCATGGATCAGCCAGAGCACGGGAGCGGTCCCCAGGCGGGGGCCGGCGAGCAGGTAGCTGCGCGTGTGGCCGTGCAGGACCTTGGACTCGCGGCGTACGGGGCAGACGGGCACGGCAGCAGTGTCCAACGGTCGTGTTTCGGCGGTGTGAATCGGCGTGCCCTTCCTGATGTGGTCACCCGGCTCGCCTAGGGTCGGAGACCGCCTTCTGGAGAAAGAGATCGTTGACCGCCTCGCTTCACGCCGCCCCCCAGGCTGCCCCTCTGAGGGCCTGGCAGCGCAGCGCTCTCGTGACCTATCTGCGGCACCAGCCCCGCGACTTCCTCGCCGTCGCCACCCCCGGAGCCGGCAAGACCACCTTTGCGCTGCGGATCGCGGCCGAGCTGCTGGCGACCGGCGTCGTCCAGGGGATCACGGTCGTCGCGCCGACGGAGCACCTCAAGCTCCAGTGGGCGCTGGCCGCCGCCAAGGTCGGCATCTCGCTGGACCCCGGCTTCAGGAACGCGATGGGCGCGACGTCCAGCGACTTCCACGGGGTCGCGGTGACCTATGCGGGCGTCGCGGCCCACCCGCTGCTGCACCGGGCCCGCACCGAGCGCCGGCGGACCCTGGTGATCCTCGACGAGATCCACCACGCCGGTGACGCGAAGTCCTGGGGCGACGCGGTGAAGGAGGCCTTCGAGCCGGCCACCCGGCGGCTCGCGCTCACCGGCACGCCCTTCCGCTCCGACACCAACCCGATCCCGTTCGTCCGCTACGAACGGGGTTCCGACGGCATCACGCGGTCGGCCTCGGACCACTCCTACGGATACGGCGACGCGCTGCGCGACCAGGTCGTCCGTCCGGTGATCTTCATGGCCTACAGCGGCACCGCGACCTGGAAGACCCGCGCCGGCGACGAGATCACCGCGACCCTCGGCGAGCCGCTGACCGTGGAGCAGACGGCGCATGCCTGGCGCACGGCCCTGGACCCGCACGGCGACTGGATGCCGGCTGTCCTGCAGGCCGCGGACCGTCGGCTGTCCGAGGTGCGGCGCGGGATGCCCGATGCCGGCGGCATGGTGATCGCGTCCGACCACAAGAGCGCCAAGCTCTACGCCGAGCTGCTCGAGGGCCTCACCGGCGTCCCGCCCGTCGTCGTGCTGTCCGACGACCCCTCCGCGTCGAAGAAGATCAGCGCCTTCGAGTCGTCAGGCGACCGCTGGCTCGTCGCGGTCCGGATGGTGTCCGAGGGCGTCGACCTCCCGCGCCTCGCCGTCGGCGTCTACGGCACGTCGGTGCAGACGCCGCTGTTCTTCGCCCAGGCCGTCGGGCGCTTCGTCCGGGCCCGCCGCCCGGGCGAGACGGCCTCGGTCTTCCTGCCCTCGGTGCCGGTGCTGCTGGCACTCGCGGCCGAGATGGAGGCCGAGCGCGACCACGCCCTCGACGGTCCCGCGAAGGACGCGTTCCTCGCCGACGAGCTGATCGCCCAGGCCAACCGCGAGCCGGTCGAGGGCGAGGACGAGCCGGGCTTCATCGCCTTGCAGGCCTCCGCCCACCTCGACCGCGTGATCTACGACGGCGGCGAGTACGGCACGGGTGCCGCTGTCGGCTCCGACGACGAGCAGGACTTCCTCGGACTGCCCGGGCTGCTCGAGCCCGATCAGGTGCGGGTCCTGCTCGCGCAGCACCAGGCCAAGCAGCTCAGGAACGCCCCGGTCGTCACGGCACCCACCCGGGAGCGGTCCGCGTTCGAGGTGCTGTCCGGCCTCCGCAAGGAGCTCAACGGCCTGGTCGGCGCGTGGCACCACCGCACCAGCAAGCCGCATGGTGCGATCCATGCGGAGCTGCGAGCCGCCTGCGGAGGGCCGCCGACCCCTCAGGCCTCGGCCGACGAGCTCCAGGAACGCATCGAGACCATGCGCCGCTGGGCCCGCACCCCCCGCTGACCCGCGGTCAGTAGGCGTCGTCGAGGATGTGGTAGACGGCGCCGGTGACGAGGCCGGCGAGCAGCACGATGCCGCCGGCGATCCAGAGGGCGGCCGAGTGCATCGGGAGCGCGAAGCCGAGGAGCACGCTGCCGGTCACGATGAGCAGGACGGTCAGCCACGAGGTGGGCTTGACGTTGTGGGAGCCGGCCATCGAGATGCCTCCTGGGTGCGCGTGCGGAACGTGGACCAGACTAGCCGGGTGAGCTCCCTGTTCTCGCCTCTGACCCTGCGCAGCGCGACCCTCAAGAACCGGGTCGTCGTGAGCCCGATGTGCCAGTACTCCTGCGCCGACGGGCTCCCGACCGACTGGCACCTCGTGCACCTCGGGCAGTTTGCCGTCGGCGGCGCTGCGCTGGTGATGACGGAGGCGAGCGCCGTCAGTGCAGAGGGACGCATCAGCCCCGACGACGCCGGCATCTGGGACGACGCGCAGGCCGACCGCTGGGCCAGGGTCGTCGACTTCGTGCACAGCCAGGACGCGCTCGCCGGCGCACAGCTCGCCCATGCCGGCCGCAAGGCCAGCACCTACCGCCCGTGGCACGACAGCCGCGGCAGCGTCCCGGTCGCCGACGGCGGCTGGGCCACCGTCGGGCCGAGCCCGCTCGCCTTCGGCCGGTACGCCGAACCGGTGGCCCTCGACGACGCGGGTATCGCCAAGGTCCGGGCCGACTTCGTCGCGGCAGCGCGCCGGGCCGCACGCGCGGGCTTCGACGCCGTCGAGCTGCACGCCGCCCACGGCTACCTGCTGCACCAGTTCCTCAGCCCGCTGGCCAACCAGCGCACCGATGCCTATGGCGGCTCCTTCGACAACCGCACCCGACTGCTGCGGGAGGTGGTCGGTGAGGTGCGGGCCGCCTACGACGGCCTGCTGCTCGTCCGGATCAGCGCCGACGACTGGACCCCGGGTGGCTGGACGGTCGAGGAGTCCCAGCAGCTCGCGCCGCTGCTGCACACCGCCGGTGTCGACCTCATCGACGTGTCGAGCGGGGGTCTGCACCACGAGCAGGAGATCCCTGTCGGTCCGGGATACCAGGTGCCCTTCTCGCGGGCGCTGAAGGCGGTCGGTGCGACGACCGGCACGGTCGGGCTCATCACCGATCCCGTCCAGGCCGAGCAGCTCGTCGCACTCGGCGACGCCGACGTGGTGCTGCTGGCCCGCGAGCTGCTGCGCGACCCGCACTGGCCGTTGCGGGCCGCCCGAGCTCTCGGCGTCGATGTCGCCTGGCCCAAGCAGTACGAGCGCGCCAAGCTGTGATCATCGAGGACCCCTCCGACCCGCGGCTCGCCGACTACATCGGCCTCACCGACGTGGCGCGGCGCATCAAGCACGAACCGGAGAAGGGGTTCTTCATCGCCGAGGGTGCCCAGGTCGTGCAGCGGGCCGCGGCGGCCGGCTATCCGCTGCGAACGATCCTGCTGGCGACCAACCGGCAGCTGCCGGAGGGGCTGCCCGATGCACCCGTGCTCCAGGCATCGCACCCGGTCCTGGAAGCGGCCACGGGCTTCCACGTGCACCGGGGGGTGCTGGCGTCGTTCGGCCGGATACCGCTGCGCGACGCGAACGAGCTGCTGGCCACCGCGGAGCGGATCCTCGTCCTCGAGGACGTCAACAACCACACCAACCTGGGGGCGGTGTTCCGCAGCGCTGCGGGCCTCGGCATGGATGCGGTGCTGCTCAGCCCCCGCTGCTGCGACCCCTTGTACCGCCGGGCGATCCGGGTCTCCATGGGTGAGGTGTTCGCACTCCCGTACGCTTACCTCGAACCGTTCCCGGGTGGTGTCCAGCAGGTCCGGGACGCCGGCTTCCGGGTGCTCGCGATGACCCCGGACGGTACGGATCTCGGCGACGTCGAGATCACGGGGCGCACCGCGCTGTTGCTCGGTGCGGAGGGGCCAGGGCTCACGGAGGCCGCCATGTCGGCCAGCGACCTGCGCGTCGGGATTCCCATGTCGCGAGGCGTCGACTCGCTCAACATCGCGGCCGCCGCGGCCGTCGGGTGCTGGGCCGTCGCGCGCCGTCCGGAGGCAAGATGAGCACGTGAAGCCCGCACTCGTCCTGCTGCCTCTCCTCACGGTCACCGCGTGCGGCGCGGGCGGCTCGTCGGCGGCGGCGGAGAAGGCCAAGGCCGACTACCTCGCGAAGGCCGAGGTGATCTGCGCCAAGGCCAACAAGCAGCAGGCGGCGCTGAAGAAGCCGCTGTCCGCCACCGACCTGGGGCCCTACGTGCACTCGCTGGTGTCGATCGCCGACCAGAGCACGACGGCGCTGCTCCTGCTGACGCCGCCCCGGGCCGACGGCAAGGACCTCCACGCGCAGGTCCTCGACCCGCTGACCGCACAGCTCGCGAGGGCGAGGACGTTTGACGCGGCGGTGGCCAAGGCAGTGAAGGCCAAAGATCAGGTCGGCTTGGTGAAGCTGCTGTCCGACCCGCCGATGAAGACCGTCGCGAACCTCACCTGGATGCGCTCCTACGGCTTCCGTGCGTGCGTCGACGCCGCCGACACGTCTGGCTAGCCGCCGGGAGGGATAGCCTCGACGGGTGAGTGAGCGGACGCAGCTCGACACTGCCGGTGTTCTCGCGGACGTCGCGCAGCGCCTCGGCGGGTCCCTCGACCTCACCCGGACCCTCGAGGAGATCACCGAGTCGGTCGTGGCACGGATCGGCTTCGGTATCGCTGTGCTCAACCTGCTGACACCGGACGGCGACATCGAGGTCGTCGCGGTCGCCGGCCCCGACGACGTGTGTCGTGACCTTCTCGGTCGCCGGCAATCCGCACAGGACTGGCAGGACGCCCTCTCGGCCTCCGAGACACGCGGCCGGCTGCGCTTCCTCGACGGTCGCGGCGAACCGGCCGAGCCCGACAGCTGGCATCCGATGGATGCCCTGTTCGCTCCGCTGTACGGCGGCAACGGGCTGCTCCTCGGCATCTTGTCCGTCGACCTGCCGCACGACGGGATGCGCCCGGACCCGGCGGACTGCCAGCTGCTCGAGGTGTTCGCGATCCAGGCGGCGCTCGCCATCGACCACGCGCGGCTCTTCCAGGATCTGCAGCGGGCCTTGGACGAGCAGCACCGCGTGCAGGCCGAGTTGCGGCACCGCGCCCTGCATGACCCGCTGACGTCGCTGGCCAACCGCGACCTGGTGCTCGACCGGCTCGACCAGGCACTGGCGCGCAGCCGCCGCGACGGGCGGGCCGTCGCGGTGCTGTTCCTCGACATCGACCACTTCAAGCTGGTCAACGACAGCCTTGGCCACTCGGTCGGTGACGAGCTGCTCGTCGGTCTGGCGTCGATGCTGCTCCACCACCTGCGTGAGGTCGACACGGCGGGCCGGCTCGGTGGCGACGAGTTCGTCCTCGTCCTCGAGGAGCTGGCGGGGCCGGCTGAGGCGATCGCCGTCGCGGAACGCGTGCTCGCCGCGGTCCGCGAGCCACTGGTGCTCGGCGGTGAGCATGTCCGAGCCTCGCTGTCCATCGGCATCTCGATGGCCGGCCCGGGCTCGACCGCCCATGACCTGCTGACCGAGGCCGACACCGCGCTCTACCGCGCGAAGGCAGCAGGCCGCGGGCGGTGGGAGATGTTCGACGCGCAGATGCGCTCGGCCGCACTGGCCCAGCTGGCGCTCCGCACCGAGCTCAGCGGCGCGGTCGGTCGCGACGAGTTCCGGCTGCACTACCAGCCGATCGTGGTGATCGAGACCGGCCGCCCCCTCGGCTTCGAGGCGCTGCTGAGGTGGGAGCACCCGACCCGTGGGCTGCTCAGCCCGGCAGCGTTCCTCGACGTGATGGAGGACAGCGACGCCGACTCACCCGTCGCCGAGTGGGTGCTCGAGCGGGCCTGCTCCGACGCGGCGTCGTGGGGCGGTGACCTGTTCGTGTCGGTCAACGTGAGCCCTCGACAGCTCGCCCGTCCGGAGCTCGCGAGCCGGGTCTCCAACGTGCTCGCCCGCACCGGGCTGGCGCCCGGGCTGCTCTGGATCGAGGTGACCGAGGACCGTCCGCTCGACGCCCACCAGGACGTGGCCGACGTGCAGCGGCTGCGCGACCTCGGCGTGCATGTCGCGCTCGACGACTTCGGCACCGGCTATGCCGGGCTGACCTACCTGCAGCGGCTTCCCGCCGACACGGTCAAGATCGACATGGTGTTCGTCCAGCAGGTCGTCGACGACGCGGTCAGCCGCGGCATCGTCAGCGCGGTGGTCGGCCTGGCCGCGGCGCTCGGCTTGCAGGTCGTGGCGGAGGGCGTCGAGACCGAGGAGCAGGCCAAGGCGCTGCAGCTGCTCGGCGTCACCTGCGCGCAGGGCTACCTGTGGGGCAAGCCGGTGCCGCTGCCCGGTAAGGCGACCCCATTGGTGCTGCAGCCGCCGCGACTGGCTGACGACCTCGACGGCGAGCTCCGCCGGTTTCACGCCGTCCTCGGCGCGTCCTCCGACCTTGCCCAGGTGGCGACCGCTTCGGTGCAGGCGGCTCGCCGCAACGTCGGCGCTGACGGCTGCGGATTCACGCTCCTCGACGAGCACGGCGACGGCCGGCTCGTGCACGGTGAGGGCTACTCCGACGAGGTGCTGAGCCACTTCGGGGTGATCTCGTCCGCCGGCAGCCTGCCGCTCAACGTCACGCTGCGCGATGCGATCTCGGTGTTCCTGCCGCACCACGAGATCGAGGGCCACCCGCTCCCGATCGTGCGCCAGGCGAGCGGCAGCATCGTGGCGTTGGCCTCGGTGCCGCTCACCGGTGACGGCCACTTCGGGGCGCTCGCCGTAAGCTGGTCCGGTCCGGTCGACATGACACCGAGGGTGCAGCGGCACCTCGAGGACATGGGCTGCCTGATCGGCGCCCGCCTCAGCGAGCTCGGGATGACGCCGCCCGACCGCTGAGGCCCGACTCAGTCGGAGCCGGCGCCACCGACCTGCTCGGCGACGGCGATCGGCGCGCGGAGCAGCGCGTCCGGGATGCCGAAGCCGGCGACCAGGGTGAGGGCGTGCGGTCGCAGCTCGCGGCACAGCGTGTTGACCTCCTTCTGCAGGTCCTTCGACGCGTCGGGGGAGAGGAACCCGTGCTCGAGCCACCAGGCGCGGTCGCGCTCGATGGTTGAGAGCACGGCGAGGTCGCGGACCTGCACGAGCAGCTCGCCCGTCACGTTGGGCTGGAACAGCTCGTGGGCCTGCCGCTCGAGGTGCGCGCGGGCAGCGGCGAGGGCGTGGTCCTGGCAGCGCGCAAGGGCGCGAAGCGGCTCGATCCCTTCGCGCTGGGTCAGCGTGCGGAGCCGGCGGGCGAGCGAGTCGACCAACCGCTCCTCACGGAACCGCAGGGCGTCGAGCTGCCACTCCGGATCCAGCAGCGAGGTCTTCTCGAACCGGCGGGTGACGTCGGACAGCATCCGTCCCGCCTGGCGCGACCCGAGGTGCCTGACGAGGCCGAGCGCGTCGAGGTCCTCGAACTGCGCGGCGTAGTCGGACAGCAGCGTCTTCGCCACGAGCTGCATGAGGACGGTGTTGTCGCCCTCGAACGTCGTGAAGATGTCGGAGTCGTCGCGCAGTGAGGCAAACCGGTTCTCCGTGAGGTAGCCCTTGCCGCCGCAGCACTCGCGGGCGTTCTGCACGGCACCGACCATGTGCCACGTCGCGACGGCCTTGAGCCCTGCCGCCAGTGCCTCCACGTCGCGCTGTCCCTCACCGCCGTTCAGCACCTCGACATAGCTGGCGGTCAGGTGGTCGTGCGCGGCCTGCAGGACATAGGACTCGCAGACCGCCGGGAGCAACCGTCGCTGGTGAGTGAGGTAGTCCATCAGCGGCGTGTCCATGTCGAGCCCGGTCCCGAACTGCCGACGCCGCTCGCCCCAGCGCACCGCGATCGTCAAGGCGTTGCGCGCGACGGCGAGGCCGGCGCCGGCGATGCAGATGCGGCCCTCGACGAGGGCGCCGATCATCGTGAAGAACCGGGCGCCGGGGGTCGCGATCGGCGAGGAGTAGACGCCCTCGGGGGACACGGTGCCGAACCGGTCGAGCAGGTTGTCCCGGGGGATCCGGACGGCGTTGAAGCGCAGCCGTCCGTTGTCGACCCCCTGCAGCCCCATCTTGTCGCCGCAGTCCTCGATCTCGACGCCGTCGAGCACCTCGCCGTCTGCAGAGCGGAGGGGTACGAGGAAGCAGTGCACTCCCTGCGCCTCCCCAGCCACGTCGAGCTGCGCGAAGACCGCGGCCATCCTCGCGTGCCGGGCGGCGCTGCCGATCCAGTCCTTGCGGGCCGTCTCGTCCGGCGTGTGCACGACGAACTCGCCGGCGTCGGCGTCGTACCGGGCCTGAGTGCGGATGGACCGGACGTCGCTGCCGTGCCCCGACTCGCTCATCGCGAAGCACCCCGGCAGGTCCACCGTCCCGATGTCACGGAGCAGCGGCAGGTGCCGCTCGGTGCCCAGCCGGTGCACCGCCCCGCCGAACAGCCCGAACTGCACGCCCATCTTCACGAGCAGTGACAGGTCGCTGTGCCCGGTCGTCTGAAACGTGGCGATCCGGCCGCCGGGGTCGTCCTGGCCCCCGACCGAAGCCGGGAAGGAGCGGGCGCCGTCGCCGGAGCCGCCGACCTCCTTCACCCACGTGAGGACGAGGTCGCGGTAGTCGTCGCGAGACAGCCCGTCCGCGCGCTCGAGCCCGAGCTTCGACAGCCGGCGTCGGGTGTCCTCGCGCAGCGCCGCGTGCGGTCCGTCGAGCAGTGCCTGCAGGTCTGTGGCAGCCGTCATGATCACGACTGTCCCCCCTGCCCTGGCGGTTACACCAGCAGCGGGACAGCCACGCCGAGCAGCGGGCTCGCCGCCACGGCAGTCGCGAGCAGCAGCACGGCGACGCGGACGGCGAGCGGCAGCGGCAGCGGTGGCTCGAGCAGCCGCCGGGCACGCAGCAGCACGTCATCGCCCGCCAGCCCCAGCGCACCCGCCGGGGCGCCGCCGGTGCCGATCTTCCACAGCGCCCGGGCCAGCTGGGCGCGGTCGTGACCTCGCGCCGCACGGTCGTCGGCCATCAGCTCGACGAGCAGGGCGACCTCGGCCTGAGCCGTCGACACCGCTGGTACGGCGGGGAACGTCGCCGCCAGCGCGACGAACGGCAGCACGACCAGGTCGTGCCGCTGCGCCAGGTGTGCCTGCTCGTGGGCCAGCACGGCCTGCAGCTCGTCGTGGGTCAGCAGGTCAACGGTGCCGCGGGAGAGCACCAGGCGCGGACGCAGCCCGGGCAGGCAGTAGGCGAGCGGCACGTCGTGGTCGACGACGGACGCGCCCCGCAGCAGCAGGTGCTTCGAGGCGACCAGGTCGACGAGCACCCGGTTGTCGTGGCGGGCCTTGAGCGTCCGCACGGTGGACGCCACCAGCACCGTCAGCAGCCGGAGCAGCACCGCCAGCGCGACCGCCCCGCTGACCCAGGTGAGCCAGCCCGCGCGGGAGAGCTGACGCAGCGCCGTCAGGTGGTCGCGTCCCAGCGGCGCGAGCGCGACGGTCGCGAGCAGGGTGAGGGTGAGCAGCCCGGCGGCGAGGCCGAGCGCCTGCCACAGGACGAGGGCATGGGCCGGGGCTCTTTGCGGCCAGTCGACCCGGGCCAGCCAGGCGGGCAACGCGGTCGCGACGACCAGCAGGCAGCCGGCGAGGACGACGGCCGCGAGCACCACGGTCAGTCCTCGTCGAGTGCCTGCCGCAGTGCGGCGGCCTCCTCGGCCGTCATGGAGCGGGCGAAGTGCTGCAGGGCTGCCTGGCGCGCGGTGTTCGTCGAGCCCGCCTGACCGAGCGCCTGCTGCATGAGCACCGTCACGTGGTCCTCGCGGGACGCCACGGGGGAGTAGGAGTGCGCTCGAGCCGAGCTGTCCCGGCGTACCAGGCCCTTGTTCTCCAGCCGGGTCAGCACGGTGAGCACGGTTGTGTACGCGAGATCGGGTCGCGACAGCGCGGCTGCGACGTCCCGGCCGGTGAGCGCGCCGTCGGCCGCCCACAGGGTCTGCATGACGGACCGCTCCAGGTCGCCGAGTCGGGTCACACGGACATACTACGCGTGGTAGAACTTCTACACGACGTAGAAGGAGAGATCCCGTGCCCGACGTCCTCGGCACCGCCGTCCCGCCTGGCGCGCAGGCCTGGCGATGGGAGTGGCAGGAGTCCGCGCCCTGCCGCGGCCACGACGAGCTGTTCTTCCATCCGCCGGGGGAGCGCGAGCCGTCCCGGTCGGCCCGCGACGCGGCCGCCCGGGCGATGTGCCTGCGGTGCCCGGTGCGCAGGGAGTGCGCCGAGCACGCGCTGCTCATGCAGGAGCCGTACGGGGTCTGGGGCGGGCTGACCGAGGACGACAGGTCGGTGCGGCTCTACGGGGCGCGGCCGGCGCGAAAGCGCTGATGCGTCGCTCGTCGTCCGTCCCTAGTCTGAGGGAGTGAGCACCCCCCGTCTGCGCCCGGTCCTCGGCACGATGGGTGCCTACAAGCCGGGCCGCCGTCCGGCGGCCGGTCAGGTCATGAGCCGGCTCGCCAGCAACGAGATGCCCTATCCGCTGCTGCCGTCGGTCGCCGCTGCCATCACGGCAGCGCTCTCGGAGAGCAACCGCTATCCGGACCCCTCGGTGACGGTCCTCACCGAACGGCTGGCCGCCAAGCACGGCGTCGACCCGGGACGGGTAGCGGTCGGCTGCGGCAGCGTGCAGCTCGTCCAGGAGCTGATCGGGATCGCCTGCGACGCCGGGGACGAGGTCGTGTTCGGCTGGCGGTCCTTCGAGGCCTACCCGACGCTGGCCGCGATCGCCGGTGCTGCCGCCGTACCCGTACCACTGCTCGACCACCACCTGGACCTGACCGCGATGGCTGCCGCCGTGACCGATCGGACCCGGCTGGTCATCCTCTGCAGCCCCAACAACCCGACGGGCCCGGCGCTGTCCCAGGCCGAGGTCGTCGCGTTCCTGGGACAGGTCCCGCGGCACGTGCTCGTGGTCATCGACGAGGCGTATGCAGAGTTCGTCGACGACCCGGCGGCGGTCAACGGCTTCACCCTGCTGGACCAGCACCCCAACCTCGTGGTGGTCAGGACCTTCTCCAAGGCCTACGGGTTGGCGGGGCTGCGCGTCGGTTATGCCGTCGGGACGGCCCAGGTCGCCGGTGCCCTGAGGCAGGTGCACCTGCCGTTCTCCGTGACGATTGCCGCGCAGGCGGCAGCGCTCGCGTCGCTCGCGGTCGAGGACCAGCTGCTGGCGCAGGTGGCGACGGTCGTCGAGCTTCGCGAGCCGCTCCGCAAGGAGCTGGTCGGCATGGGATGGGACGTCCCGCCGGCCCAGGGCAACTTCGTGTGGCTCCCGACGGACTACTCCGATCGGGTGACGGCGGTGTTCGAGCAGCACGGGATCCTCGTTCGCGGCTTTCCCGGGGAGGGGGTGCGCATCACGGTCGGCCTTCCCGAGGACAACGCGAAGGTGGTCATTGCGGCTCATGCGGCCCTAGTCCCTCAATGACCTGATTTGGCCATTGTCACAATCTGTAATCACGTCGATGCTCTGTGGAGTCAACTCCGAGTAGGGACCCCCTCATGAGCACGTACCGCGTGATCACCAGCTGGACCGGCTTCTGCGCGTCCTGCCCGGCCGAGCAGCCGTTGCTGCTCGTCTCCCACGGCCCGCACGGGGTCCGCGGCTGGCTCTCCGGGGCCGGCCACGACGACCGCACGCTCTCCTATGCCTGCTCCGTCTGCGGCCGCGTCGAGTTCGTGCCCGCCACGGAGGAGGAGGACGTCGACTACGACGCCACCCTGGCCCGCTGGCCGGACTGGGTCGAGGAGGCCTTCGAGCCCGTGCTGGTCACGGCGCCCTTCGTCCCGCTCGTCGAGGGCGACGTCTTCGCGCTCGCTGCGGTCTCCCTGACCGCCCACCCGGAGCCGGTCGCCCCCCAGCTGGCAGCAGTCGCCTCCGCACCCGCCTCCGCGCCCGTCTCCGTACCCGTGTCGGTGCCCGCCCCCCGCTCTCCCGCGGTGCGCGTCGTGACGATGCCGCTGCAGCGGGTCTCCCCGACCGACCTGGTCGCTGCCGCCGCCTGACGGTGTAGAACGACGGCATGCCCGTCGCCGCCACCCGCACCCGCCCGCCCGGGCCCCCGATGGGCCCGGTCGGCGCCGCGCGGATGCTCGTCACGCTGGTCCGCCGCGACCAGCCGCCGGGTCGCATGGTCCAGCTCGGCCGGGAGTACCCGCGGATCTGCTCGATCGGCACGGCCCGGCAGCCGGCCTACCTCGTCAGCCACCCTGATCTCGTCCGCGAGCTGCTGGTGGTGCAGGCGAAGGCGGTCGAGAAGGGTCCGGCGCTGCTCGCCGCGGGCGTCCTCATGGGCGAGGGCCTGCTGACCCTGACCAACGCCCTGCACCGGCCCCGGCGGCGGCTGGTCAACCCGAGCTTCCACCACAGCCGCATCGCGGGCTACGCCTCGGTGATGGTCGAGGCCACCGACGCCCTCGACCGCCGGTGGGCCACGATGCGGCCCGGCACCGAGATCGACCTCGCCCAGCAGATGTCCGCCCTGACGCTCGAGATCGTCGGGCGCGCGCTGTTCGGCGCCGAGCTCGGCGGCGAGTCCGAGGACGTCTACCGCTCCCTCGAGCGGGCCATGAGCGGCTGGGAGAAGACCCTCGTCCCGGGTGGTGAGCGTCTGCTCAGCCTCCCGCTGCCGGTCTTCAAGCGGATGTGGGCAGCCAAGGAGGGCCTCGACGACCTGGTACGGCGACTCGTCCACCGCTCCTATGAGCAGCGCGGTGACGACGTCGTGAGCGGCCTGCTCGACAGCCTCTCCGAGGACGAGGTGCGGGCCGAGGCCATGACGCTGCTGCTCGCCGGTCACGAGACGACCGCCAACGCGCTCACCTGGTGCTGGCACCTGCTGTCGCGCAACCCCAAGGTCGCCGCGCGGCTGCGCAAGGAGGTGACGGGCACCGACCCGACGTACTCCTCGCTGTCCGAGCTGCCGTTCGCGACGGCGTGCATCGCGGAGACGATGCGGCTCTATCCGCCGGCCTGGATCCTGGAGCGGCAGGTCACCGAGGAGCTGGTGCTCGACGGCTACACGCTGCCGGCCGGCTCGATCGTCGTGGCCAGCCAGTACGCGATCCACCGCGACCCGCGCTGGTGGCGCGACCCTTCGGTGTTCGACCCGACCCGCTGGCTGACGGCCGAGGGCAGCTTCGACGAGGAGGCTCCGGGACAGCCGCGAGGCGCCTGGTTCCCGTTCGGCGCAGGGACGCGGCAGTGCGTCGGCGAGTCCTTCGCGTGGGCCGAGGCGGTTCTCGTCCTGGCGCGGCTCGCGCGGCACTGGGCGCCGGAGAGCCTGCGCGACCCCCGGCTGCATGCCGCCGTGACCCTGCGGCCTGAAGGTGGCCTGCCCGCCCGGCTGCTGCCGGCGCCACGGTGATTGACTGCCTGTCATGGACCTGGCAGGCAAGAACGTTCTCCTCACGGGCGCCAGCGGCGGCATCGGCCACGCGCTGGCCGAGGCCTTCGCCAAGCAGGGCGCGAAGCTCGTGCTGTCCGGCCGCCGGGCCACCGAGCTCGAGGCGCTGGCCGAACGGGTCAGCGGTCGGGTCGTCGTGGCCGACCTGGCGAAGCGCAAGGACGTCACGCGGCTGCTCGCCGAGAGCGGCGAGATCGACGTGTTCGTCGCGAATGCGGCGCTGCCGGGGTCCGGCGCCCTCGAGGAGTACTCCACCGCGCAGCTCGACCGCGCCCTCGAGGTCAACTTCCGGGTGCCGATCGTCATGGCGCACGAGCTGGCACCGCAGATGGTCGCGCGCGGCAGCGGCGCCCTCGTCTTCATCAGCTCGCTGAGCGGACTGGCTGCCACCGCTCGCAGCTCGATCTACAACGCCACGAAGTTCGGGCTGCGTGGGTTTGCCCTGGCCCTGCACGAGGAGCTGATCGGCACCGGCGTCGGGGTGAGCGCCGTGCTGCCAGGGTTCATCAGCGACGCCGGGATGTTTGCCGACACCGGCCTCCAGGTGCCGCCGGGCTTCGGCACCCGCAAGCCGGAGGACGTCGCGGCCGCCACCCTGAAGGCCATCGCCGACAACACCGGCGAGGTGCTCGTCGCGCCGCCGCTGGACCGCCTCGGCGCCAAGCTCGGCGGGATGGCGCCGAACCTCGCCGGGCGGCTGCAGCGGCTCGGCCTCGTCGGCGACATCACCGAAAAGATGGCCGCCGCGCAGAAGAGCAAGCGGTGACCAGCACCAGCGAGCTCCCCTGGGTCGAACCCGGCGCCTTCGAGGTCGCCGACGACGTGTGGCGGGTACCGCTGCCGCTGCCCAACGACGGGCTGCGGGCCGTCAACGTCTATGTCGTCGTCACTCCCGACGGGCTGGTCTGTGTCGATGGTGGCTGGGCCATCCCCGAGAGCCGCGACCTGTTCGTCAAGGCGCTCGGCACGATGGGTCACGACCTCGTCGACGTCAGGCGCTTCCTCGTCACCCATGTCCACCGCGACCACTACACCCAGGCGGTCTCGGTGCGTCAGGAGACCGGCGCCCATGTCGGGCTCGGCCGCGGGGAGAAGCCGACCCTCGACCTGCTGCAGGACGGTGACCGGCACGGCATGAGCGCGCAGGTCGACGGCCTGGAGGCCTGCGGTGCACCCGAGCTGGCGGCGACGATCCGGCAGTGGATCGGGATGGCCCGACCCCAGTCGGCGCACTGGGAGTCACCCGACACCTGGCTCGGACCCGGGCCCGTCGACCTGGGGCCGCGCACGCTCGAGGCCGTCGAGACGCCCGGTCACACCCGCGGTCACCTCGTCTTCTACGACAACGCAGGCGGTCTGCTGTTCGCCGGCGACCACGTGCTGCCGACGATCACGCCGTCCATCGGCTTCGAGCCGGTCCCGATGGACAACCCACTGGGCGCCTTCCTGGACTCGCTGCGGGTCGTGCGCGAGCGCCCCGACGCCCGGCTGCTGCCCGCGCACGGGCCGGTGACCGACTCTGCGCACGCCCGGGTCGACGAGCTGTTGGCCCACCACGACAAGCGGCTCGACCAGACCCTGGCGGCCGTCCTGGGCGGTGCCCGCACCGCCCACGAGGCGGGCGGCATCCTGCGCTGGACCCGCCGCGAGCACCAGCTCGTGGACCTCGACCCGTTCAACGCGATGCTCGCGGTCTTCGAGACCGCCGCGCACCTCGACCTGCTGGTCGCCCAGGGCCGGCTCACGGTCACCGACCAGAACAACATCCGCGTCTACGCCCCCTGAGGGGACGTCAGGCCCAGGGGCGGGTGCCGCCGATGAAGTCGCTGCGGTCGGCGGACGACACGCGGACGACCTCGCCGGTGAAGGGCGCCTCGATCATCTTGCCGTTGCCGATGTAGATCGCCACGTGGTGGATGGTGCTCGGGTCACTGGTGTCGTTGGCGAAGAACATCAGGTCGCCGGGCAGCAGGTCGGCGCGGCTGCTGATGCGCTTGCCCTCGTTCCACTGCGACCCGGTGTAGTGGTCGAGGTGGATGCCCGCATGGGCATAGGCAAACAGCGTCAGGCCGGAGCAGTCGAAGCCCCTGGTGCCCGCGCCCTGCGCGAACCCGTAGGTCGGACCGTTCTCGTCGCCACCGCCCCATGAGTAGGGGATGCCGATCTCCTGGAACGCCCATTGCATCGCGGTGGCTGCGGCGTTGGACGGCGCCGTGCCGGTGGTGATGTGGGTCGCGGCTTCCCGGGCTGCGGCGGCGGCCAGCTCGAGGTGCCGGGCCCGCTGCGTGGCATTGCCGAGCAGCGCCTCTGCCCTGGCCACGAGATACAGCGCGTGGCCCTTGGCCTTGGACGCGAGGTAGAGCGAGTGGTGAGCCTGGCGGGCGGCGGTCGCGGCCGAGCTGCGGGCGGCGGCGGCGCTGGCCTGCGCCCGCGCGGCCTTGGCGAGCGCCTGCTCTGCCG
>JAODND010000036.1 GCA_025465465.1 Frankiales bacterium | reverse complement strand
CCTATGTCGAGGAGCACGGCGACGGGTTCCGGATCCTCGTTCGCGAGTCGCCCGTCGGCTTGGAGCGCAGTGGTGGCTTCGCCACGATCATGAGCGACGTCGCGAGCCAGGTGGAGTACATCCTCGTCCAGCAGTTCAAGGCCCGCGGCTTCGAGACGAAGCTGGCGCCGCTCTACTCCCAGGCCCTCGTCGGGATGGTCGCGCTGGCGGGTCAGTGGTGGCAGGACCACCGCAAGCCCAAGCGCGAGGAGGTCGCGGCGCACCTGGTCAACCTCGCCTGGAACGGCCTGCGCGGCCTCGAGGCGAAGCCGAGGCTCAGCTCCCTGTAGGAGCGGGTAGGAGCCCGGCATGACGGTGCTCATCGGGACGTCGGGCTGGCAGTACGCCGACTGGAAGCCGCTCCTCTACCCCGACGTGCCGCAGCGCCGCTGGCTCGAGCGCCATGCGGAGCTGTTCGCGACCGTCGAGGTCAACAACGCCTTCTACCGGCTCCCGAAGCGGGAGGTGTTCGAGGCGTGGGCCGCCCGCACCCCCGACGACTACGTGATCACCGTGAAGGCCAGCCGCTTCCTGAGCCACATCAAGCGGCTGAAGGACCCACAGGAACCGGTGGCCCGGCTGATGGAGCGGGTCGCGGGTCTCGGCAGCAAGCTCGGGGCCGTGCTGCTGCAGCTGCCGCCGACCCTGCAGCGCGACGTCAGCCTGCTCGACGACTGCCTCGCCTGCTTCCCAACGGGCACCCGCGTCGCCGTCGAGCCGCGCCACGACAGCTGGTGGGACCCCGGCACCCGTGAGGTCCTGGAGCGACGTGGCTCGGCGCTCGTCTGGGCCGACTCCCACGGCAAGGCCGTGACCCCGCTGTGGCGGACGACCGACTGGGGCTACCTCCGCCTCCACCATGGGCGGGAGGACTGGGACTATGGGTACGACGGTGTGCGGCCGTGGGCGGAACGGCTCGTCGACACCTGGGCCGACGACGAGGACGTCTACGCCTACACCAACAACGACCCCACCGGCGCAGCGCTCCGGGACGCCGGGGACCTCGCCGAGGCTCTGCACCGCCGCGGCCGGACGACCACGAGGGTGCAGCGGCTGCCTACAGCTGCTCGCTGAGCTCCAGCCAGGCCTGCTCGACCGACTCCTTCTCGGCCCGCACCGCGTGCAGCTCACGGTCCAAGCGGATGACGGCCTCGTGGTCGGCCGCTTGGGCAGCCAGCTGCGCGTGCAGCTCGGACTCGCGCATGTCGAGGGTGACCAGCTGGCGCTCGAGCTTCTGCAGGTCCTTCCTGGCCTGCCTCGAGTCGCCGCTCTTTCCCTTGGTCGTCGCCTTGGTAGCAGGGGCTTCCGGTGCCCGGCGCACCCGCTTCTGGAGATACTCGTCGACCCCACCGGGCAGTGCCTTCACGGTGCCGTCGCCCATCAGCGAGGACGTGACCGTCGTGGTCCGCTCGAGGAAGTAGCGGTCGTGACTGACCACGAGCAGCGTGCCCGGCCAGCCGTCGAGGACGTCTTCGAGGGCCTGCAGGGTGTCGATGTCGAGGTCGTTGGTCGGCTCGTCGAGCAGCAGCACGTTGGGCTCGCCCATGAGCAGCCGGAGCAGTTGCAGCCGGCGGCGCTCCCCACCGGACAGGTCGCCGACGCGGGTCCACTGCGCGTTGCCGGTGAAGCCGAAGCGGTCGCACAGTGACGACGCGCCCACCGGCTTGCCGCCGAGGTCGACCTGCTTCGCCACGGCCTCGACCGCCTCGAGGACCCGGAGCATCGGGTCGAGCTCGGCAACCTCCTGGGACAGGTAGGCCGGCTTGACGGTCTGCCCGACCCTGACGGTGCCGGCCGCCGGCTGCTGCTGACCCATCAGCATCTTGAGCAGCGTCGACTTGCCCGCGCCGTTGACGCCGACGATCCCGATGCGGTCGCCCGGGCCGACTCGCCAGGTGACGTGGTCGAACAGCAGCCGGTCGCCGAACGACAGCGACACGTCCTCGACGTCGTAGACCTGCTTGCCGAGCCGCGCGGTCGCGAACCGCTGCAACGCGATGTCGTCGCGCGGCGGCGGCTCGTCGGCGATGAGGGCGTTGGCCGCGTCGATGCGAAACTTCGGCTTGCTGGTCCTCGCGGGCGGCCCTCGGCGCAGCCACGCGAGCTCCTTGCGCGCCAGCTGCACGCGCTTCTGCTCGGAGACGGAGGCGATCCGGTCGCGCTCGGCGCGGGCGAGGACGTAGGCCGAGTAGCCCCCCTCATAGGCGTCGACCTTGCCGTCGTGCACCTCCCACGTCGCCTCGTTGACCTCGTCGAGGAACCAGCGGTCGTGCGTCACGACGACGTGTGCGCCGCGGCGCTGCTTGAGCCACGCCGCCAGCCAGGCGACGCCTTCGACGTCGAGGTGGTTGGTCGGCTCGTCGAGCACCAGCAGGTCGTGCTCGCCGATGAGCAGCGCGGCGAGGGCGACCCGGCGCCGTTCCCCTCCGGACATCGTGCCGACGACGGCGTCGAGGCCGACCTCGTGCATGCCGAGGCCGTCGAGGACCTCGCGGACCCGGGCGTCACCGGCCCAGGTGTGCTCGGCGGTGTCGCCGAGGATGGCCTGGTGCGCGGTCAGCGCCTCGTCGATGCGCACGTCCTGTGTCAGCACCCCGACTCGCAGCGAGCCGGCGTGGGTGACGCGGCCGGAGTGCGGCTCCTCGACCTTCAGCAGCGTCTTCAGGAGCGTCGTCTTGCCGCCGCCGTTGCGGCCCACGACGCCGATGCGATCGGTGTCGGAGATGCCGAGGGACACCTCATCCAGGAGCAGCTTGGTGCCGTGGGCGACGGTGACGCCCTCGAGGTTGATGAGGTTGGCCACTAGAGCGTCCTGATCACGCGGGCGCCGGGAACCGGGCCGTCGGCGACCCGCACGGTGCGGCAGACCCCGTGCCCGGCGAGGGCCGCGGCGAGGGCTGTCGCGTGGGCGTCGTCGCGGGCGAGGAAGGCCACGGTGGGACCACTTCCGCTGACGACACCCCCGAGTGCGCCGAGCTCGTCACCTGCCTCGAGCAGCCTGCGCAGCTCCGGCTTGAGGGCCACTGCCGCCGGCTGCAGGTCGTTGGAGAGCACCTGTCCGAGCTGCTCGGGCGAGCCCTGCCGCAGCGCCGACAGCACCTCCGCGGCGTCGCTGACCACGGTGACCGGCCCGGTCTCACGAAGGCGGTCGAGCTCGGCGTACACCTCGGGAGTCGACAGGCCGCCGTCGGCGAGGGCGAGCACCCACGAGTAGGAGCCGGCGCCCAGGACCGCCGTGAGTCGGTCACCGCGCCCGGTGCCGAGCGCCGTGCCTCCGTGGAGGCTGAAGGGGACGTCGCTGCCGATCCCCGCGGCGACCTCGGTGAGCTGGTCGCGACCGAGGCCGAGCCCCCAGAGCGCGTCGCAGCCGACGAGCGCGGCAGCGGCGTCGGCCGAGCCGCCCGCACAGCCGCCGGCGACCGGAATCCCCTTGCGGATGTGGAGGGCAACGTCCGGCGGCACGCCGGCGCTCCTGGCGAGGGCGAGCACCGCCTTGGCCGCGAGGTTGCTCTGGTCGACGGGGACGTCGTCGGCGCCCTCGCCCTCGACCGCGACGGTGAGGGCGTCCGCGCGGGTGACGGTCACGTCGTCGAAGAGCCCGATCGCATGGAAGACCGTAGTCAGGTCGTGGTAGCCGTCCCCACGCAGCGGCCCGACCGAGAGGTGCAGGTTGACCTTCGCCGGAGCCCGCACCGTGACGGTGTCGACCGGGGGGCGAGAGGGCATCACTGCAGACTAACGAGCCGGGCGAACTCCTCGACGCCGAGCGTCTCTCCGCGCGCGGACGGGTCGATGCCGGCGGCGCGGAGACGGTCCTCGGCGGCGGCCGGCGACCCGGCCCAGCCGGCGAGGGCGGCACGGAGGGTCTTGCGTCGTTGCGCGAAGGCCGCATCGATGACGGCAAAGACGGCCTTGCGGTCGCCGACCGGTGGCTCGCGACGGGTGAAGGCGACCAGGCCGCTGTCGACGTTCGGCGCCGGCCAGAACACGTTGCGCCCGACCGAGCCCGCCTTGGTCACCTCGGCATACCAGGCGGCCTTCACGGAGGGCACCCCGTAGGTCTTCGAACCCGGCGGCGCCGCCAGCCGGTCGGCGACCTCCGCCTGCACCATGACGAGGCCCCTCCGCAGCGATGGCAGGTGCTCCAGCAGCCGGAGCAGCACGGGGACCGCCACGTTGTAGGGCAGGTTCGCGACGAAGGCCGTCGGGTCGGGACCTGGTACGGCGGTGAGCTGGAGCGCGTCCTGGAGCACCACCTCGAGTCGGTCGGCGTGCTCAGGTGCGCGCTCGGCAACCGTGAGTGGCAGCTGGGTCGCGAGGGCCGGGTCGATCTCGACGGCGACGACCCGGGCGCACTCCGGGAGCAGGCCCAAGGTGAGCGACCCGAGACCGGGACCGACCTCGACCACCACGTCGTGCGCCTCGACCCCCGCTGTGCGCACGAGGCGCCGCACGGTGTTGGGGTCGATGACGAAGTTCTGCCCGAGCTGCTTGGTCGGACGGAGGTCCAGCGCCTCGGCGAGCCGCCGGACGTCAGGAGCCGTCAGCAGGCTCAGAGGTAACGACCGCAGTTCGGCCAGGGACTTCGGCCGCGCTGCTGGTAGAGCAGCTTGGCACGGTAGGTCTGCTCGCCCGACGACGCGTCGATCGGGTCGCCGCTGCCGCCCATGGAGTGCCAGGTGCCCATCGTGAACTGGTAGAGGCCACGGTAGGTGCCTCCGCTGCTCACCGCGCGGGGGTTGCCGCCCGACTCGCAGTTGGCGAGCGCTCCCCAGTTGAGGCCATCGGCGCCGGCGACGCTGTAGGGCCGCTGCCTCGTGCCGTAGGCGATGATCTCGGTGATGGGTGCCGCGGTGCGGACCGACGGCTTCGCGAGCAGCTTCCGGGCGAGCCGGCCGTTGACGTACTTCAGGTTGTAGACGCGGTGGATCACGCCGACGCGACCCTCGCGCATGACCTTGGTGACGCCGGTGTACATCGAGCCGTCTGCCTTGCGCACCGTCGCGAACGGGATCGCGAAGTCCTCGCCGACCTGGGTGCCGCGGATGCGGGTGATGCGGATGACCATGCCGTCGTGCACCGACGCGCGGCGCAGGACCGACAGCGAGTCGCTGCGGTGCAGCGACACCTTCGCGTCGTGCAGTGCCTGCTGGACCGTGAGCGCGTTGGTCGAGAAGCGGCGGACCTTGCCGGCGTCGAGCAGCTGCACCGACTTGCGGGTGCGGATGTCGAGGGAGAACCCCTTGAGCGGGATGGAGCGCGAGCGGTCAGCCGACAGCAGCGCGCCGTTGGTGCGCAACCCGATCTGGTCGAGGGCCTCGTTGACCGACATCGCGGTCACCCACACGGTGCGCGGTTGGCCGTCGACGGTCAGCTCCATCTCGCGACCCCGTCGCAGCACGACCGTGGTGCGGCCGGTCAGCCGCGTCGAGGCGTCCGGGGCGAGCAGGTCGTGCGTCCCGACGGCGAGGTGCGCCGCGCGGAGCGCGTCGCCGACCGTCGCACCGTGGGTGCGCACCGTCGTGCGCTGCCCGTCCACCGTGACAGCGACCGTCCTGGCGGAGGCGGCGTAGGCAGCCTGGCCGCTCCATGCGGCGAGGAAGGCGACCGCGAGGGCGGCGGGGCGGACGAGGAGGGAGCGGTAGCTCACACGACACCAATGCTCGAGCTTCCCGGGCACGGTGACGGTGCGGTGCCTGCCGGCCGAGGGCCGCAGCGCGAGAGCCGGTCATGTGACCGGCCCCCCGCACCGCCTGGGACGATCCCGACCCCGGCGGATGTCTCGGGAACGTAACGGAGCCGGTGCGACACGCCAAATTCTCAGATCGCCCAAGGTGGACATCTCGGACAGCGCGTCAGCCTGTGGACAACCCAAAACCGCAGGTGGCGCACCGCAAAGGGGGTTCCTCAGGGTCGAGGTGTGAACCCGCTCTCATTCTGCGCGCAGGGCCTCCGGTCGACCCACAGCCGACACCAGCGGAAGGGTGGCGGCAGTGGCCAGCAGCACCGCAACGACGGCGGCCAGGGCGGTCAGCGCCCACGATCCCCACGGCAGCGGCACGCCCGTGGGGACCGATGTCGTCACCCCGAGGTAGCAGGCGCTCGCCATCGCGGCCGCCGCCAGCGTGACCACCACGTTGCTGAGCATGGGCGCTGCGGTCTGCAGGAGAACGGTCCGACGCAGCACCCGCAGCGGCGTGCCGAGGGCGACCAGCGTGGCGAGGCTGCGCCGTCGTTCCGCCACTGCGTCCGCTGTCGTGACGGCGAGCGAGGCGGCTCCGACCAGCAGCGCGAGGACGATGCCGATCTTCACGGCCCGCCGGTAGCCGAGGTAGACCGAGGCGCCAGCCTTGACGCGCTCCGCCACCGTCTGGGCACTCATGGCGAGGTCGAGTGGCAGCACCGCGCGGACGTTCTCCACGGTGTCGGCACGCCCGTCGGTGGTCACCACCAGCCTGCTCGGCGCCGCGGGGAGCAGGGCCGGGTCGACGAGCAGCTCACCCTGCAGCAGACCGGAGTATGCCGGGATGGGCAGCTCGGGGATGCGCGCTGGCAGCACGAGGTGCGCCGCCACCACACCCTGGCTGTCGAGGACGCCGACCCGCTCCCCCTCCGCCAGCGGCGACCCTGATGCGGTGTCGGGTGCCCCGGACACCGAGACCCGGAACACCGTTCCCTGGCCGCACGGAAGGTGCCGGCGCGTCGCCCTGGCGAGCGCCGTGCAGGAGCCGACGTCGACGGTGTGCGAGGTGCGAGCCGGGTCGGAGCCGTCGTCGCTCACCCAGCCCGGCGGTGTGAGAGCCGCATAGCCGAGAACCGCCACGGCCCGGACACCCGGGACGCGCTGCACCGCTGCGAGATCCGGCCGCTTCCGCACGTCGGAGGCAGTGATGACCGTCCCTGCGGACACATAAGAGAGGAGCTCCTTCTCGCCGCTGTCGCGGCTGCTCTCCAGGACGGGGAGGAACGCCAGCAGCCAGGCCGACACGAACAGGACCAGCACCATCCCCGTGACCACACGCGCCGACGCCGTCGGGTCGGCGTCGATGCGCCGGGCGGCAAGCGAGGCACTGAGCCCGGGCAGGCGCCCGAGCAGCCGGCCGCCGAGCTGCGACAGGACGGGGGCCGCGACGGCGACGCCGACCAGAGTCAGTCCGCCACCCAGGAGCAGCAGCGTCGTCCCAGGAGGCGTCCCGAGGGGCCACGCCGTGTGGTTCACCCGGAGGACGATCAGCATCGCGAGCCCGCTCAGCAGGGGCGCGAGCCGCCACCACGCCGCGGTCTTGACGCGGGCCGTGCGGCGGACACCCAGGGGGCTGGTCACGACCCGGCGCAGTGCCAGGACGCCGGAGACGGCAGCCAGAAGGGGCACGCCGACGAGCACCGCGAGCAGCATCGTGAGAGGCGGCATCAGGTCCTGCGCATAGACCCCCTCGGGAAAGGGGAGCAGTGCGCACGCCGGCCCGCGCAGCAGCCAGAAGGCGACGAGACCCCCTGCGGTGCCGAGGATCCCGGACACCAGGCCCTCGGCTCCGGCGATGGCGCTGGCCTGCTTCGGAGTGGCACCGACGAGCCGCAGCGCAGCCAGTCGACGGTCGCGGCTGCTGGCCGACAACCGGGTCGCGGTCGCCACGAGCACCAGCACAGGGAGCAGCAGCCCCAGGGCCCCCAGCCACGCGGCGATCCGCAGCTCCCTCGGCGCCGGCTGCCGCACGTAGTGAGATCCATAGGACTGCACCTGCGGTGTCTCGTGGTCGAAGCCGGCCACCCCGACATACGCGTACAGCTCGTGGGGACCCGCCAGACCGGGTTCGGCGACCGTGCCCACCAGGTGTCCGGGGACGCGGGTGGCGAGCTCGCCCGCGCGATGACCCCGGAGCACGTCCGCGAGGTCGGGCGAGGCGATGACCTCACCGGCCCGCGGGTAGCGGGTCAGACCGGGGGGCAGCGGCCCTCCCGGCTCAGCGCTGACGAAGCGCACCGTGAGCGGACGGCCGCGGTAGGTGCCCACCTGCGATTCGAGGCGGACCACGGCGGCCGGAGCAGTCATACCGGTGGCGACCTGGCTGTCGACCTGCACGACGTTGCGGGCGTCGAGGCGGTCGAGCTTCGCCTGCCGTGACGGCAGGGCACCCATCGCGGCGAGCAGGAAGGCGACGGTGAACGACACAGCGATCGTGGTCGCGACGAGGCGCATGCGGTTGGCCGTGAGAGCCAACCGGGCGCCGAGCAGCCAGGGGGTCACGCGCCGACCGTCAGAGCAAGGGCCCCGTCGCGCAGGACCACCTCGCGGTCGGCGTAGGCGGCGACCCGCGGCTCGTGGGTGACCAGGACGATGCTCGTGCCCTGCTCCCGAGCGGCGCCGACGAGAAGGTCCATCACGAGCTCGCCATTGAGCGAGTCGAGGGCCCCGGTGGGCTCGTCGGCGAACACGACCCGCGGACCAGCGACGAGGGCCCGGGCGACGGCCACCCGCTGGCCTTGGCCTCCGGACATCTCGCCGGCCCGCTTCCGGGCGACCTCGCCGACCTCGAGTCGCTCGAGCCACTCGAGCGCCCGCGCTTCGGCCGTACGCCGCTTGTGCCCGGCGAGCCGAAGGGGCAGGGCGACGTTCTCCACCGCGGACAGCTCCGGGACCAGTGAGCCGAACTGGAAGACGAACCCGAAGTCGCTGCGACGCAGCTCCGAGCGCAGGTCGTCGGACAGCCTGTCCAGCCGGATGCCGCGGTAGCCGACCTCGCCGCTGTCGGGCACGAGGATGCCCGCGAGGCAGTGCAGCAACGTGCTCTTCCCTGAGCCGCTCGGTCCGAGCAGCGCGAGGATCTCCCCCGGGGCGACGTCGACCGACGCGCCGGCGAGCGCTGGCGACGCACCGAACGACAGGTGCAGGTCGCGAGCGGTCAGCAGCGGTTCCATCATCGGGCGAGCTCCTTGCCGAGGCGGTCGAGCCGGGCAGCGGTGTGCTCGAGCCAGCGCAGGTCCGCCTCCAGGTGGAAGAGCGCGAAGTCGAGGCCAAGGACCCGGTCGAGGTCGGCGTCCTTCTTCAAGGCCGTGAGCTCGCGCATCGCGACCAGATGCTCGGCCCGCTGGGCGTCCAGGACCTGGGCGGCGTCCCGGCCGGACTGCAGCGCGAGCACCACCTTCGCGAACAGCACCGGCTGGAGGTAGGCGGCGGGGCCTTCCGGCTCGGCGAACCAGCGGTCCAGGTCGGTCACCCCCTCGGCCGTGACGGCGTAGGTCGTGCGGTCGGGGCCGCCGTCGCGGTCGGTGCCGCTGACGACGACGAAGCCGTCCCGCTCGAGCCGCCCGAGAGTCGAGTAGACCTGGCCGGGCTTGAGGGGGCGGTCGTGGCCGAAGTGCGCGTCGTAGGCGCGCTTGAGGTCATAGCCGTGACGCGGGCGTACCTGGAGCAGGCCGAGCAGGGTGAGCGGGACGGACATGACGCATACTATGCACTCAGTGACTAGTTAGCGCAAGGAGAACGCCCTCCGGGTGTTCGCGGCCACTGCATGGCAGAGCTCGTCGAGGTCCTGCTCGCGCGCCATGGCGAGGGCGCGCATCGTCAAGGGGATGAGGTAGGGAGCATTGGGGCGCCCGCGGAACGGCATCGGCGTGAGGAAGGGTGCGTCGGTCTCGACGAGCAGCCGGTCCTGGGGGCAGACGGCGGCCGCGGCGCGCAGCTCGTCGTTGGGCTTGAAGGTGACCGGGCCGGCGAAGGAGAGGTAGTAGCCCGCGTCGGCGCAGAGCCGCGCCATCGCCGCGTCGCCGGAGTAGCAGTGGAACACCGTGACGTCCGGCGCACCCTCCTCGCGCAGCACCCGGAGCACGTCGTCGTGAGCGTCGCGGTCGTGGATGACGAGCGCCTTGCCGGTCTCCTTCGCGATCGCGATGTGCGCGCGGAACGACTCCTCCTGCAGGCCCTGACCCTCGGGCCCGGTGCGGAAGTGGTCGAGCCCGGTCTCGCCGACGCCTCTGACCTGCGGCAGCTCGGCCAGCCGCCGGATCTCCTGCAGCGCCTCGGGAGTAGCTGCTCCGCGGCCCGCCTCGTTCGGGTGCACGGCGACCGTCGCCCAGACGGCGTCGTACTCCCCGGCGAGCTCGGCCGACAGCCGGCTGCTCGCCACGTCGACGCCCACCTGCACGACCGTGTCGATGCCGACCTCGCGAGCCAGCGCGAGCTGGGCTGCCACGTCGCCGCCCATGATGTCGAGGTGGCAGTGGCTGTCGGCCACCGCGACCGCCAGCGGCTCTGGAGCCGGCGGCGGTTCCTCCTGCGACCTACTCCCCCGGGTCAAGGCGGGCCAGCTCCTCCTCGATCACGGACGGGTCGAGCTTCGTGAACAGCGGCACCGGCTCGCCGATCGGGATCCCGGGGGTGATCGGCTGCGACTCCCAGCGCGCGGCCGCCGCGGCGTAGTCACCCATCAGCACCGGGTACGACGGGCCGCCGTCGAGGTCGTCGACCTCCCGCAGCTCTGGCTGGCCGGACCACTCGCCCTTGCCGCCGAGCATCTCCCACACCTGCTGCGAGCTGTGCGGCAGGAAGGGGGTCAGCAGCGTCTTGGCGTCGGCGATCAGCTGGAGCGCGACGTGCAGCACGGAGGCCCGCCGCTCCGGGTCCTCCTTGAGCTTCCACGGCGCCTGGTCGGAGAGATACTTGTTGGCCTCGCCGACGATGCGCATCGCCTCGTTGATCGCCGCCTTCACCTGGTTGCGTCCGAGCAAGTGGCCCACCGTCTCGAAGGCGGCTGAGGACGCAGTGAGGGCGGCGCGGTCGTCGTCGGTGAGGTCGCCCGCGGGCGGGATCGAGCCGAGGTTCTTGTGCACCAGGGACATCGTGCGGTTGACGAGGTTGCCCCAGCCCGCGACCAGCTCCGTGTTGTTGCGGGTGACGAACTGCTCCCACGTGAAGTCGGTGTCGGAGGACTCCGGGCCGGCGACGCAGAGGTAGTAGCGGATCGCGTCCGGCCCGTAGCGCTCGAGGACGTCACGCACATAGATGACGACGGACCGCGACGAGGAGAACTTCTTGCCCTCCATCGTCAGGTACTCGCTCGACACGACCTCGGACGGGAGGTCGAGCTCGCCGTACTCCCCGGCCGACCCTTCCGGCTTGCCCGAGGCGCCGAGCAGGATCGCCGGCCAGATCACCGAGTGGAAGACGACGTTGTCCTTGCCCATGAAGTAGAAGCCCTCGGCGATGCCGCCGTGCCAGAACTCCTCCCACGACCCACCCGTGCGCCGCGACCACTCGATCGAAGCGGACAGGTAGCCGATGACCGCGTCGAACCAGACGTAGAGCCGCTTGTCGTTGCGGTCCTTCCATCCCTCGAGCGGGATCGGCACCCCCCAGTCGAGGTCGCGCGAGATCGCCCGCGGCCGCATCTCGTCGATGAGGTTGGCGCTGTACTTCAAGACGTTGGGGCGCCAGTCGGTGCGCTCCTTGAGCCACGACGCGAGCAGCTCCGCGAAGGCCGGCAGCTCGAGGTAGAACTGCGCCGACTCGACGAACGTGGGCGGCTCCCCGTCGATCGTCGAGCGGGGGTTGATGAGGTCCTGGGGGTCGAGCTGACGGCCGCAGTTGTCGCACTGGTCGCCGCGCGCACCGTCGTACCCGCAGTTGGGGCAGGTGCCCTCGACATAGCGGTCGGGGAGGCCGCGCCCGGTCTTGGCGTCGATCGCGGACAGCTGCGACCGCTCGACGACATAGCCGTTCTTGTGCAACGCGAGGAACAGCTTCTGGACCACCTCGTAGTGGTTGCGGGTGGTCGTGCGGGTGAACAGGTCGTAGGTGAGCCCAAGACCCTGCAGGTCCTCCGCGATGATCCGGTTGTAGCGGTCGGCGAGCTCGCGGGCGGTGACGCCTTCCCGGTCGGCCTGCACCTGGATCGGCGTGCCGTGCTCGTCGGTGCCGCTCACCATGAGGACCTTGTTGCCCGCCATCCGGTGGTATCGGCTGAAGACGTCGGAGGGCACACCGAAACCGGCGACGTGGCCGATGTGGCGCGGGCCGTTGGCATAGGGCCAGGCGACCGCGGTCAGGATCGTGCGGGACATGTGGCCACCCTAGTGATCGCGTCGACGACGATGAGTTTCTCGGCTGTCGGACGTCTGGGAGAGCATGGAACCCATGACCTGGGCAGTTGAGGCCACCGGCCTGCGCAAGACCTATCCCGCCAAGGACGGCGAGGTGGAAGCCGTCCGCGGTGTCGACCTCCATGTGCGGACCGGTGAGGTGTTCGGCTTCCTCGGGCCCAACGGGGCGGGCAAGTCGACGACCGTCCGGATGCTCACCACGCTGCTGACCATCACCGGGGGCACGGCGTCGGTGGCCGGCGTCGACGTGGCGAAGGACCCCGACGGTGTCCGCCGCAAGATCGGGGTCGCGCTGCAGGAGGCGGGTCTCGACCCGCGACAGACCGGCCGGGAGCTGCTGACCCTGCAAGCCCGGTTGTTCGGCAACTCCACTGCGGAGGCGAAGGACATCGCTCAGGTCCAGCTCGAGCTCGTCGACCTGGTGGAGGCCGGTGACCACCGGGTGAAGGGCTACTCCGGCGGCATGAAGCGCCGCCTCGACCTCGCGTCGGCGCTCGTCCACGAGCCGGAGGTGCTGTTCCTCGACGAGCCGACGACCGGCCTCGACCCCGCCAGCCGGCTGACCATCTGGGACGAGGTGCGGCGCATCAACGGCCACGGGACCACGGTGTTCCTCACGACGCAGTACCTCGAGGAGGCCGACCAGCTGTGCGATCGGCTGGCGATCATCGACGGCGGCCGGATCGTCCTCGAGGGCACGCCGGCCGACCTCAAGGCCGACCTGCGCCGGCGCAAGGGCCTGACGGCAGACCCCACGCTCGACGACGTGTTCCTCGACGCCACCGGGCGCACCCGCACGAAGGTCGCCGGCGAGGTCGCGGAGGTGCAGGCGTGAAGGACACCCTGGTGCTCACGCAGCGGGCGCTGCGGGAGGCCCTTCGCACGCCCGAGGCCGTCATCCCGACGCTGTTCATCCCGCTGTTCTTCCTCGTCGTCAACGTCGGGCAGGCCGGCAAGATCTTCCCCGGCTCGTCGACGGCCTTCCTCCACGGGCAGGGGTACGCCGGGTTCCAGCTGCCGAGCTCGCTGCTGCTGGGAGCGTCCTTCGGCAGCGCCGCCATGTTCCTCGTCGAGGACATCGAGGGCGGCTACTTCGACCGGCTCCGGGCGGCCCCGATCTCCCGGATCGCGCTGGTCCTGAGCAGGCTGCTCGCCGAGTCCGTGAAAGCGCTGGTCCTCACCTCGGCCATGGTGGCGATCTCGCTGCTGTTCGGCGTCCGGATCGCGAGCGGCATCGGCGGCTTCCTGCTGATCTTGCTGCTCAACGGCTCGTGGGCCGTCGTCTACGCCGGCTTCATGCAGCTGATCGCGCTGCGGACCCGCAGCGGGGCGGCCACGCAGTCGGGTGGCCTCGTGTTCTTCCCCCTGCTGTTTCTCACACCGAGCTTCGTGCCCCGCGACATGCTCACCCGCCCCATGGAGATCGCCGCGTCCTGCAACCCCGTCACCTACATCATGGAGGGGCTTCGCACCCTGGTCCTGGGCGACGTCGACTGGGGGTCTGTCGGCCTGGCCTTCGCCGTCGTGGGCGGGCTCGGGGTCGTGATGCTCTTCCTCAACGTGCGGATGATCCGCAGCTACGACTGAGACCGCAGGGACACCACGGCCTCGTACACCTCTCTCTTCGGGACTCCGAGCTCGCGGGCGACGCCGGTGATGGCCTCCTTGCGGGGCTCACCGCTCGCCTCCCGCACGGCGACGAGCCGGGCCAGCTCCTCGGGCGTCGCCTCGACGGCCACCGGGGCTGCGCCCTCGACCACGACGGTGACCTCGCCGAGCACCTCTCCCGAGAAGCGCTCGGCCAGCTCGGCCAGCGTCCCCCGGACGATCTCCTCGTGCGTCTTCGTCAGCTCGCGGCAGACCACCGCGCGGCGGTCTCCGAGCACGGCCGCCATGTCCGCCAGGGTTGCCCCCAGCCGGTGCGGCGCCTCGAAGAACACGGCGGTACGGCGCTCAGCGACCAGACTCGACAGCCGCGCCCGCCGCTCGCCGGCCTTGCGCGGCAGGAAGCCCTCAAAGCAGAACCGGTCCGACGGCAGCCCGCTGACGGCGAGCGCGGCGGTGACCGCCGAGGGGCCGGGCAGGCAGGTGACCGGAAGCTCCGCCGCCGCTGCGGCGGCCACGAGCCGGAAGCCGGGGTCCGACACCGAGGGCATGCCGGCGTCCGTCACGAGCAGGACCGTCTGCCCCTCCCGGAGCGCTGCCAGCAGCTGCGGGGTGCGCTCGGCCTCGTTGCCCTCGAAGTAGCTGACCAGCCGTCCGGAGTAGGTCACGCCGAGGTCGTGACAGAGCCGGGTCAGCCGGCGGGTGTCCTCAGCGGCGATGACGTCGGCGGTCCCGAGGCACTCCACCAGCCGGGCACTCGCATCACCGGCACGGCCGATCGGCACACCGGCGAGGACGAGGCTCATGGTCAGCATTCTGCTCGCACCGTAGGAGGGGCGGATCAAGATAGCGTGGCGCCCATGACGGCGACCCTCGACCGGACCGCTGCCGCGGATGTCGACCAGTCCGGCTGGCGGGACCGCCTGCGGCCCCTCGTGACCGGCTCCGGCGGCTGGCCGGTGACACTCGCCGTGACCGTCCTCGCCGGGCTGCTGCGGTTCCTGCGCCTCGACCAGCCGGCGACGAACCTCAGCAACGGCAAGGTCGTCGCGGGCGACATCTTCGACGAGCTGTACTACGCCTGCGACGCCCACTCGCTCATGACCTACGGGGTCGAGCACGCGACGTCGAACGACGCGCAGTTCTGTGCCCTCAACGGCAGCTCCCCTGCCTTCGTCGTGCACCCACCGCTGGGCAAGTGGCTGATCGGCGTCGGCGAGCAGCTGATGGGCTTCAACACCTGGGGCTGGCGCATCTCGGCCGCGGTGTTCGGCACCCTCACCGTGCTGCTGCTGATCCGCATCGCCCGGCGCATGACGGGCTCGACCCTGCTCGGCGGTCTCGCCGGACTGTTCCTCGCCCTCGACGGGCTCCACTTCGTGCAGAGCCGGATCGCGACGCTCGACGTGTTCCTCTGCTTCTTCGTCGTCGCAGCCTTCGGCGCCCTGGTCATCGACCGGGACCGGATCCGAGCCCGCCTCGCCGAGGCGTCCGAGGAGCAGCTCGCCCGGGGTGGACCACTCGGCTGGCGGCCGTGGCGGCTCGTCGCCGGGCTGATGATGGGCTGCGCGCTGGCCACCAAGTGGAGCGCGCTCTATCCGATCGCGGTGATGCTGGTCCTGACCCTGTTCTGGGAGGCTGGCGCCCGCCGTGCGGCAGGCCTCCGCGCGCCCTGGCGGACGACGGTGCGGCAGACGACGGCGCCCTTCGTCGGTGTCTTCCTCGTCCTGCCCGTCGCCGTCTACGTCGGCTCGTGGACCGGCTGGTTCGTCACGAAGGAGGGCTGGGACCGGCAGTGGGCGAAAGACAACCCGCACACCGACTTCCCCTTCGTCCCAGCGTCTCTGCGGTCCTTCTGGCACTACCACTGGGAGATGTGGCACTTCCACCAGACGCTGGAGAAGACCCACCCCTACCAATCGCACCCGCTGTCATGGCCGTTCCTCCAGCGCCCGGTGTCCTACTACTACCCGTCGCCGATCAAGACCGGTGTCTACGGCTGCCAGACGTCGACGGGCTGCTCGCGCGAGGTGCTCGCGATCGGCACGCCGGCGTTGTGGTGGGCGATGCTGCCGGTGGCGATCGCACTGCTGTTCCGGTGGGCGTCGAAGAGGGACTGGGCATCAGCCTCGGTGCTCCTGCTGATGCTGGTGTCGATCCTGGCCTGGATCCCGAGCGACCAGAAGCACCGCACCATGTTCCTGTTCTACGCGCTGCCGTCGGTGCCGTTCCTCTGCCTGGGCCTGGCGATCGTCGTCGGCTGGGTTGTCGGACCGCCGGGCTCGACCAGACGGATCTGGGGCTCCGGAGCCGCCGGCGTCTACACCTCGCTGGTCGTCCTCAACTTCTGGTGGCTCTACCCGGTGCTCGCCGCGGTCACGATCCCCTACACGTCCTGGCACCACCGGATGTGGTTCACCAGCTGGATCTGACCACCCCACGCTTGCCTCGTGCACACGCGCACCGGCAGTGGCCCCCGTGCCGCGCTCACCAGCCCGCCGGCACCGGCCTCGCCTGTGCACGGCGGAAGGGACCAGGTGGTGCGCGAGTGGCTCAGTGGCCGGAGACCCGGTTGAGGCTCGCGATGATGCCGTCCTGGTCGGCGCCCTCGCGCGGCGCGATGAACAGGCCCTCCGCCTCGACCAGCAGCACTCCGTCGAGCTTCGCGGTGCCCTTGACCCAGCGCTTGCGCCCGTCGGTGCGCTCGACCCACGCGCACAGGTCGACGGGCTCGAGGAGCGGCGTCGGGCGGCGGTAGCTCAAGGTCAGGGTGCCGGTGAAGCCGGCGCGCAGCTGCGAGCGGCCGAGCAGCTCGTCGAAGACTCCCGCGACGCAGCCGCCATGCGCGTGACCGGGAGGTCCCTCGTAGGCCGTCCCGAACACGACCCGGCCGCTGGTCCGGCGTCCCTCGGGGCCGTCGGCCTCGCCGTCCACGAACCACAGCTCGACCGGAGGCGCGATGACGTTGCTCGTCCCCGACCACGGGCTGTGCCGGAGGTGATCGTGCGGCTGCAGGCCGGCCTCGCTGATCGTCAGCACACTGCCCGGACGCACCTGCAGCTGCTCCAGCCGGTCGGCGAAGTCCCGAGCCGTCGTCGCGGCCGCGCGCAGCTCCTCGGCAGACGGCCGAACGAGCACCATCCGGTTGACGATGCGGCGCAGCTCGTTGGCCAGCTCCAGCTCGGCGGCGGCGACTTCTGGGTCTACGGGGTTCACCGCCCCGACGCTAGCCGGGGCGGTGACGGCTGGGTGGAGCTGAGGGGATTCGAACCCCTGACCCCCTCGATGCGAACGAGGTGCGCTACCGGACTGCGCCACAGCCCCGCATGTTGCGGTGGATCAGCAGGCTACCAGTCACCCGCAGCGCGGCGACGCTCGAGAATGTCCTCGAGCTCGTGGTCCTCCTCGAGGATTCCGAGGCCGACATCGTTGCCGTCGAGGGCCGCTGTCCACTCGCCGGGCTTGGTGAGGTCGAGCACTCGCGGCTCGCGGCGAGGGGCCACCGGCTTCGACACGTAGGTCGGTGGCGGGACGGGCACCGGGTCCCACGAGTCGGTGCCGGTCGCCGCGGCCGGCGAGGGCGTGTCCTCATAGCGCGCGGCCGGGGCGGGCAGCGGCATCGAGAGCGGCGCCGGCCGCGCGGGGATCCGGTCCGGGATCCCCGCGATCCGGGAAACGGTTGTGCGGGCCGGAGCCGGTGCTATGGCTCGGACCCGCGGTCGGGAGGCGCGACGCTGCGCGCGGAGGACCGCCTGGCGGCGGCAGTGCACGACGAATCCGGCCGCCAGCAGGTCGCACATGACGTGTGCGTAGAGGCCGACCCGGATCCCGGCGAGGGCGATGCCAAGGGTGATCAGCGCCAGGCCGGCGAGGACGGCGAGGGTGCGTGTCCGGCGCTGGGCGGGAGTGAGTGGCTCCGCCTCGAAGACGACCTCTTCCTCGGCCGGCTGCTCCTCGGGGATGCGCGCGGGGCGGGGCGAACGGGTCTCGGAGACGACCAGCGAGGAGTAGGCCCGCTTCGGGACGAGCACGTCACGGCTGCTGCGGCGCGACAGGACGCGCATCGCGTGGCTGAACCGGTCGGCCGACTTGGCATAGGTGGAGTTGTCGTGACTGCGCAGCGCCATCGGCACGAGCACGATGAGCCAGGCGATGACGATCGCGAAGAGGATCAGTCCGGAACCCACAGCACTTGACGGTAGTGACGTCACCTGAAGAAACGTGGAGGTCACTCGGTGTGTCGTCGGCTGCGTGCCAGCCTGGACAGCAAACCGTCAGGAAAGTCCTCGGCCGTGACGGCGAAGGTCAGGTGGTCGCGCCAGGCCCCGTCGATGTACAGGAACCGGGCGTGGGTCCCCTCTTCCCGGAAGCCGAGCTTGCGGACGACGCGCAGCGACGGGGTGTTCTCCGGGCGCACGTTGGCCTCGATGCGGTGCAGGCCGACCTGGTCGAAGCAGTGGTCGACGACGAGCGCGAGGGCCGTCGGGATCACGCCGCGGCCGGACGCCGCCCGGTCCACCCAGTAGCCGACGCTGGCGGACTGGAAAGCACCACGCACCACGTTCGCCACGGTGATCTGGCCGACGAGCGAGCCGTGGTACATGACCGCGAAGGGCAGGCTGCGGCCGGCCCGTGACTCCCGTCGCATCGTCCGGAGCATCGCGGCGAACGCTCCCGGGCTGTGCCGATCCGCCCACGTCGACGAGGGCAGCGACGGCTGCCGTCCCTCCCACGGCGCGAGCCACTCCTCGTTGCGGATCCGGGACTCCGACCAGGCCTGGGCGTCCCGCAGCCGGAACGGGCGTACCCCGACGGGCCCGTCGACCATGGCGGCCGGCCATCCCGGACTCGCCACGGCTACAACCCGCGGCGCTCGAGCATGACCACCTGCACGGCGACACCGGCAGCGATGTGGTCGACCGACTCCGGCACGACGACGAGTGCGTTCGCCCTGGAAAGCCCCGCGACGATGCTGGTGGACGGCACCGGGGTCACCAGGTAGGCGCCCTCCTTGACCTCCAGCCAGGCCCGGACGAACGACCTCCGCCCCGGCGGGGAGCTGAGGTCGGCTCCGGCGCGGGCGGAGACCATCGGGCGGGCGAGATGGGCGACACCGAGCATCCGGCGAAGCGCTGGTCGTACAAACGCCTCGAACGACACCTGCGCACCCACGGCGTCGCCCGGCAGCCCGAAGACGGGCGTCGCGTCGGGGCCGATCGTGCCGAAGCCGTGCAGGCTCCCCGGCGACATCGCGACGTCCTGGAAGGCGACGTTGCCGAGGCGGCCGAGCACCTCGCGGACCGCGTCGTAGGACGACGGTGAGACTCCGGCGCTCAGCACGATCAGGTCGGCGCGGACCAGCTGGTCCTCCAGGGTGTCGACCATCGACCGGCTGTCGTCGCTCACGATGCCGACCCGGTAGGCGATGGCTCCCGCCTCCAGGCAGGCTGTGGTCAAGGCCAGGCTGTTGGCGTCGTACGCCTGACCGGGGCCGAGCGCCGTACCCGGTTCGACGAGCTCCTTGCCGGTCGACAGCACCACCACGCGTGGACGGGGACGGACCTGCAGCCGGGCCCTCCCGATGCCGGCGGCGAGGCCGATCTGGGCCGCTCCGAGGTGCGTGCCCGTCGTGAGCACCGTCTCGCCGGCGGCGACGTCGGCCCCGGCGGCGCTGACGCCGTGCCCGGCCGGGACCGCGCGGTCGATGCGGACCTGGGCCAGGCCGCCGTCGGTCCAGGGCGTCGGGACCACCGCGTCGGCGCCCTGCGGCAGCAGCGCACCCGCGGTGATGCGGACCGACAGGCCGGGCTGCACCCTCAACGGTGACGGGGTGCCGGCGAGCACGTCGCCGACGACCGGGAGCACCACCGGCGCGTGAGCGACATCCGGTGAGCGGATGGCATAGCCGTCGACCGCTGCCACGCCGTGCGCCGGGACAGGATCCGTCGCCGCCACGTCCTCGGCGAGCACGCAGCCGTGTGCGTCGAGCAGCCCGACCTCGAGCGACTGCAGGGGATGGACGACCGAGAGGATCTCGGCGAGGTGCTCCTCGACGGACCTCACTGCTGCGGCAGCCACTCGCGCAGCCAGGCGAGCAGCGGCGGTCCGAGGTCCTCGCGCTCGCTGGCCAGTCGCACCACCGTCTTGAGGTAGTCGAGCCGGTCGCCCGTGTCATAGCGGCGGCCGCGGAAGACCACACCGTGGACGGGCTCCATCGCGATGAGCGTCTGCAGGGCGTCGGTCAGCTGGATCTCCCCGCCGCGCCCGGGCGGCGTCTCCCGGAGCACCGAGAAGACCGTCGGCGAGAGCACATAGCGACCGATGATCGCGAGATCGCTCGGCGCCTCGTCGGCGGGCGGCTTCTCGACGAGCGCGTTGATCTTCACGACGTCGCCGTCGCCGGTGACGGCGGCGCACCCGTACAGCGAGATCTGGTCGTGCGGCACCTCCATGAGGGCCACGACCGATCCGCCCTCGCGCTGCTGCACCTCGACCATCTGGCGCAGCAGCGGGTCGCGCGGGTCGATGAGGTCGTCGCCGAGGAGGACGGCGAACGGCTCGTTGCCGACGTGCTCGGCGGCGACGAGGACAGCGTGGCCGAGACCCTTCGGATCGCCCTGCCGGACGTAGTGGACGTCACCGAGGTGCGTCGACTCCTGCACCTTCCTGAGCTTGTCGGTGTCGCCCTTGGCTTCGAGGGTGGCCTCGAGCTCCCACACCCGGTCGAAGTGGTCCTCGAGCGCGCGCTTGCTGCGTCCGGTGACCATGAGGACGTCGGTGAGGCCGGCAGCGACCGCCTCCTCCACGACGAACTGGATCGCCGGGGTGTCGACGACCGGAAGCATCTCCTTGGGGACGGCTTTCGTCGCCGGCAGGAAGCGCGTGCCGAGGCCCGCTGCGGGGATGACGGCCTTGCGGATCACCATGCCACCAACCTAGTGGGGCACCTCGCTGCCGTTCGCGATCCGCCAGGTGTCCCGGCCGGCGTGCTTCGCCGCGTACAGGGCCTTGTCGGCCTCCGCCAGCAGCGCGCTCGCCGACAGCGCGTGTGCCGGAAACACCGCTCCTCCGGCGCTGACCGTGAGGTGGACCGGGGGCACCCCGGGCTGTCCGAACGGCCTGCGACGGACGGCGACGCAGATCCGCTCGGCGAGCTGCCCGGCACCGTCCGCGTCGGTCTCGGGCAGGATCACGACGATCTCCTCCCCGCCATAGCGGGCCACCGTGTCGACGTCGCGCACCTCGGCACGGATCCGGGCGGCCAGCTCGACGAGCACCGCGTCGCCGCGCTGGTGGCCGAAGCTGTCGTTGACGCCCTTGAAGTGGTCGAGGTCGAGCATGAGCAGTGCGAGCGGCCGGGAGAACCGGGCGGCCCTCTCGATCTCCTTCGCCACCGTCATCGTGAAGTAGCGGTAGTTCCAGAGCCCCGTCAGCCCGTCGGTGATGGACAGCCGCTGGGCCTCTTCGTGCAGCAGCACGTTGTCGACCGCAACGGTCGCCTGGCTCGCGAAGGTGCGGATGGTCGCGAGGTCGATGTCGTCGAACGCGGCTGTGCCGAACAGGTCCAGTACGCCGATCACGGTGCCGCTGGACTTCAGCGGCACGGCGATGACGTGGGCCCCGCTGAGCTCACCATCGCTGCCCTCCTCGACGACCCCGTTGACGGCGTCGCCCGTGAGAGCGACCCGTCCGCTGATGCCCTCGCCGACCTTGATCCGCAGGTCGAGAGGGACGTCGAGGCCCTTGGACGCGGCCATGACGAGGTCGTCTCGCGACGGTGTGAGCAGCAGCACCATGCCCGAGGTCGCGCTGGTCGAGGCGACCGCTGACTCGAGGACGACATGCAGGATGCGGTCGAGGTCGTGGGTGCTGGACAGCGTGTCGCCGAGTCGGGCGAGACCGGACTGCAGCTCGTCACGGCTGGCCTCGAGCTGACCGACGTAGGACCGGAGCTCGTCGGTCATGACGTTGAACGCCGTGGCCAGCCGACCGACCTCGTCCTTGGAGGTCACCTCGATCGCGGTCGACAGGTCGCCGCTCGCGATGCGGGCGGCGGCGTCGCCGAGCTGTTCCAGCGGTCGCGTCGTCGCCCGAGCCGACAGGACCGCGATCACGACGGCCAGGGCGATGGCGAGGAGCAGGACGAGGGTGGCGTCGAGCAGGATGCCCGGCCCGTGCGCCGCCGGAAGCAGCACGACGACCCCGAACGGCTGCCCGGTGGACGGCGGGGTGAAGCCGGTGACCCAGCCGTGGTGCGCCGGCCGCGTCGATGCCGCGCGCACGACTGCCGACGGGATGACGCTGGTGACGGCGACGACAGCGCCGCTGGCGTCGACGAGGACGACCTCGCCGTCACGGACCGCGGCACGGACCGCGTCGAGCAGCGAGCCTGCGACCACGAAGGCGGCGACGGCCTGTCCGGCCGGCTTGCCGGAGGCGGTCGTCAGCGGCATGACGGCCGACAGGAACATGCCACTGCGGTTGGCCCGGGAGCAGTCGGTGGGCGAGGCCGGCAGGGATCCCGAGGTCGCCACCACCCGCCCTCGCGGGTCGGTCACCTGCACGCCGTCCGCGAGACCCCGGTCGACGAGCGACGAGATCGCCTGAGTGCGACCCGCACGCGTCGTCGACGTCGCCGCCCGGCCGGCCGCCTCGGCGGTGGCGCGGGCCCGGTCGCAGTAGTCGCGGACGACCTGCGCGACGAGCCGGCTGGACTCCAGAGCACCGTCGCGCTGAGCCGCCTGCACCTCGCGTGGAAGCGCGCGCGAGACGATCCCGGCGCCGACGACCAAGGGCACGACGACCACGAGCACGAAGGCGATCGTGAGTCGCCAGCGCAGCGTCACCTGTACCCCCTCCTGTGCCAGCGGCCTGCCATCCTCCCACGATGGAGACAAAAGCCGTGCTGCGTTCACAGGCTCAGGCACGTCGCGACGGCATGGCGCCTGCACTGCTCGACGACGTCCTTGCGGAGCTCCTCGTCGGCGCGCGGCGGGTGGCCGCATACCTCCCTGTGGGGACGGAACCGCGCCTCACGGTCCGGCCGGGCTGGCTGCTCCCGGTGGTCACCGACGACTGGGACCTGGACTGGAGCGAGTACGACGGGCGCCTCGCGACGCGACGCGGCCTGCAGGAGCCGACAGGGCCGCTGCTCGGTCGCGAGGCGCTGGCCTCCTGCGACCTGGTGATCGTCCCCGCGCTGCTCGTGGCACGCGATGGTGCCCGGCTGGGCAAGGGCGGCGGTTGCTATGACCGCGCCCTGCCGAGGACGGACGCACTGACCGTGGCCCTGGTCCACGACCACGAGCTCGTGGACCAGCTGCCGAGCGAGCCGCACGACATCCGGATCGGCGCCGTCGCCACCCCCTCGTCCGGCGTCACCAGGCTTCCCGAGAAGATGTAGCCATGGGTGCCTTCGATGACGTCCTCGCCAGCAACGAGGCCTACGCAGCCGACTTCGTCGACACCGGCCTGGAGGGCCGAGCCACCAAGGGCCTGGCCGTCGTCACGTGCATGGACTCGCGGATCGACCCGCTGCGCATGCTCGGCCTCAAGCCGGGAGAGGCGAAGATCCTGCGCAATGCCGGCGGGCGGGTCACCGATGACGTGCTGCGAACGCTCGTGCTCGCCACCCATCTGCTCGGGGTCGAGCGGGTCCTCGTGGTCGAGCACACCGAGTGCAAGATGGCCTCGGTCACCGACGACGAGGTGCACCAGGAGATCCTCGCGCGGTCCGGCGTCGACACCCGTTCGCTGCTGTTCCAGACGATGGACGACCAGCTCGTGAGCCTGAAGAGCGACGTGCAGAGGGTGCGCAGCTCGCCGTACCTGCCGACGTCGGTCGAGGCGGGGGGCTTCCTGCTCGACGTCCGCACCGGCCGCCTGCGCGAGGTCTACTAGAGCTGCACGACGTGGCCGGTGCGCGGGGACGTCTCGCCCGCCAGCGTCTCGAGCCAGTCGGCCTGCAGGGCCTCGGGACCCACACCGAGCACGATGTCGACCCAGCCCTCGACGACGGGCGCGAAGCGGGCCCATGCCTCGGCGTGCTTGGCTTCGACGCCATCCGGTCCCCAGTCGGCGTATCGCTTGCGCATCTGGTCCGGCGCGAAGAAGAACGTCGGCCGTCCGCCGGGCAGCCCCTGCGTGCCGCCGAGGTCGGGCTCCGCGTCGTGGTGGGCGGCCCCCACGACGGCGGAGTGCAGCGGCGTCAGGTGCTCGTGCACCGCCCGCCGGAGAGCCGCGTTGCCGGCGACGTCGACGTACAGCGCCTTCGAGGCGGGCAGCGAGGTCACCTCGTCATACGTGACCACCTCGTCGTAGCAGCCGAGTGACTCCGTGAACGCCTTGTTCCCAGGCGATGTCAGGCCGACGCGGTGGATGCCGTCGAGCAGGAAGGCGGTCCCGTAGGACGTCTTGCTCGACGCACTGCTGATGACGGCTGTGTCGGCACCGAAGCACCCGTTGTCGGTGAGGAAGTCGGCCAGCATGAAGCTCGTCATGAACAGCGGGCGGTAGAGGACCTGCAGGTCCTCCTGCACGGCCACGTACGCCGGGTCGTGCGTGGTCGTCGTCAAGCCGTTGTACGGCGAGGGCAGGTGCTGCCGGTGCGCGCTCGCGTCCCGGAAGCCCTTCGCGTCGACCTTCGTCGGCTCGACGACCAGGTGGCTCGAGGTCGGCAGATAGCCGTAGAGCCGGGTGCCCACGTCAACGCCGTCGGCCTTCGAGACCGCGACCTCGGCGAAGCCCCAGAGCGGCACGCGCCCCATGCCGTCCGCAGCCGGGAAGAAGTCCCAGTAGTGCATCGCGTCGCCGAACACCGCGTATGTGACGTTGTTGGCCGTCATCCCGACGCGGTCGACCTTGAGGAGGACCTGCCCGTCGGTGAGGTCCGGCTCAGGCACCTCCACGATCGAGGTGCGGGTGAGGTCGGAGCGGTCGACGAGCAGGTCCCAGGCCATGACCTACAGACTTACACCGACCGGGATCGAGATGCCGAGGCCACCCCGGGTGTCGCCGCCGTAGCGCGCCTTCTCCTTGGCGAGGTCGAGCGGCTTGGGACGGGGGTCACCGTCGCCCTCGTCACCGGTCAGCAGGTGCGCGGGGATCAACCAGACGATCTCCATCTCGATCCCGTCCGGGTCCTTGGCGTAGAGCGACTTGGTGGTGCCGTGGTCGCTCATGCCCACGAGCGCGCCGGCGTCGGCGAGCTTGTGGAGGTGGTCCTCGAGGTCGTTGAGGGTCTCGACCTCCCAGGCCAGGTGATAGAGCCCAGGCCCGGGGGAGCCGCCCTGCTGCTTGGGCGCGCCCCCGACCTGGAACAGGCCCAGGTCGTGGTCGTTCGTCGAGCCCGGAGCCTGCAGGAACGCGGCGCCGGGGAAGGCCTGCTTGGTCCGGAAGCCGAGGACGTCGCGATAGAAGGCGACAGCGCGGTCGACGTCGGAGACGTAGAGGACGGCGTGGTTCAGGCGATGGATCGCCATGGTGGGCTCCCAGGTGGTGACGGTGTTACTGTGCCACAACCTGGTTGAACTCTCAACTATTTCCGGGAGCGCAGCGGCAGCCAGACGACGAGACCCGTCAGCAGGAACGCGATCGGGATGTGGATCGCCGTCCAGCTGTCCTTGCCGTCGTCGCGGATGGCGCCGCCGATGTAGGACTCCGCGAGGAACAGGACGAACAGCACGATGCTGCCGATCAGGAGGTCCTTGCGGGCTCGCAGCCGGACGATCGCGTAGACCGCCGCGAGGAACGCGAGCACCGTGGCGACGTGGGCACCGTTGGCATGCGCGTCGATCCAGGTCGTGGACGCGTCCCGCTTGCCGTCGAACCTGAGGAAGAGGCCCGCGAAGACGAACTGGAGCAGGACGACCAGCGCGATCAGCCCGGTGAGGGCGGGGAACACCGGGTCGCGCGTCGGGGTGGTCGTGACCGGGGCAGTGGTGGTCGGTGCGCTCATGGCAGCGACCTTGCCCGCAAATGCCTGAGAAATACCCATGCTTCCGTTTCCGGAGGTTGTTTGCCCAGGCGGGGCGTCGTACCGCACAATTGGCACTCGACAGGTGTGAGTGCCAGGAGGAATGAGCGTGCCGACGTACCAGTACGCCTGCACGGAGTGCGGCGAGCAGCTCGAGGCGGTGCAGTCCTTCAGCGACCCGTCGCTCACCGAGTGCCCCGTCTGCGGCGGTCAGCTGCGCAAGGTGTTCTCCGCGGTCGGCGTCGTCTTCAAGGGGTCCGGGTTCTACAAGACCGACAGCCGCAGCAAGAAGACAGAATCGGCCCCCACCAAGAGCGAGACCAAGGGCGACGCCAAGGGCGACGCCAAGAGCGACACCAAGAGCGCGCCCGCCCCGGCCAAGAGCGAGAGCAGCTCGTCCACAACCAGCACCCCCGCCGCCTGACCCGCGGGGCCCGCCGCCCCTAGGTTGCCCTGCATGGCAGCGGCGGAGATCGGCGTCATCGGGGGCTCCGGCCTCTACGCGTTCCTCGAGGACGCGGAGGAGATCGAGCTCGACACCCCCTACGGCCCACCGTCCGACCCGCTCGTGGTCGGTACCGTCGCCGGCCGTCGCGTCGCGTTCCTGCCGCGGCACGGCCGCGACCACCGCTATCCGCCGCACCGCATCCCCTACCGCGCGAACCTCTGGGCGTTGCGCACCGCAGGCGTCCGCCAGGTGCTCGCCCCGTGCGCCGTCGGTGGGCTGCAGCCCACCCAGTCCCCCGGTGACCTCGTCGTGCCGGACCAGCTCGTCGACCGCACCAGCGGCCGGTCGCAGACCTTCCACGACGACTGGACCGGGCGCGGTCCTGTTCACGTGTCGTTCGCTGAGCCCTACTGCCCGAGCGGCCGGACGGCCACCGTCGGCACGGCCCGCGACGCCGGCTGGCCGGTCGGCGACGGCGGCACGATGGTCGTCATCGACGGTCCGCGCTTCAGCAGCCGGGCAGAGTCGGAGCACTACGCGAAGCAGGGCTGGTCGGTGATCAACATGACCGGCCACCCGGAGGCGGTCCTCGCCCGCGAGCTCAAGCTCTGCTACACCGCGATCGCTCTCATCACCGACCTCGACGCGGGTGTCCACGGTGGCGTCGAGGTGTCGCAGGAGGAGGTCTTCAAGGTCTTCGGCGAGAAGACCGCAGCCCTCCGCGAGCTGCTCCATGGCATCGTCGCGGCCCTGCCCACACAGCGCACGTGCAGCTGCGACCACGACCTGGACCTGCCGTGAAGGATCTCTCCCGAGCCGTACGACGACACCGCGGGCTGCTGGCCGGCGGCCTGGTCGCTGCGGCCGTGGCCGTCGCCCTGCCGACCCTCGCCCCGACCCCGCCGGCCACCGTCCAGGTGCTCGCGGCGGCTCACGACCTGGGACCCGGTGTCCGGCTCACCGGCTCCGATGTCATCCTGCTGAGCGTGCCGAGATCCCTTGCACCGCAAGGGGTCCTGACGTCGGCGGGTCAGGTTGTCGGCCAGGCCGTCGCCGGCCGGGTACGGCGAGGCGAGCCCCTGACCGATGTCCGGCTGCTCGGGGCAGGGCTGGTGAGCGACGCCGGGATGGTCGCTGCTCCCGTGCGGCTGGCCGACCCCGCAACGGCCGCGCTGCTGCATGCCGGCGACCGGGTCGACGTGCTCGCGACGCCCGCGGAGGCAGCCGGGTCGGCCGTGGCAAGGACCATCGCTGCGGACCTGCGCGTGCTGGCCGTCCCCCCAGCGGATGACACCGACGGCGCGCTCGTCGTGCTGGCCGCGACGCCCGAGGTGGCCAGCCGGCTCGCGGGTGCCGCCGTGCGCAGCCGGCTGTCGGTCACGGTGCTGGCCCCATGAGCTACGCCGTCTGGGGCTGGGGTTCACCCGAGGCCGCCCCGAAGGCAGCCGATCTCGAGGCCCTTGCCCCGATCGTCGCCGCGAGCACCGGCATCGAGCCGCAACCACCGGAGACGCCGGCGGTCCTGCCCGAGCTGCGGGAGCCCCGCTGCACGCTGCCGACCTCACTGGCCGCCCTGGGGTCCGTCGATCCGGTCGACCGGGCACGGCACGGCATCGGGCGGGCCTACCGCGACCTGGTCCGGGGTCTGCGGGGGCAGCTCACCGACGTCCCCGACGTGGTCGTCCGGCCGGCTTCCGAGCGGGACGTCGTCGACGTGCTCGACTGGGCCTCGTCCGCGGGTGTGGCGGTGGTGCCGTTCGGCGGCGGCAGCTCGGTGGTCGGCGGCGTCGAGCCCCGTGGCCTGGACGTCGCCGTGAGCCTCGACCTGTCGCGGCTCGAAGGGCTCGTCGAGGTCGACGTCGCGTCGCGCGGGGTGCGACTGCGGGCCGGCACCTTCGGACCTGCCGCCGAGGCGTCGCTCAAGCCGCACGGGCTGACGTTGCGGTTCTACCCCCAGAGCTTCGAACGGTCCACCGTGGGCGGCTGGGTGGCCACGCGGGCGGCGGGCCACTTCTCGACGGGACCGACGCACATCGACGACCTCGTCGAGTCGGTGCGCGCGGTCACGCCGAGCGGGGTCTGGGAATCGCGGCGGCTGCCGGGGTCAGGTGCCGGCCCGTCGCCCGACCGGATGCTGCTCGGCAGCGAAGGCGCGCTCGGCGTCATCACCGAGGCGTGGCTGCGAGCGCAGCCGCGACCCGTCCACCGCTGGGCGGCGTCGGCGGTCGGGACCTGGGACCAGGGTGTGGCAGGCGTCCAGGCCATCACGCAGAGCGGGCTGAGGCCAGCGGCCTGCCGGCTGCTGGACCCGGTCGAGGCCAGGCTGTCGGGCACCCGGCAGACCGGTGAGGCGGTCCTGGTGCTGGGGCTCGAGTCGCTGCGCGGGCCGCTCGACCTCGAGACGGCGACGGTGCTGGAGATCTGCAGGTCGGTCGGGCTCGAGATCGTCGAGCAGGGCAGCCGCGGTGAGGCCGGCGAGGCCTGGCGGTCGACGTTCGTCCGGGCGCCGTATCTGCGGGAAGGCCTGGTGCTGCTGGGGATCCTGGTCGAGACGTTCGAGACCGCGATCACGTGGGACCGCCTGCCCGCGTTCGTCGCCGACGTCACCGCGACCACCGAGGACGCTCTCCGCAGGATCTGTGGTGCGGGGTCGGTCGGGTGCCGCTTCACCCACGCCTATCCTGACGGCGCTGCGCCCTACTTCACGGTGGTCGCACCCGCCCGCCGGGGCAGCGAGGTGGCGCAGTGGGACGAGGTGAAAGCGGCGGCGGCCGAGGCCATCATGGCCGGCGGCGGCACCATCACCCACCACCACGCGGTCGGTCGCGACCACCGTCCTTGGTACGACCGTCAGCGACCCGACCCGTTCGCGGCCGCGCTCGCCGGCGCGAAGGCCGCGGTCGACCCGGCAGGCGTCATGAACCCGGGGGTGCTGGTCGGGTGACAGCCGCATAGCGGCACTAGCGGGCGCGTCGCGAGGCGCGCCATGATCGCCGCGCTCACCCTTTCGCGTACGGAGGTCAGATGGACGGGTTCAAGAGGTTCCTGCTCCGCGGCAACGTCGTCGACCTGGCCGTCGCCGTCGCCATCGGTGCCGCGTTCGGCGCCATCGTCATCGCCTTCACCAAGGCCTTCATCACCCCGCTCATCGGGCTCATCGGCGGGACCAAGGGCGCGTTCTCGGACAAGGTGTTCACCGTCCACGGCACCGTCTTCCCCTACGGGCAGTTCGTGGACTCGATCATCAGCTTCATCATCATCGCGACCGTCATCTACTTCTTCGTGGTCATCCCCGTCGGCAAGCTGATGGACCGGTTCAAGACGGAGCCCGAGCCGGGCGATCCGGTCAAGGAGTGCCCCGAGTGCCTGAGCAAGATCCCGCAGGCCGCGATGCGGTGCGCGTTCTGCACCGTCGAGCAGCTCGAACCCGCCTAGCGAGGCTCATGGTGGGGCGGGCGGTCGGCGAGGTACCTCTCGAGGTCCCGCTGCTCCTCCGCCTCGCTGGGCTCCTGGCGCTCGACCAGCGGCTCCTCGACCGCCGGTTTCGCGCCCGCCGGCCCGACGGCCCGACGGCGCTTCTTCTCTGACACGTCCTCATCCTGACAGGAGCGCTCATCGCCCAGGAGCAGCTAGCCTTCCGGGGGCTTCGCCTCCGTAGCTCAGTGGATAGAGCGCCTCCGTCCTAAGGAGGGCGTCGGGAGTTCGATTCTCTCCGGGGGCACGTGCGCACCTACAGCGGCAGGACCGCGGTCGTCACCGGAGCAGGGTCGGGGATCGGGCGCGCCGTCGCGCTGCACCTGACGCAGCTCGGTGCCCAGGTCGCGGTGAGCGACATCAGCAAGGAGGCCGCCCTCGAGACGGCCAGCGCGTGCGGCAAGAGCGCCCGCGGCTTCGAGCTCGACGTCGCCGACCGGCAGGCCGTGTTCGCGCACGCCGAAGAGGTCGTGGCGGAGTTCGGCTCCGTCGACCTCGTCCTCAACAACGCCGGGGTCGCGCTGCACGGCCCGGTCTCCGAGCTCGGCATCGATGACATGCAGTGGCTGATGGACATCAACTACTGGGGCGTCGTGCACGGCACCCAGGCGTTCCTGCCGCACCTCACCGCCAGCCACGGTCAGCTCGCCAACGTGTCGAGCGTCTTCGGCCTCGTCGCCGTGCCCAAGCAGGCTGCGTACAACGCCGCGAAGTTCGCCGTCCGCGGGTTCACGGAGGCGCTGCGCCAGGAGCTGAAGGTCGCGGGCACACCCGTCGCGGTCAGCACGATCCACCCTGGCGGCATCCGCACCGCGATCGCCCGCAGCGCCCGGGTCAGCGCCGGCGAGGACCCCGCGGCCACCGCCGCCCTGTTCGACCAGAAGCTCGCACACACCACCCCGGAGAAGGCGGCACGCATCATCATGAAGGGCCTGGCCAAGGAGAAGCCACGGATCCTGGTCGGGCCGGACGCCTACGTGCTGGCCGCCCTCCCGCGGCTGCTGGGCATCGGCTACGAGAAGGTCGTCGCCCGCGGCTCGGCGGCGCTCGACGTCTAACCTCGCGCCATGACTGACGTCGAGCTCGCCGCCCGCCTGGCGCAGACAGCCCTGCGCCTGCTGGAGGCGCTGCGCGAGGACGGCACGCTGACCGGCAAGCCGCTCGGCGCCGCCGGGGACGCCGTGGCCAACGCCTTCCTGGTGCGCGCGCTGGCGGAAGCCCGTCCGGATGACGGCGTGCTGTCCGAGGAGGAGAGGGACAACCCCTCCCGCCTCACCAAGCGCCGGGTCTGGGTGGTCGACCCGCTGGACGGCACGCGGGAGTACGGCGAGGGCCGCGACGACTTCGCCGTGCACGTCGCCCTCTGCCTCGACGGCTCGCCTGATGTCGCGGCGGTCGCGATGACCGACGGCGTGCGCACGACCGCAGAGCCGCAGCTGCGACCGGCCCACAGCGGCAGGCCACGGCTCGTCGTCAGCCGGTCCCGTCCACCGGCCGTCGCCGAACGCTGCGCGGCGGCGATCGGAGCCGAGCTCGTGCCGATGGGCTCGGCCGGCGCCAAGGTGCTTGCCGTCGTCAAGGGCGACGTCGACGCCTATGTGCACGCGGGCGGTCAGTACGAGTGGGACTCCGCGGCGCCGGTCGGGGTGGCCCTCGCGGCCGGGCTGCACTGCACGCGCATCGACGGCTCGCCGCTCGTCTACAACCAGGCCGACGTGCTGCTGCCCGACCTGCTCATCTGCCGGCCCGAGCTCGCGGACAAGCTCCTCGAGGCCTGCGCCTCAGCCTGACGGCTGGGCGAAGTCGGGGGTGCCCGACATGAGCTCGATGCGGACACCGTCGGGATCGGTCACGTAGACGAGCTCGACGCCGCCATCCAGGACCGATCTGGTGACCGGGTGCGCGGCCCCGCCGGCCCGCTCGACCACGTCGTACAGCTCCTCGACCGACGTGACCCGGAACGCCAGATGCGTCAGGCCCAGACCGAGCATGGAGCGACGGGTGCCGTCGCCCGTCGCTGCGGGCTGCAGCCACTGGAGGAGCTCCAGTCGCATGTCCCCGCGGCGCAGCATCCGTGACAGGAACCGGCCTTCCACCTCCATGGTGGCGGCGACCTCGGGCCCCAGCTCCACGGTGAACAGCTGCGTGAAACCGAGCACCTGCTCGTAGAACGCGGTGGACCGCTCCAGGTCCGAGCAGCAGACCCCGACGTGCGACCAGGAGAGCAGGGGCATGAGCCATCCAACCAAGAGCAGGTCCCGCGAGCACTACACCAGGTCGTGCACGAAGGCGAGCTTGTCGAGGACAGGCGGCGTCAGCACGAAGGGATACAGGTCGTCCTCACCCATGCTGCGGTTGAGGGCGTTCAACGCATAGGTCAGCGGCAGCCAGGTGTCGATGAGGCCCCGCAGGTCGTCGGACGCCAGCACCGGGAAGGACGCGAGCGGCGCCTGGTCCGCTGCCTCCGGGCCGGCGACGCTGACGCCCCACGACGACGCGGTCTGCAGGGTGTCCCGCAGGTGCAGGTAGTGGGCGAAGGTCTCCGCGAAGTCCTCGTAGGGGTGCATGGTCGCGTAGCCGGACACAGAGGAGGTCACCCAGCCCGTCGGCGGGCCGTTCTCGTAGTGCCGCTCCAGGGCGTCGGTGTAGGACGCCGTCTCGTCGCCGAACAGCGCGCGGTATGCAGACCGGTCCCGCACGAGCACGCCGTCGTAGTAGTGGCCCACCTCGTGCCGCAGGTGCCCCAGCACGGTGCGGTAGGCCTCGTCGAGGTGCACTCGGGTCTGCTCGCGGTGCACGCTGTCGGCCTCCGCGAGGTCGAGGGTGATGATGCCGTCGGCGTGCCCGGTCGTGACCGGGGACGACGTGCTGTCGAGGAAGTCGAACCCGAGCCCGCCTTCCCGCCAGGAGCGCACCGGGAGACCGAGCTCGAGCAGCGAGAAGACCAGCCGTCGTTTGGCCTGCTCGGCGCGCGACAGGCGGTCCCGGACGGCGGGAGCCTCCGACCGCCGCCGGGTCAGCAGACAGCTCGGGCACCAGCCCTCCGGGGCCTGCCCGTTGCAGCCCAGGTCGACGCGGTTGCCGCACGGGTCGGCCAGCGGCACCAGTGTCCGGCTGTCCCAGTCGAAGGCCAGCGAGGTGTCGCAGTGGAGGCAGACCAGGGCCTCGAAGGGCGCCAGCCGCGCGCAGGTGGAACAGGTGAAGGCGCGCATGATGGGCACGGTCTACCCGAGGTGCCGTTCCGCACGCCTCGAGTCGGCGTCGGGGCGGGACCCGGTGATCGGCGCCGAGAGGTGGCAGCAGATCATGGCTGACATGCTCGACGAGCGGAAGGCACAGCGATGACCCTCAAGGCCGGCGACCAGGCCCCTGACTTCACCCTCCCGGACGACACGGGGGCCGAGCGAACGCTCTCGTCCTACCTCGCGACCGGACCGGTCGTGCTGTTCTTCTACCCGGCGGCGAACACGGCCGGCTGCACCGCCGAGGCCTGCCACTTCCGCGACCTCGCGGCGGAGTTCGAGGCGGCGGGTGCGCAGCGGCTGGGCATCAGCGTGGACGGTGTCGACAAGCAGAAGGACTTCTCGACGAAGCACGGCTTCGACTACCCGCTGCTCGCGGACGTCGGTGGCGCGGTCGCCACCTCGTACGGCGTGAAGCGCGGCGCCCTGATGGGCAAGCTCACGCCCGTGAAGCGCGCGACCTTCGTCATCGGCGCGGACGGAGTCATCAGCGACGTGATCACCTCCGAGACGAGGATGGACCGGCACGCGGACGAGGCCCTGAAGGCCCTGGCACGCTGAGATTTCGGCTCCGTTTCGCCCTCTGACCGGGCGGTACGGTCGGCCTCATGAGCACGCGCCAGCAGCTGATCCCGCACTTCACGTCGTACACGGCCTGGGAGTCGCCTGACGTGCCCGTGCTGGTCCGGGGCGAGGGCCCGTGGGTGTGGGACGAGCACGGCACCCGCTACCTCGACGGCCTGTCCGGGCTGTTCTGCGTCAACATCGGGCACGGCCGCAGCGACCTCGCCGCGGTGGCCGCGAAGCAGATGGAGACGCTTGCCTTCACCTCGACCTGGGGCTATGCGCACCCGCCCGCCCTCGAGGCGGCCTCGCTCATCGCCTCCCTCGCACCGGGTGACCTGGATCGCGTCTTCTTCGTCAACTCCGGCACCGAGGCCGTCGAGTCGGCGCTGAAGCTGGCCCGCACGTTCCACCTGGCGAACGGCGAGCCGTCCCGCACCAAGGTGGTCGCGCGCGACTGGGCCTACCACGGGGTCACCCTCGGGGGGCTGGCAGCGACCGGCGTGCCGAAGGTCAAGGAACCGTACGCCCCGATGCTCGGTGACTTCGTGGTGCGCGCGCCCAACACGATGGACGGCACCGTCGCGGACATCGAGGCGCTGATCCTCGAGACCGGCCCGGAGAACGTGTCGATGGTCATCGCCGAGCCGGTGCAGAACGGCCGAGGGGCGCTCGTGCCGCCGGACGGCTACTGGCAGGAGCTGCGGCGGATCTGCGACAGCTATGGCGTGCTGCTGTGCGCGGACGAGGTGATCAACGCGTTCGGCCGCCTGGGCCACTGGTTCGCCAGCGACCGGTTCGGCGTGGTGCCGGACCTCATCACCTTTGCCAAGGGCGTGACCTCTGCCTACGTGCCGCTCGGCGGCGTGGTCGCGCGTGGGTACGTGATGGACACGATCGCGGCGTCCCCGTCGCGCACCTTCATCCACGGCGCGACCTTCGGTTCGCACCCCGTCGCGACAGCTGTCGCTGTGGCCAACGTGGAAGCGATGCGCGACGAGCAGGTCCTCGAGAACGTGCTGGCGCGGGAGGACTCGCTCCGGGCCCGCCTGCAGGCAGCAGCCGAGGCGCACCGCTGTGTGCGGGAGGTGCGCGGCACCGGCTTCTTCTATGCCCTCGAGCTGCACGACGACGGCCGGGAGCTCACCGACGAGCAGCATGCGGCGTTGCGTGGCGGCCTGCTCGCGACCTGGATCCGCGAGGCCCGGCTGCTCATCCGCCCCGACGACCGCGGCGCCACGATGCTGGTCGTCGCCCCGCCGCTCATCTGCGACGACGAGGCCCTGGACGCGTTGGCCGCGGGGGTCGACCAGGTGCTCTCGCGCACTGACGCGTGGCTCAGGCCCCGCGGACCTGGGTAGGTTCGCCTATGTGCCTGACTGGCCCACCGCCGCTGCCTTCCTCCCCGAGGAGCGCTCGCTGGAGTCGCTGCGGGCCGCCGCCGCGGAGTGCCGCGGCTGCCCGCTGTGGGAGCCGGCGACGCAGACGGTGTTCTCCCGCGGCGAGGCGTCGGCCCGGCTGGTCCTCATCGGTGAGCAGCCGGGTGACCAGGAGGACCGGCAGGGCAAGCCCTTCGTGGGGCCAGCGGGCAAGGTGCTCGTGCGTGCGCTCGACGAGGCGACGATCGACCGCTCCGACGTCTATGTCACCAACGCCGTGAAGCACTTCACCTTCACCGTCCGCGGCCAGCGCCGCATCCATGTGACCCCCGGCGCTGCGGAGATCGTGGCCTGCCGACCGTGGCTGCGTGCCGAGCTCGAGCTGCTCAAGCCCCGGCTCGTCGTGCTGCTGGGCGCGACGGCCGCCAAGACGGTCTATGGGAACGGGTTCCGGGTGACACGGGAACGTGGCATCGTCATGGACTGGCCCGTCGCCGGCGGTCCCCGAGCGATGGCCACCATCCACCCGTCGGCCGTGCTGCGGGCCGACGACCAGGACGTCGCGTTCGCCGGGCTCGTCACCGACCTGCGGATCGCTGCGAAGGAACTCGCGTGATCATCGACCGGCGCTTCAACGGGCCCCCCGACTCGGGCAACGGAGGCATCACCTGCGGCCTGCTCGCCGGCACCACCGACTTCCCGGTGCCTGAGGTGACCCTTCGCCTGCCGCCGCCCCTGGACGTCGAGCTCGAGGTCCACGGCGACTCCCTGCTCCACGGCTCGGACGTCATCGCGACCGTCATCCCGGGCGAGGTGACCCTGCAGCCGCCCGCCGCTGTCGCGTTGTCGTCGGCTGCGGCCGCGCCGTCGGCTCTGGGCCCGCATGTGCACCCCTTCCCGACCTGCTTCGTGTGCGGTACCGACCGCACCGATGGGCTCGGCCTGCTGCCCGGTCGCGTCTCCGACGGCCTGGTCGCCACCGTCTGGACGCCCGCGGAGTCCTCCGACGTGATGGTCTGGGCGGCCCTCGACTGCCCGGGTGGCTGGTCGGCGGACCTCCCCGGGCGGCCGATGGTGCTCGGGCGGATGGCCTGTGTCATCGACTCCCTGCCACAAGCCGGCCTCCCGCATCTCGTCCAGGGCTGGTATGTCGGTGGCGAGGGGCGCAAGGTCTGGACCGGAAGCGCCCTGTATGACGAGAGCGGGACCGTGCTCGCCGTCGCCCAAGCGACGTGGATCGCGCTGCCGAGCTAGCGGTCAGCTCCTCGCCAGCGCCAGCGGTCCCACTTGGCAGGTCGGGTGTCGGCAGGGGGCGGTCAGACGTGGGGATCACGCGAGTCATAGCTGAGGAAGCGCGGGACCGCGAGGACGACCAGCATGGTCAGCGCGATGACCAGGACGCCACCGATGACCACCGCCTCCTGCAACCCGAACCACGAGGCGAATCCACCCGCCCGCCCGTCGCCGAGCCGCGGGCCGCCGGCCACCACCACGATGAAGACCCCGCCGAGGCGGCCGCGCATCTCGTCGGGCGCAGCCGTCTGCAGGATCGCCACCCGGAAGACGGCGGACACCATGTCTGCAGCACCTGCACCGGCGAGCAGCAGCAGCGCGAGCCAGAGGCTTGACGTGAGGCCGAAGCCGATGATGCATGCGCCCCAGGCGACGATCGCGGCGACCACGGCGACGCCCTGCTTGTGGATGCGCCCGAACCAGCCGCCGAACAGGGCACCGAGCAGCGCGCCTGCGGGGATCGCCGCATACATCGCGCCGGCCGCCGGCTCGCCACCGCCGAAGACGTGGTCGGCGAGCGGGGCGAACAGGGTGCGAGGCATCCCGAACACCATCGCGATGATGTCGACGACGAACGTGAGCAGCAGCACCTGCCGGGTCCGCAGGAACGACAGCCCCTCGATTACGGACGCGAGACCGGCCGGCCTTCCGCCGCCCGCGGGTGACATCGACGGCAGCGAGGCCACGGCCCACAGCGAGGCGCCGAACGAGACCGCATCGAGCCCATAGGCCGTCCCGAACCCGAAGGCGGCGACCAGCACACCAGCGAGCAGCGGGCCAGCGGCCATGCCGACGTTGAACTCCACCTGTCGAAGCGCGTTGCCCGCGGGAAGCAGCTCGGGCGGCAGCAGCCGCGGGACGAAGGCCTGCCGCGCGGGCGAGTCGAGCGCGAACAGGGCGGCCTGCACCGCGACGACGAGGTAGAGCAGCCAGGTCCAGTGCAGCCCCGCGACCGCCTGGGCCAGCAGGATCGCGGACAGCACAGCCTGGCAGGACGTGGTGACCAGCACGAGGCGACGGCGGTCCACGGCATCGGCCACCGCCCCTCCGTACAAGCCGAAGACGATCAGCGGGACGAGACCCACGATGCCGACGAGCCCGACCGCGGCGGCCGAGCCGGTCTGCTCATAGACCTGCAAAGGGACCGCCACGGCCGTGACCTGGGTGCCGACCACCGACACGGCGTCCCCGATGAGCAGGTTGCGGAAAGCCGGAGAGACACGGGTCGGAGTGAGGTCCAGCGTGAGTCGACGGCGGGGGCCAGCGGTCGTCACGGGGACAGTCTCTCGACCACCCAATCCTTGCCTGACAGCCGGTATCGCAGCCGGTCGTGCAAGCGGGACGCCCTGCCCTGCCAGAACTCCACCGACACCGGTGCCACCCGCAGCCCGCCCCAGAACTCCGGAAGGGGTACGGCAGACGGGAACCGCTCCTCTACGGCGGCCATCCGCGCGTCGAGCTCCTCCCGGGTGACGACAGCCGACTGACGTGAGGCCCAGGCCCCGAGCTGCGAGCCGCGCGGGCGGCTCGCCCAGTAGGCCTGCGACTCCTCGCGTGACACCTCGCTGACGGTTCCCTCCACGCACACCTGTCGCTCGAGCTCGACCCAGGGCAGGCAGAGCGAGACCCACGACTGACCGAGCGCCTCGGACGCCTTGCGCGAGCCGAGATTGGTGAAGAAGACGAGGCCACGCGCGTCGGCACCCTTGAGCAGCACGTTGCGCGAGCTGGGACGGCCGTCGGAGGAGACGGTGGAGACGACCATCGCGTTGAACTCGCGCACTGGCGCTGCGTCGCCCAGCCAGCGGTCCAGCTGGTCGTGCCAGCTGGGGGCGAGGTCAGCTTCGGAGAGCCCGGCGCGGCTGTACTCGCGGCGGAGGGCGGCAAGGTCGGTCACCGGAGCAGCCTCTCGCACCGCCGGATTCGCGACACGGCAGAATGGGGTGACCGACACAAGCAGGGAGCCGCAACCGATGGCTGACGACACCGCCTTCAAGCCCGGACTGGAGGGCGTCGTCGCCTTCGAGTCGGAGATCGCCGAGCCCGACAAGGAGGGCAGCGCACTCCGCTATCGCGGTGTCGACATCGAGGACCTGGTCGGCAACGTCAGCTTCGGCAACGTCTGGGGCCTGCTCGTGGACGGCAAGTTCAACCCCGGTCTCCCGCCGGCCGAGCCGTTCCCGCTGCCGGTCCACTCCGGAGACATCCGGGTCGACGTGCAGTCCGCCGTCGCCATGCTCGCCCCGGCGTGGGGCCTGCACCAGATGCTCGACATCGACGTCAGCCAGATCCGGGACGACCTGGCACGGGTTTCCGTGATGGCGCTGGCGTTCGTCGCCCAGAGCGCCCGCGGCCTGGGCAAGCCGATGGTCCCGCAGAGCGAGGTCGACAAGGCCGCGACCATCGTCGAGCGGTTCATGATCCGGTGGAAGGGCGAGCCGGACCCGCTGCACACCAAGGCCGTCGACGCCTACTTCGTCAGTGCCGCCGAGCACGGCATGAACGCCTCCACGTTCACCGCTCGCGTCATCGCCTCCACCGGTGCGGACGCGGCCGCGAGCATCTCGGGTGCCATCGGCGCGCTGTCCGGCCCCCTGCACGGGGGCGCGCCGTCGCGCGTGCTGACCATGCTCGACGAGGTCGAGAAGAGCGACGACCCGCGGGCGTACGTGAAGGCCGAGCTCGACGCCGGCCGCCGCCTGATGGGCTTCGGCCACCGCGTCTACCGCGCCGAGGACCCGCGGGCCCGCGTCCTGCGACGTACGGCCAAGGAGCTCGGCAGCACCCGGTACGAGGTCGCGGATGCGCTCGAGCAGGCGGCGATCGCGGAGCTCACCGAGCGCTACCCGGACCGGCCGCTCCGCACCAACGTGGAGTTCTGGAGCGCGGTCGTGCTCGACTACGCCGAGGTGCCGGCGCACATGTTCACCAGCATGTTCACCTGCGCCCGTACCGCGGGCTGGTCGGCGCACATCCTGGAGCAGAAGAAGCTCAACAAGCTCATCCGCCCGTCGGCGAAGTATGTCGGCCCGGGTCCACGGCCGGTCTCCGCCGTCGAGTCCGGCGCCCTCCCGGCCGGGAACCAGGTCTGATGCCCATCACCATTCCCCTCGAGCTGCTGCCCCAGGACGGCCGCTTCGGCTCGGGTCCGTCAAAGGTCCGCCCCGAGCAGCTCGCCGCCCTCACCGCGGCAGCCAAGGTGATCGGCACCTCGCACCGGCAGAAGCCCGTCAAGGACGTCGTCGCACGGGTGCGCGCCGGTGTCGCCGACCTGCTGTCGCTCCCTGACGGCTTCGAGGTCGTCCTGGGCAACGGCGGATCCACCTGCTTCTGGGACGTGGCGACCTTCTGCCTCGTCCGGGACCGCGCGCAGTTCCTGGCCTTCGGCGAGTTCGGGGCGAAGTTCGCCGAGGGGGTCAGGTCAGCGCCGTTCACCGGCGAGCCGACCATCATCAAGGCCGACCCGGGCACTGCCCCGGACTGGGCCCCCGAGACCGGCATCGACGTCTACGCCACCCCGCACAACGAGACCTCGACGGGGGTCGCCCGTCCCGTGCGCCGTCCGGTCGGGGCGGACGCCGGCGCCCTGCACGTCGTCGACGGGACCTCCGCCGCCGGGGGGCTGCCCGTCGACATCGCCGAGACCGACGTCTACTACTTCGCCCCCCAGAAGAGCTTCGCCTCCGACGGTGGCCTGTGGCTCGCCGTCATGTCTCCCGCTGCCATCGAGCGGGTGGGGCAGCTCAGCGACCGCTGGGTCCCGCCGTTCCTCGACCTGCAGACGGCGATCGACAACAGCCGGCTCGACCAGACCTACAACACCCCCGCGGTGGCGACCCTGCTCATGCTGGCCGACCAGCTGGAGTGGATGAACCGCCAGGGTGGGCTGCCCTGGTGCGTCCAGCGCACGGCCGACTCCAGCCAGCGGCTGTACACCTGGGCCGACAAGAACTCGTTCACCACCCCGTTCGTCAAGGACGAGGCACTCCGGTCGCCGGTGGTGGGCACCATCGACTTCGAGGGCGTTGACGCCGCCGAGGTCGCCAAGGTGCTGCGCGCGAACGGCATCGTCGATGTCGAGCCCTACCGCAAGCTCGGACGCAACCAGCTCCGGGTGGCGATGTTCCCGGCCGTCGATCCCGCGGACGTCGAGGCGCTCACGTCCTGCATCGACTACGTGGTCGAGCAGCTGTCCTGAACCAGGCCTGGGTCCCGCGGGTCGTCAACGCCGCGCTGGCCGCGTTCCTCCTGCTCTTCCTCGTGCCGGTCTTCACGCATCTGGGCGGGTTGGCGACCTCTGTCCAGGTTCTCCTGGTCTGCCTGTCGGTGCCCCTCAGCCTGTTGTGCCTCGCCTGCCTCGTCTCGGCCGCGAGACCAGGCACTTTGGGAAGGCTCCGTCGCCATCGGCGATGACTAGTCCTCTCGAGGCTCACCCGTTCGTGGCACCGGATGTATCCTGACAAAGTCGCCTTCCCTTGACTACCAAGCGAAGTCGCATCTCACTAGCCGTCACCGAGTAGTCAGCACGTCGTTTCCTCAAGCAATGCATTGGTCATGTCGAACTAGACGGTGACCAGCCTGATGAGGAGACACCCCCGTGCGTCCCAGCCGCTCGATTCTCGCCCTCGCGATCATCGCCACGGTGCCTGCGACCGCCCTCGGCCTCCTGACCGCGTCCGGCCCGTCTGCCGCTGCCGCCAGCCCCGTGCACACCCCCGTGGCGACGGCCCCTCAGGTCGTGGCCGACGCGGCCGTCGCCCCCAAGCACGCCGCTGCCAAGCCCAAGCCCACCGCCGTGCACCACGTGGCTGCCCCGGCGCGCCACGCCACGACCACCCGGCGCCCCGCGGTCACCGAGTCTGTCGCCAAGCCCGTCGCCAAGCCCGCTGAGCAGTCCGTTTCGAAGCCCGCCCCCAAGCCGGCCAGCACCACCCCGGCGGTCCACACCGGCAACGACTACCCCTACGCCGGCGCGACCACCAACGCCAATGACAAGTGGGGGTTCACGGAGCGCCAGTGCGTGAGCTTCGCCGCCTGGCGCCTCGCCCGCAACGGCCACCCGTTGGACAACGGGACGCAGAACTGGGGCAGCGCCTTCCACTGGGACGACGCCGCCCGCACCCAAGGCGTTCGCATCTCCACCACCCCGCACGTCGGTGCCATCGCGCAGTGGAACGCCGGCGAGAGCAGCACCGTCTGGGTCGGCGGCGGACAGGGACGCTTCACGGCAGGCCAGTACGGACATGTCGGCTACGTGGCAGCTGTCTACTCCGACGGCTCGGCCCTCATCGAGCAGTACAACGCGCAGGGCGACCGCAACTACTCGGTCATGCGCATGACCGCACCCCGCTACCTGTTCTAGAGCGAGACGTTCGCCCGGCTCAACGAACGACGGGATCCGACGTCGAGCGCACGTGCACGTGAGGGTGCCTCCGCAGCAGGTGCGGCTGCACGGCAAACCCACCTCGTCGAGCGAAGAACGCGGCTGCGGCGACCGCACTGAGAGTGCAGACGACGCCGCCGATCCAGAGGCTGCTGCGCGGGCCGATGTGCTCGGCCAGCAGCCCGAGCAGCGGGGCACCGATCGGGGTGCCTCCGATGAAGACCGTCAGGTAGAGCGCCATCACGCGGCCGCGAACCTGAGGTTCGGCACCGAGCTGCACGATCGCGTTGGCCGTCGTCGTGAACGTCAGCACGGCAGCGCCGGTGGGCACGAGCAGGACGGCGAGCACCCAGAAGGACGGGGCGAACCCGTCGACGATCTCGAGCACCCCGAAGGCGAGTGCCGCGACCAGCATCGTCCGGATCCGGGGTAGCCCGGCGCGGCGGGCGCTGCCCAGCGCCCCGATCAGCGACCCGCCGGCGAGCGCCGAGCTGAGCAGCCCGAACGAGCCGGCATCGGCGTGGAACGTGGCCCGGGCGATGAGCGACAGGGTGATCTGGAAGTTCAGACCGAAGGTGCCGACCATGAAGACCAGCAGGATCGGGACGTACATGCGCGGGCGGGTGCGCACATAGCGCAGCCCCTCCATGAGCTGTCCTGGCGAGCGCGCCTGGCGGGTGGTCGCGAACAGCTCGCCGCGCCGCATCATGAGCAGCCCCGCGAGGACCGCGACGTAGCTGACGGCGTTGCCCAGGAACACCCATCCCGTGCCGACCCCGCTGATGGCGACGCCGGCGACTGCTGGACCGACGATGCGGGCGGAGTTGAACGTGGCGCTGTTGAGGCTGACCGCGTTGGGCAGCTCGTCGGCGCCGACCAGCTCGCTGACGAACGCCTGTCGCGTGGGGATGTCGATGCAGCTCGCGAGGCCGAGTCCGGCGGCCAGCAGGTACACGTGCCACAGCTGCACGTCCCCGCTCAGGGTCAGCAGCCCGAGGACGAGGGCGAGCACCCCCATGGCGGCCTGGGTGCCGACGAGCAGGGCGCGCTTGTCGTGGCGATCTGCCAGCACCCCGCCGTACAGGCCGAACAGCAGCATGGGGAGGAACTGCAGCGCGGTCGTGATCCCCAGGGCGGTGCCGCTGTTGTGCGACACGACGAGGACCAGCCAGTCCTGCGCCACCCGCTGCGCCCAGGTGCCGGTGAGGCTGATCACCTGACCGGTCGCGAAGAGGCGGTAGTTGCGGACCCTCAGGGAGCGGAACGTCGGACTCATCCCTCGGCGATCCTCCCCAGGATCTCCGATGCGCGGTGCAGCACGGCGACGTCCTCGGTCGGCAGGTCGCGCATCCGCTGAGCGAGCCAGGCGTCGCGACGCCGACGGTCGGCCTTGATCATCGCCAGGCCCTTGTCGCTCACCGCGACAAGCACCTGGCGGCCGTCCGTCGGGTGATCGGTGCGCGAGACGAGCCCCGCCTCCTCGAGCTTCGCGAGGAGCCGCGTCATCGACGGCGGCTGGACCCGCTCGTGCGCGGCCAGCTCGCTGGGCGTCAGGGCGCCGTGCCGGGACAGCGTGCCGAGCGTGGCGATCTGGCTCAGTGACAGCGAGTCGTCGGTGCGCTGGTTGCGCAACCGGCGGGCCAGTCGCATGACGGTCGTCCGCAGCTCGGAGGCGAGAACGGTGTCAGCGGGCACCTCGTTAGCATAGGTCATTACCCATGCTAACGACAAGTCAGGTCAGGGCACGTTGGATCGGGTCGATCGCGAAGTACACCGCGAAGAGCACCGCGATGATCCAGAGCAGCACGCCCGGGTCCCGGACCCTGCCGGACGCGGCCTTGAGCACGACGTAGGCGATGAAGCCGGCACCGATGCCGTTCGTGATCGAGTACGTGAACGGCATGAGGACGATGGTGAGGAACGCGGGGATCGCGATCTCCCAGTCGTCCCAGGGGATGTCCTTGACCTGGGTGAGGAGCAGGAAGCCGACCACCACGAGGGCCGGGGTGGCGGCCTGCGACGGCACGATCGTCGTGAGCGGCGTGAGGAACAACGCGATGACGAACAAGCCGGCGGTCACCAGGTTGGCCAGGCCGGTGCGCGCCCCCTCGCCGACGCCCGACGCGGACTCGATGAAGCAGGTGTTGGACGACGTCGACGCCGCCCCGCCAGCGACCGCTGCGACGCCGTCGACCAGCAGCACCTTGCCGATGCCGGGCAGCTTGCCGTCCTCGGTGAGCAGTCCCGCCTCGTTGCTGATGCCGATGATCGTGCCCATCGCGTCGAAGAAGTCCGACAGGATCAGGGTGAACACGAAGATCACCGCGGTGACGATGCCGGCGTGCGCGAAGCCGCCGCCGATCGAGAAGTGGCCGAGCAGGCCGAAGTCAGGCTTGCCGACGATCTTGTCCGGGATCTTCGGCGTCGTGAGGCCCCAGTTCTTGACCGTCGCGACCTCGTTGATGACGACGGCGAGGATCGTCGCGCCGATGATCCCGAGCAGGATCGCGCCCCGGACCTTGCGGATCATCAGCACCAGGATGAGCAGCAGCCCGAAGGCGAAGACCACCACGGGCCAGCCGTTGAGGCGTCCGACCGAGCCGAGCTGCACCGGCACGGCCGCGCCCTTCGGCGTCGTGACGAAGCCGGAGTCGACCAGGCCGATGAAGGCGATGAACAAGCCGATGCCGACGCTGATCGCCTGCTTCAGCGCCATCGGGATCGCGTTGAGGATGGTCTCCCGCAGACCGGTCGCGACGAGGATCACGATCCCGAGCCCCTCGATGATGACAAGCCCCATCGCGTCGGGCCACGACATGGTCGGCGCGATCGTGAACGCGACGAGGCTGTTGAGGCCGAGACCGGTCGCGATCGCCAGCGGCAGGTTGCCGACCAGCCCCATGATGGCGGTCATCACCGCCGCGACCAGCGCGGTCGAGGTGGTGAGCTGCGCGACGGAGAGGTGGTGCCCGTACTTGTCGACGCCGCTGCCCAGGATGATGGGGTTCAGGACCACGATGTAGGCCATCGTGAAGAACGTCGCGAAGCCGCCGCGAATCTCGCGCTGCACCGAGGAGCCGCGGGCCGAGATGGCAAAGATGCGCTCGAGAAGGGCTGGGGTGGTGGTCTCAGCTGTCGTCATGAGCCCGCAGGGTGCCAGACAGTTGAGTCGAAGGCGTTAACGTGCACCTCGTGTCTCCGCGCCGACCCGATCCGCCTCCCCTGGAGACCGACGACGTCGCCATCATCGCGGCGGGTACTGCGGCCTGGTTCGTCGCACTTGTCGTGGTCCTGGTCCTGAGCCTGGCCGGGCGGGACGTGCACGACTGGTGGATCGAGATGTGCGCCGCCGGGACCATCCTCGGTCTCGTGGGCGTCAGCTACTGCGTGCGCCGCCGGAACGCACTCGCTGGGCGCTGACCTCGTCGCCCGTCCGGGGTGGCAGCTCGACCATCGGCGCGAGTGCCTCGGTGAGGTCACGGACAGCGTTCTCGAGCTCGACGATGCGCGTCTGGTCGCCGCGGAGCTGCTCGCTGATGATCAGGCTGCCGCCGAGCACGGACAGCAGCACCACGACGATCCCGGCGCTGGCGAGGAACGGGAGCTGCCGGTTGAGCAGCGGCTCGCCGGAGATGCGGTACCAGCCGACACCGCCGGCGACGGCTGCCAGGAGCAGCACGCCGAGGCCGACCCAGAGACGGGTGCGCGAGGTGTTCATCTGTCCTCCGGACGGACGGAGCCCGGCGAGGAAGCCGAGCAGGAGTGGGAGGGCGAGCAGCCCGAAGACGACGAAGGCGAAGCAGGACGCGACGATCCCGGGAAGGGTCATACCGCGGTCCCGAGGTAGGCGGTCCGGAGCCGGCCCTGCATGGTGCGGACCGCGTCGCCCTCGGCGGACGCGACCACCTGGCCCTTCTCGAGGACATAGGCCCGGTCGGCCAGATCGAGGGCCAGCACGTTCTGCTCGACGATGAGCACCGCGACCCCGAGGGTGCGGTTGACCTCGGCGATGAGGCTGAAGGCCCGCTCGGTCATGACAGGTGAGAGGCCGAGTGAGGCCTCGTCGACGAGCATCAGCCGGGGCGACGCCATCAGTGCCCGGCCGAGGGCCAGCATCTGCTGCTGGCCGCCGGAGAGGGTGCCGGCCTTCTGCTCGCGCCGCTCGTGAAGGATCGGGAAGGTGGCGTAGACCCGGTCGAGGGACGCCCCGACCTGCAGCTTGTCGGTGACGGAGTAGGCCCCGACGGCGAGGTTCTCCGCAACGGTGAGGTCGCGCAGCATGCCGCGGCCCTCGGGCACCATCACCACGCCGGCGGACACGAGCCGCTCGGGCGTGGTGCCGGTGACGGGGCGACCGTCGAGGTGCACCGTGCCGGACATCGCCCTGAGCAACCCGGTGACGGTGCGCAGGGTGGTGGTCTTGCCGGCGCCGTTGGAGCCCATCAACGCGACGACCTCGCCCTCACCGACCTCCAGGGAGACACCGAACAGGACCTGCAGGGAGCCGTATCCGGAGCAGAGGTCGCGCACCTCGAGCAGCGTCATCCCACCGGCTCCAGGGTGCCGCGGCCGAGGAAGCTCTCCACCACGCGGGGTTGCGCGGTGACCTGCGCCGGCGTGCCCTCGGCGATGAGGGCACCGGACTCGAGGCAATAGCAGTAGTCGCAGGTGTCGGCGATGAGGGGCACATGGTGCTCGATCACGACGAGCGTGAGGCCGAGCTCGTCGCGCAGTGCCCGGAAGCGGTCCCCGAGGGCGTGCGCCTCCTCCGGCGTGAGGCCTGCGGACGCCTCGTCGAGCATCAGCAGGTCGGGTCCCGACGCGACGGCCGCGGCGATCTCGACGATCCGCATCGTCCCGTACGGCAGGTCGCCCAGCCGCTCGTCGGCCAGGTGCTCCAGACCGAACAGCTCGAGGGCCTGGTCGGCGCGATGTCGCAGCTCGCGCTCCGTCGAGACGGCGGCGCCGAGAGCCAGCATGCCGGTGACAGCGGGATACTGCGCCATCCAGCCCTGGGCGAGCAGCACGTTTTCGCGGACGGTCTCCGCCCGGACCAGGCCCATGTCCTGGAAGGTCCGTGCGACGCCGCGCGCGGAGCGACCGGCCGCGGGTGCGGTGAGGAGCTCGCGGCCGCGGTAGGTGATCGAGCCGGTCGTCGGGGCCAGGCCGGAGACGGCGTTGAACAACGTCGACTTGCCGGCGCCGTTGGCCCCGATCAGCCCGACGATCTCGTTGCGCCTGACCTCGAGGTCGACGTCGGCGAGCGCGACGACCCCGCCGTAGCGGACGGACACCTGGCTCGCGACGAGCAGCGCGGGCACGGGCAGCCGCTGGGTCAGGGGGCGCGGCACCTCACGCAGCGAGCGGGCTCGCGCGGCAGCAAGCACCGGATCGGTGGCGAGGGGGCGCGGCACCGGGCGCTCGGTCACGGCGCCGAGCTCGTCGCGCAGGCCGCGCAGGACCCCACCGATGCCCTCCGGCTGGAGCACGACCGACAGCACGAGAACGCCTGCCAGGATCACGGGGATCAGCAGCTGAATGCCCGAGCCGAACTGCGGGGCGAGCAGCCCTGGCACGGCCTTGGTCGCGAACGCGGCTATCAGGATGCCGATCGGCGAGCGCGCGCCCCCGACGACGACGATGGCGACGAGAAGGAGCGACTCACGCAGGATGAACGGCTGGGTGTCGCTCACGCTGGTCTGCTGCAGCGCGAACAGCGCGCCTCCGAGCCCGGTGATGGCGCCGCTCACGGCATATGCGAACAGCTTCGTCCGGCCGGTCGCGACTCCGAACGCGACGGCGCGTTGCTCGACGTCCCGGACGGCGAGCAACGAACGGCCACCCCGGGTACGACGAAGGCCGGCGAGCACGAGCAGCACCCCGACGACGAGAGCGACGCCGAGGTAGTACTGGGACGTGACGCCGGCGAGGTAGCTGGGCGGGTCGAAGGTCTTGCCGACGAACTTGACCTGGTCCCACTTGTTGGGGATCTGCTGTGCGAACTGCTGGAACGCGAGCGACGCGATCGCGACCTGGAGACCCCGGATGCGCAGAGCTGGCAGGCCCACCACCACGGCAGTCAGGCTGGTCATCGCGGCCGCACCCGCAAAGGCCAGCAGCCAGGGTGCGCCGTGGGTGCCCAGGCCCAGGGCGCTGAAGCAGCCGACACCGAACAGCGCCGCATGGGCCAGCGAGAGCTGGCCCGTCGAGCCGACGAGGACGTCGAGCCCGAGCGCGACGAGGGCGACGCAGCTGGCAGAGGTGACGATGGCGGTCTGGGGCACGTTCATGAAGGCGGGTGCGAGGAGCACCACCGTGATCAGCGCCAGGCCGCTCACCCGGCTGGGCAGGTCACGCCGCGACACGGGCGCTCCCGAGCAGTCCGCGGGGACGGACGACGAGCACCACGAGGACCGCGACGAAGATGACGCCGGCGCTGGTGGTCGGGTCGACCCGGGAGCCGACGATCCCGTTGACCAGCCCGACAGCCAGGCTGCCGACGACAGCACCCCCCAGGCTGTCCAGCCCGCCGATCACCGCACCGGCAAGCGCACTCAGCAGCGCGCTGGTCAACGAGAACGGTGTGAGCGAGCCCGTGAGGTTGGCCAGCAGCGCCGCGGCGGCGCCGGAGAGCAGACCCGCCACGCCCCACGAGAAGACGTAGACCCGGTTGACCGGGACGCCGAGGAGCCTGGCGACCGTCGGGTCGCTGGTCGTGGCCCGGGTGGCCAGGCCGAAGGACGTGCGCGTGAGGAACAGCCACAGCCCGAGCGCCACGACCGCCGCGAGACCGAGCAGGGTCATCTCGGTCACCGTGAGCGTGGCCCCGCCGATCTCGACGGAGCCGTCGCCCACCGGCGAGGGTGCCGGGAACGGGTCGAGGCCATAGAGCTTCAGCTCGAGCAGCGCGAGGAACAGCGCCACCGCAAGGGTGGCCACCAGGCTGTCGAGCGCGGGACGGCCGAGCAGCGGCCGCATGACCAGGCGCTCCACAACCAGACCCAGGACACCGCCGATCAGCATCGCGACCAGCGCCGCGGCGAACACCGGAGGGCGGACCCCGAGCAGGCCGTTGTCGTGCGACCACAGCCCGGCGTAGAGGCCGAAGGCGCCGATCTCCCCCACGGCGAGCGACAGCACCCGAGTGCCGGAGTAGATGAGCACGACGGCCAGGGCGAGCATCGAGTAGGCCGATGCGTAGGCCAGCCCGAGGACGAGCGCGCTGAGCACTAGTACTTCGCCGCGTAGTCGGACTCGGTGGCCCACACCGAGTTGCCCGAGGCCCCAGAGCCCTTGACCTTCATGACGATGGTGCGGTCACCGCTGCCGTATCTCTTGCCGCCGGTGAAGTCGAGCGGCGGCCAGCACATCGCGGCGCCCGTCACGACGTCCTTGGTGCCGGTGCGCAGGTTCTGCATCGCGACCCGGAAGCTGTTGCGCCCCAGGTCGGGGCCGGCGCCGTGCAACCCGGCGGAGATGATCTGGCCGAAGCCCCACGCGGCAAGTCCGATGTCCTTGTCCTGGGTCGTCTTGCCCTGGGTGTTGACCCTGTTGAACGTCGCGTAGCGGGGATCGCTCAGGCCGCCCCACGGACTGAAGGACCGGGCACCGTCGAGGGCGCCCGCTGCCGGAGTGAGCGCCAGGTTGAAACCCCACGCGATCGAGCTGCTCACCCAGGTCGGGTGATAGCCGTCAGCCTGGCTCTCCTTGCTGATGTTGATGGCGTTGTTGGGCGCGACGTAGAGCCACACGGACTGCGCGCCGTCGGTCTTGAGCTTCTGCGCCTCGGCGAGGAACTGGTTGCCCATGCCGTCGACGACCTCGTTGTGGACGACCTGCAGCCCGATGCGCTTCGCCTCGGCGACGAAGGCGTCGCGGGCCGGATAGGCCGTCGGGTCGTTCTCGCCCACGAAACCGACCTTCGTGACGTGGAGCCGGTCCTTCATGTAGTCGGCGATCTGCACGCCGTTGTGCACCTGGTCGGTGCCGACGTAGAACCCGTCGTCCGGGATCGCCTGCGCGTGCGGCATCTGGTTGATGAGGTGTGGGATGCCGGCCTTGTGCAACGCCGTCACCAGAGCTCCCTCGACCGAGATCCGGTCCAGCGACACCGCCGCGAAGATCCCGTCGCTCACCGCCTGCTGCACGGCCGTGCGGGCACCGGCCTCCGTGCTGCCGGTGTCATAGATCGTGACCGTCACGTTGCGGCCGTAGATGCCGCCCTTGCTCTTCACGTAGTCGAAGTAGTTCTGCGCCTGCTTGTCGATCGTCGGGGGCACCGGCGCCGCCCCCGTCTTGGGCACGAACAGCCCGATCTTCACCGAGGTCTTGGTCACGCCCGTCTGGCTTCCGGCCGGCACCACCGAGGGCCCGGTCGTGCCACCCGAGGTGGCACCGCCTGAGGTGCCAGTCGCGCCGCCGGAGCTGGTCCCGCCGGAGGTGGAGCTACCGCTCGTGGAGGTCGAGCCCCCCGTCGAGAAGCCGGAGGTCCCTCCGGAGCCACCGACGACGACGCCGCCGGTGCTGTCCGCCCGCGGCAGCCCACCGGTCGTGCCACCCGCCGCGCCGGTCGTCCCGCCCTGAGCCGCCGGCAGACCGCCCTGGGACAGCGAGGTGCTGTCGTTGCCGTCGCTGCGGGCAAAGCGGGCAGCGCAGCCGGACGACAGCAGCAAGGTGGTGGTGCAGAGCACTGCGAGAGGGGCTCGCCGCACGGTGGGGGCCTTCCGACGCTGGGAATCAGCTGCCACCCGGGGGTGTGACGCCCGCCACTGTAGGCAAACGCGGGCGAAACGGACAGGGAGGTAGCCCGATCAGCCGGCCGCGAACGGCGGGGGTCCCAGCGGCACCATCCCGCCGTTCTCCTTCGCCGACGCCATCACCTTGTCGAAGTCGACCGGACCGTCGGTCTCGGAGTCCGCCAGCGGGTGGCTGGCGCCGAAGAAGAAGGCCTGGCCGCACCCCGGCGTCTGCAGGCACAGCATCCGGGCCGTCGGCGAGGTCACGAGGAAGGCGTGGGGCACCCCACGCGGGATCATCGCCACGCCGCCCGGGCCCACGGACAGCTCCTCGCCGTCGAGGTGGACGAGGATCTCGCCCGCCAGCATGAGAAACGTCTCGTCGGAATCCGGGTGCTGGTGCAACGGCGTGCGCTTGCCCGCGACGAGGTCGTCCTCGAAGAGCAGGAAGGCGCCACCCGACTGCTCGGCGGTGACCTTCCAGGTGTGGACTCCACCGCCGTAGAACCAGCGCCGGGCGCCCTCGTCCTGCTGGCAGATCACGGCTTCCGTCATCGTCATCCTCCTTCATGGGACTTATGTACCATGAAGAGACTGCTGTACCATCGTGGCCGTGTCAACGCCGTACGAGCACAGTGGCCGCGCGAGCCAGAAGGGCCGCACGCGCGCCGCGCTCGTGGACGCGGCCCGGTCGCTGGTGTCGGAGGGGAAGGTGCCGACGGTCGACACTGTCGCGGAGCGCGCCGCCATCTCGCGCACGACGGCCTACCGGTACTTCCCCAGTCAGCGCGCGCTGCTCGGAGCGGCGCACCCGGAGACGGCGACGTCCTCGCTGCTCGGCGACGACCCGCCGCAGGACGTGGCCGCCCGGCTCGACCTGGTGATGCGCGAGTTCACCCGGATCCTGATGGAGACCGAGTCGCAGCAGCGGACGATGCTGCGGCTGTCGCTGGAGGACTCCCCCGGTGACCTGCCGCTCCGGCAGGGCCGGGCCATCGGCTGGATCACCGAGGCACTGGAGCCGCTCGGCGGCACGCTCCCGGACGACGAGCTGCGACGCCTCGTGCTGGCGGTCCGGAGTGTGTGCGGCATCGAGCCCCTGGTGTGGCTCACCGACATCGGCGGGCTCAGCGCGATCGAGGCCACCGAGCTGATGCGCTGGTCTGCGGCCAGCCTGCTGCGGTCCGCCGTCGAAGGGCACCGGCCTACTGCGGGCGCATCAGCTCCAGGGCGTTCTCGCGCAGGACGCGGCGCTGGACGGCGGGGTCGACGTCCTTGAGCTCGACCAGATAGTCGAGCGGCGACGCCATCCCCTCGATGTGCGGCCAGTCAGAGCCGAACACCACCCGGTCCGGGCCCATCGCGGCGAGGACCTCATGGACGTCGTCCTCCCAGAACGGGTTGATCCAGACGCGCTCCTTGAACTGCTCGACCGGGTCGGTCTTCCAGTAGCCGGGCATCTTCTTATGCGCCGAGGTGAGGCCCTTGAGCAGCCCGGGGAGGAACTGCGCGCCGTTCTCGACGCTCACGACCCGGAGCCGCGGGAAGCGGTCGAAGAGCTGGTCGAACACCATGGAGGCGAGGAAGTCGTGGATCGAGCGCTCCATCGTGAGCTGCGTGATCCGTGGTCGGCCGGCACCCTTGAAGGACGTGGAGAACGAGCCACCCGCATATCCGGGCAGGCAGGTCGAGCCGGCGTCGCCGGCGTGCACGACCAGCGGGATGTCTGCTTCCTGCAGGCGCGCCCAGAAGGGGTCGAAGGCCTCGTCGCTGGCCGGCCGCTGACCGTCGCGCGTCGTGGGCGCGGCGGCGCGCATGACGACCGAGCGCGCGCCGAGTGAGACCGCCCGCTCGAGCTCGGCGACGGCGACGTCCACCTCGGCGAGCGAGATGTAAGGAGCCGCCCAGATCCGGCCCTGGTAGCCGTAGCCCCAGTCCTCCTCGATCCAGCGGTTGAAGGCAGTGACCATCAGCGACACAGCGCCGGGGTCGTGCTTGAGCTCCTCCTCATAGAGCATCCCGAGGGTCGGGTAGAGCCAGATCTGCTGCACGCCCTGCTCGTCCATCGCCACGAGCCGGGCGTCGCGATCGCGGTAGGCGGGCCGGATCGGCTCGCGCTCGCGCAGGAAGTCCAGCGGGTTGCGGCCGTCGGGGTTGCCGCGGAAGTAGTCGACCATCGCGCCGGGCAGGCTGACCGGGTCGAAGGTCGGGTTGACGACCGCGTGGTTCACGCGACCGCCGACCACGTGATACCTCCGGCCGTTGACCTCGCACCACTGGATGACCCGATCGCCGTGTCGCGGGTCGAGGTGCCGCGTGAAGGCGTCCAGCGCCTCGTAGTAGTGGTTGTCCGCGTCGATCACGCCGTAGTCGAGGTCCACGTCACGACGGTAGAACACGTTCTCACCCACCGGAGGAGCGGCTCCGGACGTAGACGTAGGCGATCGCGCCCGCGACCAGCAGCCCGACGAGGACGGCGAAGGCGATCTTCACCTTCGAGTAGGGCCGGTCGCCGATGACCTTGCCGGTGTTGGCGTTGACGTAGACGTGGTACGTCGCGCCCGCGAAGACGTAGGTCGCGAACCACAGCGGGAGCAGCAGCAGCCGGAACAGCAGGTTGGCGTCGGCGGTCGTCATCGACTCGACGCGCTGCTCATCGCCGCCGATGTCGGCGCGGCAGTCGTCCTCGATGACCCTGGCCATCTCCTGCTTGGCGTCGACGAAGCCCGCGTCGGCCATGACGGAGTAGCGCGGCACGTCGTACCCGGCCAGGTACTCCGACTCGTAGCCGGTGGCCCCGGCGGTCGACCACGGTCCCAGGTCGTCGAGGGTGTCCCGGTCCGGAACCGTCACGCCGGGCGCCAGGACGTCGACGAACTCGCGCTGCACCCGTCCCGACGCGGGGTACCAAGCGGTGTGCTGCACCTGTCGCGTGTGCGTCTGACCGTTCTCGGTGTAGGTCTCGGTCGTGTAGTAGTGCTCGCCGCGCTCACCGGTGTAGTCGGTCGTGGTCTTGTCGTCGAAGGACCAGTGCGGCAGGTAGCCGCCGCGCATCGACTCCGCGGTCCCGACCTTCTTGAACGCGTTGGGCGCGAACCACCGGGACGACGCCCAGTCCTTGAAGCAGCCTGCCGCCCGCTTGTCGTCGATGGCGAAGGGCACCACCCCGTCCGGTGCCTTCAGCTGCCCGCCCAGGTCGTCCGTCACGACGATCGCGCCTCGACACGACTGGCACCGCCCGGCAATCGCCGTCGTGGTCTGGGAGCTGCCGCAGTTGCGGCACGACACCGTGAACGCCGGCAGCGTCTCGACCGGCGGGTGCGGCGCGTTCGCATAGGCGACGTAGTCGTGCTTGGTGCTGTCGGTCGACGCGGTGATCGCGACCGTCGCCCCGCAGTAGGGGCAGACCATGCTTGACGTGCCGGGCTTGAACTCGAGCGCGGCTCCGCAGGAGGAGCAGGCGTACTGATGCTGCCCGGTGGAGGCCGTCGTCACGCGGGCGGCAGCGGCGGAGGCGCCGCACCAGCGAGCTCTGCCACGTCGCCGAGCCGGGTCCAGCTCGCCATCCCGGCCTTCCAGACGAGGGTGTCAGCGGTGATGCCAGGACGACCCACGACCTCTGCGGGGGACAGCGGCCCGACCTGCTGACCGGCCTCCCCGACATACCACTGGGTGGTGCCGGGGAGCGGCGGCGGGGCGGCGGCCCCAGCGCCGGCGGCAGGGGCCGGAGCGGGTACGGCGGTGGGCTGGAGCGCATGGGCCAGCTGGGCGCCGAGGGCGGCACCCGCACCGATCCCGACACCAGCGCCGGCGATGCCGCTCTGGTTGTTCGCGGCGTCACCGATGGCGGTCGCGGCCTCGTACTTCGTGTAGGTGTCGAGGTCTCCCATCACCCCGATCGAGGTGCGCTTGTCCATGGCCGCCTCGACCTCCGGCGGCAGCGAGACGTTTTCGATGACGAACCGCGGCATCGTCAGGCCGAGGTGCTTGAGGTCCTCGCTGATGATGGGCGCCAGCCGGTCGGCGATCTCGTTCTGATGCGCTGCCAGATCGAGCACGGCGACGCCCGAGGTCGCCAGCGCGGTGACGACGCGCGCCACCACCGACTGGCGGATGAACTCCGCGACCTCCTCCGTCTGGAACCGCGGGTCCGTGCCGACCAGCTCGCGAAGCAGGACGGCAGGGTCGTCGACCTTGATCGTGTAGGTGCCGAACGCCCGCACCCGGACCATGCCGAAGTCGGTGTCGCGCATCATCGCGGGGTTCTGCGTGCCCCACTTCTGGTCGGTGAACTGGCGGGTGCTGACGAAGTAGACCTCGGCCTTGAAGGGGCTGTTGAAGCCGTACTTCCAGCCCTTGAGGGTGGTGAGGATCGGCAGGTTCTTCGTCTCGAGGCTGTAGGTCCCCGGCACGAAGACGTCAGCGATCTGGCCCTCGTTGACGAACACCGCGACCTGGCTCTCGCGGACGACGAGCTGGGCGCCGTTCTTGATCTCGTTGTCATAGCGCGGGAAGCGCCAGACGATCGTGTCGCGGGTGTCGTCCGTCCACTCGACGATGTCGACGAACTCGCCCTTGAGCTTGTTGAGGAGACCCATACCAGAACGGTACTTCGTCACACCGGGTCGAGGTCTGCTTCCGCTCGGGCGAAGCTCAGCTGGCGTGCCCGTCCGGGGTCTCGTCGTCGGGCGACGGCGCGACGACGACCAGCTCGAGCTCCTCGTCCTCGACGACCATCCCGGCGGTCTGGCTCGTGTCGACCGCGGTCTCGCTGTGCGCTCCGCAGCCGTGGTCGAGGGCGACGACCTTGCCGTCGTCGGGCGCGAAGGCGTTGGCGCAGACACCGAACAGCGCACTCAGCCCCCCGGCGAGCGGCAGCCGGAACGCGCAGTCCAGGCACTGGCCCGGGGCCTGCTTGGCCATCGCGCTGAAAGGGCCGGGCTCGCCCTCGTACCAGCGGTCCGCGGCGTCGAGCCGGCCCTCGAGCCCGAGCACTCGGGGACGATCCAGGCCGAGCTCCCAGAAGGCCGCGGCGGCGAGCTCATCGGTCGTGTCGGTGTACGCCGGGACGAGGCGCGGGTCGTCCGGGGCCGGCGGCAGCAGGTCACCGGGGGCGAGGTCGCCCGGCTGCACGCGCTCGCTCCACGGGACCCAGGCCGGCGCGATCAGCGCACCCGCTCCAGGGAGCAGCACCACGTCGTCGACGGTGACCTCGTCGCTGCCGTCCGCGCGAGCGACCGTGACGCTCCAGCGCCAGCCGACATAGGCCTTGTCGGTGGTCGCGAACGAGTGCGTGACGACGAGCTCGTCCTCGAGCTCGGCACCGAGGTAGTCGCCCACGGCGCTCCCGCCGATCTCGACCGCAACCGCGCGCGCGAGGTCGACGGCGTCCCGGAGGCTGGCGTCCATGAGATCAGGCACGGATCCAGTGTCGCTGATCTGTGGCTCGGCCCGCGCAGCAGGAGGAGGGGCAACGGCTCCCGATACCTTCGAGGTCAGTCCGCGCAGCCTCCGACGCATCCCTGGCACCTGCACAGTCCACCACGTCTCCAGGAGCACCCGCATGTCCGCCCGACGTCTCGTCCATCTCGGTCTCGGTGCGGTCCTGCTGCTGTCCGTCGCTTCCTGCCAGAAGCCGTCGCCGGGCATCACCGTGGTCACGAACGGCGTGGCGAAGCACTTCCAGGCGCAACAGTGGTGCGGCGGGCGCGGGACTCTCGTCAGCGGCAACGAGTGCCCCGGGACCGGCCCGACGCACGACGAGATCATCCGGGTCCGTGACGGCGACCTCGTCGGCATCGACGTCGACAGCGACCTGACCCATCCAGGCTGGTACCTCTACGACGTCGACGCGAAGCAGAACATCACCGGAATCAACACGAAGCACTACTTCGCGCTGCCGAACGTGGTGTTCACCGGACGACCGACTGCCGGCCTCATCCGGCTCGAGGTGCGCACCGTCGACCACGTGCCGGCGAGCGCCACGGACGTCCCCAAGATCACGGGGCAGTGGAAGTTCGAGCTGATCCAGCAGGTCTGACGGTCAGCTCTCCAGCTCGGTGGCGATCGCGCGGAGGATCTGCGCGACCCGCTTGCCGGTCTCGCGGTCGGGGTGCTTCCCGCGCCGGAGCGACGGCTGCACCTTGGCCTCGATGAGCTTGATCGTGTCCTCCACCATCACCTGCAGCTCCTCGGCGGGACGGCGGGCGGTGGCGAGGGTCGCCGGAGCGTCGAGGATCGTCACCGACAGCGCCTGCTCGCCCTTCTTGCCGGCCGCGACCCCGAACTCCAGCCGGGTGCCGGGCTTGAGCTCCTCGATCCCCTCGGGCAGGGCGGACTTGGGCACGAAGACGTCGCCGCCGTCGTCACGGGCCACGAAGCCGAAGCCCTTGTCCCTGTCGTAGAACTTCACCTTGCCGGTGGGCACGTCGTCGTCCTTCGTCTCGCCTGATGCGTTGCCGACGAGGCTAGCCTCTCCCGCGTGGGTCGGGGTGACGTGCTGGTCCGGGTCGGTGCCGGACTGTTTGCCATCGGGCTGGTCGCCGCCGTCGTCGTGCTCGTGCCCTACCTGGCGGGGCGCTCCGGCGAACCGCCCGTCGGCCTCGACCTGCTGATGCTGCTGCTCCCTGGCGGGTTCGGCGTCGCCCTGCTCGGCCTACTGCTCGGTGCTCGCGACCACTAGCGCGTTCATGGACCCGCTGCGGAACTCCCGGGTCTCGACGGTCTCGAACCCCTCAGCCCGTACGGCGGACAGGCAGCCGTCTCCCCAGCGGGCCAGCGCCTCCGGATCGAGCTCCACCCGGGCGGCGGTGTCCGCGAGCACCCGCACGCGCACGTGCCGGGGGTGCAGCAGCGCGCGCAGGGCGGTCTCCGCTCGGTCGACGCGGGACAGCCGCTGCGGCGTCACCTCGAGGCCGTAGGCGATCCGGCTGGCGAGGCACGCGAGGGCCGGCTTGTCCGCGGTGACGAGCCCCCAACGGGCCGACGTCTCCCGGACCTGCTGCTTGGTGAGCCGGCGCAACGGGGTCACCGCTCCCCGGTCGGCGGCTGCGCGGATGCCGGGTCGGAAGCCGGCCACCAGGTCGTCGGCGTTGGTGCCGGTCACGACATGGGCCAGTCCGAGCTGTGCGGCGATCGGTCGCAGCGTGTCGACGAGGGTGGCCTTGCAGTGGAAGCAGCGGTCGGTGCCGTTGGCGACATACCCCTCGCGCTCGAGCTCCTGCGTCGCGGGTGTGACGTGCCGGACGCCGAGGGAGGCCGCGAAGGCCTGCGCTGCCGGGAGCTCCGACTGCGCCAGCGATGGACTGACCGCGGTGGCGGCGACGACGCTGTCGGGACTGAGCGCGCGGACCGCGGCAGCGAGCAGGAAGGCGGAGTCGGCACCGCCGCTGAACGCGACCAGGACCGACCCCAGCTGCCGCAGCTCGTCCAGCACCTGTTCAACCGGGTCCACGTCGCGACTCTAGGTCTCCGGTGGAGTGCTCAGCCCTCACCCTCGGCGAGTTCCTGGCCCGGGCCGGTCGCCCCGGGCACCGGCGGCACCGGTGACGCGGGCGGTTCGTCCGGACGTGCGCCACCTGGACCCACCGGGTCCGGCGCGTCCTCGGGCTCCGGTGCCTCGTCCACGGCTTCGTCTGTGAGCAGGTCATCAGGCATGCACAGCCTGTTCCCGACGGCGCGGCCGCTTCAAACCGCGACTACCGTTGTCAGGATGACCAGCAACGGCCCGCGCTCTCTTGCGGACGCGTTGCGCGCCTGGCCCGACGACCGTCTCGCCCGGCTGCTCCAGGGACGGCCCGATCTCGCCGTACCCATCCCTCCCGACGTCGGGGTCCTTGCTTCCCGCGCCGCGGTGCGGCTGTCGGTGCTGCGCGCACTCGACGGTCTCGACGCCTACCGGTTGAGCCTTCTCGAGACGCTGGCGGTGTCGGAGGACCCGCTGCCCCTTCTCGACAAGGCGGCCGCCGAGTCGCTGGAGGACCTGGCCCTGATCTGGGGCGGGCACCCCGACTGGCACCTCGTCGGAAGCGTCCGGGATGTGCTGTCCGGGGGCACGGGCCTGGGACGACCGCTGGCGGTCCTGCTCGCCGACCACACCGGCGCCCGCCTGCAGGCGCTCGAGGCGGCCCTCGACGTCACCGGGCGGGACGCGGTGCTGAGCCTGCTGACCGACCCGACGGCAGTGCGCGACCTGCTCGCCGCGGGGGGCGAGCAGGCGCAGGCGGTGGTGGGCCAGCTGGCGGCGGGTCCGCCCTACGGCAAGGTGAAGGACGCCCGTCGGATCACGTCGGTCGAGGACGTCGACAGCCCGGTCCGCTGGCTGTTGAGCCGGGGGCTGCTGGTGGCCATCGACGACGAGACCGTCGAGCTGCCGCGCGAGATCGGCCTGCTGGTGCGCGGCGCGCCCTCAGCGGCCCACCAACCGCCCCCGCTCACGACCACGAAGGTCGGGACCAAGGAGGTCGACCGGGCGGCGGCGCACGAGGCAGCCGACGTGGTCGCAAGGGTCGAGAAGCTGCTCGAGAGCTGGGCCGACGACCCTCCCTCGGTCCTGAGGTCGGGCGGCCTGGGAGTGCGCGACCTCAAGCGGACCGCGAAGGAGCTCGATGTCACCGATTCGGCTGCGGCGCTCCTGCTCGAGGTGGCGTTCGCCGCGGGGCTCGTCGACAACACCCCGAGCGTCGACCCTGACTGGTTGCCCACACCTGGATTCGACCGGTGGGTCGCGATGCCACCCGAGGACCGCTGGGTCGAGCTCGCCCGCGCCTGGGTCGGCATGACGCGGATGCCCGCGCTCGTCGGCATGCGGGACGAACGCGACAAGGCCCTCGCCGCCTTGTCCCAGGAGGTCGAGCGGTCCAGCGCGCCGACCGACCGACGGCGCGTGCTCGACCTGCTCCGCGAGACCCCCGAGGGCCACGCCGTCAGCGAGGACGTCGTGATCGGCGTGCTCTCGTGGCGCTCCCCCCGACGGGGAGGGCGGCTTCGCGACGTGCTGCCGAGCTGGGTGCTCGGCGAGGTGGCTGCACTGGGCCTCAGCGGCCGGCAAGGCCTGTCCACCTTCGCCCGGCTGCTCCTCGACGGCCGCGACCGCGATGCCGCCCGGTCGCTGCGGGAGCTGCTCCCGGAGCCGCTCGACCACGTCCTCGTCCAGCCCGACCTCACCGTCATCGCCCCGGGTCCGCTCGAGCGCGACCTTGCCCGGCAGCTGGCCCTGGTCGCCGATGTGGAGTCGACGGGCGGAGCCACGGTCTACCGGGTGAGCGACGCCTCGGTCCGGCGCGCCCTCGACGCCGGTCGCAGCGCCGCCGACCTGCACGCGCTGTTCCGCACCCGGTCGAGAACCCCTGTGCCGCAAGGGCTCAGCTATCTCATCGACGACGTCGCACGCCGGCACGGGCTGCTCAGGGTGGGGTCCAGCGCGAGCTACCTGCGGTGCGAGGACGAGGCGCTGCTCAACGAGGTGATGGCGTCGAAGAAGGCCGAGGTGCTCGGGTTGCGCCGACTGGCACCGACGGTCGTCACGAGCGCCGCGTCGATCACCCAGGTGCTCGAGGTGCTGCGCGCGATGGGCCACGCGCCGGCGCCGGAGGCTCCTGATGGCGCGCTGCTGGTCGCGCGCAGCGACACCCGGCGCACGGCCGTCCGGCAGCGGGCCATCCGGCACGGCGAGACCCAGGCGCTGCCCGATGAGCAGGCCCGGCTGGCCGTTGGGGCGCTGCGTGCGGGCGATCTCGCGGCCCGGGCCAACCGCCGCGCACCCGTGACGGTGCGCTCGGTGTCGGATGCCTCCGCTTTCCTGCACCAGGCGGCTCGGGAAGGACGGCAGGTGTGGCTCGGTTATGTGGATGCGCAGGGTCGTCCCACATCGCGGGTCGTCGAGCCGAGGACCGTCGAGGGGGGCTACGTGACCGCCTTCGACCACCTGCGCCAGGAGGACCGCACGTTCTCCCTGCACCGCATCACCGGCGTCGCCGAGATCGAGGACTGACCGCATGACTGAGTCACCCCAGCAAGGCCCGCTGATCGTCCAGAGCGACAAGACGCTGCTGCTGGAGATCGACCACCCGCTCGCGGGCGAGTGCCGGGCAGCCATCGCGCCCTTCGCGGAGCTGGAGCGGTCGCCGGAGCACGTGCACACCTACCGGCTCACGCCGCTCGGCCTCTGGAACGCCCGCGCCGCCGGCCACGACGCCGAACAGGTCGTCGACGCGCTCGTCCGCTTCTCCCGCTATGCCGTGCCGCACGCGCTGCTCGTCGACGTCGCCGACACGATGGACCGCTACGGCCGACTACGGCTGGAGCAGGATCCGGTCCACGGCCTCGTGCTGCGCACCACCGACCGGGCGGTCCTCGAGGAGGTGGTGCGTTCCAAGAAGGTCAGCCCGATGCTCGGTGCCCGGCTCGACCCCGAGACGGTCATCGCGTTTCCCTCGGAGCGCGGTCGGCTCAAGCAGGCACTGCTCAAGGTCGGCTGGCCCGCCGAGGACCTCGCCGGATATGTCGACGGCGAGGCCCACGAGATCACCCTCAAGCAGGACGACTGGCACCTGCGCGACTACCAACAGCTCGCCGTCGATGGGTTCTGGCTCGGCGGCTCCGGCGTCGTCGTGCTCCCCTGCGGTGCCGGCAAGACCCTCGTCGGCGCTGCCGCGATGGCCCGCGCGGGCGCCACGACCCTGATCCTCGTCACCAACACGGTCAGCGGCCGGCAGTGGAAGTCGGAGCTTCTCAAGCGGACCTCGCTCACCGAGGAGGAGATCGGCGAGTACTCCGGAGAGAAGAAGGAGATCAAGCCGGTCACGATCGCGACCTACCAGATCATGACGACCAAGCGGAAGGGCGAGTACGCGCACCTCGAGCTGTTCGGCGCGCGGGACTGGGGCCTGGTCGTCTACGACGAGGTGCACCTGCTTCCGGCACCGGTGTTCCGCATGACGGCCGACCTCCAGTCGCGCCGACGGCTCGGCCTGACCGCGACGCTGATCCGCGAGGACGGCCGGGAGGGCGACGTGTTCTCCCTCATCGGGCCGAAGCGCTACGACGCGCCCTGGAAGGACATCGAGGCGCAGGGCTACATCGCCCCGGCCGACTGCACCGAGGTGCGCGTGACGATGACCGACGCGGAGCGGCTCGCCTACGCGACGGCCGAGCCGGAGGAGAAGTACAAGATCGCGGCGACCGCCCACACCAAGGTGGCCGTGATCCGCAAGCTCGTCGAGCGGCACTCGGGCGACCAGGTGCTGGTCATCGGCGCCTACCTCGACCAGCTCGACGAGCTCGGTGAGGCGCTGCAGATGCCGGTCATCCAGGGCTCGACGAAGAACGCCGAGCGCGAGATCCTCTTCGACGCCTTCCGCAAGAAGGAGATCCCCGGCCTCGTCGTCAGCAAGGTCGCGAACTTCTCCATCGACCTGCCGGAAGCGGCGGTGGCCATCCAGGTGTCTGGCACCTTCGGGTCGCGTCAGGAGGAGGCTCAGCGCCTCGGCCGGGTGCTGCGCCCCAAGGCCGACGGCCGCACCGCGCACTTCTACACCGTCATCTCACGCGACACGGTCGACCAGGAGTACGCCGCGCACCGGCAGCGGTTCCTCGCCGAGCAGGGCTACCCCTACACGATCGTCGACGCCGACGACGTGCTCGCCGGATAGGTCAGCTGCGAGGGCGGACGAGCCGCCACACCCTTGACGTACCAGGAGCGCGTTGCCGACCGCTTCCCGAGGGGACCGCAAAGGTCTAGCGTCGAACACATGACGGACGCTTCCGGCATCGGTGGTGCGATAGGCATGGGTGCGGGCGGTCCTTCAGCGGGCACTGCTGCCCTCGCGAATCGTGGGGGAAAGGCCGCCCCTGAACAACCAGTCGATGGTGCCCTGCACGCTGAGCCGGGAACGACATGTCACGCCTGCGGCTCGGAGATCCGGGAGAAGGACTGGATTCGCAAGGGGTTCAAGGGCATACGACATGACACCTGCCCCTGAACCTGCTGGCCGAGATCGCCGGGGAATCAGGGAACTGGCACCGCCCTAACCGTGGGCGACGGACGGAACCGGCGCGGCCAGCTTGCCGCCGGCCTTCATCCACTGGCCGACGACGCGCGGCGCGTCCCGGACCGGGTTGTAGACGTCCTCTTCCGACGAGAACATCCCGTTGCCTGCGTAGACGAGCCGCGACCAGTTGGGGAACCCGAACGTCTGCCCGTCGTGATCGAGGACGTTCTGGATCCCGATGATGACGGCGTCGTTCTCGTCGTCGTAGGCGACCCAGTCCTGCGGGAACCGCATGTGCGGGAACGGTGCCATCACGCCGACGATCCACTCCCGCACCGCCTCGCGGCCGTGGAAGACGCCGTAGGCATGCTCGGTGTAGACGCAGTCCTCGGTGAACACGTCCGCGAACGGCGCCCAGTCGCCTGACCGCGTGCACTCCGCGACGACCTCGTCGTAGTGCGCGAGCCCCTCGTCGACCTCTGCCCTCGTGTATCGACCCATGCCGTGCATCATGGGCCGGGCAGGGCCCGTCCGTCGAGCCAGGCCGACGGGACACCCGCCTCCTGGAGGACCTGTCCGCTCCTTTCGCTCGGGATGTCACCACGATCGGCCGCACGCAGGCCCGTCGTTGTCCTACGTTCCCTTCTGTGGACGACGAGCCCCGCGATGCAGTGGTGCGTGACCTGCGTGGCCTGCACGCCGATGTCGTCGACCGGTGCTGGGAGCAGCGCGACTGGTGGGTCAGCCAGTGGCCGGAAGGCGAGCAGTACCTGACCTGCCTGCTCGCCCAGGACGTGCAGGAGGCCGTGAACGACGAGCGCGACGCGACCTGGCCGATGTGCCCCGAGCACCAGGACCACCGGCTCTATGTCGAGCCTGACCTCGGCACCGACCCGTTCTGGGTCTGCGAGGTGTCAGGGCTGCCGATCGCCCCCGTCGGTCACCTGCACGGATAGCGCACCGCTGGGGCACATCTCGACCTGGCTGACGACGTCGTCGACCGTCGCGTTGGCCGGCTGGATCCACGGTCGGGCTGTGGTGTCGAAGACGCGCGGCAGGCCCCGTACGCAGATCCCGGCGTGCTGGCAGACCTCCGCGTCGAAGGAGACGACGACGCCCGGTGCCTCGTACGACTTCATGCCACCAGCTCCTGGTAGTCGGGGTGCCGCTCGATCCAGGCCTTGATGAACGGGCACCGCGGATCGACCTTCAGGCCGCGGGCACGGACGTCGTCCAGCGCCGCGCGGGCCAGCACCGACCCGACGCCCTGGCCCTCGAAGGCGTCGTCGATCTCGGTGTGGGTGAAGACGACGACACCCGGTCGCTCCACGAACGCGGCGAGACCCGCGTGCGTGCCGTCGACGGTGATCTCGTAGTCGTGCTCGCGCCGCTGCACGTCGGTGGCCATGCAGGGAAAACTACGCGCACGCCACGGTCGCGCACGAGGTGGCGTCGCGGACGACGACCCAGCGACCGCCCGCGCGGCGGAGGTCCAGGACGGCGTGCCGCACGTCCTTGTTGTGACTGACGTCGAGCCTGACGACGGCCGTCGACCCGTGCCTGCTCACGTGCCGGACGGCGAGCCCGATCTGGGCGTTGTTCAGCCGGGCGTCCTCGGTCATGGCCCGCAGGGCACGGCACAGCTCGGCCCGGGACCGGTCGTCGGTGCCGATGGAGGTGCCGATCGAGAAGTGCAGGTAGTCGTCGCAGCTGCCGAACGTCGCGGCCTGGGTCCAGCGCAGCGCCACCCCCTGCGGCGTCTCGAGCCGGCGCAGGTCGACGGCCGCGACGAGCCCGATCCCGACCACGAGGAACTGAAGCAGGGCGATGAGGATCAGCGGCTGCCGGCGCATCCGGGCGCGACGCTTCTCCTCCGCGGCCGCCTCCAGCTCGGCGTAGCGGGCTTCCAGATCGGTCACGGGATCAGTTGAGTCCTCGGCTGTCCTGCTTCAGGGCGGTGTCGACGGTGAGTGCACTGGCGACGACGAGCGACAGCAGCGGGTCCTCGAGCTGCCGGTGGATCCGGACGACGTAGTTGTCTGCCGTGGTGAACAGGGTCTTGGCGATTCCCTCGAAGGTCTTCTTGATGCGGGCGATCTCGGCCCCGGACGCGTCCACGATCGCGAAGTCCCAGGCCCGCCAGTTCTCGGCCCGCATCTCCCCGACCTGCTCGGTGCCGGCCATCAGTGCAAACCGGATCTTGCCGATCGCGTTCTGCTGCACCAGCCGGCCGACCTCGCCCACACCCGGCTTCTCGACGATGACCTTGCTCTTGAGCAGCTTCGCGGGACGGGTCACGTGCAGCACGGGTACGCCGGACAGGTCGCGGACCTCGAGGCGGTGGGTGAAGTACTGGTCGTACTCGCCCAGCAGCCGGACGACCTTCTTGAGGGCTGACTGCCCGATCTCGCTGACCGACGCGAGCTGCGTACCGGCCTGGTCATACACGGAGTACTGGTTGGTGACCTCGATCAGCTTGACCTTCTGGTTCACCACCAGGATGGGCTCACTGAAGATCGTCCCGCCGCCCGCAGGACCAGGCGCCAGCCCGGCCTGCTGGGCCTGCTTGTCGAGCTGCTTCGGCGACGAGGCCTGCACAGGCAGCGAGCCCGCGCTCATCGGAGACACCGACTGCTCGCCCTTGCTGGCGACGTTGTCGGTCCACTTCTGGCCGTCCCACCAGCGGTGCTCGAAGGTGCCGGTGGGGTCTGGGAACCAGCCTGGTTCGGCCTCAGCCATGGTGCAACCGTGTCATGCGCTCATCCTGCCTGACGAACGCGGGGTCAGCCCGATTCCTCGTACCGCTTCCGCAGCCGGTCCCGCACCTGGTCCGGCGTGTAGGCCCGCCGCTGGCGCTCCTGGCGCGCGACGACCGCCCCGGTCGCCGCCACGCCCGCCAGCCCCGCGAGCCCCAGCCACTTCCACAACCGCATGGTGAGCGACGATACGGGCGTGGTGGGACTCGACGAAGCGGTGGCGCTGGCGCGGACGGGGGATGTGTGGCTGTTCCGCGGCCGCTCCGGGGCCGATCGCGTCATCCGGACCTTCACGAACGCGCCCGTGAACCACGTCGGCATGGCCGTCGTCCTCGACGACCTGCCGCCGCTGATGTGGCACGCCGAGCTCGGGCAGTCGCTGCCCGACCTGTGGGCGGGCAGGCACCAGCGCGGCGTGCAGCTGCACGACCTGCGGGACGCGGTGCTCACCTGGTCCTACCGCTATGGGCAGCGAGCCTGGTTCCGGCAGCTCACCGGCCCGGTCGGCGCCGACACCGAGGACGCGGTCCTGCAGACCGTCGCGCGGCTCGACGGCACGCCGTTCCCGTCGACCGCTCAGCTCGCCGGCGGCTGGCTGCGCGCCCGGGTGCCCGGAGCGCGGCAGAGCACGTCCGTCGAGACCGCGTTCTGTGCCGACGTGCTCGCCCGCACCTACCAGGCCATGGGCGTCCTGGGCGACGAGCGGCCGTCGGCCTTCTACGACCCCGGATCGTTCTGGAGCGGTGACGAACTGAGGCTCCAGGCCGGCTGGGAACTCGGGCCGGAGATCGCGGTGACGCTCTCAGCCGAGCAGCCCGAGCCTTCGTAGGTCGCGCTGCCAGAGGTCGGCGAGCCGGAGGTGCCCGGCATCGGTCGGGTGGTCGTTGTTCGGCACGAACAGATACCGGTAGCGGTCGCCGAACCACTTCTCCGCGATGGGGTCGAGGAACACGGCGCAGCCGAGGCGCGCTGTCTCGGCCTTCTCGACCTGGCCGATGTAGAGCATCTCGGCCGGCGGCTGGTCGTCGTACCAGAACGACGTGGCCACCACGACGTAGGCGTCGGGCGCTGCCCGGCGCACCGCCTCCAGGGTCTTGCGCACCGAGTCGACGAAGTAGGGCGGGCCGGTGTGCCCCAGGTCGTTGGCGCTGCCGAACACGATCACCAGGTCCGGGTGCTGCGCGGGCAGCTTGCGCACCTGGTCGAGGTAGATGAGCCCGTCGTAGGCCTTCCCCGTGAAGCCCTTGCTCAGGTAGCCACTGGCACCCTGGGCGTCCTTGAACACAGTCCACCCGGTCCTGCGTGCCAGGATCGCCGGCCACCCCTTGGCACCGACGCCACCCTTGCCGGGCTCACCTGTCGTGTAGCTGTCGCCGATGACCGACACCACCGACCCGGCCGGCAGGGGCCGGCGGTAGCGGCAGCCGTCCGGGCCGACGGTGGGCGTGGGGGCAGGCGAGGGCGATGGGCTCGCGGTCGTCACGACAGGGGTCGGCGTCGGCGCGGGGGGCGTCGCCGTCGTACTGCTCGAGCAGGCTGCCGCCAGCACCAGCGTGGCCAAGGACAGGGACCCTCCGGGCACGCGTCGTGTCACTAGGCCATCATGCGCCAATGGGCCTGACGCAACCGCACTTCCCCACCCTCGACCTCGAGGAGTGGGCCCGCGGGACCCGCAGCGAGCGGCTGCGACCGATGGCCCGGCACGTCGCGGAGTACGGCTTCGGCACGCCCGACGTCGTCTATGTCCTGTACGCCCTGAAGATCGCGCTGTACGTCCTCGTCGGCATGGCCTTCGCCCTGTCGACCCCTGGGGTCGACGGCTTCACCCACGTGGGCAGCTGGTGGTCGCTGCCGGTCGTCTTCGAGAAAGCCGTGCTCTGGACCATGCTGTTCGAGGTCCTCGGCCTCGGTTGCGGCTTCGGCCCCCTCAACCTCAGGATCACACCGCCGCTCGGCTCGTTCCTCTACTGGCTGCGTCCGGGGACCATCCGGCTGCCGCCGTGGCAGCTGCCCGGTCTGCGCGGCACGACCCGGACACCGCTCGACGTCGCGCTGTACGGCGGTCTGGTCGCGGCCCTGCTCTGGGCGCTGCTCGGGTCCCTGCCCGACGCCCAGGTGATCACGGTGCTCCTGCTGCTGGCGGCGATCGGGCTCCGGGACAAGACCATCTTCCTGGCCGCGCGCTCTGAGGTGTACGGGACGCTGGCCATCGCGTTCCTGTTCGGCGGCGCGGACACGATCGTCGGCGCCAAGCTCGTCCTGCTGTGCATCTGGTGGGGTGCCGCGACCTCGAAGCTCAACCGGCACTTCCCCAACGTCGTCGCGACGATGCTCAGCAACTCGCCGCTGATGCGCAGCCCGGTTTTGACCCGCCGGCTGCACCGGCACGTGCCCGACGACCTCAGGCCGTCCCGGCTGACGGAGTGGATCGCGCACGGCAGCACAGCGGTGGAGTACGTCGTGCCGCTGGTCCTCATCACGTCGCGCGGCGGAACCGTGACGACGGTCGCCGCGATCGTGATGATCCTGTTCCACCTCAACATCCTGGTGAGCATGCCCATGGGCGTGCCTCTGGAGTGGAACGTCTTCATGATGTTCGCGATCGGCAACCTGTTCGTGAAGCACGCCGGCCTGGGCCTGTCCGACGTGCAGCACCCGGCACCGCTCGTGCTGCTCCTCGTGGTCGTGGTCTCGACCGTGGCACTGGGCAACGTGCGCCCCGACCTGGTGAGCTTCCTGCCGGCGATGCGCTACTACGCAGGCAACTGGGACACGTCGGTCTGGCTGTTCACGCCCTCAGGACTCGGCAAGCTCACCGAGGGAACCGTGCGCGCCGCGCCGATGCCCTACGACGCTCTCGAGGCGTTCTACGGCAAGGAGCAGGCCGTCCTGCCGATCTGGATCGGCTACGCCTTCCGCTCGATGCACAGCCACGGACGCGCTCTGTTCAGCCTGGTCGACCGGTTGGCGCCGGACGAGAGCGACCTGCTGCTCGAGGGCGAGCTGGTCGCCGGGGTCGTGCTCGGCTGGAACTTCGGCGATGGCCACATGCACAACGAGAACCTCGTCGCGGCCCTGCAGGAGCGCTGCCACTTCGAGCCAGGAGAGGTCCGGGTCGTCATGCTCGAGTCGCAGCCGATCCAGCGGCAAGCGCAGCGCTACCGGCTCGTGGACGCCGCCACCGGCGAGCTCGAGCGAGGCGAGGTACTCGTCCGCGACATGGTTGCCGCGCAGCCCTGGGAGCTGCTGCCGGTCCACGTGCAGTCGTGACGACGGCCGTCGTCGTGGGAGCGGGGCCCAACGGGCTCGCTGCCGCGGTCGTGCTGGCGCAGCGCGGGCTCGACGTCACGGTCCTCGAGGCCGCTGACGAGATCGGAGGCGGCACCCGCAGCGCCGAGCTGACCGTCCCCGGCCTGTCGCACGACGTGTGCTCGGCCATCCATCCGTTCGGCATCGCCTCGCCCTACCTGCGCACCTTGCCGCTCTCCGACCACGGCCTGGTCTGGCAGTGGCCGGAGGTCGACCTGGCCCACCCTCTCGACGACGGCACCGCGGCCGTCATGGTGCGCTCGATCACCGACACCGCAACGGGTCTCGGGGCCGACGGCCCGCGCTGGCAGCGGACCTTCGGGCCGCTCGTGGACCGCTTCGAGACACTCGCTCCCGACGTGCTGGGTCCGCTGCTGCGGATGCCGAGCCACCCCCTGCTGATGGCCCGGTTCGGTCTGCGTGCCGCGCTGCCGGCGTCGTGGCTGTGGCGGCGCTTCGAGGGCGCGCAGGCAAAGGCGCTGTTCGCCGGCAACGCCGCCCACGCCTTCGTGCCGCTCACCGGACCGGCGACCTCCGGCGTCGGCGTGATGCTGGTCGGCGCCGGGCACCACTACGGGTGGCCGGTGGCAGCGGGCGGGTCGCACGCGATCACGAAGGCCCTCGCCTCGTTGCTCGTCTCGCTGGGCGGCAGGATCGAGACGGGTGTCCTCGTGTCCTCGCTGCCCGACGCGGAGGTAGTGCTGCTCGACACCAGTCCCTCAGCGGCCACCCGGATCGCGCGGCTGCCCGAGCGCACCTATGCGCACTTCCGGCATGGTCCAGGCGCGTTCAAGGTCGACCTCGCCGTCCGGGGCGGGATTCCCTGGACCGACGAGGTCTGCCGGCGCGCGGGGGCCCTCCACCTGGGCGGCACCGCCGAGGAGGTGGCCTTCGCCGAGGCCGAGATCTCCGCCGGCCGGATGCCGGCCCGTCCGTTCGTGCTCGTCGGGCAGCAGTACCTGTGCGATCCCAGCCGGTCGGTCGGCGACCTGCACCCGGTCTGGACCTATGCCCACGTCCCGGCGGGATACGACGGCGATGCCACCGAGGCTGTCATCGCCCAGATCGAGCGGTTCGCCCCCGGCGTCCGAGACTGCATCGAGGCCACCGCCGTCAGGACGCCTGCCGACCTTGCCGCCGAGAACGCCAACCTCGTGGGCGGCGACATCGCCGGCGGAGCCAACTCGCTGCGCCAGCTCATCGGGCGTCCGCGGATCGCGCGAAACCCTTATGCGACAGGCGTTCCGGGCGTCTTCCTGTGCTCCGCCTCGACGCCGCCCGGTGCGGGCGTCCACGGGATGGCCGGCTGGCACGCCGCTCAGCGCGCCCTGACCTACCTCGACCGCCGCTGACATGCGCAACGGGCGGCCCCTCCGAGGAGGGACCGCCCGTTGCGGCGTACGAGGACTAGAAGTCCATGTCGCCCATGCCGCCGCCACCCGGCATGGCCGGAGCGGACTTCTCGGGCTTGTCGGCGATGACCGCCTCGGTGGTGAGGAACAGCGCGGCGATCGACGCGGCGTTCTGCAGCGCCGAACGGGTGACCTTGGCCGGCTCGACGACGCCCTGGGCAACCAGGTCGCCGTACTCGCCAGTGGCCGCGTTCAGACCGTGGCCCGCGGGCAGGTTCGCCACCTTCTCGGCAACGACACCACCCTCGAGGCCAGCGTTGATCGCGATCTGCTTGAGCGGCGCGGTCAGCGCGACCCGGACGATGTTGGCGCCCGTGGCCTCGTCACCGGTCAGGTTGAGGTTGTCGAACGCGGTCAGCGCGGCGTTAGCCAGAGCCACGCCACCGCCCGGGAGCAGGCCCTCTTCGACGGCGGCCTTCGCGTTGCGAACGGCGTCCTCGATACGGTGCTTGCGCTCCTTGAGCTCGACCTCAGTCGCCGCTCCGACCTTGATGACGGCAACGCCGCCGGCCAGCTTGGCCAACCGCTCCTGCAGCTTCTCGCGGTCGTAGTCGGAGTCGGAGTTCTCAATCTCGGCGCGGATCTGGTTGACCCGACCCTGGATCTGGTCGGCGTCACCGGCACCCTCGACGATCGTCGTCTCGTCCTTCGACACGTTGATGCGACGCGCGCGGCCCAGCAACTCCAGACCAGCGGTCT